>NZ_KB906252.1:0-4731 GCF_000381245.1 Thioalkalivibrio sp. ALD1 | reverse complement strand
CCAGACCTCGTTCAACGGCCAGAAGATCCTGGATGGCAGCTTTGGGGATGCCAAGTTCCAGGTGGGCGCCAATGTGGGCGAGACCATCGATCTGAGCCTGGAGTCCAGCACCCGCCTGAACGCGATCGGTGCACTGGCCACCGCCGAAGTCGATCTGTCCGACTTCATCACCGAGGGTACCGATGCCACGCCGGGTACCTATACGACCGGTGACGTGACCGCCCTGCTGGGTGAGGACCTGAGTGAGGCCGAGGTCGGGGGCTCCATCACTTTTACGCTTGATAATGACGGAACCGAAACCTCGGGGAACCTCGATTTCAGCACTGACAACGCCGTGTTCGAAGTCGACGGGCAAGAAGTGACCCTGGATGGTGATTTTTCCGAAGACGCTGACGCGGAGAATTTTGCCGCTGCGCTGCAGGCTGAACTCGGCGGTGACTACGAGGTAACCTTCGACGGATTCGATGTAACCGTTACGAACACGACCACGCGTGATGCGGTCGAGATCTCCGCAGCCAATAGCGATGCGGACGATGCGGGTATCTCGGATGGTGTTGGCGATCAAGGTTCCTTCGGAACGGTCAGCTTCGAGGTTGATGGCAATGCCGTGACGCTTGACAGCGCTGACGGCTACGCCACCCTGGATGACATGGCGGCGGCGATCCAGGACCAGCTGGGTGGCGACTATGTGGTTTCCGCCACCGATGACGGGATCGAGATCGCCACCGCCGACACGGGCGATGGCGTGGATGCGCCGGTCATTTCGGACGCCTCCAGCTTCTCTTCCGCCCTGTTCGATGACGGCACCAGCGAGGCTGGTGAAGATGGCGAGGAAGGCGATACCTTCACCGTGGATGGCGACTTCGGCATTCGCTTCGGCGATGACGAGGACGGCACCGTGATCAACGTCGCGGACGGTGAGTACAGCGACAAGCAGGAATTGGCGGATGCCATTTCCGCCGCGATCGGCAACAACGGTCGGGTGACCCTGGATGATGACGGCAACATGAGCATCATCTCGCCAAACAGCATCACCTTCTCCGGTACTCAGGGCGAAGCCATGTTCGGCGCGGACACGGTCGAGGCTGACGGTGATCTCAGCGATGTGGATGTGCTGACGGTCGCCAACGCCAACAACGTGATCGAGCGAGTGGACTCGGCGCTGACCGCGGTGAGTGACATCCGTAGTGACTTCGGGGCGATCCAGAACCGCTTCGAGTCGACGATCTCCAACCTGACGCAGACCTCGGAGAACCTGGAGGAATCCCGGTCCCGTATCCGCGATGCGGACTTCGCGACCGAGACGGCCGAGCTGACCCGGGCACAGATCCTGCAGCAGGCCGGTACTTCGGTGCTGTCGCAGGCGAATGCTGTCCCGCAGAACGCCCTGGCCCTACTGCAGTAAGAAGGGAACCAGGTAGGTCGAGGTTGGAGTGGCCGGGGAGACCCGGTCGCTCCAGCCCTCTGACGAGGACAGTGCTATGAGTGATCAGGTGGGCAATGTCACTTCATCACCAGCGTTGATGACCCCTCGCGGGCAGGAATCGGGCAGTCGCCCGGTCCTGGACGCCGGGCTTTCTCGTGCTTCGGGCCGCGTCGTCGATCCGGGCGGCGAGGTCCGATCCGAGCAACGATCCACGGAGGTGCCCCGCGCCCCCGCACCGATCGAGGCCTCGGATCTCGAGAAGGTGGTGGAGTCGATCAATGAGTACCTGCAGTCCAGCAAGCGTTCGCTCGAATTCTCGGTGGATGACGTCAGCGGCCGTACCGTCATTACGGTGATGGACGGCGACCGCGAGAACGTGATTCGCCAGATTCCTCCGGAAGCGGTGCTGGCATTGGTCGAGCAGTTTCAGGAAGAGCAGGGGCTGACAGGAACCGGGCTGGTGGACAAGGCCTGAAGCCCACGCTGTAACTGCAATGTGTCATTTCGTTTGGCCGCGCCTTTTGGGGTGCGGCTTTTCTTTTTTTGGGAGCGAAACTGCGTGCGCCGGTAAGCAGGGGCGCGCCGTGGTAAATTTTCGGCGGGAACCATCAAGATTTCGGCTAATCTGTCGTAAAGGGTAGTAATACGCAGTTGCGAGGGCTCGGGACGCCGGGCACCAAGGAGTAAGAGCGTTATGGCAATCAGTTCACTGGGTGTCGGCTCCGGCCTGGATCTGAATCAGCTGGTAGGCGAGTTGATCCAGGCGGAAAGGGCCCCGCGGGAATCGCGCATGAATCAGCGCGAGGAGAAGCTGGAGGCGCAGATTTCCGCCTTTGGCACCCTGCGCAGCGGTATCGACCAGGCCCAGCAGTCGATGTCCGATCTTTCGCGCTTTCGTCCGGAGCAGATCGTCGAGATGTCGAACGACGAGGTCGCTTCGATCACGACCGATGGCACGGCGGACAACGGCCGGCTGTCGCTGGAAGTACAGCAGCTCGCACAGTCCCAGTCGCTGGCCACACAGGCGGGTGCATTCGAGAGTCGCGACGACGAAGTCGGGGCGGGCACCCTGAACATTCAGGTGGGGGACGGCAAGTCCTTTCAGATCGAGGTGAATGAAGGCGACACCTTGCGCGATGTACGCGAGGCCGTGAACGCTGCCGGTGCGGGTGTGACCGCCTCGATCGTGAACGACGGGCAGGGCTCGCGCCTAGTGTTCAACGCAACCGAGACGGGCGCGAACAATACGATTTCGGTAACGGTGGAAGGCGACCCGGAGCCATCCAACGAGGGAATCGGGCGCCTGGCGTCGAGTAACCTGGAGCAGACCCAGGAGGCACGCGATGCGATCGCCACCATCAATGGCATGACGGTAACCAGCAGTTCCAACACGCTGGATGACGCGATCGAGGGTATGGAGATCGAGTTGCGGCAGGTGACCAGCAGCCCGGTGAACGTCACGGTATCCGAGGACCGCGATGGCCTTCGCGAACAGATGGCGGGTTTCGTTGAGAGCTACAACGCGATTATCTCGCAGATTCGCGACCTGACCGCCTACGATTCGGAGGAACGCCAGGCTTCGATCCTCACGGGCGACAGCACGGTACGCAATATCCAGAGCCAGATGTCCACCGCACTCATGCAGCGGGCCGACGTGTCCGGAGCGAACAACACCATGTTCGCCGAACTCGGCATCACGACAAACTCCGACGGGACTCTGAGCTTCGATTCCGATCGCTTCCGTCAGGCGGTCGAGGAAGACGGGTTTGAAAACGTTACGCAGACGGTGCGCCAGGTCGCAGGCGGGATGAACGACGTGATGAGTTCCTTCCTGGGTTCGGAAGGTATTCTGCGGATGCGTACGGATGGGTTGCAGAGCGACCTGAGTCGAATCGGGCAGGACCGTGAACGACTGGACAACCGTATCGAGCAGATGGAGCAACGCCTGGTGCAACAGTTCTCGCGCATGGATCAGACCGTTGCCCGGCTGCAAAGCAGCAGCGATTTCCTGATGGGGCAGCTGGCCAATATGCCGCTGGCCAACAACAACTCTCGTCGATAACCGCCGCCAAGCGGTGAATGGATAACGGAGACAGGCAGATGTACGGACCGGGGACGAATCGGGCAGTGAACCAGTACCGGCAGTCGGGCGCTTTGGCCGAGGCACAGGTGGCCGATCCGCACCGGCTGATCCAGATGCTGTTCGAGGGGGCTCTGGAGCGCATCGCCGTGGCGAAAGGCGCGATGCAGCAGGGCAACGTGGGGCTGAAGGGCGAGAAGATCGGCAAGGCGATCGATATCGTCGAGTCACTGCGTGCGGTGCTGGATCACAAGCACAACCCCGAGCTGTCCGGCAATCTCGACGCTTTGTATCAGTACATGAGCCGCCGCCTGCTGGAGGGCAATATGCAGAATGACCCGGCGGCTCTGGACGAGGTCGCGAAGCTGCTGCGCGAGATCAAGGCGGGCTGGGACGACATCCCCCCCGAACAGCGCCAGCGCAAGGCGGGTTGAGCCGCAGGCCTTGACCGCCCCCCTGTCGCGTGGTGTCGTCCGCTGATCATGACAAAACGCGACGATACGGGAACGGATGCCACGCTGGAGGACGCGGTTCAGGCGGTGCGCGTCCTGATGGACCAGGCGCTCCAGGAGGAAGACTGGGACCGCCTGGAGGAACTGGACCTGCAGGCACGGGTGCTGATCGACCGCGCGTTCGGCGAGGAGCCCGTCCCGCTACGCGACGACACAGGCGCGACACTGCGCCGCGCGCTCGAAGACCTGTCGGCCTTCTACCAGCAGACCCTGCCGGACCTTTCCAGACGCCGCGCCGATGCCGGCCGCCAGCTACGCGATCTGCGCGACGGCCGGCGCGGCACCAACGCCTATGAGACCACCCGCCGCAACACCATGCGCTCCGGCCCGATGAAGCCGGGCGGCTGATGCGTAGCACCATTCCGTCTCCGATGTCCCGTGCTCGGCCGATTCGCGCCCCGGATTGCTGAATAACTGCTTCATGTCTGCAAGCCGTCACCCGTAAAAACCCGCCGTCCTGGGTGTGGCGAAAAGGTGCTGGATGCAGTGGCGCACCGTGCATACCCATACCTGTTTCAAGGTTAAAGATTAAGGGGCCATGGCCGTTAATGGACTACGGAGCGGAGTCGTCCTGTTGACGAGAGCCGTCGAGGGAGTACGACAGGTCTTTCGGGAGGACGACCATGTCTCAGATCATCAACACCAACATCATGTCCCTGAATGCTCAGCGCAATCTGAGCAATTCGCAGGGCGCGCTTGCCCAGAGCCTTGAG
>NZ_KB906251.1:0-15342 GCF_000381245.1 Thioalkalivibrio sp. ALD1 | reverse complement strand
CATCGCCGCCGTCAGCGTGGTCTTGCCATGGTCCACATGACCAATCGTCCCCACATTCACATGCGGCTTCTTACGCTCGAACTTTTCCTTGGACACAGCTCAAACCTCTTTCTACAGTTCTTTCGGATTACGCGATTCGGATCAGGAGGCCTTCGCGGCCACGGCTTCGGCCACCTGGGCTGGCGCCTCGGAGTACTTTTCGAACTCCATCGAATAGGTGGCGCGGCCCTGGCTCATCGAGCGCAGCTGGGTCGAATAACCAAACATCTCGGACAGCGGGACTTCCGCCTTCAACAGCTTCTGGCCCGCGACATCTTCCATGCCCTTGACCAGGCCGCGGCGGCGATTGAGGTCGCCCATCACGTCGCCCATGTACTCTTCCGGCGTCTCGACCTCGACCTTCATCATCGGCTCGAGCAGCACGGCACCGGCTTTCAGTGCGCCTTCCTTGAAGGCCATGGAGCCGGCAACCTTGAACGCCATCTCGTTCGAGTCCACGTCGTGGTAGGAGCCATCGAACAGCGTGACCTTCACGTCCACCACCGGGTAACCGGCGAGCACGCCGTTGGCCATCTGCTCTTCGACACCCTTGTTCACGGCCGGGATGTAGTCCTTCGGCACTACGCCGCCAACAATGGAGTTGACGAACTCGTAGCCATCACCGGGCTCCTGCGGCTCGATGCGAAGCCAGACATGGCCGTACTGACCGCGACCGCCCGACTGACGCACGAACTTGCCTTCGGACTCGACACTCTTCTTGATCGTCTCGCGGTAGGCAACCTGCGGCTGACCGACGTTCGCCTCGACCTTGAATTCGCGCTTCATGCGGTCCACCAGGACCTCCAGGTGAAGCTCGCCCATTCCGGAAATGATGGTCTGGCCGGATTCCTCATCGGTACGCACGCGGAATGACGGATCTTCCTGCGCCAGCTTGTTCAGCGCGATACCCATCTTTTCCTGGTCCGACTTGGTCTTCGGCTCGACGGCGATCGAGATCACCGGCTCCGGAAATTCCATGCGCTCCAGTTCGACCGGGTCGTTCGGCGCGCACAGCGTGCTCCCGGTATACAGATCCTTGAGCCCAACGACTGCGCCAATGTCGCCCGCGCGCAGCTCCTTGATCTCCTCGCGAGAGTTGGAGTGCATCTGCAGGATGCGGCCGATCCGCTCGCGACGGTTGTTCTGCGTATTGAGCACGGTATCGCCAGCACTCAGCACGCCGGAATACACCCGCACGAACGTCAGCGAACCGACGTAGGGGTCGGTCATGATCTTGAACGCCAGCGCCGCGAAGGGCTCGTCGTCCGAGGCATGCTTTTCCACGGGCTCCTCGGTGCCGGCCTTCACACCCTTGATGGCCTTGACCTCTTCCGGAGACGGCAGGTATTCCACTACCGCGTCCAGCATGGCCTGCACGCCCTTGTTCTTGAACGCGGACCCGCACAGCATCGGCACGATCTCGAGCTCGATAGTGCGGTGGCGGATCGCCTGCTTGACCTCTTCTTCGCTGAGCGTACCCTCGTTGAGGTACTTGTCCATCAGCTCTTCATTGGCCTCGGCGGCGGCCTCGAGCATGTTCTCGCGCCACTTCTCGGCCTCGGCCTTGAGTTCGTCGGGGATATCCTTGTACTCGAAGGAAATCCCGTAATTTTCATCGTCCCAGAAGATCGCCTGCATCTTGACCAGGTCGATCACGCCGCGGAAGTTGTCCTCGGCGCCGATCGGCAGCTGGATCGGGACCGGGTTGGCCTGCAGGCGCTCCTTCATCTGCTCGTAGACACGCAGGAAGTCGGCACCGGCGCGGTCCATCTTGTTGACGAACGCCATACGCGGCACGGAGTATTTCGTGGCCTGCCGCCAGACGGTCTCGGACTGCGGCTGCACGCCACCCACGGCGCAGTAAACCATCACCGCACCGTCCAGCACACGCATGGAACGCTCGACTTCGATGGTGAAGTCCACGTGCCCCGGGGTGTCGATGATGTTGACGCGATGCTCCGGGAACTGCTGGGCCATGCCCTGCCAGAAGCAGGTGGTCGCCGCGGAGGTGATGGTGATCCCGCGCTCCTGCTCCTGCTCCATCCAATCCATCGTGGCGGCGCCTTCATGCACCTCGCCGATCTTGTGCGACAGACCGGTGTAGAACAGGATGCGCTCGGTCGTCGTCGTCTTGCCGGCGTCGATGTGCGCGCTGATCCCGATGTTCCGGTAGCGCTTCAGTGGGGTCTTGCGTGCCACGTTGAGCCTCTCTAAATCGGTTTTACCAGCGGAAGTGGGCGAACGCCTTGTTCGCTTCCGCCATGCGGTGAGTGTCTTCGCGCTTCTTCACGGCGGAGCCCTTGGCATCGGCGGCGTCCATCAGCTCGCCCGCCAGCTTCAGCGCCATCGTGCGTTCGCCGCGCTTGCGGGCCGCTTCCACCACCCAGCGCATCGCCAGGGCGTCCTGACGCACGGAGCGAACCTCGACCGGCACCTGGTAAGTGGCGCCACCCACACGACGAGACTTCACCTCGACGCGCGGACGAATGTTGTCCAGCGCGCGTTCCAGCGCACCCATACCGTCACCCTGCTTGGACTCGATCTGGTCCAGCGCGCCGTACACGACCTGTTCGGCGACGGACTTCTTGCCGTCACGCATCACGGTATTGATGAACTTGGCCAGGCGCTCGCTTCCGAATTTCGGATCAGGAAGGATGTGACGCTTGGGGGCAGCTGCTCTTCTCGACATGTTTCAGTTCCCGCTCTTGTACACGGTTAGGATTTCTTCGGGCGCTTGGTGCCGTACTTGGAACGACCCTGGGTGCGGTTCTGCACACCCTGGGTATCCAGGGAGCCACGCACCGTGTGGTAGCGCACACCGGGAAGATCTTTCACACGACCGCCACGAATCAGGACCACCGAGTGTTCCTGGAGGTTGTGGCCCTCGCCGCCGATATAGCTACTCACTTCGTAGCCATTGGTCAGACGCACGCGCGCAACCTTGCGCAGCGCGGAATTCGGCTTCTTCGGCGTGGTCGTGTAGACACGGGTGCATACCCCGCGCTTCTGCGGCGAACCCTGCAGCGCCGGCACCGCACTCTTCTCGACGGGGCGCTTGCGGGGCTTGCGTACCAACTGATTGATCGTGGCCATGAAACCCTTTCTCCTAGCCTAAAAATAACGACAGGCCGGCGCCGTGACCGGCCTGTCGAGGGAGCGGAATTCTAATCGCCGCCCCCTGAGGTGTCAACAGAAGGGGAGGCTATTCGGAGCCTTCCCCAGTGGTTTCCGGGCCCGACGCATCGGATTCGACGTCGGCGGTCACCGCCGACTCCTCCTCGATGCTCTCGAACTCCGGCATTTCCAACTCGCGCTTGCGGCGACGTTCCTTGTGATAGGCCAACCCCGTCCCGGCCGGGATCAGGCGACCCACAATCACGTTCTCCTTCAGGCCACGCAAGTCGTCACGGGCGCCACGGGTGGACGCCTCGGTCAGCACACGGGTGGTCTCCTGGAACGAAGCCGCAGAGATGAACGACTCGGTGACCAGCGAGGCCTTGGTGATCCCGAGCAGCACGCGCTCGTAGGTCGCTGGTTGCTGGTCATCACCCAGCTTCTCGTTCTCCTCCAGGACACGGTTGCGATCGACCTGGTCGCCCGCGAGGAACTTGGTGTCACCCGGGTTGACGATGTTCACCTTGCGCATCATCTGGCGAACAATGACTTCGATGTGCTTGTCATTGATCTTCACGCCCTGCAAGCGGTAGACGTCCTGGATCTCCTGGACCTGATACTCGGCCAGGGTCGTTACGCCGCGCAGCCGCAGGATGTCGTGCGGATCCAGCTCGCCATCGACCACGACCTCGCCACGCTCCACGCGCTCGCCCTCGAACACGTTCACGGTGCGCAGTTTCGGGATCAGCATCTCGACCGGATCGCCCTGGTCCGGAGTAATCACCAGGCGCTGCTTGCCCTTGGTCTCCTTGCCGAACGAGACGGTGCCGGAGATCTCGGCCAGCACCGCGGGTTCCTTCGGACGACGAGCCTCGAACAGGTCGGCCACACGCGGCAGGCCGCCCGTGATGTCGCGGGTCTTGGACGACTCCTGTGGCAGCCGCGCGATAACATCGCCGACCTCGACACGGCCGTTGTCCTCGAGATTGAAGATCGCATTGGCCGGCAGCATGTACTGCGCGGGCATGTCAGTGCCCGGGATGTACACCTCGTTGCCGTCGTCGTCGACCAGCTTGACCGTCGGACGCAGGTCCTTGCCAGCGCTGGAGCGGCTCTTCGGATCGAGCACCACGTTCTGCGACAGGCCAGTGAACTCGTCGGTCTCCTTGGTGACCGTGACGTTCTCGACGAAGTCCGCCAGACGGATGTAGCCGCCCACTTCGGTGACGATCGGATGGGTATGCGGATCCCAGGTCGCGACTTCCTGACCGGCCTCGACCGCATCGCCGTCCTTCACGGTAATGGTGGCGCCATACGGGATCTTGTAGCGCTCGCGCTCGCGACCCTGGTCGTCGATCACGCCCAGCTCCCCGGAACGCGACACCGCGACCAGGTTGTCCGCCTTGTTGGTGACGGTCTTCAGGTTGTGCAGACGCACGGCCCCGGCATTCTTCACCTGGATCGCGCTGACCGTTACCGCACGGCTGGCCGCACCACCAATATGGAAGGTACGCATGGTCAGCTGCGTACCCGGCTCACCGATGGACTGCGCGGCGATCACGCCCACCGCTTCGCCCTCGTTAACCTCGTGGCCACGGGCCAGATCGCGACCGTAGCACTTGGCACAGATACCCTGACGGGTCTCGCAGGTAATCGCGGAGCGCACCAGCACCTCGTCCACCGAGGCGGCGTCGAGCTTGTCGACCATCGCCTCATCCAGCAGCGTTCCCGCCGGGATCAGGACCTCGTCGGTACCCGGGCGATGGACATCCACCGCCGTGGTACGGCCCAGTACGCGATCGCGCAGCGGCTCGACCACGTCACCGCCCTCGATGATCGGCTTCATCATCAGGCCCTGCTGGGTTCCGCAGTCGTGCTGCGTGACCACCACGTCCTGCGATACATCCACCAGACGGCGGGTCAGGTAACCGGAGTTCGCGGTCTTCAGCGCGGTATCGGCCAGACCCTTGCGCGCGCCGTGGGTCGAGATGAAGTACTGCAGAACGTTCAGACCCTCGCGGAAGTTCGCGGTGATCGGCGTCTCGATGATGGAGCCGTCCGGCTTGGCCATCAGACCGCGCATCCCCGCCAGCTGACGGATCTGGGCAGCGGAACCACGCGCGCCGGAATCGGCCATCATGAAGATCGAGTTGAACGAGCTCTGCTCGACCGTCTCGCCCTCGGCATTGGTCACCTGTTCCTTGCCGAGCCGCTCCATCATCGCCTTGGCGACCTGGTCATTGCAGTGCGACCAGATGTCCACGACCTTGTTGTAGCGCTCGCCCTTGGTGACCAGACCCGAGGCGTACTGATCCTCGATCTCCTTCACCTGGTCCTCGGCGTGCTGCAGGATCGGGTGCTTCTCGTCCGGGATGACCATGTCATCGGCACAGAACGACACGCCGGCGCGGGTGGAGTAGTAGAAGCCCGCGTACATCAGTTGGTCCGCGAACACCACCGTGTCCTTCAGACCCAGGCGGCGATAGCACGAGTTGATCAGCGCGGAGATGGTCTTCTTGTTCAGCTCGCGGTCGATCAGCTCGAACGGCAGGCCCTTCGGCATAATGCGCGACAGAATCGCGCGACCGACGGTGGTTTCCACACGCATGGACGGCAGCGGTTCACCGTCGGCCACATCGGCCATGGTGTCGGCGATGCGCACGGTGATCCGGGCATGCAGATCGACCTGCTTGTGTTCATAGGCGCGGTGCACCTCGTCCACGTCGGAGAAGGTCATGCCCTCGCCCTTCGCGTTCACCTTCTCGCGCGAGAGGTAGTACAAGCCCAGCACGATGTCCTGCGACGGCACGATGATCGGCTCGCCGTTAGCCGGAGAGAGCACGTTGTTGGAAGACAGCATGAGCGTGCGCGCCTCCAACTGGGCCTCCAGCGACAGCGGCACGTGTACGGCCATCTGGTCGCCGTCGAAGTCGGCGTTGAACGCGGCGCAGACCAGCGGGTGCAGCTGGATCGCCTTGCCTTCGATCAGCACCGGCTCGAACGCCTGGATGCCCAGGCGGTGCAGGGTCGGCGCGCGGTTCAGCATCACCGGGTGCTCGCGGATCACCTCTTCGAGGATATCCCAGACCTCGGGGCCTTCCTTCTCCACGGCCTTCTTGGCGGCCTTGATGGTGGTGGCCAGTCCACGGCGCTGCAGCTTGCCGAAGATGAACGGCTTGAACAGTTCCAGCGCCATGCGCTTGGGCAGGCCGCACTGGTGCAGACGCAGGGTCGGGCCAACCACGATCACGGAACGGCCGGAGTAGTCGACACGCTTGCCCAGCAGGTTCTGGCGGAAGCGGCCCTGCTTGCCCTTGATCATGTCGGCCAGGGACTTCAGCGGGCGCTTGTTGGTGCCGGTGATCGCACGGCCGCGACGGCCGTTGTCCAGCAGCGCATCCACGGACTCCTGCAGCATGCGCTTTTCGTTGCGCACGATGATGTCCGGCGCATTCAGCTCCAGCAGGCGGCGCAGCCGGTTGTTGCGGTTGATCACCCGGCGGTACAGGTCGTTGAGGTCAGAGGTCGCGAAGCGGCCACCGTCCAGTGGCACCAGCGGACGTAGGTCCGGCGGCAGCACCGGCAGCACGGACATGATCATCCACTCCGGCTTGTTGCCGGAGTCCAGGAACGATTCGATCAGCTTGAGGCGCTTGCCCAGACGTTTGATCTTGGTCTCGGAGCCGGTCTCGGAGAGGTCCTGGCGCAGCTTCGCGGCCTCGCCCTGCAGGTCCATCTCCTTGAGCAGGGAAAGCACGGCCTCGGCACCCATCATCGCGGTGAAGTCGTCACCGTGCTCCTCCATCGCCTCGAGGTATTCCTCGTCGGTCAGGAGCTGGCGCTTCTCCAGCGTGGTGAAGCCCGGGTCGATCACGATGAAGGACTCGAAGTAGAGCACCTTCTCGATGTCCTTCAGGGTCATGTCGAGCAGCAGCCCGATGCGCGACGGCAGGCTCTTCAGGTACCAGATGTGCGCGACCGGCGAGGCCAGGTCGATGTGCCCCATGCGCTCGCGGCGCACCTTGGTCTGGGTCACCTCGACGCCGCACTTCTCGCAGACCACACCCCGGTGCTTGAGGCGCTTGTACTTGCCGCACAGGCATTCGTAATCCTTCACCGGGCCGAAGATCTTGGCGCAGAACAGGCCATCGCGCTCCGGCTTGAAGGTCCGGTAGTTGATGGTCTCCGGCTTCTTCACCTCGCCGAAGGACCACGAACGGATCTGGTCCGCGGAGGCCAGGCCGATACGGATCGCATCGAACTCTTCCGGCTGGGTCTGCTGCTTGAACAGATTGAGGAGGTCTTTCATTCGCTATGCCTCACAAAGCTTTGGGTCGAGGGGTGCCCTGCACCCCTTCGGATCACATTCGGATCGGAGGAGATCAGTCCTGCTCCAGCTCGATATTGATGCCGAGCGCCTTGATCTCCTTCATGAGCACGTTGAACGACTCGGGGACGTTGGCCTCCATGTGGTGCTCGCCGTCGACGATGTTCTTGTACATCTTGTTGCGGCCCTGCACGTCGTCCGCCTTCACCGTCAGCATTTCCTGCAGGGTGTAGGCGGCGCCGTAGGCCTCCAGCGCCCAGACCTCCATCTCGCCGAAGCGCTGGCCACCGAACTGCGCCTTACCGCCCAGCGGCTGCTGGGTCACCAGCGAGTACGGGCCGGTCGAGCGCGCATGCATCTTGTCGTCGACCAGGTGGTTCAGTTTCAGCATGTGCATGTAGCCGACGGTCACCGGGCGATCGAAGGAGTCGCCGGTGCGGCCGTCGAACAACTCGGCCTGCCCTGTTTCGGGCAGATCGGCCAACCGCAGCATCTCCTTGATCTCGGCCTCCTCGGCACCATCGAACACCGGCGTGGCCATCGGAACGCCACCGCGCAGGTTGCGGCAAAGCGCAATGATCTCCGCATCCGACATGGAATCGAGATCGACCTTCTTGTCACGGTGGTTGTAGATCTGGCCCAGGAGCTCGCGCAGCTTCGCGATTTCGGCCTGCGCCTCCAGCATGCGGTTGATCTTGTCGCCCAGCCCCTTCGCGGCCCAGCCCAGATGCACCTCCAGTACCTGTCCGACGTTCATACGCGAGGGTACGCCCAGCGGGTTCAGGACCACGTCGACCGGGGTACCGTCGTCGAGGAACGGCATATCCTCTTCCGGCACGATCATCGAGATCACGCCCTTGTTCCCGTGACGACCGGCCATCTTGTCGCCCGGCTGCAAACGGCGCTTCACGGCCACGTAGACCTTGACCATCTTCTGCACGCCCGGCGGCAGGTCGTCGCCCGCGGCGACCTTGGCCTTCTGGTGCTCGAACTTCTTGTCGAACAGCTCGTGCTGCTCCTGCAGCTGGCGACCGAGGTCCTCCAGCTGGGAGTTCACGGCGTCGTCCTTCAGGCGCACCTCGAACCACTGGTCGCGGGACAATCCCTGCAGGTACTTCTTGGTGACCTTGGAGCCGTCACCCAGCCCTTCGGGGCCACCGGCGGCGGCCTTGTTGACCAGCAGCTTCTCGACGCGGGCATAGATGTCGTCCTCGTAGATCCGCAGCTGGTCCTTCAGGTCCTTCTTGACCGCGGCGAGGTCGTCTTCCTCGATCGACTTGGCGCGCGCATCCTTCTCCACACCATCGCGGGTGAACACGCGCACGTCGATCACCGTGCCCTCGATGCCGGACGGCACACGCAGGGAGGTATCCTTCACGTCCGAGGCCTTCTCGCCAAAAATGGCCCTCAGGAGCTTCTCTTCCGGGGTCAGCTGGGTCTCGCCCTTGGGCGTGACCTTGCCGACCAGGATGTCGCCCGGGTTCACCTCGGCGCCGACATAGACCACACCGGACTCGTCCAGCTTGGCCAGCAGCGACTCGGAGACGTTCGGGATGTCCGCGGTAATCTCTTCCTGGCCCAGCTTGGTGTCGCGCGCGACACAGTTGAGCTCCTCGATATGGATCGTGGTGTAGCGGTCTTCCTGCACCACGCGCTCGGAGATCAGGATGGAATCCTCGAAGTTGTAGCCGTTCCAGGGCATGAACGCGACCATCATGTTCTGCCCCAGGGCCAGCTCGCCGAGATCGGTCGAGGAACCATCGGCCAGCACGTCGCCACGGGCAATTTCGTCGCCCACCGCGACCAGCGGACGCTGGTTGATGCTGGTGTTCTGGTTGGAACGCGAGTACTTGGTCAGGTTGTAGATATCGACACCCGGCTCGCCGGCGACGGTTTCGTCGTCGTTCACGCGCACCACCACGCGGGCGGCGTCCACGGAATCGACCGTACCGCCGCGCTTGGCGACGATCGCGGAACCGGAGTCGATGGCCACGGTGCGCTCAATACCGGTACCGACCAGCGGCTTGTCCGCGCGCAGGCACGGCACGGCCTGACGCTGCATGTTCGCACCCATCAGGGCGCGGTTCGCATCATCATGCTCGAGGAACGGCAGCAGCGCGGCCGCCACGGACACGATCTGTTTCGGCGAGATATCCATGTACTGGATCTTGTCCGTCGTCGAGATCGTGAATTCCTCCTGGAAGCGGCAGGAGACCAGGTCGTCGGTCAGACGCCCTTGCTCGTCCATCGCCGCGTTCGCCTGGGCGATCACGTACTGGCTCTCCTCGATCGCGGAGAGATACACGATCTCGTCGGTGACCTTGCCCTCCTCGACCTTGCGGTACGGGGTCTCGAGGAAGCCGTAACGGTTGGTACGGGCGTACACGGCCAGCGAGTTGATCAGGCCGATGTTCGGGCCCTCCGGCGTCTCGATCGGGCAGACACGGCCATAGTGGGTCGGGTGCACATCGCGCACCTCGAAGCCCGCGCGTTCGCGCGTCAGGCCGCCCGGGCCCAGCGCGGAGATGCGACGCTTGTGCGTCACCTCGGACAGCGGGTTGTTCTGGTCCATGAACTGCGACAGCTGGCTGGACCCGAAGAACTCCTTGACCGCGGCCGCCACCGGCTTGGCGTTGATCAGCTCCTGCGGCATCAGGCCCTCGCTCTCGGCGACGGTCAGACGCTCCTTGACCGCACGCTCGACGCGCACCAGGCCCAGGCGGAACTGGTTCTCGGCCATCTCGCCCACGCTGCGGATGCGGCGGTTGCCGAGGTGGTCGATGTCGTCGGTGCGGCCGTTGCCGTTGCGCAGGTCGATCAGGACCTTGAGCACATCGAGGATGTCCTCGGGCGACAGCACGCCCGGACCCTCGTCGGTATCGCGGCCGACACGGCGGTTGAACTTCATCCGGCCAACCGCCGACAGGTCGTAGCGGTCCTCGGAGAAGAACAGGTTGGAGAACAGGTTCTCGGCGGCGTCCTTGGTCGGCGGCTCGCCGGGGCGCATCACGCGATAGATTTCGACCTGGGCCTCCAACTGCGTCTTGGTCGGATCCAGACGGAGGGTGTCCGACATGAACGGGCCATGGTCGTAGTCGTTGGTGTAGATGGTCTCCACCGACTTCACGCCCTCGGCGCGCAGCTTGTCCAGCAACTCCTGGGTCAGCGGGTCGTTGGCGGCCGCCATCAACTCGCCGGTCGACTCGTCGACCACGCCCTTGGCCAGCACGCGGCCGAGCAGGTACTCGTCCGGCACGCGCAGGCGGTTGATGCCGGCCTTTTCGATCTCGCGGATATGCCGCGGGGTAATCCGGCGCCCGGCCTCGACGATCACGTTCTTGCCGTCGGTGATGTCGACCACGGCGGTCTCGCCGCGCAGACGCTCGGGGATCAGGTCCAGTTCACCGCCGTCGTCGTCGAGGGTGATCTGGTTGAATTCAAAGAAGGTGGACAGGATCTCTTCGGTATCCATGCCCAGCGCGCGCAGCAGGATCGACGCCGGCAGTTTGCGGCGACGGTCGATACGCACGTAAACCCCGTCCTTGGCGTCGAACTCGAAGTCCAGCCAGGAACCGCGGTACGGAATAATGCGCGCGTTGTAGAGCAGCTTCTGGGCACTGCCCTGAGTCTTGCCACGGTCGCTGTCGAAGAACACGCCGGGCGAACGGTGGAGCTGGGAGACGATCACGCGCTCGGTGCCGTTGATCACGAAGGTCCCGTTCTCGGTCATGAGCGGCATCTCGCCCATGTAGACCTCCTGCTCCTTGACCTCCTTCACCACGGTGGAGCCGGCCGGGGCCTCCTTGTCGTGGATCACCAGGCGCAGCAGCACACGCAGCGGGGCCGCGTAGGTCACGCCGCGGATCTGGCATTCCTTCACATCGAACAGCGGCTCGCCCAGGCGGTAGCTGACGTACTCGAGCTGGACATGACCGGAATAGCTAACAATCGGGAACACCGACTGAAACGCCGCGTGCAGGCCCAGCACCTGGCGCGCGTCCGGACCCTTTTCGGCCTGCAGGAAATCCCGATAGGAGGTCAACTGGGTTTCCAGCAGATACGGGACGTCCAGGATCTGGGGACGCTTCCCGAAGTCCTTGCGGATACGTTTCTTTTCGGTATAACTGAGGGCCATGGCTTACCTCGGCGGCTAGCTGAACAACGCGCGAAAAAACCCGCGCCACCACGGGCTGAGGCTGACGACCGGAAGGCCGCCAGCCTCAGGGCTTCGTGATGTACACGAAAACAACAGGCGCAAGCGCCTTTTACTTCAGTTCGACAGTGGCGCCAGCCTCTTCCAGCTCCGCCTTCATCTTCTCGGCTTCTTCCTTCGCCGCGCCTTCCTTCACGGTGGCCGGCACGCCTTCGACCATTTCCTTGGCCTCCTTCAGGCCCAGACCGGTCAGGCCACGGACGACCTTGATCACGCCAACCTTGTTCTCGCCAAAGCTGGACATGACAACGTCGAACTCGTCCTTGGCTTCGGCAGCTGCGGCTTCACCACCACCAGCGGCAGCCGGGGCGGCCGCGACGGCGGCAGCGGCGGAAACGCCGAACTTCTCTTCCATCTCGCTGATCAGGTCCACGATTTCCAGGACCGTCATGTTGCCGATGGCTTCCAGGATGTCTTCTTTCGAAACGGCCATTTTTTACTCTCCTAACGGGGAACACCCGTATTCATTCAGTACTTGCTCAGAAACGGCTTGATGAGATTCAGGCTGCCTGTTTCTGGTCACGAATTGCTGCAACGGTACGCACGAGCTTGCCCGGGACTTCGTTCACCGTACGGGCGAACTTGTCGAGCGGCGCCTTCATGGTGGCGAGAAGCTGCGCAAGCGCTTCATCACGCGTCGGCAGGCTGGCGAGGCGATCGAGATCATTCGCCCCCATCAGCTGCCCACCAAAGGACACCATCCGGACCTTCAGCTGTTCGTTTTCCTTGGCGAAGGACTTCACCAGGCGCGCAGCGGAGCCAGGCTCCTCCTCGCTGAAGGCCAGGATCAGCGGGCCATGCAGCTCGGGCTGCATGCACGCGAAATCCGTACCCTCAATGGCACGCTTGGCTAGGTTGTTCTTCACCACCCGCAGATAGACCCCGGAATTGCGGGCCTGCCGACGAAGGTCGGTCATCTGCGCGACCGAGAGACCCCGGTATTCCGCGGCGACCGCGGAATGCGCCGAGGCAGCAACCGTAGCCAGCTCCGAGACAATCGCCTTCTTGTCGTCGAGATTCAAAGCCACGTTGACTCTCCTCTAGTGAGACCACCCGGAGGCGGTCGTGAAACCGGGCGAACCCGGCACTTCGGTGCTCCCGTCGCAGGTACTTCCTGAATCGGGTGACACCATCTGCGCAGGCTGGTGGATTAAGCCACCCCGAGAACGGGGTGGCGCCTGCGGTCTTGGATGGCGTGCCGCTTGCGCGACAGCCGACCAAAAACCAAAAAACTTCTTACAGTGACAGCGATGCCTGATCGACCTTCACGCCCGGGCCCATCGTCGTGGAGACCGTGACCCCCTTGACGTACTGGCCCTTCGAGGTCGCTGGCTTCATCTTGACCAGATCCGCCAGCAAAGCGTTCAGGTTGTCCGCCAGCGAGTTCGAATCGAAGTCGGCCGCACCGATGGTGCAGTGCACGATCCCGCCCTTGTCGGTGCGGTAGCGCACCTGGCCACTCTTGGCGTTGGTCACCGCAGTGGCCACATCCGGCGTCACGGTGCCGACCTTCGGGTTCGGCATCAGGCCGCGCGGGCCCAGGATCTGGCCGAGCTGACCGACGACCCGCATCGCGTCCGGGGAGGCGATCACCACGTCGAAGTCCATCTGGCCGGCCTTCACCTGTTCGGCGAGATCGTCCATGCCCACCACATCGGCACCGGCTTCCTTCGCGGCGTCGGCATTGGCGCCCTGGGTGAACACGGCCACGCGCACGCTCTTGCCATTGCCGTGCGGCAGCACGGTGGAGCCACGCACGACCTGATCGGATTTGCGCGGGTCCACGCCGAGGTTCACCGCCACGTCAACCGACTCGCGGAACTTCGCCTTCGGCAGCTCACGCAGCAGATCAAAGGCCTCGGTCGCCGGATACAGGCGGCCCGGCTCGACCTTTTCGCGGATGGCCTTCATTCGCTTGGTCATTTTCGCCATGTCAGAGGCCCTCCACTTCGAGACCCATGCTACGGGCACTGCCAGCAATGGTGCGCACCGCGGCGTCCAGATCGGCGGCGGTCAGATCCGGCTCCTTGGTCTTCGCGATTTCCTCGAGCTGCGCCCGAGTCACGGTGCCAACCTTGCTGGTATTCGGCTCGCCGGACCCCTTCTGCACGCCCGCAGCCTTCTTCAGCAGGATCGCCGCTGGCGGCGTCTTGGTGATGAAGGTAAAGCTGCGATCCGAATAGACGGTAATCACCACCGGAATCGGCAGACCGGGCTCCGTTTCCTGGGTCTGGGCGTTAAACGCCTTGCAGAACTCCATGATGTTCACGCCGCGCTGACCCAGCGCCGGCCCGACGGGCGGACTCGGATTGGCCTTGCCGGCGGGCACCTGAAGCTTGATATACGCTTCGATTTTCTTCGCCATGATGACTCCCTCGGGTGCAAGCGCCTCGCGGCTCCCCGACTAGCAGTGGTGACGTCAGTACGTCAGGTTTTCTCGACTTGGTGGAACTCGAGTTCCACGGGTGTCGAGCGACCAAAAATCTGTACGGCGACGAGGAGGCGGCTCTTCTCGTAGTTCACTTCCTCGACCACGCCGTTGAAATCGTTGAACGGGCCGTCGATGACGCGCACCATCTCGCCCACTTCGAACAGGACCTTCGGGCGCGGCTTCTCGGCACCTTCCTGCATACGCTGCAGGATGGCATCGGCTTCCTTGTCACTGATCGGAGCCGGACGATCGGCAGTACCGCCGATAAAACCGAGCACACGCGGCACGGCCTTGACCAGGTGCCAGGCCTCGTCGTTCAGGTCCATCTGCACCAGCACATAGCCCGGGAAGAACTTGCGCTCGCTCTTGCGCTTCTGGCCGTCTTTCATCTCGACGACCTCTTCGGTGGGCACCAGGATCTGGCCGAAGTGGTCCTGCATGCCGAAACGTTCGACGCGCTCCTCCAGGGACCGCTTCACCTGGGCCTCGAAGCCCGAGAATGCCTGTACGACGTACCAGCGTAATGCCATGGAGAGAATCCTGTGACTAACCGATGAAACGACTGATACCCCAGCCCAGGAACATGTCCAGGAGCCAGAGGAAGATCCCCACCATGATCACGACGGCGATGACGATCAGCGTGGTCTGCGTGGTCTCGACCCGGGTCGGCCAGACCATCTTGCGCACCTCGGTACGGGCATTGCCCATGAAGGCCGCCAGCTGATGCCCCTTCGCCGTGGTCATGCCAATCGCCACGGCCACGCCGACCACGGCCAGCAGCCCGAGCACACGGATCAGAGTGGACTCGTCCGAGAACCAATAGAAGCCCATGACGCCGGCAATCAGCAGCGCCACGGCTACCGCGAGCTTGAAGGTATCCAGCCCGCCGGTCTGTTCCGATTGTTCACTCATGAATACGTATCACCCGGTACTCGCCGCCATCGGTGAAGATGGCAGGCCAGGAGGGACTCGAACCCCCAACCTGCGGTTTTGGAGACCGCTGCTCTGCCAATTGAGCTACTGGCCTAAAAATCGAATCGACAAGAAACAAACGCGAGAGACGACGCACCGGGCGCCGCCTCTCGCGGTCGATCGTTCAACTTATCTACTGTATCACTCGATGATCTTGGATACGACGCCGGCGCCGACGGTGCGGCCGCCTTCACGGATCGCAAAGCGCAGACCATCTTCCATCGCGATCGGGCTGATCAGCGACAC
>NZ_KB906250.1:0-23627 GCF_000381245.1 Thioalkalivibrio sp. ALD1 | reverse complement strand
GCGTTGCGGTTCCCTTGTGCAGAATGACTGCACGGCGGTCACCGCGCCTTGTTCGCACGCAAAAGCGACTCGAGCGCGGACGTGTGATTAAATCAGCGTCTCCCTAGGCGCGGATCTGCGTCTTGTGGGCCGGGTTCAATGACTGGTAGCGACCTTGACCGACTGATGCCCCGCGCCCTCAGGCCGAGAAAATCGGAAGGTCACGTGTTCGCGATGAATCAGAAATTGTCCAGTCGCGTGCATCCACTGTTGTTCGCGCACCGTGGTATCCATCCACTCGAATAGCGCCTGCAGTGCCAGTGCGGTCGCGCCGCGGTCCGGATAACGCAGGCCAAGCCCCTCCCAGTGGTCCCGTGCATCTTCCGCTCGTTTCCAGCCTTCGCGGACGAACCCGGCCGTAAGCAGGGCGCGCAGGGCCCCGTCACCCAGCTTTTCGCGAAGCTCTTTCAGGAGGAGGCCAGGGTCCCCGGCGTCCTCGGGGGAGGGGTTGAGCGAGGCCGGCAGTAGCTCGATCCAGTCATCGTGCTGGCTAAGCCCCGGGATCAGATCTTCGTCGACCATCTGCTGATAGTCCGGGACGGGGTCGGAGTGGGTTCGCAGGGAGAGCTGGATCAGGGCCGCAGCCTCGTCGACATAACCGGACAGACTGAAGCCGCACAGGAGATGGTCAACGATGTCATGGACAAACACCGAAGTCGGAATGCGATCCCCGCAATAGGGAGTTGCGGCAATCACGTCGGCGCCCAGTCCGGCGATGTCCAGCTTCCAGCCGCGCGCGCCGAAGCCATCCTGCCAGCTGTCCTCGTAGCGCACTGGAATCGTGACCGGCTGCGCGTTGGCGGCCGTAGTGGACGGAACCGTGATGGACATCGTGGCCTCGCTGGGTATTCGATACTTTCCAACTTACCGACCGGTCAACTACCATTCAATGCATGGCCCCTACACTCATCCGAACTCGGACACGCGACGCCCTGATTGCCGCCGCACGGTCGCTGGTCCTTGGCCGCAGCTACGGCGCCGTCGGCGTGGCCGAGATCTGTGCGCACGCCGGCGTGAAGAAGGGGAGTCTTTATCACTTCTTTGCCAGCAAGGATGCCCTGGTGCTGGAGATGCTCGAGACGCTTTATCGCGAACTCGAGCGCGAGGTACTCCGTCCGTCACTGGAATGTGAGTTGCCTCTGCGCGGTCGCCTTGGGCGGTTCGTTGATCGCCTGCATCAGTTCGAGATCCGCGCCCAGGCGGAGGTCGGGGAGCTCCCCGGTTGCCCGTTCGGGAACCTGGCCCTGGAACTGGCGAATTGGAATTCGGCGGTTCGAATGGCCGTGGCCGCTCACCTGGAGGCCCTGCGTGGCCATTTCCAGCGAGCGATCGAGACCGCCGTGCAAAGGGGTGAACTCCCGCAGGCGTCGGATAGTGCCCGTCTGTCGGAACAATGGCTGGCGCAGGTAGAAGGTGTGCTCCTGATGGCCAAGGCGCGGCAGGACGCGGATACGGTCCTGCATCTGTTGCCGGCACTGGAAACCCTGCTGCCGGTCAGACCGGTCCGCGACGAAGAGCGAGGGAACCACTGATCCGTGGTTACCTGGAGGTAGATGACGATGGAATTCCCTCTGAGAACGACCGACAGCGCGCCGGAGGCCTTCGAGCGATCCGGGAAGGTGCTCGGCCTGGTGCCCAATCTGATTCGCGTGATGGCCAGCAGCCCGGCGGCGGCCTCGGCCTACCTGGACCTGACCGAGCGGTTGAGCCAGAGCAGCCTGTCTCCTGAGGAACAGAGCGTTGCGCTACTCACGATCAGTCGGTTCCACGAATGCCATTACTGCATGGCCGCGCACTCCATGACGGGACGGATGGCGGGCCTGCCCGATGCGGTCGTCGACGCGCTGCGTGAGGATCAACCCGTGCCCGATCAGCGGCTCGAGGCCCTGCGCCAATTCGTGGTGGCAGTACTCAAGCATCGCGGTGCGGTCCCCAATGACGAACTCGAGGCGTTTCGCCGGGCGGGATTCGAGGAGGCGGCGGTCCTGGATGTGATCCTCGCAGTCGCGCTGAAGACCCTCTCGAACTACACCAACCACCTGGCCTCCACGCCGCTGGATGACGTGATGCAGGACGAGCACTGGGAGGCGCCTGCGGGTCGCTGAACACCCGGTACCGCGGTGTTTCAGTGCGCGCGAGTCAGGCGCGAGAACAGTCGCCGGATACGCCCGGGTCCGTACCCGTGAACGCGCTTGAAGGCCTTGCGAAAGGCCGGCTCGGAGCCATAACCGACTTGTTCCATCACGGTGGCCACGGATGCCCTCGGGTCGCGCAGCAGCCGTTCGGCCAGGACCATGCGCCACTGGGTCAGGTAGTCGATGGGGGCCTGTCCGACCAGCTCGCTGAAACGCGCGGCGAAACTGGTTCGCGACATGGCGGCCTCCTGCGCCAGGCCCTCGACCGTCCAGTTCTCCTCGGGGCGTGCGTGCAGCGCATCGAGGGCACGGCGGATACGGTCGTCCGCGAGGGCCGCGATCAGACACTGTTCGGGATGCTCCTGGTACTGGCAGACGTAGTGGCGCACCGTCATCACGAACAGGGTATCGGCCAGCCGGTCGAGTACCGGCCGATAGCCGGCGGACTGCTCCGACAGTTCCAGCCGCATCAGATCGGCCAGGCGCGCCAGACGCTCGCCGCTCTCGGCGTGGCGCACGATCACGCGGTCGGGCAGGGCCGCCAGGATCGGATTCCGACGCCCGGAATCGAATTCAAAGTGACCGCATAACAGCTGTGTCGAACCGGGCTCGGCCTCGGAAGGGTCCAGCAGATTGAGGTGATTGTCCCGGTCCTCGAATGACGGCTCGCTGGCCAGCAGATGCCAGTCGTCGTGTGGGAGGAGCAGCATGTCGCCCGCATCCAGCCACAGCGGCTCGCAGTCCTCCATGTGCAGGTAGCAGCCCCCTTCGGTGATCAGGTGAAAGCTCGCATGCCCGGAACCGGTGGTGCTGAGCTGCCACTGACCACATAGACGGGGGTTGGTGTCGATCCGTGCGCGCAGGTTGTAGGCCGAGAGGACGGACGACAGCGTGTCCTCGCGCGGCATGATCCGGCTCATGTCCATGAGTGATCCACTCCTTTGATGTTTCTGCGCCACTTTACGGCGTCGCGAAGGCCTTTCGTCCTCCCCTGGACGATCGGACATAAATGGCGGCGCGACGGTTCTCACAATTTTCCGAAGGGCTCGCTAGGCTTCAAGTCAGTTCAACGGAAGAATCGAGGACTAGGCGATGAGTGGAGCGCTGGTGCTGGCAGGCACAAGATTCCAGCGGTGGCTGGACATGACGCGCGGCGCGGACTTTCTGGCGCCGCTGCTGATTCGCCTGTATCTGGCGCCGGTGTTCTGGATGGCCGGCACCAACAAGCTCGACGGCTTCCTGCCGAAGGAAAGCGTGGTGATGTGGTTTGGTAACCCGGACTGGGGGCTGGGCATGCCGTTTCCGTACCTGATGGTGCTGCTGGCCGCCTACGCCGAGGTCCTGGGTGCGATCGCCCTGCTGCTGGGCATTGCGGCGCGCTGGTTCTCCATCCCGCTGATAATCACGATGATCGTCGCTGCGGTTACGGCCCATCTGGAGAACGGATGGCAGCGCATCTCCGATCCGATGATGTGCCTGTTCAATTGCTCGGGGGTGGAAGCCGCCCAGGAACGCCTGAGTCGCGCGCGTTCCATCCTGCGGGAGCACGGCAATTGGGACTGGCTGACCGAGCACGGGGGCTTTGCGATCGTGAACAGCGGGATCGAGATGGCCGCGACATACTTCATCATGCTGCTGGTGATCTTCTTCTGGGGTGCCGGGCGCTACCTGAGCATCGATTTCTACATCCGCAGGAGGATGATGGACAGGGGATAGCCAGGAGGGTGGAGGACAGGGGACCCCCAATGGCGCTGTGCAAAACAGCAATCATTGGCAAGACGGGCATTTTGCCCCTAACGTTAAGCGACGAAGGAGTTGCATCATGAAACAAGAACTGTTCTCGAAAAAGACCCTGGCCGGCGCGGTGGGGACCGCCGCGATCGGCCTGGCCATGGGTTCCAGCCCGGCTTTTGCCGCGGTGGATCTGAACCACGGCTATCAGCAGGGCTCTTCAGCCCCTCACATGCTGGCCCAGGGCAGTTGCGGGGAAGCCACCTGCGGCGCCAATGGCGAAGGAGATGACCGGGACAAGGACTCCGAGGGGGCCTGTGGATCCAACGGTGAAGGAGAAGAAAAGGACTCGGAAGGCTCCTGTGGCGAGGGGACTTGTGGCGGCTGAAGCCATCCAGCCCATACGCCCGGCCCGCGTGCGCGGTGCCGGGCTCGGCCTGCGGCGGGCACTGCTGGAGCCGCTGGCCGAGACACCCGAGTCGCTGGAGCGGCTCGGGTTTTTCGAGGCTGCGCCGGAGAACTGGATGCACCTTGGCGGGCGGCTGGGCCGCACCTTCCGTGAATATACCGAGGCGCACCCGTTCGTCTGTCACGGGCTTTCCCTGGACATCGGCGGGCCACGACCCCTGGACACGGAGTTTCTGGCCGATCTGCGCCGATTCCTCGATACGCATGACATCGAGGACTACACCGAACACCTCTCGGCCTGCGGGGACGAAAAGGGCCACCTCTACGACCTGATGCCGATCCCGTTTACCGAAGAAGCCGTGCGGCATGTGGCCCGTCGCGTGCTTCAGGTACAGGAGACGATCGGCCGGCGCATGGCACTGGAGAATGTTTCCTACTACACCCCGGTCGGGGCCCGGATGAGCGAGCTGGAGTTCCTCCGGGCGGTGCTGGACGAAGCCGACTGCGATCTTCTGCTGGATGTGAATAACATCTACGTGAACAGTATCAATCACGGCTATGACCCGGTCGGGTTCCTCGACGGCCTGCCGCTGGAGCGCGTGCGCTACATCCACATTGCCGGCCACGAGGAAGAGGCGCCGGACCTGCGCGTGGACACGCACGGTCAACCGGTCTGCGGAGATGTATGGGGCCTGCTGAAGGCGACCTACGAACGGATTGGCCCGGTGCCGACCCTGCTGGAGCGGGATTTCAATTTCCCGGCGCTGGAGGTCTTGCTGGAGGAAACGGACCGCATCCGCGCACTTCAGGTCAACGCGGCCGGGAAGCGCGCATCCCTGCAGGCCCATGGCTGAACCCGTTTTCCAGGAGCTGCAGGAGCGCCTCGCCCGGTACCTGCGCGACCCGGAGCGCCACCCGCCTCCGGAGGGTATCGAGGACCGCCGACTGGCGATCTACCGGCGCCTGTTCATCAATAACGTCCGCAATCTGCTCGGGCGCGGGTTCCCGGTGATCCGGCGGATCCTCGGGGAGGAGGCATGGGCAGCGCTGGTGCGCGATTTCTATCGCGACCATGGCTGTCATACGCCGTATTTCCCGCGGCTGGCGGAGGAATTCGTCCAGTACCTGTCGGAAGAACGTGGGCCGCAGCCGGGCGACTGGCCGTTTCTGGCAGAGCTGGCGCACTACGAACGGGTCGAAACGGAGCTCGTCTACAGCGATGCGCAGCCCTCCGGCGACGTGGATCCGCAGGGCGATCTGCTGACTGGGGTTCCTGTGTTTTCGTCCGCCGCGCGCCTGCTGGCTTACGAGTTTCCGGTGCATCGGATTGGGCCGGACCACTGCCCCCAGCAGCCGGGTGATGTGCCCACCTATCTGCTGGCCTATCGTGGCGAGGACGAGCGCGTACGCTTTGCCGAGCTGAATCCGCTGGGAGCACGGCTGTTGTGGCGGGTCTGCGAGGAGCCGGCAGCGGGTAACCAGCAGCTTCGCCGGGTAGCGGAGGATTTTGGCCTCGAGCCCGGTCCCGAGTTGCTGGAGAGCGGGCGGCAACTGCTGGAACACTATCGGGACCTGGGGGCGATCGCAGGGGCTAGACCACTTGATCAGTGTTTCCCTAGTACGGCATCTCCGTGTGGGTGAGCGTCAGGGCCGGTTCATCCAGGGCGGCGGCTTGTTCGCGAAGGGTCAGGATGTGTTCCTCCCAGTAGCGCGGGGTGTAGAACACCGGAAAACCGTCGATGAACGCGGGGTCGTCCGCCCGCCGGGCCAGCCAGGCAGCGTGGCGCAGGATACGCAGCGTGCGCAGGGTGCTGATCAGGCCCAGTTCGCGGCGGTCAAAGCGCATGAACGTCTCGTAGCCCTCCAGCAGGTCGCGCAACTGTGCCGCCATCTCTGGCGGTTCTCCGGAAAGGAACATCCAAAGATCCTGCATTGCGGGTCCGTTGCAGGCGTCGTCGAGGTCGACGAAGTGGGGGCCGTCGTCGGTCCACAGGATGTTGCCCGGGTGGGTGTCGCCATGGAGGCGAAGCTGGGGGACGGGCCCTACAGCATCGGTGTTTCGCTGCATGCGCTGAATCACGTCCGTGCTGAGATCGCGGTAGACCGATTGCAGTTCGGGGGGTAAGTGGCCGGAGGCGAGGACATCCTGCCGGGCCTGTTCCCCCAGTGTCCCTGGATCCAGCGTGAGGCGCTCATGGAACGCCGTGCTGCGGCCCACTTCGTGAATGCGCGCAATGAAGCGCCCGATGCGCTGCAGCGTATCAGACTGTTCCAGATCCGGCGTGCGCCCGCCGCAACGGGGGTATACCGCGAAGCGGAAGCCCTGATGATGGTGCAGGGTCGCCCCGTCGCCTCCGACCTGTGGTGCGGCCACGGGAACCTCCCGCGCGACCAGTTCCTGGCTGAACGCATGTTCCTCGAGGATCGCCTGGTCGCTCCAGCGCCCGGGTCGGTAGAACTTCGCAATGACCGGCGCCGCATCCTCGATGCCAATCTGGTACACCCGGTTTTCGTAGCTGTTCAGCGCGAGCAGGCGGCCATCGCAGCGCAGGCCGGTGGTTTCCACCGCATCGAGAATAACGGTGGGTTTGAGCGCGTCGTACGGATGGGGCTGGTCGTTCATGGCGCCAGTCTACGCACGCAGCAGGATTGGTGCCGGATCGGCGGTATGCGCCACCAGCCTCGAGGGAACGCCGGATGAATCGAACACGCTGGATTCTGCTCGGGCTTGTGATCGTTGCGGTCGGCCTGTTTTTCGGCCTCGGGCTGGATCAGTATTTCGAGTTCGAACGTTTGCTCGCGGCGCGCGAGGATCTCGAGGCCTGGCGGGATGCCCGTCCCGTTCTCGCGAGTGCCGCGTTTTTCCTGATTTACGTCGCGGTCACGGCATTGTCGTTGCCGGGCGCGGCGATCATGACTCTGGCCGGCGGGCTCATGTTCGGCCTGCTGTGGGGCACGCTGCTGGTCTCGTTCGCCTCCACGATCGGCGCCACGCTGGCGTTCCTGATCGCCCGGCTGATCGCGAAGGAGCCGATTCAGCGCCGTTATGGCGACCGCCTGCGGCGCATAAACGATGGTTTCCGGCGCGAGGGTGCCTTTTACCTGTTTGCCCTTCGCCTGGTGCCGGCGTTCCCGTTTTTCCTGATCAACATCGCCATGGCGTTGATGCCGATCCGTGCATGGACCTTCTACTGGGTATCGCAGGTGGGGATGTTGCCGGGAACGGTGGTCTACGTGAATGCGGGCACCCAGCTGGGTCTGCTGGAGGGGCCAGGGGACGTACTGTCGCCGGTGCTGATCGCCTCGTTCGTCGCGCTGGGTCTGTTCCCGCTGGTTGCGCGGCGGGTGGTAGCGTGGATGCGGGCGCGGCATGCGCGCCGGGGCTGGCGTCGGCCCCGGCGCTTCGATCGCAACCTGGTGGTGATCGGGGCCGGTTCGGCCGGGCTCGTCTCCGCGTACATTGCGGCGACGCTACGGGCTCGGGTCACGCTGGTCGAATCCGGCACCATGGGCGGGGACTGCCTGAATACCGGCTGCGTGCCGTCCAAGAGTCTGATCCGGACCGCCCGTCTACTGGACGAGATCCGACGCGCCCCGGAATACGGTATTGCCCATGCCTCGGCCGAATTCGATTTCGGCCAGGCGATGGAGCGCGTCCAGAGTGTGATTCGGGACATCGCGCCGCATGATTCGCGCGAGCGCTACGAATCGCTGGGCGTGGAGGTGATCGAAGGTCATGCCGAACTGGTATCCCCTTGGACCGTGGCGATTACCGAGCCCGAAGGGTCGCGGCGCGAACTGAGCACGCGGGCCATCGTGCTGGCCACCGGTGGACGACCCGCCATCCCGCCCATCCCGGGTCTGGATGCGGTCGACTACCACACCTCGGACACGATCTGGTCCCTGCGCGAATGCCCGCGACGGATGGTGGTATTGGGTGGTGGCCCGATTGGCTGTGAACTCGCACAGACGTTCCATCGGCTGGGCGCATCCGTCGCACTGATCGGTCGCGCATCGCGGCTGTTGCCGCGCGAGGATCAGGAGTTTGGCGATGCCCTGGCCGAACAGATGCGCGTGGAAGGCGTGCAGCTGGTACTGGGCGCTGAGGTGACGGACGTTTCTGAGGACAGCGATGGCATCCGTGTGAGCGTGACAGGGGATTCGGGGGACGAGGCGTTCATGTGCGATACCCTGCTGATCGCGGCGGGCCGCGAGGCCAATGTCGAGGGTCTTGGCCTGGAGCGCCTGGGCATTCCGTCCGGGCGTACCATCGAGGTCAACGAGGCCCTGCAGACGCGCTTCCCGCATATACTGGCCTGCGGCGACGCGGCGGGGCCCTACCAGTTCACCCATGCGGCCTCGCATACCGCCTGGTTTGCCACTGTGAATGCGCTGTTCGGGGGCATTCGCCGTTTCCGCGTGGATCACTCGATCATGCCCTGGTGCACCTTCACGAGTCCGGAGATCGCCCGGGTGGGGCTCAATGAACAGCAGGCGAAGGAACAGGGCATTGGCTACGAGGTCACGACCTTCGCGCTGGATGACTTTGATCGGGCGATAGTCGACGGAGAGGCGCGGGGGCAGATCAAGGTACTGACGGTCCCCGGGAAGGACCGGATCCTGGGGGTCACCATCTGCGGGGCGCACGCCGGGGAGATGATTGCGGAGTTCGTGCTTGCGATGAAGCACGGGCTGGGTCTGAACAAGCTGCTGGGTACGATCCATGTCTATCCGACCTGGATGGAAGCGAACAAGGCGGTGGCGGGGGTCTGGCGACGCCAGCATGCGCCACGGCGCTTGCTGGACTGGCTGGAACGCTGGCATGCCTGGCGGCGCGGGGGCTGAGCTCGGGATGGAGGAGCGGGTTTGACGCGGGCGTACTGGATCGTGGCGATCCTCGCGGTCGTTGTCTTGATCGTGTTTTTCGCGCTCGACCTCGGCCGTTTCCTGGAATTCGAACGCCTGCAGGATGCCCAGGGGGATCTGGAGGATCAGCGCGCGGCTCAACCGCTGTTGGCGGCGGCCGTTTTCTTTTTCGTGTATGTGGTCGTGGCGGCGCTGTCGTTGCCCGGTATCGTGATCATGACACTGGCGGGCGGGGCCATCTTCGGCGTGTTCTGGGGCAGTGTCCTGTCGTCCTTTGCCTCCACGCTGGGTGCGACGCTGACATTCCTTCTGGCGCGCACCATCGCCCGCGAGCCCCTGCAGCGCCGATTCGCAGATCGGCTGGAACCCATCAATCGTGGTTTCGAGCGCGAAGGGGCCTATTACCTGTTCGCGCTGCGCCTGACCCCGGCCTTCCCCTTCTTTGTGATCAACGCGGGCATGGGGCTGATGCGCATCCGGACGTGGACGTATTACTGGGTGTCGCAACTGGGAATGCTCCCGGCCACGATCGTCTTTGCCAATGCCGGTACACAGATCAGTCGTCTGGACGGGCCCGAAGGGATTTTCTCGCCTGGCCTGATTGCCTCACTGGTTGCGGTGGGTCTGTTCCCGCTGGTGGCCCGCTGGATCTTGCGGGCGCTCCGTAGCTCCGCGGGACCCGGGGGGGCAGGGGATTGATGCGAACTCTGTCTAAATATTCGCGAAGGCGGATATACTCGGTCAATAACCAAAATAACCAAAATAACCAAAATAACCAATAAGGGTCGGAGCGGATGTTCGAAGGCCGGAGTACGCGCGACCCATTCGCAGGCTCTCCAATCGGCGAGTCGATAGCTGCTAATTGAGGATTGTTGAATGGACAGGCAATTGAAGAGGCGCTGGACCGTCTGGCCGCTCCTGGCCGTTGTGCTGATGGGTCTGGCCCTGATTGCGCAGGCCGAGGAAGAGAACGACGAGCCGCGCGACCGCCCCATCGAGAAGGTGCTGGAGCCGATCCAGCTGACGGATCGCGTCTGGTATTTCTACGGCTCGCTGGAGAACCGCACGCCGGAGAATCTCGGGTTTACCAACAACACGGGCTTTGTCGTGACCGACGACGGTGTTGTGCTGATCGACTCGGGGCCGAGCTACAAGGTCGCCGAACGAATGGCCAAGGCCATCGCGGAGGTCACGGATCAGCCGATCACGCATGTGATCTCGGTGGGTTCTCAGGATCACCGCTGGCTGGGCAATGGCTACTTCCACGAGCAGGGCGCGGAACTGGTCGCGCTGCAGCGCACCGCGGCCACGCAGGCCGAACGCGGTGAGGGGCAGATCGAGTCTCTGGGAAATGCCGTGGGAGAAGAAGCCATGGAAGGGACCGAACCCGTCCCGGCCCCGAATCCGATTGACGCGGACGAACACACCCTGACGGTCGGCGGCGTGGACTTCGAGCTGATTTATGCCGGGGACGCCCACTTCCCGGGCGATATTATGGTCCACCTGCCGGGCGAGGATATCGTGTTCACCGGCGATATCGTCTACACCGAGCGCATGCTGGGCATCCATCCCTGGAGCAATCCGGTGGAAAAGCTGGAGGCCTTCCGGCATCTGGAGTCCATCGATCCGGAGATCGTGGTGCCGGGCCACGGGCGGGCCACCGATATGGCCGAGGCGCGTCAGGATACCGGTGACTACCTGGAGCTTCTGGTGCGCGAGGTGAAGGCCGGGATCGAGGACTGGGAGTCGCTGGACGAAGTGGTGGGGCGGCTGGCGGACCTGGAAGAGTTCCGGCATCTGCGCCACTACGACGACTGGCACCGCCCCAACGTGAACCGGACCTACCTGTTCATCGAGGAAAACATGTAAGCCATCCCCCGGGAGTCCCGGCAGCCGGCCGGGAAACCTGCCGACGGCGCGGGGCGTGTGGTACGCTTCGCGCCGTTGTCGCTTCCGGCAACACCAATCTTTTACACGCGACGCTCGACCCCGCGTATGGGTCGGCGAAGGAGCCTCGTAATGCCCGCAGTAACCCTCCCCGACGGCAGCCGCCGCGAGTTCGATCATCCGGTCACCGTGCTGGATGTGGCGCAGGACATTGGCCCGGGCCTCGCCAAGGCGACCCTGGCCGGCAAGGTGAACGGCCATCTGGTCGATGCCCGCCACGAGATCGACGATGACGCGGAAGTCGCGATCGTGACCGACCGCGACCCGGAGGGGGTGGAGATCATCCGGCATTCGACCGCGCACCTGATGGCGCAGGCGGTCAAGCAGCTCTTTCCCGACGCCCAGGTCACCATCGGCCCGACCATCGAGAACGGCTTCTACTACGACTTTGCCTATGACCGCGGCTTCACGCCGGAGGATCTGGAGAAGATCGAGAAGCGCATGAAGGAGCTGGCCAAGCAGGATCTGCCGGTGGAGCGCTCGCTGATGGACCGCGACGAGGCGGTGAAATACTTCCGTGACATGGGCGAGGAGTACAAGGCCGAGATCATCGCGTCCATCCCGCAGGGCGAGAACATCTCGCTGTACAAGCAGGGCGACTTTGTCGATCTCTGCCGCGGCCCGCATATCCCGTCTACCGGCAAGCTGAAGGCCTTCAAGCTGACCAAGGTGGCCGGTGCCTACTGGCGCGGCGACTCCGACAACGAGATGTTGCAGCGCATCTACGGCACCGCCTGGCCGAACAAGGACCAGCTGAAGGAATACCTGGAACGGTTGAAGGAGGCCGAGCGCCGGGACCACCGCAAGATCGGTCAGGAGCTGGATCTGTTCTCGATCCAGGACGAGGCAGGTGGCGGCCTGGTGTTCTGGCACCCGAAGGGCGCGCGCATCCGCCGCGAGATCGAGAAGTACTGGTACGACATGCACGAGAAGGCGGGTTACGACTTCGTCGTGTCGCCGCACATCGCGAACCTGGAGCTGTGGAAGACCTCCGGCCATGCGGACTTCTACGCCGAGTCCATGTACGAGCCGATGGAGGACGAGCACCAGGCCTTCCAGCTCAAGCCGATGAACTGCCCGTTCCACGTGCTGATGTACAAGGACAGGCTGCATTCCTACCGCGACCTGCCGCTGCGCTGGGCGGAGATGGGCACGGTCTACCGCCGCGAGATGTCCGGCGCGCTGCACGGGCTGATGCGCGTGCGTGGCTTCACCCAGGATGACGCCCATATCTTCTGCCGCGAGGACCAGATCGAGGCCGAAGTGATGGCGGTGATCGATCTGACGCTGGAGGTCCTGCAGAACTTCGGTTTCGAGAAGTTTGACGTAAATCTCTCGACCAAGCCCGAAGATGCCGTCGGCTCCGACGAGATCTGGGAGCACGCGACCGCGTCGCTGCGCTCGGCGATCGAGAAGAAGGGGCTGGAGTATTCGGTGGACGAGGGCGGCGGTGCGTTCTATGGGCCGAAGATCGATATCAAGATCCACGACGCGATCGGCCGCGAATGGCAGTGCTCCACGGTACAGCTGGACTTCAACCTGCCCGAGCGCTTCGACATGGAGTATGTCGCCGAGGACAACGAGCGCCGGCGTCCGATCATGATCCATCGCGCGCTGCTGGGGTCGGTGGAGCGCTTCTTCGGTGTGCTGATCGAACACTACGCCGGGCACTTCCCGACCTGGCTGGCCCCGGTGCAGGCCGAGGTGCTGACCATCACCGAGCGCCAGGATGCCTACGCTGAAGAAGTGACGAAAGCGCTGCGCGACAAGGGTTTCCGCGTCGAGGCGGACTTGAGAAACGAGAAGATCGGCTTTAAGATTCGCGAGCACACGCTCAAGCGAGTGCCGTACCTGCTGGTGCTGGGCGACCGCGAAATGGAAAACGGCCAGGTCGCGGTCCGTACGCGCAGCGGCGAAGATCTCGGCTCGATGGGCCTGGAGGACTTCGCCACGCGGCTTCGGGAAGAAGTCGCGAACCGGCAACACTGACTTGAATTGGAGAAAAGGCTATTAGCGCAGCCAAGACCGTCCGCCTGAACGATCAGATCAACGTACCCAAGATTCGGTTGATCGATGCCGAAGGCGAAAACCGGGGCATTTTCGGTACCCCCGAGGCCCTGGAGCTGGCCCAGGAATCCGGACTCGACCTGGTCGAGATCTCGCCAAACGCCGATCCACCCGTATGCCGGATCATGGATTACGGCAAGTACAAATTCGAGCAGGCGAAGAAGGCGCAGGAAGCCAAGAAGAAGCAGAAACAGATTCAGATCAAGGAAGTGAAGTTTCGTCCCGGCACGGACGAGGGCGACTACAAGGTCAAGCTTCGCAACCTGCGCCGCTTCATCGAGGCCGGCGACAAGGGCAAGGTGACCATCCGCTTCCGCGGCCGTGAAATGCGCCATCAGGAACTGGGTGGCGAGTTGCTGGACAAGATCGAGCAGGACATGTCCGATATCGCGGTCGTCGAACAGCGGCCGAAGATGGAAGGACGCCAGATGATCATGGTGCTGACCGGCAAGAAGAAGTAGGCCGGTCAGACAACAAGGATCGCGCAGGTCTCCGCATACCTGCCGGTCCTCCCATAAACGGCCGGCCCGAATCGGGTACGGCCCAAAATGCCGGAGAAAGCAATGCCGAAGATCAAGACCAATCGGGGTGCGGCCAAGCGCTTCACCCGTACGGGGTCCGGGAAGTACAAGCGGTTCCAGTCGCACCGCAGCCACATCCTGACCAAGAAATCCACCAAGCGTAAGCGTCACCTGCGCAGTCCGGCCATGGTGCACGAGGCGGATGTCGCCGCCGTGCGCAAAATGCTGCCGTACCGTTGATCTGACCGAGGAAGAAAGACATGCCACGAGTCAAGCGCGGTGTAACCGCTCACGCCCGTCACAAGAAGGTCCTCAAGCAGGCCAAGGGCTACTACGGCGCCCGGAAGAACGTCTTCCGCGTTGCCAACCAGGCCGTCATCAAGGCCGGCCAGTATGCCTACCGTGACCGTCGCCAGAAAAAGCGCCAGTTCCGGTCGCTGTGGATCGTCCGCATCAATGCGGCGGCCCGTCAGTTCGATCTCTCCTACAGCCGCCTGATGGCGGGTCTGAAGAAGGCCGAGATCGAGATCGACCGCAAGAGCCTGGCCGATCTGGCCGTGCACGACCTGACCGCCTTCGGCAAGATCGCGGAAAAGGCCAAGGCTGCACTGCCGGCCTGACGAGGTCCTGCAGGATTACCCGCCCGGCACTGCCTGGCGGGTCCCGGAAAGGGGAGGGTCGACGCCCTCCCTTTTTTGTTTCGGGAACAGGGAACACCGGGACGGCGGGCAACCGTCGTCCATCACTTTCGGGGAATGCACGTGGAGCAACTGCAACAGCTCGTCGCCGAGGCCCGCGACCGCATCGAGGCGGCCACTGACCTGAAGGCGCTGGATGATGTCCGGGTGCAGTACCTGGGCAAGAAGGGCTCGATTACCGCCCAGCTGAAGGAGCTCGGCAAGCTGCCGGCGGAGGAACGCCCGGCCGCCGGCCAGAAGGTCAACGAGGCCAAGACCGAGGTCGCCGGCCTGATCGAGGCCCGCAAGCAGGCCCTGGCCGACAGCGCCCTGGCCGAGCAGCTGGCCAGCGAGCAGGTGGACGTGACCCTGCCGGGGCGCCGCCTGCCCGAGGGCTCGCTGCACCCGATCACCCATACGCTGGAGCGCATCGAGGCGTTCTTCGCCGGGCTCGGGTTCCGTGTGGCCGAGGGGCCCGAAGTCGAGGACGACTTCCACAACTTCGAGGCGCTGAACATCCCCGAACATCACCCGGCGCGGGCGATGCACGACACGTTCTACTTCGACGCCCACCGCGTCCTGCGCACCCATACCTCGCCGGTGCAGATTCGGACCATGGAGCAACAGAAGCCGCCGCTGCGCGTGATCGCGCCGGGGCGGGTCTATCGCTGCGACTCGGATCTGACGCACAGCCCGATGTTTCACCAGGTGGAAGGGCTCTGTGTGGACGAGGACATCACCTTTGCGGATCTGCGCGGCGTGCTGAGCGCGTTCCTGCAGAGCTTCTTTGGCCGCGACGACTTGGCCACGCGCTTTCGTCCGTCGTACTTCCCGTTCACCGAGCCCTCGGCCGAAGTCGATATCCAGTGTGTTCACTGCGGCGGTGATGGCTGCCGGGTGTGCAGTCATACCGGCTGGCTGGAGGTGATGGGCTGCGGCATGGTGCACCCGAACGTGCTGGGCCATGTCGACATCGACCCGGAACAGTACACCGGCTTTGCCTTCGGCCTCGGGGTCGAGCGGATGGCGATGCTGCGCCATGGCGTGAATGACCTGCGCCTGTTCTTCGACAACGACATCCGATTCATTCGCCAATTCGGACGGACCGGCTAATGCGCATCAGTATTCAGTGGCTGCGGGACTGGCTGCAGATCGACGAGACCCCCGAGGAGCTGGGCCATCGCCTGACCATGGCGGGATTGGAGCTGGACGCGATCGAGGTGGCGGCACCCGCGTTCAGTGGTGTGCGCGTAGGCCGGGTGGCGAAGGTGGAGCCGCACCCGGATGCTGATCGCCTGCGTATCTGCCAGGTCGAGGCGGGAGAGGCCGAACCGCTGACCATCGTCTGCGGCGCACCCAATGTGCATGAAGGCATGGTAGCGCCGGTCGCGGTGGTCGGCGCGGTGCTGCCCGACAACTTCAGGATCAAGAAGTCCAAGCTGCGCGGTGTCGCCTCCGCGGGCATGCTGTGCTCGGCGCGTGAACTGGGGCTTGCGGAGGATGCCGAAGGCCTGCTCGCACTCCCCACGGACCTCGAGATCGGCGCCGACCTGCGCACGGCGCTGGGCCTGGATGACCACATCCTGGAAGTGGATCTGACGCCGAACCGGGCCGACTGTCTCGGGATGCGGGGGATTGCCCGCGAGTGTTCGGCGCTTCTCGACCGGCCGCTGAACGAGAACGTGGCCGAACAGACCGGGGCAGAGCTGGACGTCAGTGTTGCGGTCCGGGTCGAGGATACCGAGGCCTGCCCGCTGTACGCGGCGCGGGTGCTCGACGGCCTGGATGCGCGTGCGCCCACGCCGCTATGGATGACCGAGCGCCTGCGCCGGGCCGGTGTGCGGCCGCTCAGCGCGATCGTGGATGTCACCAACTACGTGATGCTGGAACTCGGGCAGCCCCTGCATGCCTTCGATGCGGGCCGTCTTGGGGGCACCATCGAGGTGCGCTGGGCGCGTTCCGGCGAGTCGCTGACCCTGCTGGGCGGGGATCAGACCGTCGAACTGGCCGAGCAGGACCTGGTGATCGCCTCGGCGACCGCTCCGGTGGCGCTGGCCGGGATCATGGGGGGCGCCGACAGCGCGGTAGGTGACGACACGACTCGGGTGGTACTCGAGTGTGCCCACTTTGCCCCGCTGGCACTGGCCGGGCGGGCGCGGGCTCATGGCCTGCATACCGATGCCTCGCATCGCTTTGAACGCGGCGTGGACCCGACGCTGGTCGAGCAGGCCATGGAGCGCGCCACGCGTTTGCTGCTGGAGATCTGTGGCGGGCAGTGCGGGCCGGTGGAGCGGGTCGGCGAGCCGCCGTCGTCTCATTTCGAACAGCCGATCCAGCTGCGCCGGCCGCGCATCGAGAGGCTCCTCGGTACGACGTTCGGGGATGCTGAAGTCGAGCGTATCCTGGGCGCGCTGGCTTGCCGGGTGGAGTCTGCGGAGGACGGGTGGCAGGTTTGGGCCCCGCGCGCGCGCTTCGATCTGGAGCGCGAGGAAGACTTGATCGAGGAACTGGCCCGGGTGCATGGCTATGACCGCCTGCCTCAGCGCCTGCCGTCCCCGGTGGCGCCAGCCGAGCGACCCCCAGCCCTGCGCGGGCTGCGCGAGCAACTGGCGAGCGAGGGCTTTCACGAGGTCATCAGCTTCAGTTTTATCGATGCCGAGGCCTCGCGGGCCTTTTATCCCACGGTGGAGCCCCTGGGCCTGGCCAACCCGATCTCCAGCGACCTGGCGGTGATGCGCCCCGGCCTGTGGCCCGGCCTGGTTGCCACGGCGGCCCATAATCAGGCGCGCCAGCAGCCGGACCTGCGGTTGTTCGAACATGGCCTGCGCTTTGTGCCGGATGCCTCCGGCCTGCGCCAGGAGCCGCGTCTCGCGGGCCTGCTGGGTGGGCGAGCGCATCCGGAGCACTGGGACGCCGCATCGCGCCGCGTCGATTTCTTTGATGCCAAGGGTGTGGTCGAGGCACTTTGTGCCTCCGTGGATGCGCCGCTGGGGTTTCGCGCGGAGAAACATCCTGCGCTCCACGACGGGCAGTCCGCGCGGATTCTGGCGGGTGACCGCCCCATTGGCTGGGTCGGGCGCCTGCACCCCGCGCTCTGCAAGCAGTTCGATGTAGAACCCGTTTACCTGTTCGACCTGGATGCCCGAGCGATCCTGCACGCCCCGGTCGCCCAGTTCACGCCGTTGTCGCCGTACCCCTCGATCCGTCGTGATCTGGCGCTGGTTGTAAAGGAGGCGGTCCCCGCAGGGGATGTGCTGAATGCAATCAGGGAACTGAACCTGGAATTGGTGCAGGGCGTGCGCATGTTTGATGTCTACCAGGGCAAGGGCTTGAATCCAGACGAGAAGAGTCTTGCTTTGGGCTTGATTTTGCGGGCTTTTGATCGCACCCTAGGCGAACAGGACGTAACAAACGTCACCGACAAGGTCGTCGAGCATCTGCACGCTCGCTTCCAGGCAACCCTGAGGCAGTGATTCCATGGCAGCAGTGACGAAGGCGGACCTTGCCGCCGCGCTGAACGAAGAACTGGGCCTGAACAAGCGTGAGGCCAAGGAATTCGTCGAGATGTTCTTCGAAGAGATGCGCCAGTCGCTGGAGGAGGGCGAGGGCGTGAAGCTCTCGGGCTTCGGTAATTTCATCCTCCGCGACAAGAACCAGCGGCCCGGTCGCAATCCGAAGACCGGCGAGGAAATCCCGGTCTCTGCACGTCGCGTGGTCACCTTCCGTCCGGGGCAGAAGCTGCGCGAGAGGGTCGAAAGCTATGCTGGAGGCGAGTAACCACCAGGAACTGCCCGCGATCCCGGGCAAGCGGTACTTCACCATTGGCGAAGTCGCCGAACTGTGCCAGGTAAAGCCCCATGTGCTGCGCTACTGGGAGCAGGAGTTTCCGATGCTCGAACCGGTCAAGCGGCGGGGCAATCGGCGCTACTACCAGCGCCAGGACGTGATCCTGATCCGCCAGATCCGGGCCCTGCTGTACGAAGAGGGCTATACGATCAACGGCGCCCGGCAGAAGCTCTCGGGCGACGAGGCCAAGGGCGATCGCCAGCAGGCGCGCCAGATCATCCAGGACACAATCTCGGAACTGGAATCGGTTCTACGCGTGCTACGGGCCTGATTCCCCGCGGACCGGGTTCTTTCGTGAGGGCGGGGAATCGGATATGATTCGCGGCTTCGGGGCGTAGCGCAGTCTGGTAGCGCATCTGCATGGGGTGCAGAGGGTCGCAGGTTCAAATCCTGCCGTCCCGACCAATATCAATCACTTGTAGAAAGTGTTTCAAGTGAATTAAAAAGGCCGCTTCAAGCGGCCTTTTTTCGTGTCCGGGGTATATCCGCGTGGGTTGAGCGGTCACTCCATCGAACGTCGTCGTGCCTCGCGCTGGTAGTAGAGCAGGGCGATGTTGATCTGGCGCTCCAGCCACTGGTTCATCCCGGTTATCTGGAACCCGGCATACACGTAGCCATCGCGTGGGCTGCGGCGGCGGTTGGCCAGTCGGAGATCGCCGCCCAGGCGCTCACTGACATCCGGCAAGAGCAGGTTCTCGAAACGCATTGGGCTTCCGATCTCGAGGTCGTCTACCCATTCCTGCGGTACCTCCACGCACATTCCCTGGACCGAGAGGTCGGCCAGATCGCCGATCCCGGGTTCGTCCCAGTCGCCGTACTGCAATTCCACGCCCGGGCGCTGACTGATGGGGATGTGCACGCGAAAGGTCTCGCGACGCTGGAGGTATTGCAGTGTTTCCGGGTAGGGGCAGACGTACAGGGCTCCAGCGTCCTCGCGTTCGGTGCGCGAGACGACGGCCGAAAAACGCACGGCAACGCCGCGCAGACTGGCGAACACCCGGATGCGGGTGCCTTCCTTTACATGACGATTGGCTTCGATGGGGGTGAGTTCGTCGAGGAAGAGTTCGCGTGTTTCGGAATCGAGGCGGACCAACGCGGAGTTGTACAGCGGACCATCGTCATCGAGCCGGACATTGACGAGGGTGAGCTTGTGGTCCAGATCCTTGAGGATGCCGGCGATCCGCTCCGGCCGGTCGACGGTATAGTCGGTCTCGTCCATGCGTGGCGTAGTTGTCGTTATTGGGCCAAGCCGCACGGTACTGTCCGGCGGCCCGGAATACTAGCCCCGCGTGCGGGTCGGAGAAGGGTGAAAGAGTGTCGCGCAGAGCGCGCGCGGGTCATGCGCGAGTGATGCGCCGACCAGTCCGGCTGCCGGACTGTGTGCGGCCGTAGGGGTCGTAGGTGGGGGCCGGGCCAGGCTCCTCGCCGCGCAGGATCTGAATCGAAAGCTCCACGCGGCGACGGTCACGATCGATCAGGCGGGCATTTCCCTGGTTGAGGGTGTTGCAGCGCTCCACCGAGCGGCGCAGGGCCTGCCAGTGATCCTCCAGCTCGGCGCCGCCCTCTAGGCGGTTGAACAGTCGTGCGATGCCCTCGGGCGTGTAGGTTTCGCCAGCGGTCTCGAGTGTCTCGCGTTGTCGGCGACTCTCGGTCTCCAGGTCCTGCAGGAGTGTCTGTTTCTGGGCGACGACGTCGTGCAGGTTGTCAGCTGCCCGCGATTCCACGGCCCGGGTCTCCTGCAGCAGGATCTCTTCCAGCTGATGGCTCAGGCGAATCGAGGCCTCCAGCGAGCGGAGGAAAGCGTGGCGTTGTTCGGGCGACATCGTCGGGGTTCTCTGTCAGTGGCTCTTAGCGCAACAGGCTTTCCAGCTCGATCATGCGATCGGCCAACTGCTCGTTGTCCACCGGGTACTGGCCATTGGAGATCGCTTCGCGCAGTTCGGCGACACGCGCCTCGTCGAACGGGGCGTTGTTGGCAGCCTCGGAGGCGGCGTTCATCGCCTGCGCCGCACCGGTCAGGGTAACGGAGTCATCCTGACGTACGGGTGCCGAGGCATTGCCTTTGGCACCTGCATCGGGCCGGGACGTCTCTTCGCGGCCCTTTACGCTCGAGGTATTGCCATCCGGGCGCAGGCCGGGTGAGTTCGGGCCTTTGATATCCATCATTCGATTTCCTGTTTTTGCAATTCTACTGCAGGGGTTAGCGGCAGCATCAGCTGAAACTGTAGTCCCTTGAGCCGTGAATATTCGAGTCGCTTCACAGTTTGTGGATGGTTGTGGGTCATCTCGCCATTCTACAGCGCGACGCGTACATGTCCGGACTCCAGTACCTCGCCTTCCACGACGCGCCCGGAAGAGGTGTTTTTGACCCGGACGCGATCGCCCAGGATGCCATTTTCCAGTGCCTCGCCCTGCATGCGGATCACCACCGAGCCATTTTCGGCCAGAATCGTGACACGTTGGCCGCGGCTGACCACCTCGCGTTGGGTGACGTGCTGCTGGCCCAGGATCTGGCCCGGTCGAATATTGCGCCGTGTTTGCAGCCCCACCAGCTCATTCTTGTTCTCGAAATAGCTTCCTGCATGGCGCGAAGTCTGAATTCGCTTGGTGCGCAGATCCCCTGGAAGGATCGTGTGCTGGCGCCGCAGGGTGCGGCTGGCGACCAGGACCTCCGCATAGCGCTCGACCGTGACCGGGACGAAGATCGACCAGCTCACCGGGGCCTCGCACTGAACCTGGACCGCCGTATTGCCATCGCGCCGTCCTCCGGGCGGGAACCGGGTCTCCAGTGCCTGGCTGCATCGGGCCAGGCGCAGGCGGTTGTCCAGCCGCCCGATCTGAATCTCTACCGCTTCGTCGCCCGGTGTAATGTTGAGCTCCTCCTGGATAAAACGCTCCGCCGCCAGACGGATGTTATCCACTGCCTCGATCTCGGCCTGTGCCGTCACGGAGACCACGGCCAGAATGAGACCCACTACGGCCGTGAGCCACCGGGAGCGAACGAAAGGTTGAGGTATGGGCTGATTCATGGTCTGGGTGCGTACCGGCTCGTCGGTCTTCAAGAGGCTTCTGGTCCTTGTGCAAGCAGAAAACATGCCAGAGGGTTGGGTCTGTCCTCTCAAGAGTGGCGACGGGCGGCCGTTATGGAGGCAAGAACGCATGCAATCGGCATGTAGCGGCGGTTTGTGGCATGACAGCGCCAGTCCCGGCGGTGCACACTGGGCCCGGTGGGTCGGTGTGGCCGGCCGCCGGGCGAGGGGGAGAACAGGACAATGAGTCAATTCATTGACGACGTGAATCAGCGTACTCAACTGGTGGGGCAGAACCGCATGGAACTGCTGCTGTTTCACCTGGGGAGTTCGCAGACCTTCGGGATCAACGTATTCAAGGTGCGCGAGGTCATCCCGTCTCCGCCGCTGCGGCAGATCCCGGGATCCCTGAGTGTTGTGCGCGGTGTGGCCACCCTGCGAGGCGGGACCGTCCCCATCATCGATCTGGCGCGCGCGATGGGGTTGCGTACCGCGGTGGGCGAGACGGACGACCACAAGGTGGTCGTGACCGAATTCAACCGATCGGTCCAGGGCTTCTGGGTGTCGGCCGTCGACCGCATCGTCAACGTGAACTGGGAAGATGTGAAATCGCCGCCACGCGGGACCGGACGTGAATCCTTCCTGGTGGCCGTCACCGAGATCGACAACAAGCTGGTCGAGATTATTGACGTCGAGCGGGTGCTGTCGATCGTCAATCCGTTGCCGTCACGTGTATCCGACGAGGTGCGTGCGGAGGCCGAGGAGGAGCGGGCCCGGCACGGTCAGCGAAAGATCGTGATCGTGGATGACTCGGTGGTTGCACGCAAGCAGATCGAGGGTGCGATCAAGGGGCTGGGTTGGGAGTACCTGGTGTTCAAGGATGGTCGCGAGGCGCTGGATTTCCTTGAGGAACAGGCGCAGGCCGGTACCGTCGACGAAGTGATCGAGATGGTGATATCGGATATCGAGATGCCGCGGATGGACGGCTATACCCTCACCGCCCGGATCCGTGCGAACGATCAGTTGAAAGATCTGCGGGTGTTGCTCCACTCATCGCTCAGTGGCGAGTTCAATACGGATATGGTCAAGCGCGCCGGGGCAGATGCGTTTCTGTCCAAGTTCAACCCCGACGAACTGGCCGAAGCCGTGCTTGACCAAACCCGCAGGGATTGAAGCCGGTGCCTGCGCGGTTGGCGTTAATCGACCGATTCGACCCCGGCGGCATGGGAGCGGTAACGGATTGCCGGGCACCTGGGCATCAGCGGCCATGGCGCGCCGCATCCATCGCCCGTCGGGAAGCTGTCGGCGTCCATGTGGTTGCACGTATACTGCACCCGTGCGGCACGGGGACGCGCTTGTTCCCCGGCCGGGTTTTCCGACACGCTGTCAAGGATTCGTCATCAACGTGCCCGTCTGCCCGTATCGTCGACTTTCAGGGATGACTTCGTGATCGATTCGCGCGACTACGAGGAGTTCTCGCGTTTCCTTTCCGAATGCTGTGGCCTGGTGCTGGGCGACAGCCGCCAGTACCTGGTGTCCAGTCGCCTTTCACGATTGCTGGACGAGTTCGGTTACAAGAGTGTCCCGGAGCTGTTGCATGCGATGCGTCAGGCGCCCAATCCGCGTCTGCGTACGCGTGTGATCGACGCGATGACCACGAATGAAACTTCCTGGTTTCGCGATGGGTTCCCCTTCGAGATTCTGCGTCATGTCCTGCTCCCGGAGCGCGCGGAGAAGGGTGCAGGGATCAAGGTCTGGTCGTCCGGTTGCTCCAGCGGACAGGAGGCCTACAGCATCTCCATGGTGGTATCCGAGTGGGAGGAGTCACGGCCCAGGCGCGTCGTGCCGGTATCCATCATGGGTACGGACCTTTCGGAGAAGATCCTGGACGACGCCCGCCGGGCCGTTTACGACGGCCTGAGCATTGTGCGTGGCCTGAGCGAGGCGCGGCGGGCGCGCTTCTTCGAGACCGTGGCGGAGGGCCATCGCGTGCGCCCGGAGATCCAGCGCCGCTGTCGTTTCCAGAAACTCAACCTGATCGACAGTTATGCGGCTCTGGGCAAGTTCGACATCGTGTTCTGTCGCAATGTGCTGATCTACTTCTCCGCCGAGACCAAGCGACAGGTTCTTGACGGAATCGCCCGTCAGATGAACCCGGGTGGCTATCTGTTTCTTGGCGCTTCCGAGACCGCGGGTCCTTATACCCAGGCCTTCGAAACCGTTCGCACCGAGTACGGCTCCGTCCTTCGCCTGAAGGGCTGACACGCCCTAGGGAGACGCTGATTTAATCGCGCGTCCGCGCTCGAGTCGCTTTTGCGTGGGAACAAGGCGCGGTGACTGCCGTGCAGTCATTCTGCACAA
>NZ_KB906249.1:0-38793 GCF_000381245.1 Thioalkalivibrio sp. ALD1 | reverse complement strand
CGCATCCTTGTGTCTTGCGGTTCACGGATCGCTACCATGGACCGCACCGGACTCGGGGTAACCCGATCGCATCCTGAGGTCACGAACCTGTGCCGTAGATGGGCCCCCGAGTCCTTTTTCATCTCGAAGTTTGAACGGTATCCAAGCTCCCCGTGAAGGGCGGGTGAGGCTGTACGGACAAGGTGAGAGGACGAGATGGCTCATATTGGCATTGATGTCAGCAAGAACAAGCTCGACTGCATGTGGGTCCGGGATCTGGAGGCGGGCAAGGTCAAGCCGAAGGTATTCCCGAACCGCCAGGACCAGTACCCGGAGTTGCTGCGCTGGCTGCAGCGCAACACGGGTGAAGCGCCCGAGACGCTTCAGGTGTATCTGGAAGCCACCGGCATCTATCACGAACCGCTAGCCTACTGGCTGCATGAGCAGGGGGTTCGGGTCTATGTGCTGAACCCGGCTCAGGTGCGCTTCCACGCCCAAGGCATGGGGGTGCGCAACAAGACGGATCGCAAGGACAGCATGATGCTGGCGCGTTACGGCATCGAGCGCGCGCCACGGCGCTGGCAACCTGAGCCGCCCGAGGTGCGGGAGCTCAAACGCCTGCTCAGCCGGCTGGAAGCCCTTGAGCAGGACATCCGGCGCGAGGAGAATCGCCTGGAGAAGGCGCAGTTCAGCGAGGACACCCTCGCCCAGGCGTCGATCGACAACGTGCTGCAAGCCCTGCGCGAGGAATACCGTCGGCTACAGCAGCAGATCGATGATCACTTCGACGCGCATGATCATCTCAAGCGGGATCGGGCCTTGCTGGAGAGCATCCCCGGCATCGGCCGGGTGTTGTCGGCGTCGATGGCCGCGACGTTGCGCAGCCGTGCGTTCACGAGTGCTCGGCAGGCGGCGGCGTTCCATGGACTGGTACCGGTCCTGCAGGAGTCCGGGACCTCGGTCCAGCGACCCCCGCGGCTGGCGAAGGCCGGCTCGGGGCGGCTGCGCAAAACGCTCTACATGGCCGCCGTCGTGGCCAGCCGCCACAACCCGGACGTACGGCACCAGTACCACCGTCTTCTGAGGCGGGGCAAGGCCAAGATGGCCGCGATCGGGGCAGCCATGCGCAAGCTCCTGCACATCGCCTTCGGCGTCCTCAAGTCGCAAACTCCGTATCAACCCCGAAATGACACGCCTTGCACCTCATAGGGCAAGACGGTATCTACGGGGGTTACGGCCGGGATGATGAAGCGGTTCGTAGGGTGCGTTGAGCCGGGCGAAACGCACCGTTCCGACGCTGGGGTAACCCTGATGCGATTCGCTGCGCTCATCGCATCCTACGGGTGGTCGATGGGCGTAGCCGGGCGGGCGGTCAGAGGCCGAGCATGGCAACGGCGACGCCGAAGTAGATCAGGATGCCGACGATGTCGATCACGGAGGTGATCAGCGGGGCGCTGGCCACGGCCGGGTCGAAGCCGAAGCGGGTCAGGGCGAAGGGCAGGAGCATGCCGAACAGCGAGCCGAAGACGATCACGAAAAACATGCCCAGGGCGATGGCGTTCGCGACCTCGACGGTGCCCAGCCAGTTGCCGGAGACCCAGATGGCGGCGGCGAGGGTGACGCCCAGCGCGGTGGCGACCAGGACTTCCTTGCCGCCGAGGCGCCACCAGTCGCGTAGCTGTATGTCGTTCACCGCGAGTGATCGCACGACCAGTGTGGCGGCCTGGGCCCCGGCGTTGCCGCCGGAGGCGATGACCATGGGCAGGAAGAAGACCAGCGCGACCACCGCCTCGATCGCCGCCTCGTAGTACGCGATGGCGATGCCGGCGAAGATGTTGACCGCGACCAGGATCAGCAGCCAGCCGATGCGCTTGCGGTAGAGCAGGCTCATGCTGGCGTCGCGCAGGGAGAGCACCATGTCGCCGACCGCCGCCATGCGGTGGAAGTCCTCGGTGGTTTCGGCGCGCAGCACGTCCATCACGTCGTCGACGGTGATGATGCCGAGCAGCTGGCCGTTGTCGTCGACCACGGGGAGGACGTCCAGGTCGTAATGACCGATGCGGTGGGCCGCCTCTTCGCGGTCTTCCTCGGCCGCGATGCTCACAACATCGGTGTGCATGCGTTCGCGCACGCTGGTGGTGGGGCGCGACAGCAGCAGTTCCTTCAGGCGCACCCAGCCCAGGAGTTCACCCTCCGGTGTGGTCACGAAGATGGTGTTTACCGTCTCCGCCAGTTCGTGGTGTTCGCGCAGGTGGTCCATCGCCTCGCCGACCGACCAGTCCGGCTGCACGGTGGCGTACTCGGGCGTCATCAGGCGTCCGGCGCTTTCTTCCGGATAACCGAGCAGGGTCTCCAGCGCCTCCTGGTCGTCGTCCGGCAGGGCCTCGAGCAGGGATTCGGCGTGGTCGTCGTGCAGGCCTTCCAGGACCGAGGCGGCGTCGTCGTAGGACAGGGCCGACATCAGCTGGCTGGCATGGTCCTCGTCGAGCGCGTGCAGCACGCGCGTCTGGTGGTCGGGCTCCAGGTGCGCGTAGACATCGGCGGTGCAGGAAACGTCGAGACGCCGGAAGAAGTCCAGCATCCGGTCTTCCGGCAGCGCCTCCAGCGCGTCCGAAAGGTCGGCGCCCGCATGGGCATCGCAAAGCCCCTGGAGCGAGTCTTCCGTGGGCTGGTCCAGCGCGGTCTTGAGCGTCTGCGGCAGGGTCTGGATGTCGTCGTCGGTCGGGCTCATAGTTTTCCTTCCCCTACGGCGTGGCCAGGCCGAGCATCGCCACGGCCAGGGAGAAATAGATCATGATGCCGCCCAGGTCGGCGATCGCGGTAATCAGCGGCACACTGGCGGTGGCCGGGTCCAGCTTCAGGCGGCTGAGGATGAACGGCAGCAGCATGCCGACCATGCTGGCGAACGCGACGATCAGCGTCATCGCGATCGCCACCAGCAGGGCGATGTCGGCCCCGCCGCGCCAAAGGCCGAGGAGCGATACCGCCAGACCCATAGTCACGCCGATCCCGACGGCTACGCCGAGCTCCTTGCCCCACAGCCGCAGCCAGTCCTTGGACGTGACCTCACCGGTGGCCAGGGCGCGCACCATCAGCGTGGCGCTCTGGGCGCCCGCGTTGCCGCCGGAGTCGATAATCAGCGGCAGGAAGAACACCAGCACCACCAGCGCCTCGATGGCCTCCTCGTACTGCGAGATCATCAGCGCGCCGATGGTGTTGAACGCGACCAGGCCGATCAGCCAGCCGACGCGCTTGCGATAGAGGAGAAAGGGGCTCGCATCCTGTGGCGAGAGCGGCAGCGTTCCGACCGCCCCGATCTTGTGGAAGTCCTCGGTGGATTCGGCCTCCAGCACGTCCATCACGTCGTCGACCGTGATGACCCCCAGCAGCTCGCCGGTCTCGCCGACCACGGGCAAGGTTTCGAGGTCGTAGTGCTGGATCTTGCGCGCGGCCTCGACGGCGGTCGCGGAGACCGGGATGGTGATCGGATCGGATTCGCCCAGCAGCTCGCGCACGGGGCTCTCCGCCGAGGCGCGCAGGAAGTGCCGGATCGGCACGGCCGCAAGCAGCACGCGGTCCTGGTCGACCACGAAGATCACGTTGTTCGAGTGTTCGTCCGCGTTGCGACGGATGAAGGCCAGTGCGCGCTTGAGCGTCCAGTCGGGGTCCACCGCGACGACGTCCGGGGACATCACGCGACCGGCGGAGTCTTCCGGATAGTTGAGCTGCTTGAGGGCGCGGCGGATGGCCCGGAACGGCAGCAGCCGCAGGTAGCCGCGCAGGGTCTCCGGGTCCAGCGTCTGGAGTAGGCTGGTGAGGTCGTCTGCCTCCATCTCGGAGAGGATGAAGCGGGCGTCGTCCTTCGGCGAGGCCTCGAGCAGCCGGATCTGGTGCGGGGTGTCGAGGTAGGAAAAGACATCCGCCTTGCGCCCGGGCTCCAGCAGGTTGAACACCGCGCACAGGTCGTCGTCGCCCAGTTCCATCAGCGCATGCGCGATATCCTGCACGCGCGTGTAGTCGAGCAGTTCCTGGATGCCGTCGCGGTCGTCCAGACGCAGCAGCTCCTTCAGCTCGATGATGGATTGTTCCAGATGCAAATCCATGCCCTTACTCCCGGCTGCCATCCGCGGGCCAGGGAGCTGGATACACAGCCTCACAAGGCGCCGCAGGGATGCGGTGTCTTCGTCCGGTCGGGATCGGGCTGGGGCCCGGCCGCTCCCGGCACTCTAGTACTTAGAGGCCCAGCGGGAAGCGTCCGGTTCGGGAAGAAGGCGCTTACCGCGAGGCGCAGATAGATCGACTGCGTGATCGGCGTTTCAAGGCGCGTTCCCGTGTGTGGAGATACCGGTATTCTAACGGATGTCAGGCCGCAATCAACCGCTTGGGGGCTTTTTTGAAACATTCCTCTCCTGTCAGGGGTCTGTCTCGACAGGATGCGGCCTTCGCGTTGCAGCGATATGAATGGGCACATGGAACAGCCATTCCGACACGATTCGATCGGCCAGGCAGGGGCTATGCGATGACAGAGCGAGACAATCCCGGGGCGCCGGTGCTGGGCATGCGCGGGGTGGCCTTCGGCTATCCCGGCGAGGGGCGCGTGCTGCATGACGTAGATCTGGCACTGGCGCCCGGTGAACGCGTGGCGATCGTCGGCGAGAGTGGCTCCGGCAAGTCCACGCTGCTGCATCTGGCCGCCGGGCTGGAGCCGGCCGACACCGGCACGGTGGAACTGGCCGGTCAGGCGCTGGCGGGGCTGGACGAGGCGGCGCGCACGCGGCTGCGCCGTGCGCAGGTCGGCATCGTGTTCCAGTCGTTTCATCTGATCCCGACGCTCACGGCGCTGGAGAACGTGATGCTGCCGCTGGAGCTGGCGACGGATCTGGATGCCGCGCAGCGCCGCGAGCGGGCGGCGGCGCAACTGGAGGCTGTGGGCCTGGGCGACAAGAGCGGGCGCGAGCCGGAGCAGCTTTCGGGGGGGGAGCAGCAGCGCGTGGCGATCGCGCGGGCGTTGGTGCACCGGCCGGCGCTGATCCTGGCCGACGAGCCAACCGGCAATCTCGACTCGCGCACTGGCGAGGCGGTGTTCGCGCTGCTGCTGGAGCAGGTGCGCGCGACCGGCTGTGCCCTGTTGCTGGTTACGCATAGTGAAGACCTGGCTGGGCGTCTGGATCGCGTGCTGCGCATGCAGGACGGCCACCTGCAGGATCTCGCCGTGGAAGCTTCGGCGACGTGAGCTCATTGCTGGTAAAAGCTTGGCTGCGCGACTGGCGAAGGCGCCCATTGCAGCGGCTGCTGACGCTGGTGGGGGTGGTAATCGCCGTGGCCGTCGTGCTGGCGGTGGACCTGGCCAACCAGTCGGCGCAGCGCGCGTTCGATCGCTCGATGGACGAGGTGGCGGGTACGGCCACCCACCAGATTCTGGGGCCGGCCCGGGGATTCGACGAGGTGCATTATCGCGATCTGCGGCTGGCCGGCTGGCGTGATGCCGCGCCGGTCGTGGAGGGACCCGCGCGGTTACCAGACGGGCGCACGATCTATGTACTGGGGGTCGATCCGCTGGCCGAGGGCCCGTTCCGCGGGGCGGCCTCGGATATCGGGGATGCCCCGGTGCAGCGGCTGGTGACCGAGCCGGGCACGATCCTGCCGCCGAGTGGCTGGTGGGCAGATGCCGGGATGACCCACGAGGATCGCCTGGCACTCGAGACCGCTGCCGGGCGCTTCGAGGTCACGCTGCTCGACCGTGAAGCGGAGCGCGATGAAGCGGCGTCCGGATCGGACGATGAGGGCGGTTCGCTGTGGGTCACGGACATCGCCACCGCGCAGACGCTGCTCGGCCGGCCGGGGCGGCTCGATCGCATCGACGTGCGCCTCGACGACGCCGACATCGGCGCCTTCGCGGAGCAGCTTCCGGATGACCTGGAACTCGTGCCGGTCGCGGCGCGCGACCAGGCCTCGCGCGAGCTGGCGCAGGCCTTTCGGATCAACCTGACGGCGATGAGCCTGCTGGCGCTGCTGATTGCGGCCTTCCTGATTTACAACACGCAGACCTTCGCGGTACTGCGCAGGCAGGAGGTGCTGGCGAGCCTGCGCCTGGTCGGGGCCGGTCGGCGGGCGCTGTTCGGCGTGGTGATGCTGGAGGCCTTGCTGGTCGGTGTGATCGGCACGCTGCTGGGTGTGCTGGTCGGGATCGGCCTGGCGCAGGTGCTGGTCGGTCAGGTCGCGCAGACGGTGACGGATCATTTCTTTGTGGTGGCGGTAACGGAGGTAACACCGCGCCCGCTGGCGCTACTGGCGGTGATCGCGCTGGGGGTGGGGCTGTCGCTGCTGGCGGCGCTGGCCCCGGCCTGGGAGGCGGCGCGGGCGGCCAGCCCCGGCAGCCTTGGACGCGGGCGGTTGGAGCGCCGGGCGCGCCGGGGCCTGCGCGGGCTGGCGGCAGCGGCCGTCGTGCTGCTGGCGGCGGGTGGCGCGATGCTGCTGCTCGGGGTCGGAGGGCTGGTGGGCAGCTTTGTCGCGCTGTTCCTGCTGATCACCGGCTTTGTGCTGTTGCTTCCGCTGGTGCTGGCCTGGGTCCTGCGCGGTCTGGCGCGGCTGGGTCGCGGGCAGACGCTACCGCGTATCGGGGTGCGTAGCTTGGAGCGGAGCCTGTCGCGCAGCGCGCCGGCCACCTCGGCGCTGACGCTGGCCCTGGCGGCCGCGATCAGCGTGTCGGTGATGGTCGGGAGCTTTCGCGACAGCGTGGAGCAGTGGCTGGGCCAGGCACTCACCTCGGATTTGTACGTAGTACCAGTGGCCCCCGCCACGGCGCGCAGCGGGGCGCGACTGCCTGCGGACTGGGGGGGGGCGCTCGCCCGAATCGCCGAGGCGGAGTCGGTCAGCACTGGTTCCAGCCAGGACACACCGAGCGATGCCGGGATGATCGATCTCTACGTGGTCGAGCCGCATCCGGTCTGGCTGGAGTACCTGCCACTGCTGCGGGCCGAGGCCAAGGGAGAAGAACTCGACCGGCGCCTGCGCGAGACCGATGCGGTGCTGGTCACTGAGCCCTTTGCCGCCCATCACGACGTGGGTGTGGGTGATCGGCTGGATATCCGTGTGGATGACGGGCGGCGGATGTTCGAGGTGGCGGGCGTGTATCGCGACTACGGTAGTCCGCAGGGCACCGTGCTGATGCTGGGCGAGCGGTTCTATGCAGGCACGGCCGGTGCAGAGGAGGTGGGCTCGTTTGGGCTGCGCCTGCCCGACGGCGTGGATGCCGGCGCGGCGATCGAGCGCCTGGAGGCGTGGCTGGCCGAGCGCGAGACGGCGGCGATGGTTACGCGGCCCGGCGATATAGAGCAGGAGTCCATGGCGATCTTCGACCGCACCTTTGCGATCACGCACCTGCTGCGGGTGATCACTCTGCTGGTCGCGTTCATCGCGATCCTCGGGGCGTTGATGGCCCTGCAGATGGAACGCGCGCGCGAGTTCGCCACGCTGCGCAGCCTTGGCCTGCTGCCCGGCGGGGTGCGCGGGCTGGTGGTGTTTCAGGGGGCGGTACTGGGTGCCTTCGCCGCGCTGGCCGCGATCCCGCTGGGGTTGGGCATGGGCTGGCTACTGATCGAGGTGATCAACCGCGAGGCCTTCGGCTGGGGCATGGACCTGCGCTGGCCGGGCCGCGAGATCGCCGAGACCGTCGCCCTGGGCGTGGGGGCGGCGCTGCTGGCGGCGCTGATCCCGGCCTGGCGAATGGCGCGCATGCGGCTGGTGCCCGCCTTGCGGGAGGTGCCGTGATGGAGCGGTTGCAGCATGTAGGAGCGGGCCTGCCCGCGAAGGGGCTTGGTCAGAGGCAGGCGTGGGCGGGGGTTTCGCGGGCGCTCCTGCAGATGTTTCCTCAAAAGATCTTGCGCCTGTTGTCGCTCGCTGTGCTTGTGGTGCTGCTGGCGGCCTGTGATGGGGCGGAGCCGCCTGACGCGCGCGAGGCCGAGGTGTCCGGGCTGCGCGTGGGCGAGGCCCTGGGCGGCGAGGAGACGGAAGGGTTCCGGCGTGCGGATGCGCCGCGGGTGTTCGAGTTTCCGCGTGACCACGGGCCGCACCCGGGGTTTCGCAACGAGTGGTGGTATGTGACCGGCAACCTCGACGGGCCGGAGGGCGAGCGGCTGGGCTTTCACATCACCTTCTTCCGCGTCGGGCTGGCGCCGGAATTGGCGGGTGATGCGCGCTGGCACGATTCGGCCTGGGCCAGCCCGGATATCTGGATGGCGCATACGGCGGTGATCGATCGCGAGGCCGGGCACCACGCCTCCGAGGAGCGCTTCGTGCGCGACGGGGCGGGGCTGGCCGGGGCGACCGATCCGGTCGGTCGGGTTTGGGCCGAGGACTGGCAGTTGGCGGATCTGGACCAGGACCGCTGGAGGTTGGACTTCAGCGTGGACGACTACCGTTTGAAGCTGGAACTGGAGCCCCTGCGTGGCCCGGTCCTCCAGGGCGAGGCGGGTCTCAGCCAGAAGGGCCCGGAGCCGGGCAATGCCTCCTATTACTACTCCATGCCCCGCCTCAAAGTGAGCGGTGAGGTCGAGCGAGCGGAGCACGGGCGCCTGGCGGTGACCGGTCAGGCCTGGATGGACCGCGAGTGGAGCACCAGTGCTCTGTCCGAGGATCAGGTGGGCTGGGACTGGTTCGCGCTGCAGTTCGACGACGGGCTGGACGTGATGTATTACCAGCTACGCAAGGAGGACGGGGAGCCGCACCCGCTGTCCAAGGGCCGCTGGATGCCGGCGGATGCCGACGACCGGCTGCTGGAACCCTTCCAGGTCGAACTGGAGCCCCGACGCTGGGCCACGCAGCCGTCCGGCAATCGCTATCCCGTGGAATGGGCGATGCGCATCGAACCGCCGGACGGCTCGGCTCCACGCGAATTCACTGTGCGTGCCATCCGCGACGAACAGGAGATGGACACCGTGATCCGCTATTGGGAAGGCGCGGTGGATATCTTGGATGCGGATGGCGAGCCGGTGGGTCGCGGCTTCGTGGAGCTGACCGGGTACGATGACGAGTAGGCGGGGGCTTGGGCGGTGTCGTGCATTGATGCGATTCGCGGGGCTCATCGCATCTTACGGTCGGGGGGCAGCGTGTGCCCCGGGGGTAATGCTTGGGCAGGATGCGATGAGCAAAGCGAATCGCATCGCTGATAAACGCAGGGTGGCCCATATGGGCCACCCTTCTCCTGGTTACCAGTCCAGCGGGTCGCTGGCGTGGTCGAGATCGAAGTCGTCCTGCAGGTGGGCGCGCAGGGCGCGTTCTTCCATCATGCGTTCGAGGGTGCGGCGGGCGGCGTGTTTGCTCGGGCCGCGGTCGTTGACGAGCGGGTTCTCGAACAGGCCGGTGAGGTCTTCGGTGCTGTCGAAACCGGTATCGAGATTGAGGTCCATGCGGGGTCTCCGGGTATGCCGGCCGGGCCACCCCGGTACTACGGCATCAGGAAAGTCTTATATAGCGACCGCGCCTGGGCGCAAGCAGAAAATTCTTATGCCTTGTCGCGTTTCCTTATTGTCCACAGTAGGAGCATGACAGCGGCAAAAGTGCCAGGGTTTTCGAACTTGGCGACGGGTTGCCGGTCCATCCCGAAGGAGACACTTGGACAGGCACCTGCGGTGCCGCCCGGCAGGGAATGGACTGGCGGTCCGGTTGGTCCCGAATGGTCGAGATGCGAGGTTGTTCATGCTGATTCGTACGCGGCGTCGTTCCGATCCTGCCCGCAGCGAAATCACCCCGAAGGCGATCTACCAGCGGCGGCGGGAATTCCTGCGCGCGGGTGTCGGGATGGGTGCCGGTCTGGCCCTGGGCGGTCTGGGTATGGCGGTTCCTGCGTCGGCCGCCCTGCGCGGCTATGAGCTCGACTTTGAACCCGGCGATTTCTCCACCGACGAGTCGAAGACGCCCTACGACGAAGTAACCAGCTACAACAATTTCTTCGAGATGGGTCCGGGCAAGGGCGATCCCAAGACCTATGCCGACCAGTTGAAGACGGACCCGTGGAGCATCAAGGTGGACGGGCTGTGTGATAACCCGGGCGAGTACGCGGTGGAGGACTTCATCAGCCCCTGGTCGCTGGAGGAGCGGATCTACCGCATGCGCTGTGTCGAGGGCTGGTCCATGGTGATCCCGTGGATCGGCTTCGAGCTGAATCGCATCATCGACAAGGCCGAGCCTTGGGGCGATGCCCGCTATGTGGCCTTCGAGAGCATCTACGACCCGGACAACCTGCGCGGCCAGCGGCGTCGGCCGGCCAGCTCCGGCGGGCTGCAGTGGCCCTATACCGAGGGCCTGCGCATGGACGAGGCGATGCACCCGCTGACGATCCTCGCCGTGGGGCTGTACGACGAGGTGCTGCCGAACCAGAACGGGGCGCCGATTCGCCTGGTCGTGCCCTGGAAGTACGGCTTCAAGAGCATCAAGTCCATCAAGCACATCCGCTTCCTCGAGGACGAGCCGCCGACGCTGTGGAATCAGGCGCAGCCCGATGAATACGGTTTCTACAGCAACGTGAACCCGGACGTGGATCATCCGCGCTGGTCGCAGCGCACCGAGCGGCGGATCGGCGAATTCCGCCGTCGCCGCACGGAGATGTTTAACGGGTACGGGGATGAAGTCGCCTCGATGTACGAGGGGATGGACCTGACCGAGTACTTCTGACGGGTTCGGCGTGGCGACGACCCAACGCCGCAAAGGGCAGCCCCCAAAAGGCGTCTGGACGGGCGTTCTGCTGCTCTCGCTCGTGCCAGCGGTCTGGATCGGTCTGCGTACGCTCGGATGGTTCGGCGGGCTGGGGGCGAACCCGATCGAGAAGCTGCTGGAGCTCTCCGGCACGCATGCGATGATCGCGCTGTTGATCGCGCTGGCCGTGACCCCGCTGCGGCAGATGACGGGGTTTGCCTGGATCACTCGGCTGCGCCGGATGCTGGGGCTGGTCGCGTTCGGCTATGTCACCGCGCATGCCCTGACCTGGCTGGGGCTGGATCTGTTCTTCGACTGGGAACTGGTGCTCTATGACCTGACCGAGCGCCCGTTTGTGATGGTCGGCTTTGCCGCCTGGGTGATCCTGCTCGCCCTGGCGGTGACCTCCACCGACGGGGCACAGCGCTGGCTCCGGAAGAAATGGGTCTGGCTGCACCGCGGGGTGTACGTGGCCGGGGTGCTGGCGATCCTGCATTTTCTCTGGCTGGCGCGGGCCGATTATGGTGAAGTTACGCTGTACGCCGCGATCCTGGCTTTCCTGCTCGGCTGGCGCGTGGTCCATTCCTGGATCTCGGCGCGAAGGGTGCGGGCGCGCAGGGCCGCCACTGCCTCCTGAAGCTCCGTCCATCAGCGTCTCCCTAGGCGCGCCGCGATGCTACACTACACAGGATTTTGCGGGCCGTGTGTCCGCCCCATTCCGACCGGAACCACACCATCATGCACGAGATCGAGACCCTGGAAGGCGAGTTCACGGATGCCGCCAACCATCGCTACGGCCTGCTGCTGGCGCGCTTCAACAGCCTGATCGTCGAGCGCCTGCTGGAAGGCGCAGTCGACACCCTGAAGCGCCACGGCGTGGCGGAGAAGAACCTGACCATCGCGCGCGTGCCCGGCGCCTACGAGCTGCCGCTGGCGGCGCAGGCGATGGCCCGTTCCGGCCGTTATGACGCGGTGATCGCACTGGGCTGCGTGATCCGGGGTTCGACCCCGCACTTTGACTATGTCGCAGGCGAGGCCGCCAAGGGCCTGGCTCAGGTGCAGATGGCCGAGGACCTGCCGATCAGCTTTGGGGTGCTGACGACGGACTCCATCGAGCAAGCGATCGAACGCGCCGGCACCAAGGCCGGCAACAAGGGCGCGGATGCCGCAATGGGCGCGATCGAGATGGTCAGCCTGATGCGCAAGCTGCGCGCCGATTCCTAAGGGAAACACTGATCCATGTACACACTCGCGTTGATACCCCAGGTTTGCCGAGACAAGGCGCGGTGCGCAGCCGGTAGTGGTACTACCGGCCCGTTGTTGACTGATTCGGGCCGCAACGCAGGATCGGGGAACCTGGGGTGCCAACCCCGAAGGGGCTCGGCCGCCCGTTGTTATCAAAGACGGGCGTGGGAACTGCGTTGCGGCTCCCTTGTGCAGAGTCACTGCACGGCAGTCGCCGCGCCTTGTTCGCACGCAAAAGCGACTCGAGCGCGAGCGTGTACATGGATCAGTGTTTCCCTAAGCGGGTGGGTCCCCTGCACGCCGTGAGTGAATCGCATAACCCATCGCAGCCCGCGGGCAAGGCCCCGCGCCAGGGCGGGCGGGGCAAACGCCCGCGCAGCACGCCCGAACAGCGCGCCCGCCACGCGCGCTCGGTCGCGCGGCGTCGTGCGATGCAGGCGCTGTACTCCTGGCAGATGACGGCGGGCGAGCCCAAGGACATCCTGGCCGAGTTTCGCGACGACGAGGAACACGCCAAGGCGGACGCGGAGTACTTCCGCGAAATCCTGATCGGTGTGACTCGCAACCGCGAGGCCCTGGATGCCCGTATGGAACCGTACCTGGGCCGCCCGCTGGATCAGCTCGACCCGGTCGAGCGGGCCCTGCTGTGGCTGGGCCAGTGGGAGCTCGCCGAGCGCATGGACGTGCCCTATCGCGTGGTGATCAACGAGGCGGTGGACCTGGCCAAGCGTTTCGGCGCCGAGCAGTCGCACCGCTACATCAATGGGGTGCTGGATCGGCTGTCTGCCGATCTACGCGGCCCCGAGCGCTCGCTTCAGCGCTGATTCACATGGGCCGCCTCTCGCCATGACCGGTCCCGTCTCCGAATTCGATCTGATCCGGCGCTATTTTGCCGAGCCGGCCGGGACTAGCCCGGACGTGCGCCTGGGCATTGGCGATGACGGGGCACTGCTCGTGGTGCAGGCCGGCCATGAACTGGTTGTCACCGTCGATACCCTGGTCGAGGGCACGCATTACTACCCGGACCACCCGCCGGCCAGCCTGGGGCACAAGGCACTGGCAGCCAACCTGAGCGACCTTGCCGCGATGGGGGCCGATCCGCTGGGGGTGGTCCTGTCCCTGACACTGCCTTCCGTGGACCATGACTGGCTGGCCGCCTTTAGCAGGGGCTTCATGGCGCTGGCCGAACAAACGTCGGTGCCCCTCGTGGGGGGGGATACCACCCGTGGCCCTGGAGCTGTCAGCGTGACTGCACTGGGCCAGGTCCCGGTCGGGCAGGCCCTGCGTCGCACCGGCGCCCGTCCCGGTGACCGGCTGGTGGTCAGCGGGGCGCTGGGGGGGGCGGCCGCGGGTTTCGCTTTCGAGCGCCAGCGCCGCGAGCAGGGCCAGTCGTCGCCGGACGAGGCGGCTCCAAGCTGTGCGCGCCTGTTCTGGCCGAACCCGCGTCTGGCGCTGGGGCGGGGGCTGCGTAACCGAGCGCGGGCCGCGCTCGATATCTCCGACGGGCTGCTGGCTGATCTGGGCCATCTGTGTGCGGCATCCGGCTGTGGTGCCCGGGTCGACTGGTCGCAGGTGCCCGTCGATCCGTTGCTGGATGGGCAGCCGGAGGAAACGGTTCGCGATGGGACGCTCGCCGGTGGTGAGGATTACGAACTGTTGTTTGCCCTGCCGCCCACCGAGCCGCTGGAGTTGCTCAGCCTGAGCGTGCGTACCTCGCTGACCGTGATCGGCGAGTTCACCAGCGGCAGCGAGATCGAGGTGGTGGATGCCGATGGCGCGCGGCTGGACGTCGCGCGCCGGGGCCACGATCATTTCGCCGGTTAGCCAGAAACACAAAAAACACAAGAACAAAGCCAAGGGACATCATGGCCAGGAAGAAGACCGGCGCCGGTGCCGCACCCGCCCAAAGCTCAAAGCCGAAGATGCCGTCGGCGAAGACGGTATTCACCGACCCGATCCATCTGCTGGCCTTCGGGTTCGGAAGTGGCCTGTCGCGCTGGGCACCGGGGACTACCGGGTCGCTCGGCGCGCTGGTGCTCTACTTCGCGATCATGAACTTCCCGGAGTGGGCGTATCTGGCCGTTACCGTGATCGTGGTGATGGCCGGGTTTCATATCTGCGGGGAGAGCGCACGCCGGCTGGGTGTGCACGATCATCCCGGTATCGTATGGGACGAATGGGCGGGAATGCTGATTACCCTGGCCTTCGCACCCGCAGGGCTTGTCTGGATCGTGATCGGATTCCTGCTGTTCCGGCTGTTTGACATCCTCAAGCCGTGGCCCGCCAACTACTTCGATGCCAAGTGGAAGGACGGGCACGGGATCATGATGGATGACGTGGTCGCCGGGCTTTATGCCGGGTTTGCGCTGGTGATTCTCGCCGCGCTGTTCCAGCAATTCTTCGTGCAGTAGCACGCTTTCCGTTGTAATGCCCCTTGATGGGATTCGCTTCGCTCATCCCATCCTACAGCGTGGCACCAACCTCGTAGGATGGGATGAACAACGCGAATCCCATCGGCCCTAACGCCGGGTAAAAAGGGGCAACTCGTGGCGCCGCGCATTGGCCGCGATGAAGCTTCCGCGCCCGTCCTGTTCGGCGTCCAGACCGGCGCGCTCGCTCGACTCCTCGCCCAGAATTGTGGCAAAAAACACCTCCAGCTCGCGGCCCTCCACGCGCAGCCCGCCATAGGATCCGCCATCGGTGGCCGGATACCAGAAAAGACGCGGCTGCCAGTTGCATCCTTGGATCTTCGGATGCTCGTAGAGCGCGATCAGACGCTGTTCGAGGGTGTCGCTCATGGGAACCTCTGGCGGGTCAGGGGGACGAAAGACGTACACCACCCGAGTGCGGCTGTTGCTCGTGGTGCCGGAAAAGGCGCTACTGTAGAGCAAACCATTCCCCGCGTCAGAGGACCCGACGTATGGCGATTGACTGGAAGCAATACGATCCCAAGCCTTTCTTTGATGAACTGATCGCGAAGCCCGGTAAACCGCGCAAACCTGCCAAACCCCTGACCGATTACCTCAGCAGTCTGGACGACACCGAGATCCAGAGCCGCAAGACCGCGGCCGATAGCGCCATCCTCGAAATGGGCATCAGCTTCACGGTCTACACCGAAGGCGAGAACATCGACCGTGCCTGGCCATTCGACATCATCCCGAGGGTGATCACCAAAACCGAGTGGGAGCGCGTGACCAGGGGACTTGAGCAGCGCCTCACGGCGCTCAACATGTTCATCAACGACATCTACAACAAGCAGCAGATCTTCAAAGACAAGGTCGTCCCGCGCTACGTACTGAAGCAGTCCAAGAACTTCCGCGAGCAGTGCGTCGGGATCACGCCGCCGCACGGCGTCTGGGCGCACATCTGCGGCACCGATCTGGTGCGCGACGGCAAGGGCGACTTCTACGTGCTGGAAGACAACCTGCGCGTGCCCTCCGGCGTGTCCTACATGCTGGAAAACCGGCAGGTGACCAAGCGCGTGTTCCCGGAACTGTTCGAGAGCTCGAGCATCCTGCCGGTGGATGAGTATCCAACCCAGCTGTTCGACATGCTGGCCTCGATCTCCCCGCGCCCGCAGGACTACCCGGAGATCGCGGTACTGACCCCGGGTATCTACAACTCGGCCTATTTCGAGCACTCCTTCCTGGCCCAGCGCATGGGCGCGGAACTGGTCGAGGGCGCGGATCTGGTGGTCGGCGACGATGACTGCGTCTACATGCGCACCATCGACGGCCTGGAACGGGTCGACGTGATCTATCGCCGGATCGACGACGAATTCCTCGACCCGGAGGTCTTCAACCCGGAGTCAATGCTGGGTGTGCCCGGCCTGATGCGGGCCTGGCGCAAGGGCAATGTCGGGCTGGCCAATGCCCCCGGGGCCGGGGTCGCCGACGACAAGGTGATGTACGCCTTTGTCCCCGAGGTGATCCGCTACTACCTGGACGAGGAGCCGATCCTGCCCAATGTGCCGACCTACCTGTGCGTGAACGAGAAGGACCGCGAGTACGTGCTTGATCACCTGGACGAGCTGGTGGTGAAGCCGGCCAACGAGTCCGGAGGATACGGGATGCTGGTCGGCCCACACGCGACCAAGAAGCAGCGTGCGGAGTTTGCCCAGTTGATCCAGAAGGACCCGCGCAACTACATCGCGCAGCCGACCCTGGCCCTGTCCGTTGCGCCGACGCTGTGCGGCGACGATATCGAACCGCGCCACCTGGATCTGCGGCCGTTCATCCTGCAGGGCGTGCGCACCGACGTGACCGCGGGCGGTCTGACCCGCGTCGCGATGCGCAAGGGCTCGCTGGTGGTCAATTCCTCGCAGGGCGGGGGCAGCAAGGACACCTGGATCGTGGACGAGGAGAACTAAGATGCTCTCGAGAGTCGCGGAACGCGTGTACTGGATGGCACGCTACGTGGAGCGCGCGGAGAACACCGCGCGCATGGTCACGGCCTTCCATCTGCTGGCGCTGGACATGCCGAAGTCGGTACAGCTCTCCTGGAAGGGCCTGGTCGAGGTGACCGGGAACGACGAGCTGTTCGACAACCACTACCAGCGCGAGGACGAGCGCAACTGCGTGAAGTTCCTGCTGGCCGACGCCGACAACCCCAGCTCGGTGCTCAACTCTCTGCGCGCGGCGCGCGAGAACGTGCGTACCACCCGCGATCTGGTGCCATCCGAGGCCTGGGAGGTGATGAACGAGCTCTACCTGTTCGCGCGCGACGAGATCGACCAGGGCATTGGCAAGCGCGGACGTTTTGAATTCCTGTCGAGCATCATCCAGCGCTGTCAGACCCTGACAGGCCTGCTGGCGGGGACGATGAGCCACGATGCAGCCTATGACTTCATCCGTCTCGGGCGGAATCTGGAGCGCGCGGACATGGGCACGCGCCAGGTGGATGTCGGTGCACTGAAGCTCCTGAAGAAGAACAACGACGACCCGGAGCCCTACGAGGGCCTGCTGTGGACCAGCATCCTGCGCTCCGAGAGCGGCTTTCAGATGTACCGCCAGCACGTGAAGCGGCGGATCAACGGTGTGGACGTGGTGCGTTTCCTGCTGCAGGACAAGGCGTTCCCGCGCTCGGTGACGCATGCCCTGACCCAGGTGCAGGACGCGCTGGAAAGCTTGCCGAACAACGAAGTCCCGCTGCGGCTGGTGATCCAGGCCCGGCGCCACGCGATGAACGCCAGTGTGGACGAACTGCTGGCCGAAGACGGTCTGCACGACTTTGTCGACCGGCTCCAGCAGGACATCGCGGATATCCACGGCGCCAACGCCGAGACCTGGTTCCTGGCGGCCCCTGCACAAGCCGCGTAACTGGCCCCCTCCGAACGCTGGCAGGGACGTTCGCTTGCAAACCCGCTCCCGCAACCAGGGGGATTAGCGGCGGGGCTTCCGGGACTTGGTGGTTGTCTTGGTCGAGCTGGCCTTGCTGCCGCCAGCGGTCTTGCTGGATCCGCGGCTGACTCGCGTCCCGCGCTGCTTGCGCCCGTGCGCGCCTTCCCAGTCGAAACGGGGGAGGTCGGTAAAGGCCCGTTTGATATTCGTGTCCCAGGCTTGCGTCAAAGAGCGCAGGTATTCGTCGTCGGCCTCCATGCACAGGTAGTGGTCGAAGGCGAGGGTGCCGCGCTCGTAGACCAGTACCTCGATCGGTGGCCCGACGGTCAGGTTGGAGCGGATGGTGGAATCGATCGAGACCAGCGCACAGCGGGCTGCATCGCCGAGCGTGGTGTCGTGCTCGATGATGCGATCCAGGATCGGTTTGCCGTACTTGCTCTCTCCGATCTGCAGAAACCGTGTCTGCTGCGAGGTGGTGATGTAGTTGCCCTGGGGATAGATCAGGTAGACGCCAGGGGCATCGTCTGCGATCTGGCCTCCGATGATCAGGGTTGCATCGGCCTGCATGCCGGACCGTGACAGGGCTTCCGAGTGTTTCTCGGTTTCCTCGCGATTCAGGCGCCCCAGGTACTCGGCGGCATCCGACATGCGTTCCACCGTTGCCAGGCTTTCCTCGGCGTTGTCCTCCATATCGCGCTTGAGCCGGTGTACCACGGCCTGCGTGGTGGCGAGGTTCCCGGCGGTCAGCACAACGAACAGACGCTGACCCTCGACCTCGAAGGTATGCATCTTGCTGTAGGTGCTGACCTGGTCGACGCCGGCATTGGTGCGCGAGTCGGAGGCGAACACGAGGCCGTCGTCCAGATCGATGGCGACACAGTAGGTCATGCGAGGGCGGGATTCCGGGCTGGGGAGAACGGCATACTAGGGCCGAGCTGGGGGGGCGTCAACGATCGCGTAGGGCGAACATCAGGCGGTACGGGTGGTCTGAACCATTTGCATGGCGGGTGGGAAACATGAGAGTCGAACGCATATGGCGCATGGCTTTTGTTCTTATCGTGAGTCTGTTCGTTCCGGCGGCGGGCCACGCCGATTCGGAGTTGGCTGCCGAGGCACTGCTCGAGCGCATGCAGGACGGCGGGCTGGTGATCTACTGGCGCCACGCGACGACCGACCGCAGCTACCGTGACCGCGACCTGTCGGACATGTCCCGCTGCGACCTGCAACGCAACCTCAATGATCAGGGCAAGGAAGAGGCGCGCAAGGTGGGCGAGGGCTTCGACCGCCATGCCATTCCTGTGGAGTCGATCCTGAGTTCCGCGTTCTGTCGCAACGTGGACACTGCCCGCATCGCCTTTGGCGAGGACTCCTACGAGATCCGCGAAGATCTGTTCAACGTGCCGCCGGTACGCGATCGCACGCGTCAGGACGAGCTGGTGCGCGCGTTGCAGCGTTACCTGAACACGCCCCCCGAGGATGCCAGCCGGAACGTCGTGATCGTCGGCCACAATATCAACCTGCAGCGGGCGGCCCGGGTGCAGATCGACGAGGGCGAGATCGCGGTCTTCGAACCCGGAGAAGAGCATCCACGGCTGCTGGGCGTGCTGACACCCGACGACTTCTGACCCACCCCGCATCGGCAGCGCCCGGGTTTTTCGTCTACCTATGCAAGGAGACGAACGGGGAGCAGCGCGATGTCGGGACGGGCGTTCTGGATTCTGGGGGCGTTCCTCCTCGGTCTTGTGCCAGTGGGGCTCGGGGCCGAGGAATTGAGCGCGGACCAATTGATCGAGCGCCTCCAGGGCGGTGGGCTGGTCGTGTTCTGGCGTCATGCGGAGACCGACCGCTCGTACGACGACTACGACCTCAGCGACATGGATGACTGTGCGGGGCAACGCAATCTCAGCACCCTCGGCCGCAACCATGCGCGGCGGGTCGGGGATGGCTTCCGCGCGCTGGGTATTTCGGTGGAACAGGTACTTACAAGCCCTTTTTGCCGAAACTGGGAGACCGCCGCGCTTGCCTTCGATGACTACGAGATCCGCTACGACCTGTTCAACCTCCCGTGGGTGCAGGACGAGGCGCGCCGCGCCCATCTAATCGACGGCCTGACACGCCATCTTCACACCCCGCCGAAGGATCCCGCCTCCAACATCGTGGTCGTGGGGCATGACCTCAATTTGCGCCAGGCCGTGGGCCTCGAGATACAGGAGGCCGAACTGGCGGTCTTCGTGCCCGCGCACGATGGCCCCGAGCTGCTCGGGGTTCTGGCACCGGCCGATTTCCCCGAGCCGGACGTTGATCGCATTGCGCCCGTGCCGGGGACCCCCGAGCGCGAGGCCTCCGATCCGGATTAGGAGTGATCTCGCGGTCCGCGTCGCTTCTCACTCTCCACGGCCCGTTGTAAGCCGAAACCGCCTTGTGCCCCGAGATTCGATCCAAATGAAAAGGGCCCGCCTTGGGGCGGGCCCTCGCCGAGGTCGGGCTGGGTAAATTAGTAGAGAAAGTCCGGCAGATGATTGCGCAGGGCGGCCGGGTCCTGGATCTTGGCAACGTTCTTGGCGATCTGGGCGGTGACGATCTGGGATACCTGCGGATCCAGCAGATCGCGAAGGGCCCCCAGGAACTGGGGCGCGGCCAGGATCACCAGTCTCTGGTAGGTGCCTTTGTGATAGCCCGACTTGAGGCGTTCGGCCACTTCGCGGGCAAAGCGGTTGCGCTCATTAACGCTTGGATCGGTACTTTCCTGCATGGCGTGGCGGCCATCGCCACTGGCGCTGCTCCAGCTGCGGCCGGGTCGGTCGGTGACCAGCTCCTGAGCATGTACGCGGGACTCGGAGTGCGTCAGGGTTTCGATCTCGTGCAGACCCTGACAGGCGCGGCCTTCGCAACTGAGGATGCGCGCGCGGGCGGCATCGGCCACAACGATCCATACGGTATCCATACAGTGCCTCCTGTTGGACGGACGTGAATGCCCCGAGGGGCGAAACGGAACACACCAACCGCAGGCGGGCCCGGTTCCGGACTCGAACCCGCGCGGGATCCTGCAACCTTTATCCTTTAGTGTAGATCGTTATGGCTGAGTTTCCTGGTCCTGTGAGGCGTCAAGTCTGTGCCTTCGATGTGCGTCACAGGATGGCCGACAGGGGAGATGTGAATGGACTATACGATCGAGCGTGGCAGGGCCCTGGAGCCGCATCTTGAGGCCATTGCGCGTTTGCGCATCGAGATCTTTCGCGAGTGGCCCTATCTGTATGCGGGCTCGGTCGAATACGAGCGGGACTACCTGGCCGCCTATGTCGATTGTCCGCAAAGCGCGGTGGTACTCGCCTGGGATGGGGATGACCTGGTGGGGGCCTCGACCTCGCTGCCGCTGGCGGCAGCCGACGCCGATTTTCGTGCCCCGTTCGCCCGGAACGGACTGGACCCCGAGCGGTATTTCTATCTCGCGGAGTCGGTCCTGCGGCGCCCATATCGGGGCCAGGGGGCCGGCCATCGCTTCTTCGATGTCCGCGAGGCCGCCGCGCGGGAGTCGGGTTATGGGCATGCGACCTTCTGCGCCGTTATCCGGCCGGATGATCATCCGGCACGCCCGGCTGGCTATCGCCCGCTGGACGACTTCTGGTGTAAACGTGGTTACGAGCCGGCCGAGGGGCTGGTGTGCCACTACCACTGGCCGGATCTGGGCGAGGACGAGGAAACCTGGAAGCCACTCCAGTTCTGGTGGCGGTCACTTTAAACGAGCCCTCGGGGGCACCTCGCAGGCATTATTTCGAGTCGTCATCGCGATTCAGCAGGTCGGCGAGCCCGGCGAACGGGTTGTGGGTCGCCGAGGTGCTGGCGCCCTTTCCTGTGCCAGGGGTCGCGTCGGTGTAGCGCTGGTGTTCGTTGTCGTGGCAGTACAGGCACAGCAGCTCCCAGTTGCTGCCGTCGGACGGGTTGTTGTCGTGGTCGTGGTCGCGGTGGTGCACCGTCAGCTCCTGCAGGTTGGCACGCGTGAACTCGCGTCCGCAGCGCCCGCAGACCCATGGGTACATCTTGAGTGCCTGCTCGCGATAGCCCTGCTCGCGTTCCGCCTTGGAGCGGTGGCTTTGCGCGACCAGTGCGTCCAGCCGTTCGGAAGACCCCTTGCGTTGCTGTCCCATTGTGCCTCCGGCCAGATTGGTTCCGGTACGGGTACCACCACAATAGAACAGCGAGGGCTGTCAGGCGAGGCCTGTCAGTCGTTCGGGTTGTCGGGTGCAGGAGTCGGTGGCGAGCCGGGCAAGGGTCCCGGGCCGGGATGGCCCACGTGGAAGCCCTGGGCATAGTGAATGCCAATGGATTTCACGGCGTCCAGGATCTCGGCGTCCTCCACGAACTCGGCAATGGTACGCACATTGAGATCGCGCGCCAGCGCCGCGATGGAGCGGACGAATGCCTGATCGCGCGGGTCGTGGACCATATTGCGCACAAAATCGCCCTCGATCTTCACGAAGTCGATCGGGAAGCGCTTGAGGTAGTGGAACGACGAAAAGCCCGAGCCGAAGTCGTCGACCGCGAACTGGAACCCCTGCTGTTTCAGGTCGAGTACGAACTGTTCCAGCACGGCCATGTTCTTCACCGTGTCACGTTCGGTGATTTCGAATACCACCTTGGCGGGATCGATACCGTGGTCGCGCGCGAGCTGGCGGACCTTGCCGATGAATTCGCCGATGATCAGCGCGCGTGGGGAGAGGTTGATGAACAACAAGCCCGTGTAACCGGAGCGGCTGACCTCGATAAAGGCCTGTTCGATCAGCACATAATCGAGCTGGTGCATCACCCCCATGGTCTCGGCAACCTCGACGAACTGGCCCGCCGGGATCAATTCGTCGCCCACGCGGATGCGCATCAGCAGCTCGTGGATATGGGCCTCGCCGGTGGCGGTATCCATGATTGGCTGGAAGTAGGGCACGATGCGGCGGTCCTCCAGCGCCTCCATGATCATGATCCCGGTCTCGCCCGCCTCGCGAAACACCGCGGCCACTTCCTCGTCGCTGGGTACGCATACTGCGTTTTTCCCCTCGCGCTTGGCCTTGTACATCATGTTGTCGGCCACCAGGAACAGGTCGCGCGTGTCCTTGCCATGGCGCGGATAGGCGGCGATGCCGATGCAGGTGGTGGCCTTGACGCGCGAGCCGTCGGGGGCAGGGAGCGAGAGGCCGTCGGTGGCCTCGGCCATGTGGGCGGCCAGCTGCCAGGCGGACTGCTGGTCGGTCTCGGGGAGGATCAGCGCGAACTCGTCTCCGCCGTAACGGGCCAGGATGTCCTCGTTGCGGATCGCGTCCTGGATGGTGTTCGCGTAGGCCTGCAGGAAACGGTCGCCGAAGGCATGGCCATAGCGGTCGTTGATGGTCTTGAAGTTGTCGAGGTCCACGACCATGACCGCAAAGGGGTAGCCATGCCCCTCGGCCCGCTTGATCTCGTAGTTGAGCAGTTCCCAGAAGACCCGCTGGTTGTACAGGTTCGTCAACGGGTCGCGGGTGGCGTAGTACTCAAGATCCTGGGTGTACTTGTAGATTGCTTTCACGGATCCAACCAGATTCAGCAGAGTTGAAAGGATGCTCTCGATCACCACGTGGCGGACCGGGTCGCGCACGAGCTCTGACTGCACCCCGATGCCGACTACACCCCCGATGCGCGGGGTATCCAGTACCAGTGACTTGGTCGCCAGTTCGATCTGGCGGGGCGAGAGTTCCATGAGGTGACGGGAGGGGTCGGCCACGTTGTGGCGGACGGTGATGTTCGCGTCCCGGGCGAATTCCTCGGCCGTCCGGATACGGTGCGTGGCCAGGCGCTCCACGGTGCGCCGGGTGGCCTCCGAGGGTTCCGCGCGCCAGAAGATTTCCAGCTCGTAGACGTCGTCGTTGGCCTTGAACAGGGTGAACAGCGTGTAGGCATCGATGATCGTGTTGATCTCGGTCAGCAGTACCCCGATGTACTCGCGCCAGTCACGCACCACATCCGACGTGATGATGAATTTGTCCAGGAGCTTCAGCTCGAACTCGAGGATGTCCTTGTCCACCGCGACCGAGCGCAGTTTGCGCACCAAGTCGTCTACCTGGTCCACCACCTGGTTGAGCTCCACGAACCCGGTGTCGATCGCCTGCGTCTCGACGTGGTTGAGGTCCTTGATCGCATTGACGCGGGTTACCTGATCCTGGAAACGGCGCACCGATCGGGTGATGGGTGCCGTTGCCCAGGCCGCGATCAGTGAGCCCAGCAGCAGCGTGCCCAACCCGGTCCCGAGGAACGTCCAGACCTGCTGGTTGCGCGCCTCGCTGATGGCCGTACCCAGATCCTGGCGCACCTCCAATACTCCGAGCACGTCGCCAGTGGAGGCGTTGCCATGGCAGCTCAGGCATTCGTTGCGAGCACGCAGAGGAAAGGTGTAGTGCAGTTCGCCGTTGTCCTCGCGGCTCTCGATGGCCCCCGTCTCGAATGCATGCTCGATCCGTTCGTGCCACGTGGGCTGCTCCACTTCGCCATACAGGGCCGCCACCTTCTCGCCGCGATAGAAGTCCAGCCGTAGCGGTGTATCCGCCAGGGACTCCTCGATCCCGGCCGAGAAGGCCTCCAGCTGCTCGCGGGTCCAGCCCTCGCGCATGATCTGAAACATCGAGGCGAATGTCTGGTGGGCGATGCCGCTGGCGGTCTGCTCCGCCTGGCGCGTCATCGTGCGCTCGTAGATCAGCGTGGAGGTGATGTGCACTGCCAGGAAGACGAGCAGGGCCACGCCCATGATGGCCGTGATGATGAACAGCCGCAGTCGCAAGGCCCGGCGCGGGGATACGGGACGTTCCGCGGACATCGATGAGTGCCTTCCTGGACGCGATTACAGGGGCCCGAGTATGAGATAACTCATACCCGTGTACTTTGATCTGTATCACATTCCATTCCCGGGCGGGCCGGCCATGTGCCGTTTGCCTGCCGGGTGGTCGCCCTGCGCCTGGTCGCGATCAGTGCTGTTCGTCGAGTTCTCGCAGGTTTTGCACCATGGTCTCCGGGGCGCGTTCATGGCCGGAGGGCAGGGTGGCCTCGGGGTCCAGCATCCAGGTGACAAGATCCGCGAAGGTGTCGTCCGCTCGGGTGTAGCGCGTGAGCATGTGGTAGCCCTCGGGGTAGAGCACCATGCGGTGGCCGGGATTGCCGGTCGCGGCCAGGTGTTCGGCCAGCGCGGCCGTGGGCCCTGGTGGTACCAGGTCATCCTTCGCGCCATAGAGCAGCAGGCTTGGGGCGGGGAGAGCACCCCCGGCGTTCAGCGCACGCCCCATTAGCGTGGTCAGACCATCCAGGGCATCGATGCGGGCATCGCGGAGGACGAGCGGGTCGTCGCGCATCTGCTCCAGGACCGCCGGGTCATCGGTGGGCCGGATGTCGAACTCCGCCGCCATCTCTCCCGACAGTCGCATGCCGGGGGCCAGGCGCGCGCCGACCCAGAGACCAAAGCGCTGATACCAGGGCATTTGATCGCGGCTCCAGACGGCCGGGCTGATGAGAATGGTCCCGCGCATGGGGGGCAGGTCGTCCCCGGTGGCGGCCAGCACGGCCACGCCGCCGCCCATGCTCTTGCCGATCAGGTGGGGTGGCTGCTCCGGATAACGCTCGGCCAGCATGCGCAGCGCCGAGCGGGCATCCTCGGCCAGGGTCTCGTAGCCCGCCCAGCGGCCGACATCGCGGTTGGCGCCGAAGCCACGCTGGTCATACGCGTAGACCGCGATTCCGTGTTCGGCCAGGGCCTCGCCCAGCGGCGCCATGCTGCCGCCGTGGTCATTGAAGCCGTGCAAAACCAGCGCGACACGGCGGGGTTCCTCCGGGCCCCAGCGTTGCAGCGGCAGACGGGTCCCGTCCGCGGCCTTGAGGACCTCGGCGTCCGGGCGCTCCTCCAGGGCGTCGTCCGCGTCCGGGTATGGTGGGCTGCCGGCGCAGGAGGCCAGCCAGAAGGTTGCGAGGACGACCCACCAGACGCGCATCATGGCGAGTTCACCTGGGCGGTGCCCCGTCACCTTCCTGTGTCGCGCCATCCCGGGGCGGGAGCAGGAATTGCGCCGGATGCTGGCGCAGGTGCCGGCCATAGGCCTTCAGTACGCGGTCGAAGGCCCCGATACGCACGCCGCGGGCGCGCAGGGCGACGTACAGGGCGAGGCCAAAGCTGACCCACAGGTTGACCGCGCCAATCAGCAGCACGAACACCAGGAACAGCAGGAAGGTGAACATGCCGATGGACTCGCTGGCGGTCACGTAGCCGAGGTTCGCGGAGGCGAAGGCCACATGCTGAATGTCCAGCGGCAGGTTCAGCAGGTAGCCGACAAAACCGGTCATGCCCAGCAGCATGCCGAACAGGAAATTGCCCAGCACCGCGCCGTAGTTGTATCCGACCCAGTCGGCGAGTCGATGGCGCGTGGTGGTTGGCAGCAGCCGTTGCAGCAGTGGGTGTTCGCGCAGACGACCGGGCAGATCGAGATAGGCGCAGCGGTTGTCGAAGAAGCCGGCGATCAGGCCGGAGACGAACAGCCACACCCCGGCGATGGCCGCGAAGAACAGCGCCAGGCCCATGATCGGGCGCAGGCCGTCCAGCAGATAATCCGCCTCGGCGCCCGACAAAATCGGTGTGCCGAAACCCCAGGCCGCGAGGAGTCCGATCAGCAGTGCTGTGGGGAGCGCGACGCCCACGTTGCCCAGCACGGCCGCGAACTGGGAGCGTCCGACCCGTACCAGCAGTTCCGCGAGTTTCGAGGCGTCTGCGGTGCCGCGTTCGTTCTCCTCGATCGCGGCCGCCAGCCGCGCGGCGGTCATCGCTGGCTGTTTGGTCGCGACGGTGAAGTGAAGGATGTGGATCAGCACGAAGCCCAGGCCGTAGTTCAGGCTGACCCACAAGGCGTTCCAGCCCTCGGACAGGCCCAGGGATTCCACCTGGATCTTGATCAGCGCCATGAAGGCGATGATCAGGCCCGCCCCGGCCCCCGAGCGCAGCATCATCAGATATTCGCCACGATCACGGGTGATGTAGTGCTCGCCGGTATCGGAGACATGCTGGGTGATGCTGCGCGAGACCAGGCGGATGTTGTCCTGCCACAGCGCGCGCAGCCCATGGCGACGGGCACTGGTCGTGACCAGCTCGCGGAACACGCCCACCGCGGTGGCTCGGGTGTGTGCCTCCTCACGCGGTTCCAGCAGGTCCAGCAGCTTGTGGATTCGCGACAGCGTCTGGTCCAGGCGCTCCAGCAGGTGGGTCAGCGACAGGCTGCTGCCGTGCGTGATCGCGCGCCGACGCAGGCGCAGGATCTGATCCCCGCACTGCTCCAGCAGCACTCGTGCGTGGGCGTCGTCCATGCGTTCGTGGCTGGGGTCCTGCAGCCAGGCGCGGTAGTCGCGCACATAGGCGGAGATCTCGCGCTCCTGTGCGACGAAGGCTGAGTTGCGCTCGGCAATCGACGGGTCCAGGCGCAGCAATTCCGGTTCCAGCTCCTCGGCTGCGATCCAGATCGAGAGCATCTCCAGGGCGTAGAGCGTCTCGCTGCGAGCGCGGTCCAGAACGCCGGGGTGTTCGCCTGACAGGCAGCCCAGTGCCCCGAGCAGACGTGACCAGGCATCGTCCGGGAGCGCGGATACCCAGATGGCGTCATCGGGGTCGTGGAAGACGTGGTAGAGGACGTCCCGGAGATCCGTACGTTCCATCGGGCGCGGGTTGATGCGCTCGTACAGGAGTTCCGCCGCCTCGCGGAAGAAGCCCTTGCGGGAGAACAGGCCCACACCGGTGTACAGCGTCAGGTGGCGGGCGTCCTCCAGCCCGGCCTCCAGGCGCTCGCGCAGCCTTTCACGTACTTCCGGCTGCTCGTTGAGCGCCAGTGCAAGGCTTTCGATGCGGGCAATGACCGGTGCGACGTTGCGCGGGCTGGCCGGGCGCAGCCAGTCAACGATGCGACGCAGGGTCTCGGCGAGATCGCACTGACTGTCATCTTGCAACGCGTCCAGCAGCTGTGCGGCATCGTCCGGGTTCTGCATAACGCTCCCTGCGCAATCGGAATGCGCCCATTATACGGACAGCACAGGCGTGTTCAGCGTGCCTCGAGCGTTGGGGTCCTCCGCACGAGGAGGCGTTCTAGGCCGGTACTCCCTGGTATCGGCGTAGCCATTTAGCGAACGCATCGGGCGGCTGGGGGCGGGTGGCGAGGTAACCCTGATAGGCATCACAGCCCATTTGGCGCAGCAGGTCCAGGTGCTCCTCGGTTTCGACACCTTCGGCCAGGACTTCGAGCCGCAGGCCGTGGCCCATCGTGATGATGGCGGCCGTCAGCTCGCGGTTGTCTTCGTGCGCGACCAGATCCCGGATGAAGCGCTGATCGATCTTGAGTTTGTCGAGCGGGAAGTGCTGTAGATAGGCCAGCGACGAATACCCGGTGCCGAAATCATCGATCGACAGCCGTATCCCCAGGGCCCGCAAGGCCTCCAGCGTATTCCGGGAGGCCTGGCTTTGCTGGATAATCGTGCTCTCGGTAATTTCCAGCTCCAGGTGATGTGCCGGGAGTCCTGTTTCCGCCAGTGTCTGGCGGACGACATCGGGGACGTCCTGCAGTAGAAACTGTTGTGGCGAGAGGTTGATGGCCAGCGCGTCCAGGTCCATGCCTTCGTCGCGCCACGTTCGCATCTGGCGACAGCCTTCTCGCAGTACCTGCTCGCCGATACCCGCGATCAGGCCGCTGTCCTCGGCCACCTCGATGAACTCGGAGGGCAGGATCAACCCCTGTTCGGGATCCCGCCAGCGCAGCAGGGCCTCCGCGCCGATCACCCGGCCGTCGGCAATGCGGATGAACGGCTGATAGTGCAGCTCGAATTCCTCCTGCGCGATCGCGCGGCGCAGTCGGTTCTCCAGGGACAATCGCTCGACCGCCTGTCGGGTCAGGTCCTGCGTGTAGAACTGGTAGTTGTTACGGCCCTGCTCCTTGGCCTCGTACATCGCGCTGTCGGCGTTGCGCATCATCTCTTCCAGCGTGTTGCCGTCGTTCGGGAACACGCTGATGCCGATACTGGCGCCGATGAAGACCTCATACCCGCTGGGCAGGGAGAACGGCGCGGCCAGACGGGTGATCACATCCTGCGCCACGGTGCCGGCGTCCTCGGGGCGCTCGATTCGGCCCAGTAGCACGGCGAACTCGTCACCCCCCAGGCGGGCAAAGGTGTCCTCCCCCCGCAGCCGCAATGCGAGGCGTTCGGGGATCGCCGCCAGGAGCTCGTCGCCGACCGAATGGCCGAGGCTGTCGTTGATCGCCTTGAACCGGTCAAGGTCGATGATCAGCACCGCGATGCGTTCCCCGTGGCGTTTGCTGTGTTCGATGGCTTTGTCCAGCTTGAACTCGAACAGGGCACGGTTGGGAAGATCCGTCAGGGTATCGTGGTGAGCCAGGTATTCGAGGCGATCCTGGCTTTGCCTGATGTCGGAGATGTCCGTGAATATGCCGACATAGTGGGTCGTTTCATTCTGGGCGTTGCGTACGGCGTTGATCGTGAGCCACTCGGGATATTCTTCTCCACTCTTGCGGCGGTTCCAGATCTCGCCCTGCCAGTGTCCGGAGGTGCGCAGGGCTTTCCACATCGCCCTGTAGAACGATGATCGGTGACGAGCGCTGCGGATCAAGGCTGGCGTTTGTCCCAGGACTTCCTCTTCCGTGTAGCCGGTGATCTCCGTAAAGGCCGGGTTGACGGACACGATACGGGCATCCGGAGCGGTCACCATGATCCCGTCGTGCGTGTGGTCGAACACCATGGCGGCTTGAACGAGCGCGGTCTCGTTGCGCTTTCTTGCGCTGATATCTTGGAACGCCCCCTGAACGGTGCGGATGCTGCCCGTCTCGTCGCGTACGGGCTCGCCGATTGTGCGGACCCAGACGCGATCGCCATGCGCGTCTATGATCTGCAACTCCTCGTCGAACGGGACGCCGTTCTCGGCGCAGGCCGAGAAAACCCGGCGGATGTGATCCTGGTACTCCGGTGCGTAGTAGCCGACACCCTGATCTACCGGCACGCTTCTCGCCTGTGGCAGGCCATGAATCCGCGCCACTTGATCGGACCAGTGCACGACGCCTGCTTCCAGATCAGCCTCCCAGCCGCCGACGTTCCCGATGCGTTCGGCGATCTCGAGCAGCCGCTGGCTGGACGCCAGACGCAGCTCGAACTGTTTGCGGTCGTGGATGTCCTGGAATGCACCGCGCAAACGCACGACAGCCCCGTCGACCACCTCGGGCTGGCAGTTGGCCCGGGTCCAGATCTCGGTGTCATCGGCACGGCGCAGGCGCAGTTCCAGGTCATAGGGGGTTCCATGATGGATGGCCTCTTCGATCGCGCGGCGGAGCATGGGGCGGTCATCGGGATGAAAGAGCCCGATGGCCTCTTCCAGTGGCGGCTCGATTCCGGGGGGCAGGCCGAGAATGCGCTGCGTCTCGGGCGTACAGACCACCGCTTGTGTGGTCAAATCCATCTCCCAGCCACCGACCCTGGCGAGGCTGCTCGTGGACTGCAGCAGCGTCTCGCTTTCGCGCAGGGCCTGTTCCGCCTGCTGATGCTGGGCGGCCAGAATCGCCAGCTCGTGCTGCGCGCGTTCGGCGGCCTCGGTGCGGTTGCGGGCCCGGTGCAGCTGATGCAGGGCCGCACTGAGGGTCAATGCCAGGACACCACCGAACACCAGGATCAGTGACGGAAAGAAAGCATCTTCCACACCCCTTTCGCGTAGCGCATTGCTTAGCGCCTGCCACAACAGCAGAGAGACGGTAACGACCGCGATACCCGCCGGGATGGGTATCCAGGCCAGCGGGTCCATTTCCAGCTCGGTGGCCTCCCGCCAGGCCAGTGCCAGCAGCCCGAAACCGAGGACGAGAAACCCGAGGGAGGTCTGAATCGCCATTTGTGTCAGGACACCCCAGCCATAGGCGGTGGGGAGTCCGATCACGTATCCGGCCAATGCAACCAGACCCAGCCCCAGCACCAGGGCGGCGAGCACCGCCTTCGCCATCGGGGCCCAGACCTGTCCGCGCAGCCAGCCGTTCAGGGCCAGGCCGGTGCCTGCCAGGAAAAAGCTCAGCGCGGTATTGGGTGCCATGCGACCGGCGTGCGAGGTCTGCACGGTGAGATCATGCCGCATGAGCAGCTCGTCGATCCCGAGGTCCACCGCCAGGATGTACTGCGACAGGCTGAACAGCCCGAGCAGCCCGGTAATGGCGCCCAGTACCGCGGCACTGCGCGGGCGCTGGGCCAGAAACAGGAGCAGCGAGCCACCAGCCAGCACAAAGGCCAGGGCCGTGTTGTACTGCACCGGCGCCCAGTCCGGATGGACCTGGACCAGCAGGGTCCAGCCCGTGTGCCAGCCAAGAAGAACCATGACGCCCAGCACCACCGGCAAGGCGCCGGCGGCCAGTGTCAGGCCACCAAGGGTGTTCAGGGACGTTTTCATGGCTACGTCTATCCGCAGTCCCCGATTGCAGCGTATGTGCGCGTAAGTCTCAAAGTATCAGGAAATGAGTACGGACAGGGAATTCAAGGGTGGCCAGGATCAGCTGCCGCTCGGTCGTTCAGGATTTCTTGCCCAGCAGGTCGGCGAAGCCGTGGTTGACGTCGCGATGGCCCGCCTCGTCTTCACGCACAGCGCGGATCACATCCATCAGGCGCGCGTCCTCCGGCAGGCCCCAGTACTGGATGGCCCGTTCGGGAGCGGGGATGTTCTCGATCGCACCGGTTTCCACTTCCTCCAGGTACTCCGTGTAGCTGGCCACCGCCTCTTCCTCGAAGTAGCCCACGATGCGATGGGCCGTCCGTGAGGAAACGACATAGATCAGGAAGTACAGCGTGTAGAAAAAACCCTGCGCCAGGATAATCAGGACCCGTTCGAACCAGTTGGGCGAGGCGATCTCGATGAAGGTGAGCAGGTGCATGCGCTCGTTTTCGGCCTCGTCCATCAGGGTGCGGATCCAGCCGTGGTCGTCCTCCATGCGCCGCAGCGAACGCAGATGCTGCAACGTGGCGCCGACCATGCCGGGTACGCCGGCAACGGTTTCCAGCACGACCGCACGGTGGCCGTAGCGGCGAGCAAACACGGTATCGGCAAACAGGCGCATCAATGAGGTAAAAGCCCGTGCGACACGGTCGGAGAGATCGCGCGGTGCGTGATGGCGGGTCAGGTCCGTTTCCCGGTCGATGGTCATGCATGCTCCCGGTATGGGTGGCGAGAAGCATGGACGCTTCGTCCTTGAGCCTAGAAGCGGTCAAGCGAAATGTCTCTGGTACATTTCACAGATTGGGGGCTCTGCACGCTTCCGAGACGGCCGCCCGACATTGAGCTTCGCGGGCGGTGCGTTCACAATACGCCCCTCTATTCTCCCGTGTGCGCGGACAAGCCGGCGGTTTTCTGGCGGCTCAAACGCGTGTGTGCGGGTTCCCGCGCGGGCTCGGGCCGCGCCACGCGGGATAACGGGGCGTTGCCCCGGTGAGCAAATCGATGATCAAGCTGCGCACCTACGTCTACATGGATTCCCTCCAGCCCCAGCTGGCGGAATACATGGCCACCGTCTCCCAGGGCTTCCTGCCCGTGCCGGGGGACGCGTGCCTGTGGGTGGAGGTCTCGCCGGGCATGGCCGTGCACCGGCTGACCGACGTCGCGCTGAAGGCCACCCGGGTGCACCTCGCACAGCAGGTCGTGGAACGCGAGTTCGGCTCCATGGTGATCCACCATCGCGACCAGAGCGATGTGCAGGAGGCCGGGCGCGTCCTGCTGCAGCGCCTGGGCGCGGATCAGTCCGAACGCCAGCCCTGCCGTATCCCGTGGCAGGAAACCATCCGCGGCATGACGCCGGACCACACGGTGCTGATCAACCGCCAGAACCGGCGCGGCAACATGATCCTGCCGGACCAGAGCATGTTCATTCTCGAGGCGGAACCCGCCGGCTACATCATCTATGCGGCCAATCAGGCCCTGAAGGCATCCCATGTGTCGCTGATCGACGTGCGCGCGGTGGGCGCGTTCGGTCGCCTGACGCTGGCCGGCTCCGAGGCCGACATCGACGAGGCGGCGCGGGCGGCGATCCACGCCTTGCACAACCCCGCAGGGACGTAGCATGCATCGCGCGCAACTGCTGGATCTGCTGGCCCGTCATCAGACGCGGTTCATCGAGGAAGCGGGCTTTGTCAGGCGTGCGCTTGAGTTTGTTGGGCAGCACCCGGACTGCTTTCACTGCGACCTGCTTCCGGCGCATGTAACCGGGTCGGCCTGGGTGGTCAGCCCCGACCGCGAGCGGGTCCTGCTGTTGCTGCATGGCAAGCACCATCGCTGGTTTCAGCCAGGCGGGCACGCCGACGGGCAGGCCGACATCCTGCAGGTCGCCCTGCGCGAGATCCACGAGGAGACCGGAATTCCCTCGGAGCATATCCACCTGGTGGCCGAGGACGTCTTCGACCTCGATATCCATACCATCCCGGCGAGCCCGCACTTCCCCATGCACGAGCATATCGACGTGCGCTTCCTGCTGGAGATCGACGACCGCCTGCCGGTGCCGGGCAGCCACGAATCGCACGACATCCTCTGGGTTCCGCTGCAACACGTCTCGCGCTTCAACAACAGCCGGTCGTTGTGGCGCATGGTGGAAAAGACCCGCCAGCTCCGTACCTGGGTGCACACCCACCCGCGTCGTCGGTACTAGCCGGAGGGGTATGGGCGCTCACCCTCCCGGGTCGAGGCCCAGACCCCGAGCCTCCCTGCTACCCGCTACTGGTGGTTCTCCACGGCGCGCAACAGCCACTCCGACAGATCCGGCAGGCCCAGATCCGGCATCCAGCCTCCGGCCTCGGCCCACGTCCACAGACCAATCAGCAGGAACATGCCGGAAGCGATGTAGCGCATCGTGGCGGCCGGGATGCGCTCGGCAAAGCGCTTGCCGAGAATCAGGGCAGGGGTGGTGATCAGCAGGATGCCAACCGTGGCCCCCAGCACGACCGGTAGCAGGGCCCCGGAAGCCCCGGCGAGGGTGATGACCGCCAGCTGGGTCTTGTCGAGCATCTCGAATATGAAGAAGGCGACGGCGGCCGCGAGGAAGGCGCTGCGTGCGCGTGTGTCTTTCTCGAATTCGTCGTCCTCGGGGATCAGCACCCACACGGCCATGACCAGGAATGCCGTGCCGACCACCCACAGGTGCCAGTCGGTCGAGATCACCGCGAACAGCCAGATGCCCGCCACAGCGGACAGCAGCTGATTCAGGAACAAACCGGTGGCCATGCCCCAGAAGACGGCCCAGGCGCTGCGGCAGCGCATGCCGAACAGGGCGGCCAGAAACATCGAACGATCACCGATCTCGGCGATGGCAACCGCCACAATGGAGAGCAGAAAGAGTTCCATGGATACAATCCGGGGCGAGCGGCACGACACAACCAGTGACACCGCTATCGCCGCCCGCCCACGGGCCAGGCTCGCCAGCAGGCGAACCGGATGTCGGTGCCACAGGTCTCGTCAGGCCGTTCAACGAAAGCGCACCCAGGCGCCTTCGGGTGGGCTGCACACGCCACGGCCATGAGGCCAAGTCTGTTGACGTGTGCCTCCGGCGCGGATGGCCGGAGCGACTACTCCCCTGAGGGTGCGCGCACTATAGCCATGCGGCGGCGGAAATGTCCAGGGATCATGTGACGGGTCGCCAGTCCTCGTGGCCGCAGCTCATGCAGTGATAGTACCCCTCGAAATGGCCTGGATGCCCGGGCTGTTCGCGCAGGGTGTCCGGCTGATAGGCAAAGGCCCGCAAGGTGCAGCGTGGGCACTTGACTGCTTCGGTGGTGGGCTCGCGTGGCGGCTTGCGCGCCGGTTCCGGGTGCACAGGGGCGGCCGCCTCCGATGGCAAATGGTCCAGGGCCTCCTTGATCTGCCCCACCAGCTGGCGGGCCGCCTCTTGCTGGTCCTCGCGAGCGAGGGCGGCCAGCTGTTCCAGTTGCTGGCGGATCGTGGTACGTGCGGGCGTCGGTTCGGTCATGGCGTTATCCGAGATCTCCCTTGAGTACAGTTTGGACCTGGCGTGGGCCGAAAGAGTCAGGCCTCGACCGGCACGCAGTCATCCACAATGTAACGATCCAGACCCGGTCGCGTGCCTGCTGTTGAGGGTATGCAGGGTGGTCGGAGGGTTCATTGGCGGGTCTCCCTCAGCCAATGGTGGCAGAACGCCGCGCATTTCGCCCGTCTTCGGTGCGGGGTGGCAATGGCCGATGATCCCGCTTATATTAGAACGAAGGTTCGTTCGGTTTTTGCTCATGTCGACGGTTGTGAACAAGAAGCTGCGCGGTGAGGTGTTGCGCCAGCGTGTGCTGGAGACGGCCCTGGAGCTGTTCAGTACGTGTGGCTACTTCAACACGTCTATCCACGACATCCGTCGAGAGGCGGATGTCTCGATCGGTTCCATCTACCACCACTTCGGCAACAAGGAGGCGTTGGCCAAGGCGCTCTACGACGAGCTGCTGGAGCGCATGGATGCCGGGCTGCGCGAGGTCATGGAGCGGGAGCGTGGTTGCCGGGCACGCTGCGACGGCATCATCGCCTTCATGTTCCGGGCGGCGACCGACGATCCGCGCACCATGCGCTTCGTGCTCGAGTCCCGTCATCGCGAGTTCCTTCCGGACGAGCCACCGGTGTGTTCGTCGCGGCCCTTCATGCGGATGCGCGAGTGCATCGAGCAGGGCATCGCCTCTGGCGAGGTCTGCCCCATCGAGGTTCCGGTCGCCGCCACGGCGGCTTTTGGCGGGGCGATCCGGCTGCTCCACCTGCACCTGGATGGTGTCCTCGAAAAACCTCTGTCGCGCTATCTGGCGTCGATGCAGGACGCGGCCTGGCGGGCGATTGCGAGTGATCCGCCTGCGCCCGCAAAACATCTCACCAAGGAGACCGAAGAATGAAGCTGCTGGCCGTTCTTTACCTGACCCTGACGCTGTCCGTGGTGTCACTGTCCGCACAGGCGGAACCGACTGATACCCGGGCCCTGGAAGGGGTCGATCAGGGCCGGGTCGTGTTCGACCTGAACAACAACGACCCCGAACTGCTCGCGCTGTACCTGATGGTGATCCGCGAGACCTTCGAGGATCTGACCGATCAGGGCGTCGAGCCCGACATGATCCTCGCCTTTCGCGGTCGCGCGGTGACCATGATCGGCGAGGACCGCGAGCGCTTCGAGTTGACCGAGTTCGATCACCTGGACGCGATCGAGGGACATATCGCCGCGCTGAAGGGGAAGGGCGTACGGATGGAGTCCTGTTCCGTGGCCACACGGCTGTTCGGTGTCGATCACGGCGAACTGCTGCCCGGCATCGAGCCGGTGCGCAATACCTTCGTCTCGCTGACCGGTTACCAGGCCCAGGGCTACGCGGTGATCCCGATCTACTGAGCCGCGCACTGCGGCAATATCGGGTCCGAAAACAAGAAAAGGACTCCAACCCCAAAGGAGACATAGCTGATGCGAAACCGAATCATGATCCTGCTGCTGGCCCTGCTGCTCCCGCTCGGGCTGATCTCGAAGGCGAATGCAGAGGGTCTGGACAACCGCGAGGCCACCCAGGGCATCGAGACCATGCGCGCGGTCTACGACATCCGCAAGTCCGACCCCGACGTGATGCTGGCCTACCTGCGCGGCATCGCCACCAACCACGAGAACCTGGTCAAGGAAGGCGTGGAACCGGACCTGCGCATGGTGTTTATCGCCGAGGTGGTCAAGTTCATCACCACCGATCCGGAGCCCGAGATCGCGATGGACCATGGCGACACGCTGGGGGAGATCGCGAAGGCTGTTGAGCGTCTGGACGAGTTGGGCGTGCGTATGGAGGTTTGTGCCGCGGCGACGCGTGCCTATGGAGTGGACAACGACAAAGTCCTGGATGCGATCAAACCGGTGCGCAGCGGCTTCATCGCTGTCATGGGCTACCAGAACCAGGGTTACGCACTGGTCCCGGTCTACTGAGTACCTCCGAGACCCAGCATTCGGGCCCGGTTAGCCGTCACAGGGAGGTGGCGGCCTTTTGGGGGAGGGTCACTGGAATCGCCCCCCGGCGCCTCCGCGGGTGCCCCTTACAGCCCGATCAGTTCCGCGTTCAACCCGTTTGCCGTCACCGTATCCAGCAGCTGCCGGCTGTTGACCCGTGCCGGGTCGTATTCCACCACCAGTAGGTGAGGCCGATTGTCGTGGCTGGAGGCAGCCATGACGCCGTCCAGAGACCGTAACTCGTCCTGAATGCGTTCACGGACGACGCGGTCGATCGCTTCGTCAATGTGGATGGTGGCATCCGCCATGTGCTGATTCATCAAGACTTCCTCCCGGTAATTCCGGCCAGACCTACGGCTCGACTATAGACCCGTAACCGCCAATGGCCCACGTCGCCGGAAGCCCAACCACAAGAGGGTATCGCTGATGTGGAAGCGGCCGCACAGGCTGTCTATGTTCTGGAGATGGTCTCTTCAATTGGTAGGTGGATAACATGCGCGCACATTGGCTGGTTTTGATGCTGTTCGCGGTGGGCGGTGTGGCCCATGGCGAAGAAATCTCTGCGGATGCGCTGGTCGATGATGCGCGGTCGGCGACCAGCGAGATCGATCGCGAAGGGGTGGCAAATCTCATCACGAACGAACCAGATCACGTTCTGATTGATGTGCGCTCTCACCAGGAGATCGAGATGGGTGGCGGGCAGATTCGTTCGCATCTCACACTAAACATTCCGCGTGGCGAACTGGAGTTTCGCATCGCGGGCGAGGTGTCCGAAAAAGACACGCCGATCGTCGTCTACAGCGAGGAGAATCGGCGTTCCGCGCTGGCGGCTCAGACGCTCCAGAGCATGGGCTATACCAATGTGCACAACTACGCGGGCGGCTTCCGCGAATGGCAGGAAGCCGACGGGCCCCTGTACGTGCTCGACAAGGCACTGGATTCCTTCCTCTACGCCATGCCCCAGGAGGTGACCGATGGCGTGTGGTCCGCGATCGGTGCCACCCAGCCTTCGACCTACGAGAACTCGGGCCATAACAACAACCTGTCGTTCATCATCACCGACGACGGCGTGGTGGTCATGAACGCCGGCGACAACTACCTGCTGGCCCAGTCCCTGCACGAGGAGATCAAGAAGCTCACTGACCAGCCGGTGAAGTACGTGGTGCTGGAAAACGCCCAGGGGCACGCGATGCTCGGCATGACCTACTGGCAGGAGCAGGGCGCCACCGTGATCGCGCACGAGGACGCCGCGCGCGAGATCGAGCAGAACGGCCAGCGCAGTCTGGAGGGTGCGCCGAACCGCACCCGCGACAAGGCGTTTCTGACCGAGCTCGGCACGCCGGACAAGATCTTCGAGGATCGCGTCGAGCTGGATATGGGCGGCGAGACCATCGAGGTGCTCTTTCTCGGCCCCGCGCATGCCCCGGGGGATATCGCCCTGTGGGCGCCGGATCGCAAGACGCTGATCACCGGCGACCTCGCCTTCCACGAGCGCATGCTGCCGATCTTCGAGTATACCGACACCGCCGGCTGGATCGAGACCTGGGACAAGCTGGAGGCGATCGAGGCCGACTACATCATCCCGGGCCACGGTGGTCCGGTGACCGACTTTGAGCAGCTGCGCAAGTACACCCGGGACTACCTCGTCTTCCTGCGCGGGGAGGTGCAGGAGATCATCGACACCGGCGGCACGCTGAACGACGCTTACAACATTGACCAGTCGGCCTACCGCCACCTGGACACCTACGACGAGCTCCACCGCCAAAACGCCGGGCGCGTCTTCCGCGCGATGGAGTTCGAGGGCTTCTGAAGCCTGTTGACGGGGGTTGCGCCTCGCCGCTACTTCAACTTCAGCTGGTCGCGGATCTCCGCGAGCAGTGTCTCCTTGTTGCTGGGGGCGAGCTGCAATGATCAGCGTTTCAGGAACCGTGGGCGGCGCGGGAGTCCGATGGCGCCTGGTCGCGGTCGTGCATGCCGTAGTCGCGCACGACCTCGGCCACGCGCAAGCGGTAGTCGACAAAGATGCCGCCGCGCCCGGCCGCCTGCACCTGGCGGTGCGCCTCCAGATTACGCCACTGACGCACCGCGTCCTCGTCGCGCCAGAACGACAGTGACAGCACCTTGCCCGGCTGGCTCAGACTCTCGAAGCGCTCGATGGAGATGAACCCCTCCACATCCTTCAGGTGCTCGCGCAACTGCGCGGCCGCATCCAGGTAGTCCTGTTTGCGCTCGGCATGCGGTTCCACTTCAAAGATCACGGCAATCATGGCGGCTTCGCTATCGGCGGGATGGAGCGCCGATTAAACCACGCCAGAGTCGGCTAGGGAGACGCTGATTTAATCGCACGTCCGCGTTGGTGCCCCCTGTTTTCCGAGACAAGGCGCGTCGTGCAGCGGGTAGTGGTTCTACCCGCCCGTTCTTGATGGATTCGGGGCGCAACGCAGGATCGGGGAACAGGGGGCACCAACCCCACAAGCCATCGAAAGCAGGGGCTCGGCCGCCCGTTGTTGATCAAAAACGGGCGCGCGCAC
>NZ_KB906248.1:0-100656 GCF_000381245.1 Thioalkalivibrio sp. ALD1 | reverse complement strand
GCCTCTACGCCGCGAGCAAGAAGGCCAACGAATTGATGGCGCACACCTACAGCCATCTCTACAACCTGCCGGTCACGGGCCTGCGCTTCTTTACCGTCTATGGCCCCTGGGGTCGCCCGGACATGGCGCTGTTCCTGTTCACCCGGAAGATCCTGGCGGGCGAGCCGATCGACGTCTTCAACTACGGCCACCACCGGCGCGACTTCACCTACATCGACGACATCGTCGAGGGCGTGATCCGCACGCTGGATCGCCCGGCACAGCCCAATCCGGACTGGAGTGGCGAGACACCGGACTCGGCCACCAGTGCAGCGCCCTACCGGTTGTACAACATTGGCAACCACGAGCCGGTGGAGCTGATGCGCTACATCGAGGTGCTGGAAGACTGTCTGGGCAAGAAGGCGGAGAAGAATCTCCTGCCGTTGCAGCCGGGCGATGTGCCGGACACCTACGCCGATGTCGAGGCCCTGCGCGAGGACGTGGGCTATGCCCCCGCGACCGCGGTGGAAGACGGTATCGCCCGGTTCGTCGAGTGGTATCGCGAGTACTACCGCGTCTGACGGGTCACCCCCAGTAGCCTTGCCGGAACCACTGGCCGCTGCGCAGGCAGCGGTACAGCCACAGTCTGCGACCCTGCCGGTCGCGCGTGACCGCGTAATCGCGGCGCACATCCTGCCCGCGGTCCCACCAGCCATCCTCCAGTCGACCCAGCCCGTGCGCCTGCAGTGGGGGCGGGATCGGTTGCGGGTCCTGTAGCCACAGCGCTGTGCCGCAAATCATTTGCGCGGGTGTCGGCGGCGGAGGCGAGGCCGCCGCGTCGAGATCGTGTCGCGTGCCCTGAGCAGCTTCGGGGCGCGGGATGCCGCTTGCGGTGAGCCGGACGATCGCCTGCTCGCCCAGACGCGCGCTCAGACGGGCCAGCACGGCCGGCAACTGCGAGTCCGGCGGCGGATGGCCCGGGGTCTCGGCCAGCAGGCTGGCGCCCTGCGTGGGCGGATCGAGCAGCCGCGTGGCCCGCAGGCGCAGGCCGATGACCGGGGCGGGAAGGGCCTCGCGTTCCAGTCGGGTCTGCCACAGGGGCAGCCAGTCCTCGGCGCGGATACCGGGGTGGCCGCGCTCCAGCGTTATTCGGGTAGGGGCGATTCGGGTAGAGGTAATCCGGGTATGTTCCTCGCGGTGTTTCAGCTCCAGCGTCATCCCCTGCAGGCTGCGGTTCAGGCCGCGCAGCTGGGCCTCGGCCCGGCGCAGCAGGCGCTTGAGCGGGAAGGCCAGGGCCCCGGTCGCGTGAATCTCGTGTTCCAGGCGTAGTGTCAGGTACAGCTCCGGGGGCGGGTCGAAGCGCGGCAGGGTCTCCGTGCGCCGCCCCAGCAGCCGATCCAGCAGTGCCAGCAACTTCGGGCCGTGGCGCCGCGCGAGTTCGGGGCGCGCCAGGCGCAGCAGGTCACCGAGCCGACGCAGGCCGATGGCCTGCAGGCCCTCCCGGGTCGCGGCGGACAGTGGCAGGGCCTCCAGCGGCACCGGTGACAGGGTGCGGCGCAGGGCCTCGCTATCTTCGGGGATCGCGGGATTACGCAGGGTGGCCAGCAGGCGCGCGGCGGCCGGGCTGCGCGCCACGCCAATGCGCGGGTGGAAGCCCAGCCCCTTCAGGGCGTCCCGCACCCGTTCCCGCAGGGCGGCGAGCCCGCCGAACAGGCGCCGGCTGCGGCCGACCTCCAGCAGGATGCGCCGGGCGTCCGGCTCCGGGTGCACGTGATCGGAGAACTGCAGCAGCACGCCGGCCAGCATGGCGATCTGCGCGGTCTGGGCCTGCGGGTCGTGCTCGACGAGTTCCGGGGTGTCGAGGACGGCGAGGGCATCGGCCAGCGCCATGCCCGGTCCGGCCCCGGCGCGGCGCGCGGCGCGATTGGCGGCATGCACGCGCGGCGCAGCGCCGGCCTCGACCACCAGCAGGGGGCGCTCGGTCAGCCGTGAACGGTCCGCCTCGGCACGCGCCAGGGTCTCCAGCGCCAGGTGCGGCAGCTCGACTGCCATCCACTGTTCGTTTGCCGAGCGTGGTTTGACCCGTGGGGCAGGACCGGGCTCCGCTGGGTGCTCCGAGGGCGGAATCAGGGTTGGCTGGCGCCATGCGCGGGCCGGGCGCGAGGCACGCGGGTGCGGGACGGCTTGTGGTCGCTCCGGATGGCCCATCTCAGGGCATCGGGATGTGCAGGGGCTGGCCGGAACGGGCCCAGTCGCCGACGCCCTTCAGGCAGTGCAGCTCGAGGCCGTCGGTGTCGGGCTTCCAGCGCAGGCGCTGGTGGGCCGGGGAGGGCTGCTCCGTGGCACGTGGCGGGCGGTACAGGATGGTGCAGGCCTGGCTTTCGGCTGCGGCCAGGCGCAGTCGGCGCAAAAGTGCCGTTTCCACCGGGCCGCCCAGCCAGGCCAGCAGGACGCCGAAGGCCGGGTCACGCAGGCACTGCTCGCTGGCCCAGAGGGTGTCGCGGTCGTGTTCGGTGCGGATCATCAGCACCCGTTCCGGCGGGATGCCGAGCGGCTGCCAGCCGGGCAGCCAGGGCGTGGCGGGCGGCGCCAGCAGCGCGATCCAGTAGCCTTCGCGGCCGCAGGCGGCGAGCATGGGGACCAGCAGGCGGGTCTCGCCGCAGCCAAAGGGGGTGCCCAGGAGTTCGATCAGCTGGCCGCGCGGCCAGCCGCCCCCCAGGGCCCGGTCCAGCGCCGGGTGGCCGCTCGGCCAGACCGGGGCATTCGCGGCAGGGGCGGCGCTGCGCCCGCGCCACAGCGCCGGATGATCGAGCAGGGCATCAATGGAAGGCACGGGCTTAGCCCTGCGCTTCAAGATCGCGCAGTACGCCGACCCCGATGCCTTCGATCGCCAGCTCCTGACGCTCCAGGTTGATCTCGATCGGGGCGAAGTCGGGGTTCTCCGGCAGCAGGCGCACGCGGGCACCGTCCTGCTCGAAACGCTTGACCGTCACCTCGTCCTCGATGCGGGCCACGACGATCTGGCCGGCGCGGGCCTCCGGGGTCTGGCGGACGGCCAGCAGGTCGCCATCGAGGATGCCGGCGTCGCGCATGCTCTCGCCGTGCACGCGCAGCAGGTAGTCCGGGCGGGTCCGGAACAGGCTTTCGTCGATTCGGTAGTGGCGTTCGATGTGCTCGGTGGCGAGGATGGGCGAGCCGGCCGCCACGCGCCCGACCAGAGGCAGCTCGGCGGGTCGGGCCGCATGCGCACCGGCCAGGCGGATGCCGCGCGCGGCCCCGCCCACCAGTTCGATCGCGCCCTTTTTCTCCAGGGCCTTCAGGTGGCATTCGGCCGCGTAGGGCGAGCGGAAACCAAAGGCACGGGCGATCTCGCTGCGCGTCGGGGCCGTGCCCTGGGTGGCGACGGTCTCGATGATGTAGTCGAGGATGGCCTGCTGGCGCGCGGTCAGGGACACGGCGAATACTCCACGGGTAACTGTTCATAAATACAGTATTCCGTGGCCGGGGCCGAGGCAAGTGCAAGGACTTGTCGAGCGCATTGAGAGCGGCTGATTCTTGTCCGGGGGCGTCCCCTGGAGGCCGGTTCTGGGGTGATCATGCGATGATGGGCCGCACGTGGGTCCGAAGGACATAAAGGGCTTCGATGGACTGGATTTTCCAGCTGATCCTGATTGGTGCCGGGCTGATCGTGGTCTCGGTGCTGACGTCGGCGTTGTCGTTCCGGCTGGGTGCACCGCTGTTGCTTGTGTTCCTGGGGATCGGCCTGCTCGCCGGCGAAGACGGCCTCGGGCTCGAGTTCGATGACCCCAATACCGCGTTCCTGATCGGCAGCCTTGCGCTGGCCGTGATCCTGTTCGACTCCGGCTTTGGCACTCGGCTGCGAACCCTGCGCCGGGCGGCGGGCCCGGCCATCGTGCTGGCCACGGTCGGGGTCGCCCTGACCACGCTGTTGCTGGGCGCGGCCGCCCACTGGTTGCTGGATCTGCCCTGGGGCTATGCGCTGTTGCTGGGGGCGTTGATCAGTTCCACGGATGCCGCGGCGGTGTTCTTCCTGCTGCGGGTGGGCGGGGTGAAGATCAACCGCCGCGTGCGCTCCATCCTGGAGGTGGAGTCGGGCTCCAACGACCCGATGGCGATCTTCCTGACCGTGGTCTTCATCGAGTGGATCCTGTCCGGCACCACGGTTGGTGGCCTGGCCACACTGTTTGCTACGGAATTCCTGTGGCAGATGGGGCTGGGCCTCCTGCTGGGCGTGGTGGGTGGCTATCTGCTGGTGGAACTGGTCAACCGCCTGCCGCTGGAGGAGGGGCTTTATCCCATCGCGGTAATGGCCGGTGCGGTCAGCCTGTTCGCGCTGGCCGGCTGGCTGGGCGGCAGCGGGTTCCTGGCCGCCTATGTGGCGGGCATCGTGGCGGGCAATCGCAAGATGCGGGGCGCGGCGAAGCTGCACCGACAGCAGCAGGGACTGACCTGGCTGGCGCAGATCAGCATGTTCCTGATCCTGGGGCTGCTGGCCACACCCTCGGAGTTTCCGTCGCTGGCGTTGCCGGCCCTGGCGCTGGGCCTGGTGCTGATCCTGGTTGCCCGGCCGCTGGCGGTCTGGCTGTGCCTGCTGCCCTTTCGCCAGGACTGGCGCAGCACCGCGTTCGTCTCCTGGGTGGGCCTGCGCGGGGCGGTGTCGATCCTGCTGGCGATCCTGCCGATGGTGGCCGGGGTCGAGGGCGGCGAGGTGTTCTTCAACATCGTGTTCATGATGGTGCTGGTCTCGCTGCTGGTGCAGGGCTGGACGATTCGCCCGGTGGCCGAGCGGCTCGGGCTGGTGGTGCCGCCGGAGATGGGCCCCGTCGAGCGTGTGCAACTGGAACTGCCCGGCAGCCCGCGGCATGAACTGGCGGTGTACCGCGTGATCGAGGACAGCCCGGTGCTGCGCGGCGCCCGCCTGCCACGCTGGGCGCGCCCGTCGCTGGTGGTGCGCGAGGGGCGTTCGGTGCGCTATCAGCAGGCCGGGCATCTGACGCCGGGGGACTATGTCTACATCTTCGTGGTGCCGGAGTACGTGCCGTTGCTGGACCGCCTGTTCGCCAGCCCGCGCATCCCCGACCACGAAGACTCGGAGTTCTTCGGCGAACTGCCGCTACACCCGGAGAAACCGCTGGCCGATCTGTGCGAGATGTACGGGGTGTCCTGCGATGGCGTGGACGCGAAGCGGACCATCGCCGAATACCTGGCGCAGGAACTCCCGGGGGAGCCGATCGTGGGCGACCGGGTGAGCTTCGGTTCTGCGGACCTGATCGTGCGCGAGGTCGACGAGGCCGGGCAGGTCAAACAGGCGGGTCTGGCCTTTCTGCGCCACGGGGCCGGGGGCGACGGGCTCACCCTGCCGTGGTACGGCTGGTGGCGGGCGTTGCGCGGTCGGCGTGACCCGAAGAAGAGGTAGCTCTACTCGGAATCCTGTGTACCGAGCAGTGGCCTCTACGGTGAACCCTGCTCCAGTGTCTTGCGCAGGTGTTCGATCTGCTCCGGCTTGATGCCGGCGATGTCCTTGATCGGCAGGGTGAACGCGAAGCCGTTCCCCACCTCGCTAAGCGCGAGTTCTTCATCCAGGCGCTTCAGCAGCCGTTCGGCGAGGCTGGCCTCCAGGACCATCAGCAGCACGTTGCGGGCCGCGGAGTCCTTCAGGTCCATGATCGGTGCGCGGCGCAGCTGGGCAATGCCCTGGCCCTCCAACAGCGTCAGGCCGGCCGCGCCCTCGCGGCGGACGGTCTCGATGGCACGGTCGGCCCGGTTGCGCGGGACCACGGCGGCGAGCAGTACGAATCGCATGGCGTTCCTCGCGCAGGAGATTAGGATTGGGCAGGGGCACCGACGAACTGCATGCCCGTCAGGGCCTGGGCATCCAGCGTGAAGGCCAGACCGTTGTACGGCTGCAGGAGGTCCAGTTCCAGGTTCAGGCGGCGGGCGATGCGCTCGGCGCGTTTCTCGTCCAGCTCCCAGATGCAGACCGACTCCCGGCCCTGGTAGGTCACGCCGAGAAAGGTCATATGATCCGGAAAGCCGAGCCCCGCGCCGTGCATCACCGTGCCGTCCGCGCCGCCTTCCTCGGCGGCGATCGCCAGCGCCAGGTCCTCGCGGTCCTGGTCAACGATGGCTACCAGAAATGTTTCGGCCATGATGTATTAACTCCCTGCCAGACCGGTCAGTTGCCCAGATAGCGGCGCAGCACGCGCTGCCAGTCGTCGGATTCCAGAATCTCGAGGATAGCGACGTTCATCGGGGCGCGCAGGGGCGAGCCCTGGGGTAGGGCGAGGGCGTAGTCCTGGCGCAGGAACTCCACCGGCAGGACCTCCAGTTCGCCGGCGAAGTGTTCGCGTGTCTGGTAGCGCAGCAGTGGGGCGTCGTAGACCATCGCGTCGGCGCGTCCCTCGGCCACCGCCGTGAGGGCGGACGTCAGGTCCTGGTGGTCCCGGTAGGCAAAGCCCTGTTCATTCAGCCAGGCGGCGGCGCTGGAGCCGCCGATGGTGGCGATGCGCTGGCCCTCCAGGTCGGAGACATTCTGGATCCCCGTATCCAGCGAGCTGACTGTCAGCGTGGTCGCGATCGCGGCGGTAAAGGTGGAGACGAGGATCAGCGCGGCGAACATCCAGACCAGCGCGATCATCCGCCCCGGCAGGGTGCGCGGGGCCTTGTCGCCATAGCCGACCGTGGTCATGGTGACCGCAGCCCACCAGAACGCGGAGCCGAGCCCCTGGGCGGCGTTGCCGCCGAACTCGTCGGCGTTGCGCCGGCGCTCGAACAGCCACAGCAGCGCGCCCACCAGCAGGAGCAGTCCGACCAGGGCCAGCACCACCATCAGGAAGGGGACGGAGATGAAGGCCCGCACCGCCCCGGCCACCGGGTTGCCCTGCTGGGGCACGGCAATGGACAGCCCGGTGGTGTAGTAGGGATGGGTGAAGTCGACCCGCTCGGCGCGGTCCGCGGTGGCGGTCAGGGCGGCGACCGAGACATCGATACGTCCGTCCCCCAGCCCGTCGATCAGCCCCTTGAGGCTGGTCTCGCGGTACTCGTAGTTCAGTTCCAGGCGTTCCGCGACCCGCTCCCACAGTTCGATCGCGATGCCGGTGGGGTGGCCCTCGGCATTGTCCGGCGGGATCACGAACGGCGGTACGAAGCGGGTGCCGACTCGCAGCGTTTCAGTCCCATTGAGATCGGAGTCGGCCGCGGCCCCGGGGACTTGGGCCGCGGCAGGGGCAGCCAGCAGCCCTGCGAGCACAGTCAGAACGATCAGGTACAACAGGGCGCCAACGGGCCGACCGCTACGGGGCATGGGCATATCCTCAAGGTGATTCGCCGTACCATACCCGGAATGCCCACAGGGAAACACCAACCGATGTACGACCCCTTTGCCTGCCCGGAACGCGCGCCAGCGGCCATGGGTACGCCGCGCCCGGCGCTGGATGTCGGCTTTACCCTGGACTGGAGCAGTGCCGAGGCGCGGCACCGCGAGTGTCTCTTCCTGCCGTGGCTAATGCCGGCGCACGACGTCTGGCCGGGCGCCATCGGGTCGCAGCTGGCCGGCGCGGATGTCGGCGAGGCAGTAGACGTTCCGGGGGCACCTTTGGCCCCAGGGCGGGACCCGGCAGGGGAAGTCGAGCTGCCGTCGACAGCGTTCAACAGACGTCTGCGGCGGCATCGGGTGGTGGAACCCCGTGCCGGGCGTTTCTATCCGCGCGCGTTCATCGCCGGCCACGCCGGCGTCGAGGCCGGTGACCGCGAACTGTTCCGCATCGGTGCGCTGGAGGACGCGCGGCTCGTCGCGGACCTGAACCATCCGCTGGCGGGCGTGGACCTGCAACTGCGCGCCCGAGTAATTGCGTTTCACGAGCAGGGGCGCGACGACGATCGGGCGGTGGACGTGGCACGGCTTCTGACGGCGCGTGGGCCGGGGATGCAGGCGCGCTGGCACGGGCGGCCGACGGACTTCTGGTCGGGAGATGCCTGCGAGCGCGAGGATTCCGCGCCCGATCGCGACTTCTACGCCGGGCCGCGCATGGTGCATCACCTGGATGCCACGGCCCGTGCCCGGATCGCGGCGCTGTACGCCACGCTGATCCCGCAGGGCGCGCGGGTGCTGGACCTGATGAGCAGCTGGGCATCGCACCTCGATCAAGTTCGAGAGCCCGACTTGGTCACTGGACTGGGTATGAACCACGACGAGTTGGCCGCTAACGAAGCCCTGGATCAGGGCCTGGTGCACGACCTGAACCGACAGCCGGCGATTCCGCTGCCGTCCGCGAGCTTCGATGCGGTGGTGTGCACCGCCTCGGTGGAATACCTGACGCGCCCACAGGCGGTATTCGCCTCGGTGCGCGAGCTTCTGCGCCCGGGTGGGGTGTTCGTGGTGACCTTCTCCGATCGCTGCTTTCCGACCAAGGCGATCGCGGTCTGGGAGCCGTTGTACGACTTCGAGCGTATGGGGCTGGTACTCGATTTGTTTCTGCGTGCAGGATTCGACGATCTTTCCACGCTCTCACTGCGCGGCCTGCCGCGCCCGCCGGATGACCCGTATGCCGGGCGGCTGGAGCATGCCGATCCGGTGTTCGCGGTCTGGGGGTGGCGGCGGGACTGAGGGAGCTTCGCGGGCAAGCCCGCTCCCACAATGGCAGGGCTCACTGTGTGGGGGCAAACAGGCAACTGGACCGGACTCGGTTCTCAGGCTTGGCTGGCCTGGCACCACGAACGCTGTTTTAACCGGTAAACTGCGCGATGATTCGCAATGCCCGCGTCGCGGGCCGAACACGATGGGGAGCGCATGGCCGCAAGCAAGGCCAAATCCGGGGGCAAGGGCAGGAAGACGGCGGAGCCGGCCGCGGCACCGAGCCTGAGCGGGCAGTTGCTGCGCGGGCTGCGCGAGGGTGCTCTGCTGATCTTCGGCATGCTGGCGCTTTATCTGCTGGTCGCCCTGGTGAGCTATCACCCGGGCGATGCCGCTTGGTCCACTACCGGCGACGGCGAGAGCCTGCGCAACCTGGGTGGCACCACCGGCGCCTGGTTTGCGGACATCGCGTTTCACCTGCTGGGCTATCTGGCCTACCTCATTCCGCTGGCGGTCGGCGGCATCGGCTGGTGGCTGTTCCGGCATCGCCGCGAGGCGCGGATCGCCAGCCCGATGGAGCTGACCGTGCGCGGGGTCGCGCTGATCGTGGCGTTGATCTCGGGTGCGGCGCTGGCCGCGCTGCACCTGCTCCCGGGCGGGATGCCGGTGCACGCGGGTGGCATCCTCGGGGACCTGTTCGGCGGCTGGGCCGTGGCCGGGCTGAGCCTGGTCGGGGCGACGCTGGTGCTGCTGGCGCTGTTTCTGGCCGGGGTGACGCTGTTCACCGGGCTGTCGTGGTTCCTGTTGATGGATCGACTGGGGCAGTTGACCATTCGTGGCTTCGAGCGGCTGCGCGCCCAGCTGGATTCGGCCCGGGATCGCCGCATCGGCGCGCGCGAACGCGCCGAACGCGAGACGCGGGTGGAGAAGGAGCGCAAGCGCACCGAGAAGCGTGCCCCCTCGCGTGTGGAGCCGCGCATCGAGGCGCCTGCGCCCAGTCCGCGCGTACAGAAGGAAAAGCAGGTCCCGCTGTTCACCGAAGGGTCCGGGGCCGATCCGCGTCCGCCGCTGTCCCTCTTGGACGAGCCGCCGCCCCCGCCGGATGGTTTTTCGGAGGAGTCGCTGCAGGCGCTGTCGCGCCTGGTCGAGCTGAAGCTGAAGGACTTCGGCGTGGAGGTCGAGGTGGTCGCGGTGCAGCCGGGCCCGGTGATCACGCGCTTCGAGCTGCAGCCGGCCGCCGGGGTCAAGGCCTCTCGCATCTCCGGGCTGTCCACCGATCTGGCGCGTTCGCTGTCGGTGATCGCAGTGCGCATCGTCGAGGTGATCCCGGGCAAGTCCACGGTGGGCCTGGAGATCCCCAACGAGAACCGCGAAATCGTGGCGCTCTCGGAGATCCTGCGCTCCGAGCTGTTCGACGCGAACAAGTCGCCGCTGACGATGGCGCTCGGCAAGGACATCGGCGGCGGCCCGGTGATGGCGGATCTGGCGAAGATGCCGCACCTGCTGGTGGCCGGGACGACCGGCTCCGGGAAGTCGGTCGGCGTGAACGCGATGCTGCTGTCGCTGCTGTACAAGTCCACACCGGACGACGTGCGCCTGATCCTGATCGACCCGAAGATGCTGGAGCTGTCGGTGTACGAGGGCATCCCGCACCTGCTGTGCCCGGTGGTCACCGACATGAAAGATGCCTCCAACGCCCTGCGCTGGGCGGTGGCGGAGATGGAGCGGCGCTACAAGCTGATGTCGGCGATGGGTGTGCGCAACATCGGCGGCTTCAACAAGAAGGTGCGCGATGCCGAGGCCGCCGGCGAGCCGCTGAAGGACCCGCTGTTCAAGCCGGAGGAGGCGCTGACCGAGACCGAGGCGCCGGATCTGCAGCCGTTGCCGTTCATCGTGATCGTGGTCGACGAGTTTGCCGACATGATGATGGTGGTGGGCAAGAAGGTGGAGGAGCTGATCGCACGCCTGGCGCAGAAGGCGCGCGCCGCCGGCATCCACCTGATCCTGGCCACCCAGCGCCCGTCGGTGGACGTGATCACCGGCCTGATCAAGGCGAACATCCCCAGCCGCATCGCGTTCCAGGTCTCCTCGCGCGTGGACTCGCGCACCATCCTCGACCAGATGGGGGCCGAACACCTGCTGGGTCACGGCGACATGCTCTACCTGCCGCCGGGCAAGGCGATGCCGGAGCGCGTGCATGGTGCCTTCGTCGGCGACAACGAGGTCCACCAGGTGGTGGAGTACCTGAAATCCACCGGCGAGCCGGACTACAACGAGGCGATCCTCGACGAGCCGGAGGCCGGGGCCGCCGCGATCCCGGGCCTGGAGGCACCGGGCGAGGGCGAGGCGGAGGCCGATCCGCTCTACGACCAGGCCGTGCAGATCGTGATCGAGTCGCGCAAGGCCTCGATCTCGTTCATCCAGCGTCGCCTGAAGATCGGCTACAACCGTGCCGCGCGCATGGTCGAGGACATGGAGGCCGCCGGACTGGTCAGCCCGGTGCAGTCCAATGGCAATCGCGAGGTCCTAGTCCCGGGGCCGAACGACTGACGTTCGGACCGGTCCATGTACCGGATCCTGTGATCCTGCTCGCCCTTTCTGTTGTGGCATTCACGCCCGGTTAAGCGACCGGGCGCAGGATCATCGTAAACATGCAACTGGAGCCCGCATGACTGTACGACTTGTTTCCCGTCTGCTGCTCGCCCTGGCCGCGACGACGATGTTCCTGTTCGCCGGGCCGCTGGCGGCCGAGCGCGGCCCGGCGCCGGATGCGCGCGCGGCGCTGGATCGCTTTGTCGACGGACTGGAGACGTTCACCGCCGAGTTCACGCAGACGGTGCGCGACGAGACGGGGTACGTGCTGCAGGAGTCCGATGGCTCGATGCAGCTGGGAATGCCCAACCGCCTGCGCTGGGAGGTGACCGAGCCCTTCCCGCAGACGATTGTTTCCGACGGCGAGGACCTCTGGACCTATGACCCGGACCTGGCGCAGGCGACCGTGCGCCCGCTGGGAGACGCCTTCGATGCGACACCGATCGCGGCGATCACCCAGCCGGAGCGGCTGGACGAGCACTTCCGCATGGATGTGCTGCCGGTGGACGATGCCTCGGCCCTGCGCCTGCTACTGATCCCGCGCAACGAGCAGGCGGACTTTACGCATCTCGAGCTGGACCTGACACCGGATGGCGATCTGACCCGCATGGCCTTCCGCGACATCTTTGGTCAGGAGACCGAGATTCACTTCGAGCGAAGCGAGCGCAATGCGCCGGTCGACGAGTCCGTGTTTACCTTTGATCCGCCGTCCGGGGTGGATATCTACCGGCCGTAACGCACCATTCGCCGCGCTGTGCAAACCCCTGATGGGATTCGCTTGGCTCACCCCATCCTACGGCGCGGGGGTGGGGGGTTCAGGAGCGGGGTGTGCCCAGCGACTGCTCGATGCGGTCGGCGATGGCGGTGATGCGGGCCGGGCCGGTCTGCTGGGCGCGCTTGAGCTGCTCCTGGCATTCGAGCATCTCGTGGGCAAGGTTCAGCGCTACCATCACGGCAATGCGCTCGGCGCCGACCACGCGGCCGGTGTCGCGCAGCTCGCGCATGCGTTCGTCGATCAGGGAGGCGGAGGCGAACAGGTCAGCGCGTTCCTCGGGCGGGCAGGCGATCTGGTATTCCTTGCCCAGGATCGACACGCGTACGGGTTCGGACTGGCTCATTCGCTGTGCTCCATCGACCGCAGGCGGGCGATCATCGTCTCGACCCGGTGGCGGGCCTGTTCGTTGCGTTCCTTGAAAGCCGCGCGCTCGCCTTTCAGCTGGCGCACCTGCTCGTGCAGCAGATGGTTTTCCTCGCGCAGGGCGGCATGTTCATCGAGCAGCCGCGTAATCGCGGTCTCAAGGCGCTCGACGGGATCGTGGCTGGAATCCTCGGACGACATGGCGACAGGCCCCGGTTCGGTAAAGGCGACCGCGCACGGCGCGCGGTGCAGTCCATGGAGTCTAGGAGGCACCCCTGCAAATCGTCAACTTGTGTAACCTTTTTGCGGGAGCTCCTTCACTTTTGCCATCCGCGACTGCCGGCGGCGACAGGACCAAACGCGCGCGGACACGGCGCTTTGTTGCGGCTTCCATGGCGGGCTGGTCACAATAGGCGGCATATCGTTTCTCAGGAACCGCCACGCCCATGACCCAGCCCCCCGAACCCGACCCGCAGGCCACCGTGATCGAGGGCACCGCCCACAACGGCAAGCCCTGCCGCATCGTGGACAACACGGGGTCGATCCCGCGCGCGGAGCTGGAACAGCTGCTGGCGGACCTGATTGAGGAGAAGCGCTTTGGTCTGAATGCGCTGTCGGCCACCGGGTCCAACGCGATCAAGCTGGGTGAGCCGCAGTTCACCCACCTGCAGGTGGGTGACGACCTCTACCGCTTCCTGCTGTTTCCGTATGAAGCCCGTCTGGAGTCCTTCTGATGGCCGCCCCCACTGGCGAATCGCCCAAGGCACGCGACGGCCTCGAGTCCGATCCGACTGCCCTGGCGGAGCAGCTTGCCCATGGCCTGCGCCGTATGGGCTTCGCGCAAACGCCGGCCTCGGCCCACGGGCTGTTCACTGGCTGTGTGGTGGCCGATCCCGGCGCGGATGTCGATGCGCTGGAACAAAGCCTGGGCGAGGCCCTGCCACTGACCGATGCCGCGCCGGACGACTTCCGCGCGATGGTGGAGGCGATCCGCCGGGCACTGCTGGCGCAGCTGTACGACGTCGAGCTCGGCTTCGGGCCGCTGCTGCCGGAGGACGAGCCGATCGAGGCGCGCGCCCAGGCGCTGTCGGAGTGGGTCGACGGCTTTATCTCCGGCTTCGGGCAGATGCCCCGGCTGCAGCAGATGAAGCCCTCGGCCGAGGCCAGCGAGATCCTGCGCGACTTCGCCGAGATCGCGCGCATCGAGCTGGAGCCGGAGGACGACGAAGACAACGCCGCCGCCTTCGAGGAACTCAACGAATACGTGCGCGTCGGTGTATTGCTGATCGCCGACGAGCTCGCCCCGGACGACCCGAAACGGATCCCGATGCAATGAATGCCCCCACGCGCCCCCCGCTGCCCGGCAAGACCCCGACCATCACCCTGGCCGAGTTCGCCCGGCGGCGCCAGCGCCTGATGCGCGGCGTGGGGGGCGACTCGATCATCGTGGTGCCCGCGGCGCACGAGCAGGTGCGCAATCGCGATGTCGACTACCCGTTTCGCCAGAACAGCGATTTTCTCTATCTAACGGGCTTTCCCGAGCCGGATGCGGTTGCTGTGTTGGTCCCCGGTCGTGAGGCCGGGGAGTACATCCTGTTCTGCCGCGACCGCGACCCCACGCAGGAGACCTGGCAGGGGCGGCGCGCCGGACCGGACGGGGCGATGGAGCAATACGGCGCCGAATGTGCGTTCCCGATCGAGGACATCGACGAGATCCTGCCTGGCCTGATGGAGAACCGGCGCGTGCTGTGTGCCCCGTTCGGGCGCGACGAGGCGCTGGACCAGCGGCTGTTCGGCTGGGTCAATCGGGTCCGCGCGAAGGCGCGCAACGGCGTGCGGGCCCCGCATGAATACGTCGCGATCGAGCACTACGTGCACGAGCAGCGCCTGTTCAAGAAGGCACCGGAACTGCGCATGATGCGCCACGCGGCGGCGATCTCCTGCCAGGCCCATATCCGCGCGATGCAGGCGGCCCGCCCGGGCGTGACCGAATTCATGGTCGAGGCCGAACTGCTGCACGAGTTCTACCGCCATGGCACCGAACCGGCGTATCCCTCCATCGTCGGCGGTGGCGAGAACGGCTGCATCCTGCACTACATCGAGAACCGCGATGTCCTGAACGACGGCGACCTGCTGCTGATCGACGCCGGCTGCGAGGTGCATGGCTACGCCTCCGACATCACCCGCACCTTCCCGGTCTCCGGGCGCTTCAGCGACACCCAGCGCGAGGTCTACGAGTGCGTGATGGCTGCCCAGCGCGCGGCCATCGAGCAGACCCGCCCCGGCAACCACTGGAACGACCCGCACGACGCCGCCGTGCGCGAGCTGACCCGCGGGCTCAAGGACCTGGGCGTGCTCAAGGGCCGGCTCGACAAGCTGCTCAAGGACCACGCCTACCGGCCTTTCTATATGCACCGCACCGGCCACTGGCTGGGGCTGGACGTGCACGACGTCGGCGACTACCGCGTCGGCGACGCCTGGCGCCTGCTGGAGCCGGGCATGGTGACCACCGTGGAGCCGGGCCTCTACTTCGGCCCGTACTCCGAGGCCCCGAAGGCCCTGCGCGGCATCGGAGTCCGCATCGAGGACGACGTCGCCGTCACCCGCGACGGACACGAAGTCCTCACCGCCGCCTGCCCCAAGACCCCCGACGACATCGAAGCCTGCATGGCCGGCGACCTCCCGGGCTGGACCTGATCATGCGCTCCCGCCCAAACCCGGCCAACCCCAAAACCGTAGGGTGCGTTGAGCCCCGCGAAACGCACCGGCCGCTGGGGTGTGGCCACGCCTTTGATGCGATTCGCTGCGCTCATCGGCATCCTGCGAAGGCGCTGTGGGGCCGACCCTTGTGGGAGCGGGCTTGCCCGCGAACGGCCGCCCACGACGGCTTGCCGGTCTGACATGAGCACCCAAACCCCCGACATCGCCATCATCGGCGGCGGTCCGGTCGGCAGTCTGGCTGCCGCGACCCTCTCCCGGGCCGGCTACTCCGTGGCCCTGTTCGAGCGGGGCGCTGCGCCGAAGCCCGGTGCCGCCCGCCCCGACACTCGCGGCTACGCCCTGGCCGCCGGATCCGTTCAGCTGCTGGACGATCTCGGCTACTGGTCGTCCGTGGCCGAACAGGCCACCCCCATCCACTCCATCGTGGTCAGCCGTCGCGGCGGGCTGGGGCGGGTCCACCTGAACGCGCGCGACCATGGCCGCGCCGCGCTCGGCCAGGTCGTTCCGGCTGCCGCCCTGGACCCGATGCTGAACGAGGCCTGCCGCGCGGCCGGCGTGGACCTGCACTACGACTCGACCCTGGCCGGCCTCGATTCGGCCGAGGGCGACCGGCGGACGCTGCACATCCAGGGAGCAAAGGGCGAGGCGGTCTGGTCCGCCCGTCTGATCCTTGCCGCGGATGGCGTGAGCTCCCCGACCCGCAAGGCCCTGGGCCTGCCGGTGCAGCGTCTGCGCTACGACGCCGACGCCCTGGTATTCGACGTGCGCCCGGACCGCCCGCACAACGGCCAGGCCTTCGAGCGCTTCACCGACGAGGGGCCGCTGGCCCTGCTGCCGCAGGCCGATGGCCGCATGAATGTCGTCTGGGTGGCGCCGCCGCAGACCTGCGAACAGCGCCTGGAGAGGAACGAGGCCGAGCGCCTGCGCGAGCTGCAGGCCCGCTTCGGCTGGACCCTCGGGCGCCTGCGTCCGGCCGGGCCGGTCGTGCGCTTCCCGCTGGAGCGCGTCCACGCACCGGAGCCGGTCGCCGAGCGCGCGCTGCTGCTGGGCAATGCCGCGCATTCCGTGCACCCGGTGGCGGGGCAGGGGCTTAACCTGTCGCTGCGCGACGTGGCGGGCCTGCTTGGGGCGCTGCGCACGGGGCAGCAAGCCGATGGCACGCCAGCGTTTGCCGCCGACCCGGGTGCGGCGGCCGTGCTGGAGGCCTATGCGAAAGTTCGGCGACAGGATGTGGGTAGCGTGGTTGCGGCCACGGATTTCCTCGCCCGGGGTCTGCTGCATGCCGCCGGGTTGCGCGGCCACGGGCTGGGGGCCGGCATGATGGCGGTCGATCGCCTGCGCCCGGCGCGTGATGCGCTGGCCCGCTCCGCAATGGGGCTGGGACCGCTGCCGCGCCATACGCTCGCCCATCTACCCGCAGCCGGGCAGGGCACGCCATGAGGAAAGACAGCCACAACGAACCGTTGGACGTACTGGTTGTCGGCGCGGGTGCCGTCGGCGGTGCGATTGCCCTGGGCGCCGCGCGGCAGGGCCTGCGGGTTGGCGTGCTGGAACGCAACGCCGCGCCCCAGTTCGATCCGGAGACGACACCGGTCACGCGGGTTGCCACGCTCAACTCCGCCTCCATGGCCTTTCTCGACGAGCTGGGCGTGCGCGAGGCGCTGGAGCAGCGCCGCGCCCATGCGTTCTCCGGCATGTACGTATGGGATGCGAACGGCCCCGGCCATATCCGCTTCGAGGCCGATGCGCTGGGTGTCCCGGCGCTCGGCTGGACGGTCGAGCTCGCCGCGCTTGAATCCGTGCTATGGGGCGAACTCGAGGCCGCGGGCGTCGCCCTGTACCCGCAGACCGAATGGAAAACCCTCGACCGCCGCCCGGACCGGGTCGATGTGTACGGTGACCACCGACAGCCGATCGCCTCGGCCCGTCTGCTGGTCGCGGCCGACGGGGCGCGTTCCCATGTTCGAGACTACGTCGGTATCCCGTTTACCGGGCATGACTACGACGCGAGCGGCGTTGTCGCGACCATCACCACCGAGCACCCGCACCAGGACACCGCCTGGCAGCGCTTCGTCGAGGACCGGATCATCGCGCTCCTGCCACTTGCGGACGGGCGCTGCTCCATCGTCTGGTCACAGCCGGAGTGGCCCGCCGCCGAGGACACGCTGGCCCTGGACGACGCGGCATTTTGCGCGGCACTGGAGCAGGAGACCGATGGCTGTCTTGGGGCCATTACCGCCACGTCCCCGCGCGCCAGCTTCCCGCTCACCGCGCGGCACGCAAAGACCTACCATGCGGGCCGCGTGGTGCTGGCCGGCGACGCCGCCCACACCATTCACCCGCTGGCGGGGCAGGGCCTGAACCTGGGTCTGGCCGACGCCCGTACACTGGTCGACGGGCTGCGCGGACCCGCCCGCCGCGACCCGGGCGCGGAGACCGTCCTGCGCGCCTACACTCGCGCCCGCCGCTCGGAAAACGCCTTCATGCAACGCGCGATGGACGGCTTCAAGCTCCTGTTCGGCACCCAGGCCGCCGGCCTTCCCGAGCTGCGCGGCCTAGGCCTGCGCCTGGTCGACCAGGCCACCCCCATCAAGCGCCGCCTCGCCCTGCGCGCCTTCGGCCTCGACTAACCGCCCGGCGCTGGCCGGACCCCCGTATGAGGCCAGCCCTCTGGCCGATTGGGCCTGACCTGACGCCCTATATCGGCCAGAGGGCTGGCCTCCTACAGCCAACGCCACCGACCTCGTGAACCCAGGCGTCGGCTCTCCCTCAGCTGTCGGCTTTCCGCAACAAACTTGCCGAGATGCATCCGTGCCAACCCCTTGTCGCGCATATGCAACAGCGTTTCGGGTGGCCAATGTCATGCTCGAGACCGCCTGACGGCCTATATTTCTGCAATATAACTAAGCCCTTATATGCGCCTTGCGTAACAATTTATCGGCGTTGCCAAGGCCATCCATTCCCTACGTTATTCAATAGGTTGGGAGCACCTCTTGCTTTGCCTTCAGCCGGTATCCACCACCTTTTCCCGGTTGCGGCAGGGCAAACTTCCAACGCAATCGACATTTTTTCGCCACAAGGGGTTGAAATGCGACACCGTGGTGTATATAAAACACCTGTCATTCGCGGGATACGCCCAGCGAATGCAGGCGTAGAAACACACCAATTCTCCTGGGAGATACGCAACATGAAAAAACAGATTCTCGCAGTCGCCGTTGCCGGCGCCTTCGCGGTCCCGGCCTTCGCCGCCGCGGACTCCAACGTGACCCTGTTCGGTCAGCTGCAGACGCAGATCGTCCACCACAGTGGTGGTGATCTCGACAGCGGCTTCCGTATGCACGACGGCGGTTTCGCCGGCGGATCGACGGACGGTCGCCTGTACGGCGGCAACCCGAACCGCATTGGCATCATGGCCAACCATGACCTGGGTAACGGCCTGAAGGCCTTCCTGAAGGTCGAGCAGGATGTCGATACCCGACAGGGCCTGAACCGTGGCGCCCGTGACCAATTCGTTGGCCTCGAAGGCAACTTCGGTCGCATTCAGGCTGGTCGCATGGCCTCCCCGTACGTGACCGCCGGCAAGGACCCGCTGAACGGGACCTTTATGCAGGCTCGTACCAACGGTGGTCGTCTGAACCCGCAGACCTTCGGTGGCTTGGGTGAAGGTTCCTACCTGGACCAAGGTCTTTCCTACAGCAACAGCTTCGGCATTGTCAGCCTGAACGTTGCTGCATTTGTCGATAACGCCGACGACAGCGACAGCGCCTTTGCTGGTCGCCTGAACTTTGATTTGGATCCGGTCGAACTTTACATCGCTCATAACCACGCGAATGACTATGGTGGTCAAGGCAACGAGTTGGAAGGTGGCGATTTCCGGGCCACCAAGATCGGGGTCGACTGGCGTGCCGGTCCGTTCCGCCTGGTCGGCGAAGTGAGTGACTTCAAGGCTGATGATGTCGACGGAAACAACTATGCGGACGGCAATACCTACTTCCTGTCCGGTACTTACACCATGGGTCGTAACGACTTCGTGCTGAACCTGGGGCACACCCGCAACAAGAACGATGGTGACAGCGGCAATGTGGACTACGCCGCCATCGCTGTTAAGCACAACTTCAGCAACCGTGTGATGGCTTTCGCGGGCGTGTCGTATTCCGATTACGACAATGACACCCCGGCGGTCAGCCGCAGCGTTGATTCTGATAACTTCTCCGGCGGGATGGGCAGCTCCACTTCCTTCACGGGTGTGGGTGCCGGCATGCGGGTGTCCTTCTAAGCCCGAGCACTGCTTAAAAGCGGTATAACAACAAGCACTAGCTTGTTTTACGGGGCCCCCAGGGGCCCCGTTTTTTATGCACGAAATCCGGCCCCGTTTGGGGCTTTTTTGTGCCCGCCGTTCTTGGGTCTTGTGCAAAGGGGGCAGACCTTGTTTTTGCCTTTCCGCTACGAGCGGCTGATGCGGGAGGGGTGCCGGCCGAACTGGTGGCCGATATGTTTGAGGGTGTACCCGCCGTTGGCGCAGGCGTGCTGGACGGCTTCGTTGCGTGGATAGTGCGTCAAGGTGGCGAACCAGATTGGTAAAGCCGCCTCGGATGGGTAGTCAGTGGTCGTTGGGTTTACTCGACGTGGTCGACGCGAATTTCGAGGTGCAGGGCGTTGCGTTCGCGGGTGGTGCGACGGGAGGCAATGCCGCGTTCGTCGAGGTCGATAGTGCGGCCCACTGCGGCGAGATCGTTCCACGCGCCGGGCTCGATGGTGATAGACGATTCGACGGACTGACGTTCCACGCGGCCCATGGTGGCGGCGGGTGGTTGTTCGTGGAGCTGGGAGATGTCCACGCGTATGCGGCCGTCGGGCTGGGCATGGGGCTGTACGCGGAACCCGCGGGCGGTGTCGCGAAAGAGCGGTTCCATGCCGAAGCCGGCGCGTCCGGCGAATACGCGGAAGCCGTGGGCCTCGGTCTCGCCGACCAGGATGACGGCCTCGGTGCCTTCGCGCAGGCGGACCTGTTGGGTCTGGTCGTCGTGGCGGGTGGTGGTCCAGCGCCGCGCAGTACCCCGGGCGCGGGTTCCATCCGGGCCGGATTCGATGTCGATACCCGTCCCGGTCTCCCGGCGGGGGCGCTCGCTGCTGCGGCGTACCGAGAGGATCAGGTCTTGGGAGGCGTGGTCGAGCTCGGTTATGACGTCGCGGATCTGTTCGAGGGTCTGGGCGTCGGCGCGCACCAGGAGGCGGAAGCCGTCGGCCCGTAGCGTGGCCGCATCGCCAAAAAGGCCCTGTAGCTCGGGGAGGATCTCGGCGGCCGGGCGATTCTGGAGAGGGAGAACGGCGACCTCCGTTTGCGGATCGCGGGCGATGCCGACCGCCGTGGTCCCGCCAAACAGGAGGGACCCCGCAAGGATGCGCAGGGCGTGGCGCCTAGACCATGAGGCGGCGTAGTTCGATCGCTTCATCGCTTAGACTCCAGTTTGCCTCGAAATCGAGGGCGGCCCGCTGGGTTCCCCCCCGATCTTCGACATCCCCGCGCAGAACCCGTTGCCCGCCGGCCTGTGTAAGCTGCATCCATCCACTGTGATCGGCGATTGCAGTCAGCGTTAGGGGGCTTTCCTCGGCGGCATCGAGCCGTCGCACGGTCACGGCGGTGGGCAGGCGCTTGATGCTTTCCACCAGACCCGGGATGCGCTCCCGCAGCGCCAGGTCGTCATCCACCAGAATACGGATATCGGTATGGCGGTGGCGCCGGGCGATGTTCGCCAGTTGCGACCCCAGCTCCAGCCCGCGAAATTCCGCCAGCAGTTCCACCCGCGCATGCAGCCAGAAACGCCTGCGCGTCTCCTCGAGCAGTTCCCCGAGCAGGGCGGCCGCATCTTCTATCACGGGGTCGGTGGTCGGGTCGGCCATGCAGTCGCCTCCGGGCAGGGTCTCTACTCAGCATAGGCAACTAGCGCGTATTGCGCACCTGCTTTGAGGGGGCAGCCATCGAGCACACTCAGGGATCAGCCGTTGGTGAAACGCTTCGCGGCTTTGTCCAGTTTCTCTCGGGTCTGCTATAGGGAAACACTGATCAATGTACACGCTCGCGCTCGAGTCGCTTTTGCGTGCGAACAAGGCGCGGTGACCGCCGTGCAGTCATTCTGCACAAGGGAGCCGCAACGCCGTGCGCGCGCCCGTTTTTGATAACAACGGGCGGCCGAGCCCCTGCATTGAATGGTTTGTGGGGTTGGTACCCCAGGTTCCCCGATCCTGCGTTGCGGTCCTTGCCGGTAGAACCACTACCGGCTGCACACCGCGCCTTGTCTCGGGAAACCTGGGGTGCCAACGCGAGTGTGTACATTGACCAGTGTTTCCCTAGCATTGGAGTGAGGTCCATCGCTCTACGAAGCGCCTGCGCAAACTCTTCGGGGTCCCGCATGTATTCATGGATCAGGCGATCACGCAGATTCCGTGCTTCAACCCAGTCGGTTACCGAAGGAAGGTAGCCGAGCCGTTCCATCCGGGCGAGGTTATCGAGGGTGGCGCCGACGTCTTCCAGGAGATTCCGAGTAATTCGGGGATCAGTTTGTCCGCGAGTGTGTCCTGAAGGCGGCCGAAGCGAGCGACGAATGCATCGAGCCTTTCGGACAGTTCGGGTTCGTGTTCGAGTTGGCTAACCCACTGGGCCGATATCGGCTCCTCTGAAAGCCGATCAACGGTCTGTCTCAGATGGCGTGCTTCTTTTCGCGTGGCTTCAAGCAGGAACTGGAGGCGGTCCTTGCCGGGGTTCAATGCCACAGTGCGACTCCCTGTTCGCGCGCCTTGTCATGAATGGGCTGGTGCCGGGTATCGGGGTCGAGAATCAGGACGTCGATGCGCTGATCGGCCAGAGCCATCTGCAAGCGCGCCGAGAAGCGAGCGGCCATCGCAGCCCGGTTTGACACGCGATGCGGCGTCTCAACGAGCAGGTCGATGTCACCACCGCGCGCTGAATCATCTACGCGTGAGCCGAACAGATAAACGGTACAGTCGCCAAAAAGCTCGTGGGCGATGGTCTCGATCGTATGGCGCTGATGTTCGCTAAGTCGCATGAGGGCACCTCCAGGACCATTGTAGGCCGCCGGCGGTGCTAATTCATGGATGTGCTTGCGTAAGGAGTGTGCGCGCGACTAAATCAATGTTTCCTCAACCGGCCTGCGCGAGGGGCTGGCGGATGCGGCGGAGCATGCGACGGTGGGGGATGCCGGCGTCCTCGAAGGTGTCGGAGATGATGAAGAAGTCGTGCTGGGCGTAGAAGCCCAGACGGGTGTTCTGGGCGTTCAGCCAGACCTCGCGCCAGCCGTGGCGGATGGCGGCCTCGACGGCGTAGTCGAGCAGGCGCGAGCCGATGCCGTGGCCGCGCCAGGGTTCGCGCACGGCCATACGCCCGATCTGACCGGAGGGCAGCATGCGCAGGGTGCCGATCGGTTCCCCGCCGGGGCCGATGGCCAGCCAGTGCAGGGCAGTCGCATCCAGACCGTCGAATTCCATGGATTCGGGGACGCCTTGTTCTTCAATGAAGACCTCGCGACGAACCGCGGAGATGGCTTCGGCGTCGGCGGGCCAGCTGGCCTCGCGGAACTGGATGCGATGTTGCATGGGGGGACCTCCTCGACCATTCGGGACCATCTGTGAACGCGTCCCGTTTTCCACGAAACCGGAAATTTGCATTCTAGACGACGGTTGCAGGATCGTCCTGTGAATGGCGTCCCAATAAACTGGTGATTGGGTACTAGATTCCGCTCATCAGTGGGAATAAATCCTGAGATTCTTGGATCATTGGAGGCTTGAGTGGGATGCGGGTCTTCAGTGGCTGTCATGCTCGAGTACCACCTGCATCAGGTCGACTCGACGGTGCTCGAAACCCACTTCACAGTAGGCGAGGTAGTAGCGCCACATGCGCAGGAATGTGGGAGAGTGCCCTAGGGCCTCGATGACCGGTTCCGCCTGGCGTACCTCGCGTTCCCAGTGGCGCAGGGTTTCGGCATAGTCCAGGCCGAAGAAGCGCTGGTCGCCGATCGCGAGGCCCGCCTTCCGGGCAGCCTCGTTGAAGCGGGGGACGGAGGGCAGCATCCCGCCCGGGAAGACATACAGTTGGATGAAATCGGCGTTCTGCCGGTAGTAGTCGAAAGCGCCCTCGTCGATGGTGATGACCTGTAGTGCGGCACGCCCGCCGGGGCGCAGGCAGTTGCGGACGGTTTCGAAGAAGGTGGGCCACCACTGCTTCCCCACCGCCTCGAACATTTCGATGGAGACCACGTGGTCGAACTGCCCTTGCAGCTCGCGGTAGTCCTGCAGGCGCAGTTCGACACGGTCGGACAGGCCGGCGCGCTCGATCCGCTCGCGCGCGTAGTCGAGCTGTTCCTGCGAGAGGGTGATGGCCGTGACCCGGTGGCCGCGTTGCGCGGCCAGCTCGGCAAAGCCACCCCAGCCGCACCCGATTTCGAGGATGTGGGACCCTGGGGCGGCGTCGAGTTGGTCCAGTAGCCGCTCGTACTTTCGCTGCTGAGCGCTCTCCAGTGCTTCGTCGCCGCGACTGAACAGGGCCGCGGAGTAGCTCATGCCCGGATCCAGCCAGAGCCGGTAGAAGTCATTGCCGAGATCGTAGTGGAAGCGGATGTTGGCTCGGCTGCCGCGTCGGCTGTTGCGGTGCCACCAGTGCCGCAGGGCGTCGAACTGGCGCTGGACCATGGGCCGGGCCGCGAGATCGGCCAGTGCTGCCTCGTTGTCGGTGGCCAGATGCAGCAAGGCTTTCAGGTCCGGGGTGTTCCAGTCCCCCGCGATATAGCCCTCGGCAAAGCCGAGATCTCCGTGGCGCAGGATGCGCAGCAGCGTCCGCCAGGGCCGCTTGAGGTGCCAGATCACTTCGCGTCCGGGTTGTATGCCCTGTACGACCTCCCGTTCACCGCGAGGGCCGACCAGCGTCAATTGTCCCTGTTCGAGCCCGCGCAGGGTCCGGGCGATCAGTTGCAGGGCCCAGTGCCGGCGGGTCGCGAACCCGGTGGTCGCGCTTCCTTGTTCGACGGACATCAGTGCATCTCCTTTTGCGGCGGGGCGGGGCGCGGGTGGTAGCGCCCGCCGCGCAGCCAGATCTTCAGTGCCTGCCAGTGGATCAGTGGCAGGATCTTGAGGGTCATCCAGGGCTGGCGCAGCAGTGCGGCCAGCAGGCTGCGGTCGGTAAAGGCATGCAGGCGCCCGTGCTGGGTGGCCACCATTAGCGGCGCACCTTCCCGGGACTCGTGAACCGCGATGTGAAGGGTCGCTCCTTCTTCCATTGGTGCGGGCACGACCGTGAAGCGATAGCGTGCGTTCATGTCGATAAACGGCGACACGTGAAGGGCCTTGTCCTTTTCCTGGCGCACCGGAACGGGCAGTGCACGACCACGATCGTGCAGCAGGTAGTGGTGGTGCTCGCCGAACGTGTTGCGGACTTCCAGCAGTACGCCACGCAGCCGGCCATCCGCGTGATAGGCAAACCAGACACTGAGCGGATTGAAGGCGTGTCCAAGTACGCGCGGCATGGCGAGCAGGTGAATCGGTCCCCCAGCGAGATCGATGCCGCATTCGGCCAGTCGGGACTCGACCCAGGGCCGCCAGGGCCGTCCGTCGCGCGGGCCATGGTCGCGGGTATGCAGGCTGAACAGATTGAACCGGTTCAGGGAGAAGGTGCGGCAGTGCGCCGCAGTGGTCTCAAGGTGGTCGATGTCGAAGAGCGCGGCGATCACCGGATAGCGAAAGCGGTACGCCGGCGCCGCGATGCGTTGGTGCATGACCGACGTGTAGGCCAGAGCCGCGTCCATGGTGGTGCCTCAGGCATCCTCCGATCGGGCAGCCGGCGCCGCAGCGGGTGTCGCGCCGCCACCGTTAACCGGTTCTGGTTCTTCAGACACGGGTTCGGGTGCAGCAGTTGGCGGGGTGCTCGGCACGGAATGCCATGGGGGAACGATGCCCATCGCCTCGCCGATGGAGACGGCGGAGCGCAGGCCGTCCTCGTGAAAGCCGTCGCCCGTCCAGGCCCCGGCGAAATACAGCCCGTCCTGGCCCTGGAGGCCCATCAGTCGCTGCCGCGCCTTTTCGGCGGGCCCATCCATGACCGGGTGCTCCCAGAGATGTTCGCCAAGCACGGTGGCCGGCTGCGGTTCGCGCCAGGGGTTCAGGCTGGTGACGTAGTTGCGGTGTCGCTTCAGGCCATGCAGGCGGTTCATCCAGTAGGAGACCGAGACCCGTGCACCAGGCTCTGTGGTGCATCCGCTCAGGTAGTTCCAGGAGGACCAGACGCGGCGTGACCGTGGCATCAGGGCCGGGTCGGTGTGGGCGACAGCACGGTTCTCCTGAAACCGGAAGTCGGCCAGCAGATGGTCGAGGGTGGGCATGGCCCGCCCCAGAAGTCGGCGGGCTTCGTTGGCATGACAGGCGAACACGATCTGGTCGAAGCCCTCGGAACAGTCGGCGGTCAGTACGCGCCACTGGCCTTCTTCGGGGATCACGGCGCGCACCGCCTGGTGGATCACGCTGCCCGGTTCAAGCCTTGCCGCCAGGCGTTGCACGTACTCCCGGCTGCCACCGCGTACCGTGCGCCACTGCGGGCGGTCGCGCAGGTCGAGCAGGCCATGGTTGCGGAAAAACCGCAGGAAGCTCGCCGTTGGAAATTCGCGGATGGAATCCGTGGGCGATGACCAGATCGCGGCGGCCATTGGCAGCAGATAATCCTCGGTGAAACCGCGGCCAAAACGGTGCCGCGAGAGAAAGGACCCCAGCGTGTCCTGTGGGATCTCGCCGCGCTCAAACAGCCGGTGGCCCAAGTGGTTGAAACGAAGGATGTCGGCGCTCATGCGCAGAAAGCGCGGGCTGAGCAGGTTGCGTCGCTGCGCGAACAGGGTGTTCAGATCGCTCCCGGCGTATTCCACCCCATGGGGCTGGCGGGAACAGGAGAACGACATGTCGGTGGGCTGGGTTGGCACGTCCAGTTCGCGGAAGAGCCGGGTCAGCAGCCGATAGTTGCGCTCGTTGTACACCACGAATCCGGTGTCGAGGTGAGTCGGGCCCTCCGGGTCCGTTACCTCGATGGTGTGGGCATGCCCTCCCAGCTCGGGCGCCGCCTCGAACAGGCGTACCTGGTGCCGCGACTGCAGGATCCAGCTGCTTGCCAGCCCGGCAATACCGCCGCCGATTACGGCGATACGAGAGGTACTCATGGCGGCGACTCCGGCTCGGTCACAGGGTGATGTACATCTTATACAGTACCTGTACAATGTCTGTAAATGGTGACCGACCAGGACACGGCGTAAGGTGGGTTCCAACGAGTCCGGGCATGGAGGGTGTGCGATGCGGTCAGGTAATCGGTTCCTGGGTGTGGTGTTGCTGGCTTGGGCAGGTCTGGTGTTTGACGTGGCGGCGGGGGAGGCTGGTGCGTCGTGCCCCGCGAGTCTCGATTTTGAAATGCGTCCGCTGGCGGCTTCCGAGCCTGTGCGCCTGTGCGACCGGCATGCCGGGCAGGTACTGCTGGTAGTCAATACGGCCAGTCAATGTGGCTTTACTCCCCAGTACGAAGGACTGGAGGCATTGAACGCGGAGTTTCAGGACCGGGGATTCCATGTGCTGGGCTTCCCCTCGGGTGATTTTGCGGGGCAGGAATACGAAGACGAGACCGACATCGCCGAGTTCTGCCGCTCCAATTACGGCATCCAGTTCCCGATGTACGAGAAGGTGCACGCATCCCGACGCCATGCGGCCTCCGGGACGCTTTATCACCACCTTGGCACGGCAACCGGCGAGTTCCCGTCCTGGAACTTTCACAAGTACCTGATTGGTCGCGACGGCGAGGTGCGTGGCTCTTTTGGTACGCGGGTCCCGCCAGATGATCGGCGCCTGCGTGCGGCCATTGAGGCCGCGCTGTGAACGACAACGTGACCAACATGGAAGACTGGCCCCAGGACGTGCGCGATGCGCTCGTGGAACACGAGATCGTGGCGGTTACCTCCGGGCTGTCCGACATGCGCGATGCCCGAGCCTTGCTCGATGCGATGGTCCCGGGGCGGTGGGTGTGCCTGGAATGGGGGATGGCATCCGCGCACAACCGTGCGCAGTTTCATGCGCTGAGGGAGGCGACCGGGGCCGATGTGTTGCCGTTCTTTGTCGCCCGGGATCGGGCCATCGGTGGTCTCCCGGAGTTGCGCGAGTATCTCGGTGCGCGCGCCGTGGCGGCTGGCGCCCACCGGGGATCGCGTGGCGATGTCGAGTCGTCCTCCCTGTCGCGTCCGGTCCCGGATGGCTCGGCCCCGATCCTGCAGGTGCTCGGATATGCCGGCCTGGTCCCCTTCCTCGTACTGGGGGTGGGTGCCTGGATGGCCCAGCCCGAATGGCAGGCTTTCGCACTCGAGGCCCTGGCGTTCTATGGTGCGGTGATACTGTCGTTTCTCGGCGCGATCCACTGGGGGCTGTATCTGGCCGATCGCAGCCATCGCGTAGGCCCGCTGGCGGCCCCGGTCTGGGCGGTTGTCCCGGCGATCCTGGCGTGGCTAGCACTGTTGCAGCCCCTGCCCGAGGCGCTGATGACGCTCGCGGCACTGTTCCTGGGCGTGCTCTGGGTGGATCGCTTCAGCCTGCGGGAACGGCCACTGCCGCGCGGCTATATGAGCCTGCGTCTGGTGCTGACCGCGGGTGCGATTGTGTCGCTGGCTTCCGGGCTGGCCGTTATCATGGGAAGCACTGATTGATGTACACGCTCGCGTTGGTACCCCAGGTTTTCCGAGACAAGGCGCGGTGTGCAGCCGGTAGTGGTTCTACCGGCAAGGACCGCAACGCAGGATCGGGGGACCTGGGGTACCAACCCCAAGGGGCTCGGCCGCTTTTGCGTGGGAACGGCGTTGCGCCTCCCTTGTGCAGAATGACTGCACGGCGGTCACCGCGCCTTGTTCGCACGCAAAAGCGACTCGAGCGCGAGCGCGTACATCAATCAGTGCTTCCCATGGCGCGCTGATGCCCCAAGGAATGCCCAACATGGCACGGAACAAGGACCTATCGATGCAAGCAGATGCCCGTACCGCGGACGAGCCCGTGACCAGCGCAGCCGATGGGCGGCCGTTGCCGGCCCCCGAGGCCCTGGCCCGCCATTATCGCGAGATTCTCGCCGGCCTGAATGAAGATCCCAACCGTGAAGGTCTGCTGGATACGCCGATGCGGGCGGCCAAGGCGATGCAGTACCTGACCCGTGGCTATCACCAGGATCTCGACACCATCGTCAACGGGGCATTGTTCAGCTCCGACAACGACGAGATGGTGTTGCTGCGCGATATCGAGCTGTACTCGCTGTGCGAGCACCATCTGCTGCCGATCATTGGCAAGGTTCATGTCGCCTACCTGCCGAATGGCAAGGTGATTGGCCTCTCCAAGATCGCGCGCATTGTCGACATGTTCGCCGCCCGCCTGCAGATCCAGGAGAACCTGACCCGGCAGATCGCCGAGGCGCTGAGGGATGTCACCCAGGCCAAGGGGGTGGGCGTGGTCGTGGATGCCAAGCACATGTGCATGACCATGCGTGGGGTGGAGAAGCAGCACTCTTCGATGGCCACCTCGGTGATGCTGGGTGCCTTTCGCCAGGATGCGCGCACCCGCCGCGAGTTCCTGAACCTGATCCACGGCAGCCGCGACTGAGTTCGCTGGCGGTTTTGCATGGCTAGCCAGGTGGCCGAGGCCCTCAGGGCAGCGGATGGTGGGCAAAAAAAAGGCCCGGTGGGAGTCCGGGCCGAACGTTCAGACAACCGTGTGATGGAGTCTAAGAGTCTGAACGGCGGAACTACAGCTGCCGTTGCCAGAGCCGATTTTTTCCGCTCTTGCCCCCGTGGACACAGGTATGGCGCGCAGGTTCCATTCCGCTCGGAGTATCGCGCCAACGCGTTCACATTTTGTGCCGCGTACAATGGTTCTTATGCGCGGAGTGGAACAGATTCCCTGGCTTTATGACGCCCTGATGGGGCTGGCGGACGGGCTTGGATTTCGTGGCTGGCGCCGTCGTCTCGTCGAAGGTGCACGCGGATGTGTGCTTGAGATCGGCTGCGGTACTGGACGCAACCTCCCGCTTTATCCGGACGCGGCGCAGGTCGTCGCGCTGGACCCGGATCGTGAAGCCCTGAGCCGGGCACGTAAGCGCGCCCCGGGGGCGCTGTTTGTGGTCGCGCGGGCCGAGGCCCTGCCATTCGCGGATACGCAGTTCGACACCGTGGTGTCGGGACTGGTGTTTTGCTCGGTGCAGGATCCGGACCGAGGCCTGGGGGAGATCCGCCGCGTGCTGCGCGCCGGGGGGCAGTTGCGCATGCTCGAGCACGTGCGGCACAGACGCCCGAGCCTGGCCTGGGTGCAGGATCAGGTGCAGCCGGCCTGGACCTGTGTGACCGGGGGCTGCCACCCGAACCGAGACACCGAGACTGCGGTGGAACGCGCCGGCTTCGTGATCGAGGCGGAGGACCGTGAGGCGCGCGGGGTCATGCGGCGCTTCGCCGCCCGTCAAAAAAATCTTGATGCGAGCCCTAAAGTCTGAGCATGCGCGGCCGTCACCGGATATGAGCCGGGCCCGAATCCGCGTTTGAGACGCCCGGCGGGCCGGCTATACATTCGAATCAGGAGCGAACGATGGATGCCAGTGCGATTGCCAGCCAGGCCACGCAGATGAGTCAGCAGAATATCGCCGTACAAAAGGATGTGGCGGTGCAGAAAAAGGCGATGGAATCGGAAGAGATGGCGGCACAGGGCCTGTTGCAGGCCATGCCGAACATCAGCGAGATGCAGGCGACCTCCCAGGGCCTGCCCGACCACGTGGGCAATAACGTCGATACGACCGCCTGATTGCCCATACGGTCTTGGGGAAGCACTGATCAGTGCTTCCCGTTACGCCCCGCCGGAGCGCCCCGGTGGGGCGTTTTTCGTTATGGGTTCTGTGTAATACCTGGGATCAGGAGGTTTCGGAGGCCTCGGCGCGGGATTCCTCCGCGGTGGGCTCCGGCTCGGTCGCCGTGTGCTGGTCGATCCAGTTCTTGGCGGCGATCAGCAGGCCCATGGCCATGAACGCGCCCGGCGGTAGCAGGGCAAGCAGGAAGCCGTGCTCGGACGGGTAGATCTGGATGGTCAGGTTATGGCCCCACTCGCCGAACAGCAGGTGGGCGTTGTCCATCAGCGTACCCTGGCCGAGGATCTCGCGCAGCGCGCCCAGCGCGATCAGTACACCGGTAAAGCCCAGGCCCATCATCAGCCCGTCCAGCGCGGCGCGCGGGACGGAGTTGCGCGAGGCGAAGGCCTCGGCGCGGCCGATGATCGCGCAGTTGGTCACGATCAGCGGGATGAAGATGCCGAGGATCAGGAACAGGCCGTGGAACCAGGCATTCATCGCCAGTTCGATCGCGGTCACGATGGAGGCGATGATCAGCACGTAGACCGGGATGCGGATCTCCGGGCGCGCGTGGCGGCGGATCATCGAGACCAGCACGTTCGACAGTAGCAGTGTCAGCGTGGTCGCGATGCCCAGGCCGATGGCGTTGACCATCGTCCCGGAGATCGCCAGGAGCGGGCACAGGCCGAGCAACTGGACCAGGCCCGGGTTGTTGTTCCACAGGCCGTCGCGAATGATATCGGTCAGGGTCGGATTCATCGGGCTTCCTGTTCCGTATCCATAGATGAGTCTTTCCCGATCGGTTCGACCATGGCGCCTTCATCTTCCCCCGGCGCGCTCGCGAGCAGATCGTCGCGGTAGTCGTCGAAGTATTCCAGTGTGCGGCGCACGGCGCGAACCACCGCACGCGGGGTAATGGTGGCGCCGGTGAACTGGTCGAAGACGCCGCCATCACGCCGCACCGCCCAGTCGCCGGGCTCGGGGTCGCCCAGGGAGCGGCCCTCGAAGCCGTGAATCCAGTCGGAGCGCTCCGCCTCGATCGCATCGCCCAGACCCGGCGTCTCGCGGTGGCTGGAGATGCGCACGCCCAGTAGCTCGCCGTCGCGGTTCACGCCGATCAGCAGATGGATGTCACCGCTGTAGCCGTCGCGTGCCACGGCCGAAAACACGATACCCATGACATTGTCGTCGGCGTCGCGAGCAAACCAGGCGGGCAGGTCGGTTCCCCCCAGTCGATCGCTGCTTAGCGCCATCGTGTCGTGCACCGGGTCGTTTGCATAATCGAGGTCGCCGGTCAGCTCCGCGATGCGGCTGCGGTTGACCTCCATGCGGTTGTCCGCGATGCGCGCCTCCGTGCCTTCCTGTACCAGCGCAACCAGCCCCGCGCCCGCGGCAGCGAAGCCGGCCAGCAGGACAGTGGCGATCAGGATGTCGCGGGGTTTCAGGTCAAGCATGACCGTCCCCAGGCGGTGGTCCGCCGCGGGTGCGGCCGAAGATACGCGGTCGCGTCAGATGGTCGAGCGTGGGGGCGACCATGTTCATCAACAGTACGGCGAAGGCCACCGCGTCCGGATAGCCGCCCCAGGTACGGATTACGAAGATCAGCACGCCGATCCCAGCCCCGTAGAGGATACGGCCAAGTGGAGTGGTGGACGCGGAGACCGGATCGGTGGCGATGAAGAAGGCCCCGATGATCACCGCCCCGGAGAACACGTGGAAGGCCGGGGAGGCGAACGAGTCCGGGTCCAGCAACCAGAAGAAGCCGGCCGGGATGGCCACCCCCAGGATCACCGCGACCGGGATGTGCCAGTGGATGACGCGACGGAACAGCAGATACAGACCGCCGAGCAGGAAGAAGTTGCCCACCCACTCCCAGCCGGTCTCCGTGAAGGTGCCAAACAGCGGGCTGGCGGTGATCTCGCCCACGGTGCGCCCGGAAACCAGTCCCTCGCGCATGGCGTCGAGTGGTGTGGCGCGCGTGACCGCGTCCCACTCCTGGGTGCCGGGCAGGCTGCCGGTCAGGACCGTCTGCAGGCTCTGCAGCAGGGTGAGCGGGGATTCCGGCAGCGTGGTGGCGGCTGGCCAGAGCGCCATCTCGCGCGGGAACGAGACCAGCACCACGACATAGCCGACCATGGCGGGATTGAACGGGTTGTAGCCCAGCCCGCCGTAGAGGTGCTTGGCGACGATGATCGCGAAAGCGATACCGATCAGCGTGACCCAGAACGGGGCCAGTGGCGGGATCGCCAGCGCGAACAGCCAGCCGGTAACGATCGCGGAGTTGTCCGCCAGCGTGGCCATGACCGGCCGCTTGCGGGCGGCAACCATCGCCGCTTCGAAGGCCACCGCGAACAGTACGCCCAGCAGCACGTTGACCAGCACCCCCCAGCCGAAGAACCAGGTCATCGCCAGGGTGCCGGGCACCAGCGCCATCAGGACCTGCTGCATCACGCCGCCCACCGAGTGAGCGGGGATTACATGCGGGGACGATTCCGTGCGAAAGCGCATTAGCGATCGTCTCCGTCGCGGCTGTCGCTGGTCGAGGAGGTTTCCTCGCCGGATTGGTCCGAATCGGACGCCTCGTCCGGACCCTTCGCGGATTCGTCCGCGCGAGCGGCCTTTTTCTTCTGCGCGCGTTCCAGTGCCGCCTGGATCGCGGCCTGCTTGTCGCCGTCGTTTTCCTTGTTCTTCACCGCGGCCTTCTTTTTCGCCAGGCGTTCGGCCTTCTCGCGCTCCTCGCGCTCGATGCGTTCCTGGCGGAACTCGTAGCGCTCGCGCGCGATATCCGACTTGTGGCGCTCCTTTTCCCGCGCCCAGATCTCGTTCTTGGCATAGCGGTAGTACTGCACCAGCGGGATGTTGCTGGGGCAGACATAGGCGCAGCAGCCGCATTCGATGCAGTCGAACAGCCCGTAGTCCTGGATCGCGTCGAAGTCTTTTGCCTTCGCCTGCCAGTAGAGCTGCTGTGGCAGCAACTGGGCCGGACACACGGCTGCGCACTCGGCGCAGCGGATGCAGGGCATGAGCGGGCCGGGCGAGGGCGTGTCCTGGGGCCGCGTGGCGAGCAGGCAGTTGGTGGCCTTGATCACCGGGATGGAGTCGTCGTGGACGGCGAAGCCCATCATCGGTCCGCCCATCACCAGCCGGTCCACGCCTTCGGCATAGCCCCCGGCCGCCTCGATCACGTCGGCGAACGGGGTGCCGAGCAGGGCCTCCACGTTGCGCGGGTGTTTTACGCCGGGGCCGGTGACCGTGACGATGCGCGACAGCAGCGGGCGGCCCTGGATGACCGTGTCGCAGATCGCCTTGAAGGTGCCCGGGTTGTGGCAGACCATCCCGATGTCCGCGGGCAGTCCGCCGCTAGGCACCTCCAGGCCGGTCAGCACCTTGATCAGCTGGCGCTCGCCTCCGGTGGGATAGAGCGAGGGGACCGACACCAGCTCGATCAGGTCGCGCAGCTCGGGTGGCAGGGTCTCGGTCAGGGAGCGCATGGCCTCGGGCATGTTGTCCTCGACCGCGAACAGGACCCGCTCCACCCCCAGCAGGCGGGCGGTGATGCGGATGCCTTCGAATACCGCCTCGGGGGCGGTGCGCAGCAGCATGTCATCGGCGCTGATGTAGGGCTCGCATTCTGCCCCGTTGACGATCAGTGTGTGGATGCGCTGGCCGGTGCGCGGGTTCAGCTTGACTGCCGTGGGGAAGGCCGCGCCACCCAGCCCGACGATCCCCCCGGCACGCAGGCGCTGGCGCAGGGCGCGCAGATCGCGGGTATCCCAGTCCAGCCAGGGCTCCATGCGGGCATCGCCCCACTCGTCGTGCCCGTCGGGCTCGATCACCACGCAGGGGGCATTGAGGCCCGAGGGGTGGGGTACGGGGTGGAGGTCGATGTCCACCACTTCGCCCGAGGTGGGGGCGTGCACGTGCGCGGCGATGTAGCCCTTGGACTGGCCGATACGCTGGCCTTTGGTCACGTGATCGCCGACCTGGACACAGGCCTCGGTCGCCTCGCCGATATGCTGGCCGAGCGGAACGGTCAGTTTCGCGGGCACGCCCATCACCAGCACCGGCTCGGCGGTACTGGCGTCGGTCTCGTCGGCCAGTTTCAGGCCTCCATGGAAGCGGTGCAGCTGCATCGGCGTATTCTAACGTTTCGCGGAATCCCGGCTTAGCGGGAGCTCCGCGAGCCTTCTGCGAGGGCGTGTATGGGCCGTTCGATGGGCGAGGGTTCCGGTTCCGACCAGCGCCATTCGGTGATGTCGGTTTGCACCGGGACCATGCTGATGCAGTCGACCGGACAGGGTTCGACGCATAGTTCGCAGCCGGTGCACTCCTCCTCGATCACGGTGTGCATCTGTTTGGCCGCGCCGAGGATCGCATCCACCGGACAGGCCTGGATGCACAGCGTGCAGCCGATGCAGATGTTCTCGTCGATTACCGCGACAGCCTTTTCCTGCTCCTCTTCTTCCAGCGGTGTCGGCTCGCGGTCCAGCAGGTCCGCCAGGGCCTGTACCGTGGCCTGGCCCCCGGGGGGGCAACGGTTGATGTCGGCCTCGCCCGCGGCGATCGCTTCGGCGTAAGGGCGGCAGCCGGGATAGGAGCACTGGCCGCACTGCGTCTGGGGTAGCAGGGCGTCGATCTGGTCGACGACCGGGTCTTGCTCGACGCGAAAACGCTGCGCGGCAAAGCCCAGGATCAGGCCAAACGCGGCGGCAAGGCCGCCGATCGCGAGGATGGCATAGACGACGCTCACAGCCGCACCAGCCCGGAGAAGCCCATGAACGCCAGCGACATCAGCCCTGCGGTGACCATGGCCACCGCACTTCCGCGAAAGACCACGGGCACGTCAGCGACGGCGATGCGTTCGCGAATGGCGGAGAACAGGATCAGGACGATGGAGAAGCCGACCGCGGCGCCGAAGCCGTAGAGTGCGGACTCGACGAAGTTGTGCGCCTCCTGGACGTTCAGCAGGGCCACGCCCAGCACCGCGCAGTTGGTGGTGATCAGCGGCAGGAAGATGCCCAGCACGTTATAGAGCAGGGGGCTGGTCTTGCGTACGACCAGCTCGGTGAACTGCACCACGGCCGCGATCACCAGGATGAACGCGATGGTGCGCAGGTACTCGAGCCCCAGCGGGGTCAGCAGGTACTCGTTGATTACGTAGGAACTGACCGCGGACAACGTCAGCACGAACGTCGTGGCCAGGCCCATGCCGGTGGCCGTCTCGACCTTGCGCGAGACCCCCATGAACGGGCACAGGCCCAGAAACTTCACCAGTACGAAGTTGTTCACGAGGATCGTACTGATGAGGATCAGGACGTATTCCACGTTAATTCCGAGTCTTCAGGTCAACAAAATAGTATCAGGGACCGCTTATCCCGACTCAACCCTTGCGGGGCGCGGGTTTTGCGTGGGAGCGGGCCGGCCCGGGTCCCTTCAGCTGTTGGACCTTGGTGGAATCATTCGCGGGCAGGCCCTCTCCCACAAGGCCCGCTCCCGGAAGGGGCCCTGCCAGGCCGACACTGACCGCCCCTTACCAGGTCCGAGTCTAGTCGCTTGCCGGGACGAGCGTGTCCAGGCTGTATCGCGGGTGATTGTCTGCGGCAGCCGGGTCGTCGAACGGACGGGCGGTCTGCAGCCAGGCCTGGTGCGCGGCGTCCAGCTCCTCGCCGCGCACCGACAGCAGCATGATCGCCTCCGGCGCGATGCCGATTTCGTCCGCCAGACGGCGGTAGCTGCCGGCATCGCGCCGCCCACCGATGCGGGTATCGAACAGCCCGGTCAGGCGTTGTTCCACCTCCGGATACGGGCCGTGGCGCAGCCAGTCGCGCTGGACCGGGGCCGGGCTCGCGCCAAAGCTGTACAGGGCCACGCCGGCATCGTCCAGCGCGATCAGGGCATTGGCCGTTTCGTCCGACAGCTCCGGGCGCAGCATCGATGCCTCCAGGGCATCGGCCCAGATCAGCCCCTGGAGCTGGCGCAGGGGGGTGATGTCCTGCCCACCGCGGATCCAGGCACGGATCTGCGCAAGTAGCCCGTCAACGTCCAGTTCGCGCCCGGAATAGGCGAGGATGTCCGCGAGCACGCGCTGCACGGCGGTGCTCTCTGCATGGCGCTCGAGAAAGCCCGCCAAGGCCTCCAGCGAATAGGGCTCAAGTGTGTCTCGCAGCACGCCGGGCGGTGCCAGGACCCCCTCGAACGCGAGGATCAGGGCCTGGGGCGCGGGATTCGGTGACATGTTCATCGGCTCATCTGGTGTGCGAGCGTCTCGCACTGGAACATGAATTCGAAGGCCTCGACGCGGTGCAGCGCCAGCTCCACGCTCGCACCCCAGGTATACAGGCCGTGCCCGCCGATCAGGAACCCGGCGAGGTTCGGCTCGCGGGTCATCGCGGCGTCGACCCGCGCGGCCAGTTGCTGAACGTCGGGTTCGTTCGCGAACACGGGGAGGTCCAGGCCCCGGGCAGGGTTCTCGACGCCGGGCAGTTCGCGCAGGACCTCGTAGTCGCGCAGGGCGAGCGCGCCGGGGAACTGGCGCGACAGGACGGTCGCGTGCACGGAATGCGTATGCAGCACGGCGCCCAGCTGGGCATCGTGGCGGTACATGATGATGTGCAGGAAGGTCTCCGGGGCCGGCTCCTCGCTGCCGGCGACCACGTGGCCGTCGAGATCGACCACCAGGAAGTCATGGCGGTCGAGAAAGCTCTTCTCGCGATTGGGCGCGGTGACGGCGATATGCCGGTCGTCCAGGCGCGCCGAGAAGTGGCCGGTGCGCGCGGGCAGCCAGCCGCGCGCCGAGAGATCACGTCCTGCTTCGGCCAGCAGGCGTACCTGTGCCAGGAATTCGGGGCTTTGGTCCATGCGTCCGGGTATCGACAAAAGAGCGGCAGCTTACGCGAGCCGTGGGTGCAAATCCATGACGCGGGCGGCCTATTTGACCCGCATTCCGGGTCGAGCGCCGTCGTCCGGGTTCAGGATGTACAGTTCCGAGCCGCCGGGGCCGGCCGCCAGGACCATGCCCTCGGATACGCCAAAGCGCATCTTGCGCGGCGCGAGGTTGGCCACCATCACGGTGTGGCGGCCGACGAGGTCCTCCGGGGAATAAGCCGACTTGATCCCGGCAAACACCTGGCGCGTCTCCGAGCCGATATCGAGGGTGAGCTTCAATAGCTTGTCTGCGCCTTCAACATGCTCGGCACTGGTGATGCGCGCGATGCGCAGGTCGACCTTTGCGAAGGTGTCGAAGTCGATGGTTTCGGCGATGGGGTCCGCGTCGGGTTCTGCTTCGGTGCTGGCGGCCGGTTCGGGCTCGGCAGCGGCCAGGGTGGCCTTCGAGGCCTCCAGCAGCTTGTCGACGGTCTCGCCCTCGATGCGCGTCATCAGCGGCTTGAACTTCTCGATCGCGCGCCCGACCAGCGGCTCGCGCGTGTCCCAGGCCAGGCTGTCCAGCCGGAGAAAGGCCGCGGCGTCGGCCGCCAGTCGCGGCAGCACCGGGGCGAGGTAGACGATCAGGATGCGGAACAGGTCCAGGCCCTGGGTGGAGATGGCCTGCACCTCGGCCTCGCGGCCTTCCTGCTTCGCCAGCACCCAGGGCTGGGCCTCGTCGATGTACTGGTTCGCCTGGTCGGCCAGCGCCATGATGCGGCGGATGGCCTGGGCGTATTCGCGGTTCTCGAACGCGGCCGCGATGGCCTCGCCCTCGGCCACGAAGGCCTCGTGCAGGTCCGGGCGCGGCAGCTCGGCCGCCAGCTCGCCGTTCGAGCGCTTGGTGATGAAGCCGGCGCAGCGGCTGGCGATGTTCACCAGCTTGCCGACCAGATCGGAGTTCACGCGCTGGACGAAGTCGTCCAGGTTGAGGTCGAGATCGTCGACCCCGGCGCCCAGCTTGGCGGCCAGGTAGTAGCGCAGGGATTCCGGGTTCAGGTGGTCCAGGTAGTCGCGGGCGCGGATGAACGTGCCGCGTGACTTGGACATCTTCTGTCCGTTGACGGTCAGAAAGCCGTGGCAGAAGACCGCGCTGGGCGTACGAAAGCCTGCGCCGTGCAGCATGGCCGGCCAGAAGAGCGTATGGAAGTATGCGATATCCTTGCCGATGAAGTGATACAGCTCGGCCTCGGAGTCCGCGCCCCACCAGGCGTCGAAATCCAGGCCCTGCTGGTCGGCATGCGCACGAAAGCTCGCCATGTAGCCGATCGGCGCATCGAGCCAGACGTAGAAGTACTTGCCCGGGGCATTGGGGATCTCGAAGCCGAAGTAGGGGGCGTCGCGCGAGATGTCCCAGTCGGTCAGGCCCGCGTCGAACCACTCGTCCAGCTTGTTGCGGATCGCATCCTGCAGGCGGCCGGAGCCGGTCCATTCGCGCAGGAAGGTCTCGAAGTCGCCGAGCTTGAAGAAGTAATGCTCGGACTGACGCGATTCCGGGCGGGCACCACTGATCGCGGAGACCGAGTCTTTCAGGTCCAGCGGGCTGTAGGTCGCGCCGCAGGCCTCGCAGGAGTCGCCGTACTGTTCCTCCGCGCCGCAGTTCGGGCAGGTGCCCTTGATGAAGCGATCGGGCAGGAACATCCCGGCCTCGGGATCGTAGGCCTGGTCGATGGTGCGGGTTTCGATGTGGCCGGCGTCGCGCAGCGCGGTGTAGATGCGCCCGGCCAGCTCGCGGTTCTCGTCCGAGTGGGTCGAGTGGTAGTGGTCGAAATCGACCAGAAACTCGCTGAAGTCGGCCTCGTGCTCCTGACGCACGCGCGCAATCAGCTCCTCGGGTTCGATGCCTTCCGCGCGGGCCTTCAGCATGATCGGGGTGCCGTGCGCATCATCGGCGCAGACGTAGACGACCTCGTGACCGCGCGCACGCTGGAAGCGCACCCAGATATCGGTCTGGATGTACTCGACGAGGTGCCCCAGATGGATCGGCCCGTTGGCGTAGGGCAGGGCGCTGGTGACCAGGATCTTGCGCGGCGTGTCAGTCATCGTCGGGCTCGTGCCTCGGTAGCGGCGGGCGGCGGAATGCAGGGGCGCTATTGTCGGGGCTGCCAGCCAGGTTGTCGAGGCACATTGCATCCGCCACGGCGTTTTCCACAGAAGCTGTGGATAACTCTGTGGGCAACAGGGTGGAATTCATCGCCAGGCCTTGTCACGCAAGGACCCTGTACAGATTGGTCAAAAAACGTTCAATTCATTTTTATTATTATAAAACATATAGATAAGAGTGCTTTGTCCAGTGGTTTCGGCCGTTTGGTTGCTATCTGTGGCCTTTTTCAAGGCGATCTGAATTCATGTGCATAAAGATCGCCGCAAGGGGTTGACAGGACGGTGAGGACCCCTCCCCCGGCATTGAGCAAAGGACTGGCGACGGGTGGTGCCATTGGCGTGTCGATTTGCGCCCAGTAGAATCGCGCGATTACTCCCAACCGCTGGATGGAACGAACGCCATGGCCGAACTCTCGCGCGAGCAGATCGAAAACGCCCTGAAGACCGTTCAGGACAAGTACCTGGAGCAGGACCTGGTGGCCGCCGGAGCGGTCAAGGATATCCGCGTGGAGGGCGCGCGTGCGGTCATCAGCATCGAGATGGGTTACTCCGCCAATGGCTATCACGACGAACTGCGTGCTGCGATCCAGGGCGCGCTGGCGGGCGTCCCCGGTCTCGAATCTTCCGAGGTGACCATCGGCACGAAGGTGACCGCGCACGCGGTGCAGAAGAGCCTGAAGCCGATGCCCGGCATCAAGAACATCATCGCCGTGGCCTCCGGCAAGGGCGGGGTGGGCAAGTCCACCACCGCGGTCAATCTGGCCTTGGGCCTGGCCGCCGAAGGGGCGCAGGTCGGCATCCTGGATGCGGACATCTATGGCCCCAGCCAGCCGCGCATGCTGGGCATCAAGGATCGTCCCGAGTCGAAGGACGGCAAGTCCATGGAGCCGCTGGAGCGCCACGGCGTGCAGGCGATGTCCATTGGCTTCCTGATCGACGAGGACACGCCGATGATCTGGCGTGGCCCGATGGTCACCCAGGCCTTGGAACAACTGCTGAACGAGACCAACTGGAAGGACCTCGACTATCTGGTGATCGACCTGCCGCCGGGTACCGGCGACGTGCAACTGACGCTGTCGCAGAAGATCCCGGTTTCCGGCGCGGTGATTGTCACCACCCCGCAGGACATTGCCCTGCTGGATGCACGCAAGGGCCTGCTCATGTTCGAAAAGGTCGAGGTACCGGTACTGGGCATCATCGAGAACATGAGCATCCACATCTGCTCGAAGTGTGGCCACGAGGAGCACATCTTCGGCCAGGGCGGTGCCGAGGGCATGGCCGAGGAATACGGCGTGGACATGCTCGGCGCCCTGCCGCTGGACATTCACATCCGTGAGCAGGCTGATGGCGGCGAGCCGACCGTGATCGCGGATCCGGACGGCCGGATTGCCGAGATTTACCGCGAGATCGCGCGTCGCACGGGCGCCAAACTCGCGGAGCAGGCGAAGGACTACAGCAGCAAGTTCCCCAACATCGTCATCCAGAACAACTGATCCGGCGATCACAACCAGGGGCAGGCAGATGAGCATCAAGTCGGACCGCTGGATCCGGGAGATGGCCGAAACGAAGGGCATGATCGAGCCCTTCGAGCCCGGTCAGGTCCGCTATCACGACGAGCAGCGTATCGTCTCCTACGGCACGTCCAGCTACGGCTACGACGTGCGCTGCTCGGACCATTTCAAGATCTTCACCAACATCAACTCGAGCATCGTCGACCCCAAGGGCTTCGATGAGGGCAGCTTTGTAGACGTGCACTCCGATGTCTGCATCATCCCGCCCAACTCCTTTGCGCTGGCGCATACCGTCGAGTACTTCCGCATCCCGCGCGACGTGCTGACCATCTGCCTCGGCAAATCGACCTACGCGCGCTGCGGCATCATCGTGAACGTGACCCCGCTGGAACCCGAGTGGGAAGGCCACGTGACCCTGGAGTTCTCCAACACCACGCCGCTGCCAGCCAAGATCTACGCCAATGAGGGTGTGGCGCAGATGCTGTTCCTGCAGTCCGACGAGGTCTGCGAGACCTCATACAAGGACCGCGGTGGCAAGTACCAGGGCCAGCGTGGCGTCACCCTGCCCCGGACCTGACGTCCACCGTTCCACCAGGACATTACTGAGGAGGCCGCCATGCGCATCGTGATCGCGCTGGGCGGAAACGCCCTGCTGCAACGCGGCGAGACGCCGTCGGCCGAGGGCCAGCGGCGCAACGCCCGTGCCGCGGCGCGGGCCATCGCCGATGTAGCCAATGAGCACGAGGTCGTGGTAACGCACGGCAATGGTCCGCAGGTCGGGTTGCTGGCCAGCCAGGCGGAGGCCGATTCCATCCACTGGCCGCTGGATGTGGTCGGCGCCGAGAGCCACGGGATGATCGGCTACATCCTCGCGCAGGAACTGCACAACGCCCTGGGCCATGACCGGATCGCCAGCCTCCTGACGCAGACCGAAGTCGACCCGGAGGATCCGGCGTTTGCCCGCCCCGAGAAGTTCATCGGCCCGACCTGGGAAGAATCCCGGGCGCATGCGCTGGCCGAGGAGCGCGGTTGGGATATCGCCCGCGACAGTAACGGCTGGCGGCGCGTGGTGGCTTCGCCGGAGCCGCAGAAGGTGCTGGGCGTCGAGGCGGTGCGGACCCTGGTCGACGGCGGATCCCTCGCGATCTGCGCGGGCGGCGGCGGCGTGCCGGTCGCGCGTGACGACAAAGGTCGCCTGTACGGTATCGAGGCAGTGGTGGACAAGGACCTGACCGCCGCGCGACTGGCGGTAGAGCTGGAGGCGGACTGGCTCCTGATGTTGACGGATGTTGATGGTGTCTACTGGAATTGGGGCGAGCCCGACGCTACGCGACTCAAGGCGTTGCTGGTGAGCGCGGTCGACCCCGCGACGTTTCCGGCCGGGTCGATGGGTCCGAAGATGGAGGCCGCCCGGCGTGTGGCCGGACAGGGCGCCCGGGCCGGCATCGGGGCGCTCGAGGACGCCGCCGCGATCGTTGCGGGGCAGGCCGGGACACGGATCCTGCCGGTGGGGGCGTCGTAGAGTCCGGACCCGCGCGGGAATCAGCGTCTCGCCGTGGTGGATTGTTGCCAAGCCACTGGTCTCGCGGCAAGCTCGCCCGTTCACGCCCCTGTCTCGCAAGGAAGAATGCTATGTATCGCCATACCCGCATCACTGGATTCCTCGTTCTGTCCATGGCCGCCACGTTTGTGCTGGTGGGTTGCGGAGGCGAGGAAGAGGAGATGAACCCGCCGCAGGGTCTGGAACAGCAGATGGCGCCGCAGGACATGTCCAGTGACGATGCCCGCCGCCCGACCAACCCCGGCCTGCCCGCGGCGGACGTGAAGAAGTCGGACGACTGAAACCGGCTGTCTGCGCCTGCTCCTGGACGATTTCCTGCTCGCTGCGTGCTGGGAAAAATCGTCATTTCATATTAGGATGTTGGGCTATTTTGATTCCTGATGCGTGATCCCGCGACGATCACGCGCGAGCCCTTAAGGTAAGGAAGTCGACCACCATGTCCGAGACCGCAAGCTCCTCCACCGCCATCACCGGCGCCGAAATCTTCTGCCGCAGCCTGCAGGCCGAGGGTGTCGACGTCGTATTCGGGTATCCCGGCGGGGCGGTACTGCACATCTATGATGCGCTGTATCGCCAGGACAAGGTTTCGCACGTACTGGTGCGACACGAGCAGGGCGCGGTGCACGCGGCCGAGGGCTATGCCAAGTCCTCCGACAAGCCGGGTGTCGCGCTGGTCACATCCGGTCCCGGCGCGACCAATGCGATTACCGGGATCGCCGATGCCTACATGGACTCGGTGCCGCTGGTCGTCTTCACCGGCCAGGTGCCGACCAGCCTGATCGGCAACGATGCTTTCCAGGAAGTGGATACCGTGGGGATTACCCGACCCTGCGTGAAGCACAACTTCCTGGTCAAGGACGTGAAGGACCTGGCGACCACGATCAAGAAGGCCTTCTACGTGGCGACCACCGGCCGCCCCGGACCGGTGGTCGTGGATATCCCGAAGGATGTGACGGCGGCGAGCTGCGAGTTCGAGTATCCCGAGTCCATCCACATGCGCTCGTACAACCCGACCTCTGGCGGCTATACCGGCCAGATCGACAAGGCGGTGGACCTGATCCTGTCGGCGAAGCAGCCGATGATCTACACCGGCGGGGGCGTGATCCTGGGCAAGGGCTCCGAGGCGCTGACCGAATTTACCCGCAAGCTCGGCTACCCGATCACCAACACGTTGATGGGGCTTGGCGGCTATCCGTCGTCGGACAAGCAGTTCCTCGGCATGCTGGGCATGCACGGGACCTACGAGGCCAACATGGCCATGCACCACGCCGACGTGCTGATCGCGATCGGCGCGCGCTTTGACGACCGCGTGACCGGCAACATCGAGAAGTTCTGCCCGCACGCGAAGATCGTTCATGTCGATGTAGACCCGTCCTCGATCTCCAAGAACGTGAAGGTCGACGTGCCCATCGTCGGCGAGGTGGAGCCGGTGCTGCGTGCGCTGATCAAGGCGCTGGACGCCGCCAACGCGAAGCCGGACCCGGAGGCGCTGGACGCCTGGTGGAAGCAGATCCGCGAGTGGCAGTCGCAGGACTGCCTGAAGTACGACCGCGATTCCGAGCTGATCAAGCCGCAGTACGTGGTACAGAAGTTCTGGGAGCTGACCCAGGGCGAAGCCTTTGTGACCTCGGACGTCGGCCAGCACCAGATGTGGGCCGCCCAGTTCTACGGCTTCGACAAGCCCAACCGCTGGATCAATTCGGGCGGTCTGGGGACGATGGGCGTAGGCCTGCCGTTCGCGATGGGCGTGCAGTTCGCCCATCCGGATGCGACGGTCGGCTGCATCACCGGCGAGGCCAGCATCCAGATGTGCATCCAGGAGCTGTCGACCTGCTACCAGTACCAGTTGCCGATCAAGATCCTGAACCTGAACAACCGCTATCTGGGCATGGTCCGGCAGTGGCAGGAGTTCTTCTACCAGGGGCGCTACGCGATGTCCTACATGGATGCGCTGCCCGATTTCGTGAAGCTGGCCGAGGCGTATGGCCATGTGGGCATGCGCATCGACCAGCCGGGCGATGTCGAGGGCGCAATCAAGGAGGCCCTCGCGCAGAAGGAGCGCCTGGTGTTTTTGGACTTCATCACCGACCAGTCCGAGAACGTCTATCCGATGATCCCGGCCGGCGCCGGCCAGAACGAAATGATCCTGGTCTGAACCGGGTACAGGGAAGAGCCGTATGCGTCATATCATCAGTGTCCTGCTGGAAAACGAATCCGGTGCCCTCTCGCGGGTGGCCGGCCTGTTCTCCGCGCGTGGCTACAACATCGAATCGCTGACCGTCGCGCCGACCGACGACCCGTCGCTGTCGCGCATGACCATCGTGACCAGTGGTTCCGACGAGATCGTCGAGCAGATCACCAAGCAGCTGAACAAGCTGGTCGACGTGATCAAGCTGCTGGACATGACCGCTCACCCGCACATCGAGCGCGAGATGGCCCTGATCAAGGTGCGTGTCGGCGAGGCGGCCGATCGGGAAGAGGTCAAGCGCCTGACCGATATCTTCCGCGGTCGCATCATCGACGTGACCCAGCAGACCTACGTGATCGAGATCACCGGCGAAGGCTCCAAGCTGGATGCCTTCCTCGAGGCGGTCTCGCCGTTCCCGGTGCTGGAGGTCGTGCGCTCGGGTGTGATGGGCATCGCCCGCGGCGACGTCGCGCTGCAACTGTAATCGCCTTCGCTTTTGTTCGTGCCGGCCAGGCACGGGCTTTTTGATTCGTCATCGGCCCCCTGGCGGGGCCTGTTGCCAAGGAAATGACTGCCATGAATCTGTACTACGACAAAGACGCCGACCTCTCCATCATCCAGGGCATGAAGGTCGCGATCATCGGCTATGGCTCGCAGGGCCACGCCCATGCGAACAACCTGAAGGACTCCGGTGTGGACGTGACCGTGGGCCTGCGCGAGGGCTCCGGCTCGCGCGCCAAGGCCGAGGAGGCCGGTCTGAAGGTTGCCGATGTCGATGCCGCGACCGCCGGTGCCGATCTGATCATGGTGTTGGCCCCGGACGAGTACCAGGCGGCCCTGTACCGTGACGTGCTGGAGCCCAACCTGAAGCAGGGCGCGACCCTGGCCTTCGCCCACGGCTTCGCGATCCACTACAACCAGATCGAGCCGCGCAAGGACCTGGACGTGATCATGATCGCGCCCAAGGCCCCGGGTCACACCGTGCGCTCCGAGTTCGTGCGTGGCGGCGGCATCCCCGACCTGATCGCAATCCAGCAGGACGCCTCCGGCAAGGCCCGCGACATCGCAATGTCCTACGCCTCCGCGATCGGCGGCGGCCGCACCGGCATCATCGAGACGACCTTCAAGGACGAGACCGAGACCGACCTGTTTGGCGAGCAGGCCGTGCTGTGTGGCGGGGCGGTGGAACTGGTCAAGGCCGGTTTCGAGACCCTGACCGAGGCCGGCTATGCCCCGGAGATGGCCTACTTCGAGTGCCTGCACGAACTCAAGCTGATCGTCGACCTGATGTACGAGGGCGGCATCGCCAACATGAACTACTCGATCTCCAACAACGCCGAGTACGGCGAGTACGTGACCGGCCCGCAGGTGATCAACGAAGAGTCGCGCTGGGCGATGCGCGAGGCGCTGAAGAATATCCAGAATGGCGAGTACGCCAAGCAGTTCATCCTGGAAGGCGCGATGAACTACCCGTCGATGACCGCCAACCGCCGCCTGAACGCCGCCCACGAGATCGAGCAGGTGGGCGAACGCCTGCGTGCGATGATGCCGTGGATCAAGGCCAACCAGCTGGTCGACAAGTCCCGCAACTGATCCGTCGGGGTCGGCCCGGGGCGCTGGCCTCGGGTCGCGCACCCGCGCTCCCTCCGAGAACCCCATGCTGTTTCCGCTTGCCCCCGAAGGCCGCCTGTTCGTGATCATTGCTGCCTGGATGGCAGTGATCTCGCTGCTGGTCGGAGAGGCGGAGCTGGGCGTTTTCATGGTGCTGCTGACCGTGGCGCTGATGGGGCTCTTCCGCGATCTTCGGCGCAAGGCGGCGGCACCGGCGCTTGGAGTGATCGCCCCGGCCGACGGCACGGTGGAGGCGATTGACGAGGCAACCGATCCCTTTACCGGCAAGCCCGCCCGGCGTATCCGCATTCGTCAGCGGCGTCTGGGGGAATACAATGTCCATGCACCACAGGAATCGAAAGTGGTGGAGCGGATCTGGCCGGGCAAGGAAACGGACAGCCCGCCGGATGGACAACTGGATCATCGCGCGGCTTTCGCGTTGGTGACGGACGAGGGCACACGCCTGACGCTTGCCCTGTCGGTCAACCACTGGCCACGCATGATCCGTCTGCAGAACGTGGTGCCTGGCAACCGACTCGGGCGCGGCAAACGCATGGGTTTCGCCGGATTCGGTGCTACCTTCGAAGTCTGGCTGCCCGCCGGGTCCCAGGTGATGGCCCAGGTTGGCCAGAAGGTGCTGGCGGGCTCTACCGTGATTGGGGGTCTGCCGGAGGCCAGTGGCGAGGTGGGCGCGACCGTGGAGGTGCTGGAGTGACGCCGGATGACGAGGGATCAAGCGATATTGACGAGATGAACGGGGGCGACGACCGGCACGAGGGCCGTGCCCGACGTCGTCGCGGGATCTTCCTGTTGCCCAACCTGTTTACCACCGGGGTGCTGTTCTCCGGCTTTTTCGCCATCGTCTCCGCGATCAATGGCGAGTTTACGACCGCCGCGATCGCAGTGTTCGTTGCCATGGTCCTGGATACGCTGGATGGCCGCGTGGCGCGGATGACGGACACGCAAAGCGAGTTCGGTGCGCAGTACGACTCGCTCTCCGACCTGGTTTCCTTCGGGGTGGCCCCGGCCCTGGTCGTGTACCTGTGGCAGCTGCAGGATCTGGGCAATCTCGGCTGGGTAGCGGCCTTCTTCTTTGCCACCGCCGCGGCACTGCGGCTGGCGCGCTTCAACAGCCGTCTGGCCGTCGTCGACAAGCGGTTCTTCCAGGGGCTGCCGAGCCCCGCCGCCGCTGCATTGGTGGTGGGGATGGTCTGGGTGCTGGAAGACCTAGGGATTCCGGCAGACCTGGCCGATCCGTACGTGATCGCGATCCTGATCGTGACGGTGCTCGCGGGTGCGGCGATGGTCAGTAATCTGACCTACTTCAGTTTCAAGGACATGGACTTCAAGCATCGCGTGCCCTTCCTGGCGATCGTCGGGGTGGTGGGGGCACTGATGCTACTGGCGCTGGACCCGCCCAAGGTCCTGTGGGCGGGATTCGTGATCTATGGCCTCTCCGGGCCCCTGCTGACGCTGGAACGTTGGCGCCGCCATCGTCGCCGTACACCATCGGGGGATTGACGCGTGGATCTGTCGGCGCGCAAACGCCGTATCCTGGCCGATATGGGGATTCCGGTCTGGCGTGCCCGGGAGGGGGCTTTGGATACCGCGGTGGAAGCCCCGGCGTCCGAGCCAGCTTCACCGGCGATAGGCCCCCGGGTCGATGTGGCCTCTGCGTCAGCCGTGCCCCCCGAGCCTTCCGAGGCGCTCGCGCCTCCCGTGAATACGCCGGTTGAAGGCGAGGTCGCGGCACTCGGCTGGCCGGAACTCGAAGCACGAGTGCGCGACTGCACGGCCTGCGCCGAGCTTGCCAGTCAGCGTACGCAGACGGTGTTTGGCGTGGGCGATCGCCGCGCCCGGTGGCTGTTTGTCGGCGAGGCCCCCGGGGCCGAGGAAGACCGTCGAGGCGAGCCGTTTGTCGGGCGTGCCGGCCAGTTGCTGGACAACATGCTGGCGGCACTGGGCCTTGATCGGCGACAGGATGTGTTTATCGCCAACGTGCTGAAGTGCCGGCCGCCGAACAACCGCGACCCCAGCCCCGAGGAGTCCCGGGCCTGCCGTGGCTTCCTCGACCGCCAGATCGCGCTGGTGCAGCCCGAGGTGATCGTTGCGCTGGGGCGTATCGCCGCCCAGCATCTGCTGGAGACCGATCAGCCGCTGGGCCGTCTGCGTGGCGGCCCGCATCGGTATCGGGAAGTGCCGTTGGTGGTGACCTATCATCCGGCCTATCTTTTGCGGAAGCCGCAGGACAAGGCCAAGGTCTGGCAGGATCTGCGGCGCGCGCGGGGGTGTCTGACCAGTGCTCCCGGCTCTTGACCCCACCTGGGGTGTGTATTCGGGAACGTCGCCAACAGCTACCCACCTATATCTTCAGACAGGAATTCACCCCAGGAGACCCAGCCCCGCGTCATGAGTGCCGAGCCGCAAGTACAACCCCGGATGCGCCGCATGCTGGCCGAGGATGTCGAGCGTGTAATGGGCATCGAGCGCGAGGCCTACCACTATCCCTGGACCGCGCGCATCTTCGAGGACTGCATCCGGGTCGGCTACGACTGCTGGATCCTGGAGGTCGACGAGCGCCAGGTGGGTCATGCCGTACTGACGGTGGCGGCCGGCGAGGCACATCTGCTGAACCTGACGATCGACCGACGCTGGCAGGGGTATGGGCTGGGGCGCTACATGCTGCGCCGTCTGCTCGACTATGCCTGCGAGCAGCAGGCCGAGGCTCTGTTTCTGGAGGTGCGCCCCTCCAATGTCGCGGCGCTCCAGCTCTACCGCTCGGAGGGGTTCGAACACATCGGCACCCGGCCGCGCTATTACCCGCTGCACAGCGGACGCGAGGATGCCTGGGTGCTGAGCCGCCGCTGCGCGGCGCCGGCCGGGGCGTGACGCCAGGATTCGTGACATCAAACGCGTTTTGCGGGCTTTCGCGGGCGTTTTGCGAAGCCGGGTTCACGTCCCGGTGCGTTCGTTTTGCGCGCAGGACGGGGGGCAGTCTATGATCATAGCCGGCATTGATGCCGGAATTCCCTGCGAGGCTGCCCTCATGTCCCGATCCCTGCGTGCGTTGTTTGTTTCTCTCCCCCTGACATTACCGCTGGCCCTTGGAGCTGGTGTCGTCCAGGCCCAGGATTTTGGCTACGACGAGGTTGAGCGCCAGCAGGAGTTGCTCGGGGTCTGGTACGAGATTCGCGAGAGCAATGCCCAGCGGGGTGATACGCGGGCGATGTTCGACGTTGGAATGGCCAACTACGTGGGGCGTGGCACCGACGTGGACTATGACGCGGCGCTGCGCTGGTTCGCGCGTGCGGCGGACGAGGACCATGCGGGGGCGCATTACTATCTCGGTTTCATGTTTTCCTCCGGGCGTGGTACGTCAGTGGATGAAGACAAGGCTCTTGAGCACTACACCCGCTCGGCCGAACTGGGCTATGCGGACGCGCAATACTGGCTGGGCAGTCACTACGCCCGTAACGAACGGTCGAACGGCGAGGCCCTGGAGTGGCTGGGCAAGGCGGCGGAACAGGGACAGGTCTCGGCCAAGTACTACTACGGCTTCCTGCATGAAACGGGACGGGGGACGAACCCGGATCCGGCCAAGGCCGCCCAGTGGTATACCAAGGCTGCGGAACGCGGTGATCGCAACTCGCAGATCGGCCTGGGGCGTCTGCATCAGAACGGGCAGGGTGTGGAGCGCGATCTGGTCGAAGCCTACGTCTGGTATTCCCTGGCCGAGGACAGCGAGCGCCTGGAGGCCGTCAAGACGCGCATGAGTCAGCGCGATCTGGATCTTGCCCAGGGCCGCCTGGACGAACAGTCCGCCGCGATCCAGCGAGCTTCTGCACGCTGATTCTCCCCGTCCTGCTGTTCCCGGCAGATACGAACGGCCCCGGGTTTCGGTCCGGGGCCGTTTGCGTCAGGGGCACCGGGTAAACGCCACGCCAGGCCCGTTTTCGCGTTAAACTGCCGCGCTTCATTCAGGCGGCCCAAGAAAATGTCCTTTCCCGAGGAAACCGCCCGGCGCCGGACGTTCGCGATCATCTCGCACCCGGACGCGGGCAAGACCACCATGACCGAAAAGCTCCTGCTGTACGGCGGCGCGATCCAGCTCGCCGGTACGGTCAAGGGGCGCAAGTCCTCGCGCCACGCCACCTCCGACTGGATGGAGATGGAGAAATCGCGCGGCATCTCGGTGACCTCGTCGGTGATGCAGTACCCGTACAAGGGACGCATCGTGAACCTGCTGGACACTCCGGGCCATGCCGACTTCTCGGAGGACACGTACCGTACGCTGACCGCCGTGGACTCCGCGTTAATGGTGATTGACGCGGCCAAGGGCGTGGAGGAACGCACCATCAAGCTGATGGAGGTCTGCCGGCTGCGTGACACACCGATCATGACCTTCGTCAACAAGATGGACCGCGAGGGCCGAGATCCGATCGAGCTGCTCGACGAGGTCGAAGAGGTGCTGAAGATCCAGTGCGCCCCGATCACTTGGCCGATCGGTTCCGGCAAGCGCTTTCGCGGTGTCTACCATCTGCGCCGTGATGCGGTGCACCTGTACGACCCGGAAGAGGGCGGAAAGAAGTCCACCGGCGAGATCATCGAGGGGCTGGACAACCCGCGGCTGGACGAGGTGCTCGGCGATCAGGCGCAGGAGCTGCGTGACGAAATGGAGCTGGTGCAGGGTGCCTCGCACGAATTCGACCCGGGGGCCTACCTTCGCGGTGAGCAGACCCCGGTGTTTTTCGGCTCCGCGATCAACAACTTCGGCATCGAGGAGCTGCTCGACGACTTCGTCGAGTACGCCCCGGGCCCGCTGCCGCGCCCAACCCATTCGCGCAGGGTCGAACCCACCGAGGAGAAGTTCACCGGCTTCGTGTTCAAGATCCAGGCGAACATGGACCCGAATCATCGCGACCGCATCGCGTTTATGCGCATCTGCTCGGGCACCTTCGACAAGGGTGCCAAACTCCGCCATGTGCGCATCGGGCGCGACGTGAAGATCCCGGATGCCCTGACGTTCATGGCGTCTGACCGCGAGCATGTAGAAACCGCATACCCCGGCGACATTATCGGCATCCACAACCATGGCACCATCCGCATTGGTGATACTTTCACCCAGGGCGAGGAGCTGACCTTTACGGGTGTGCCGAACTTCGCGCCGGAGCTGTTCCGCCGGGCGCAGCTGAAGGACCCGCTGAAGATGAAACAGCTCTCCAAGGGGTTGCAGGAGTTGTGCGAGGAGGGCGCGACGCAGCTCTACCGTCCGCTGACCAGTAACGACCTGATCCTTGGCGCGGTTGGCGTGCTGCAGTTCGACGTGGTCGCCGAGCGCCTGCGCACCGAGTACAAGGTGGAGGCGCAGTTCGAGAACGTGAACGTCCAGACCGCTCGCTGGGTCGAATGTGACGATCCGAAGAAACTCGAGGAGTTCAAGGAGAAGGCCGCGGCCAACCTGGCGATCGACCATGGTGGCGATCTGGTCTATATCGCCCCCACGCGGGTGAACCTTCAGATGGCTCAGGAGAAGTGGCCGGAGATCCGTTTCGAGGCCACGCGCGAGCACGGCCAGCCAACGGAGTAGGGGCTCGACTGTGGGGCGGGGCCCTGGTGCCGGACTGGTTCCAGGACATCGCCGCAGCACCTGTGGCGCCTCGCGCTGACGGTGGACATGACAGACGCCGGAGGGATGTATGGCACGACGACTTCGATGGATGCCGGTAGTGGCAGTGCTTCTGGCGCTGGGGATCAGCGGTTGCGCGGTGCACAAGACCGAGACGCGGGCGGACGGGCCGGAGCCTCGTCCGGGGACGGTCCAGCAGATGAACCCGTTTCTGCACTTCCTGGAAACCCGGCCGAGTCCGGAGGAGTTCGAACGCGTCTACCCGGACGTGACCCTCGTGCTGCCGGGCGAGATTGCGACCCACGAGTACCGCCAGGACAACTCGCGCTTTTTCGCGGAGCTGGATGACGAGGGCCGAATCAAGGACGGCGACTTTCGCTGAATGGTTCTTCGCATCTCCAACAGCGTCGCGGTGCCCGAAGACGAGATCGAACTGACGGCGATCCGGGCCCAGGGCGCGGGCGGACAGAATGTGAACAAGGTCGCCTCGGCCATCCACCTGCGTTTCGACATCCGCGCCTCCAGCCTGCCCGACGTCTACAAGCAGCGCCTGCTGCGCCGTCGTGACCAGCGCATCAGCAAGGATGGTGTGGTGGTGATCAAGGCTCAGCAGCACCGCACCCAGGAGGCCAACCGCGAGGATGCGCTGGAGCGCCTGAGCGAACTCCTGCGCGAGGCGGGCCGCCCGATCAAGACGCGCAAGCCGACCCGGCCTACACGCGCCTCCAAGCTGCGTCGTCTTGAGGGCAAGACCCACCGTGGCCGCAAGAAGGCCCTGCGCGGCCGCGTTGATCCCGACTGAGGGGGTGGGGCTGCGGCGATGGACGCCTAGGGAGACGCTGATTTAATCGCACGTCCGCGCTCGAGTCGCTTTTGCGTGCGAACAAGGCGCGGTGACTGCCGTGCAGTCATTCTGCACAAGGGAACCGCAACGCTGTGCGCGCGCAAAAGCGGCCGAGCCCCTTCGGGGTTGGTGCCCCCTGTTCCCCGATCCTGCGTTGCGCCGCTTGCGGGTAGAACCACTACCCGCTGCACGACGCGCCTTGTCTCGGAAAACAGGGGGCACCAACGCGGACGTGCGATTAAATCAGCGTCTCCCTAGTCGATCCCGAGATGTCGGGGCAACTGGCCCAGGCGGCCCAGTGTCAGCACCGGTCGGGGCCGCCCGTGTTCCCAGGGCAGCGCGTCGGGGTTGAACCAGGCCGCATGGAACCCGGCGTTCAGGGCCCCGAGGACGTCGCTGGTGCTGTCATCGCCCACATGCAGGATCCGTTCGGGGTCGACGCCGGCCTGCTCGCGGGCTTGTGCGAAGATTACCGGGTCGGGCTTGGCCGCGCCGGCCTCGCCCGCCGCGATCGCGAAGTCGAAATGACGCCCCAGGGGCGTGCGAAAGACATCGGCATTGCCGTTACTGATCGCGCCCAGCCGAAAGTGACGCGACAGCGTGGCGAGTACGCCGTCAGCCTCGGGGAAGGGCGTCACCTCGTTGCGCGCATGCCAGAACACCTCGAATCCCTCGTCGGACAACAAATCAGGACAGCAGCCACAGTCCGTGGCCAGCTCGCGCAGCCAGTGCTTGCGCAGCCGCGTCAGATCGTGGCGTTCATCCTCAGGTGCGGCGCGCATGAAGGCGGCCCGTTCGGCAATCAGCGCCTGCGGATCAAACCGTTCGCAGATGACCGGCGCATGCTCGCGCAGCCAGGCGTAGAAGCGCGCCTCCGCATGTTGGATCACCGGCATCACCGGCCACAGGGTGTCGTCGAGGTCGAACGTCAGGCAGCGTACGCCGGCCAGCGATGGGGTAGTGGGTTCGGGTGAGCGCATGTTCAAAGCATACTGGCCCTGCACGGTGACGGGTGTATCTCGCCAGGCGAGGTGGGGGAACGACGGGTTGCAGGTATCGTGTGTGGGCGGCATGTTGGGGACATACACGAACGGGAGTGCGGGATGGATACGGGCAATACTGGAGAGTGGCCGCGTTACGCCCTGAGCCAGCGGATTGTGCACTGGGCGGTCGCCGTGCTGGTGCTGGGTGCGCTGGCGCTGGGCGGCACCATCGGCTGGTTTGGCTTCGACGGGTTGCAGGACCGCTTTGGCGAGGGCATGACCGACACTATCTATACCTGGCACAAGAGCTTCGGGGTGCTGATTTTGCTGCTGATGCTGGTGCGTGTGGGCCTGCGTCTGCGTCACGGCAAGCCGCCCTACGCGGTCGCGTTGCCTTCGGCCCAGCGCATCGCGGCCGAGTCGGTCCACGGGCTGCTGTATCTGCTGCTGATCGTGATGCCGGTGATCGGCTGGTGGGCGACGGCGGCCGGCGGCTACCCGGTGCAACTGGGTCCGCTGATCCTGCCGGGCCTGTTCCCGGAAAACGAGGCGCTGTCGGAGACCCTGTTCGCCTGGCACCAGATCCTGGGGATCACCATTCTGGTGCTGGCACTGGGCCATATCTCGGCGGCCCTGTACCACTGGCGTGTGCGCCGGGATGGTGTCCTGCAGCGGATGACGTTCGGTTCCCCGCGGCGCTAGGGAGACACTATTAATGTACACGCTCGCGTTGGCACCCCAGGTTCCCCGATCCTGCGTTGCGGCCCTTGCCGGTAGAGCCACTACCGGCTGCGCACCGCGCCTTGTCTCGGAAAACCTGGGGTGCCAACCCCGAAGGGGCTCGGCCGCCTGTTGTTATCAAAAACGGGCGCGCGCACGGCGTTGCGGTTCCCTTGTGCAGAATGACTGCACGGCGGTCGCCGCGCCTCGTTCGCACGCAAAAGCGACTCGAGCGCGAGCGTGTACATAGATCAGTGTTTCCCTAATGTCCGTCCGCCCGTGATCCGACTGCTGCTGACCCTCGCGGCACTCAACGTCGTGCTGCTGGGGCTGGACGTGCCCCGTCACGCGGGAATCGGACCCCACTGGCTGGCCTGGGAAGCGGTCTTGCTGGTAGGGCTGTTCGCGCTGCTGCCCGCCGGGCGGCTGGCACGCGCGTTGGCCTGGCTGGCTGGTTTTATTCTGCTGGCGCTGGTGGTTCTGGCGCTGTTCGATGCCCTGACCCGCATCAGCCTGGTACGTCCCCTGAACGTGATCCAGGACTGGATCCTGCTGGACGCGGTCTGGCGGCTGGTGACCGGCAATCTGGATGTTTGGGCCACGGTGGGGCTGGTGGTCGTCCTGGTCGCGGGGCTGGTCGCGATCATCGCAGGCGCTGCTCGTGGCCTGTTCGCGCTGACCGTGCAGTCGGCACCAGGGCGCCGGATACCCCTGTCCGTCGCGGTCGGGCTGTTCACGCTCGGGCTGGTGGGGGCGCTCGGCTCCATGCGAGGGGCGGCTCCGCCGGGTACGGCCGCGCCCGGGATGGTTTCGGTCCAGGAGCAGATTGTGGCTGGGCAGGGGGCATTGGCGGAGAACCGCGCATTTCGCGAGCGCCTGGAACAGACCCGCGAGCAGGCCGAGGGGCGTCCCTTGCCGGGTCTTGGCGACGTGGATGTGATCCTGGGACTGGTAGAGTCCTACGGGGTCTCGGCCGTGTTCGACGAGCGTTATGCACCGGTGATCGTGCCGAGCCTGGATTTTATCGGCGAGCAACTCGACGACGCGGACCTGCATGTCGTGACTGGCGTACTGGAGGCCCCGATCGCCGGTGGGCAGTCCTGGTTGGCGCAGGCTTCGCTGCTCACGGGCCTGCAAGTGCGCTATGCCGGGCATTACGACGCCCTGCAGGCACAGACCCGCGACACCCTGGTGCAGGACTTTCAGGCCACCGGACACGAGACGGCCATGCTGGCCCCGGCGATCCAGCTCGACTGGCCGGAGGGTCAGTGGTTTCGCTGGGACCGGATCGTCGACAAGCACGGGTTCGAGTACGCCGGGCCACCGTTTTTCTGGGTGACCATGCCGGATCAGTACACCTGGTCGTTCTTCGAACGCGAGATCCGCGGGCCCTCGGAACGTCCGGTATTCGCGATGCTGGCCCTGATCAGTTCGCATGCGCCGTGGACCCCGATCCTGCCGGTGCTGGAGGACTGGGAGGCGATCGGGGACGGCGCGGTCTTCGACGAGTGGGCCGGCAAGGGACCGACCCCGGAGTCGTTGTGGCGGGACTTCGATCGCGTGCGCGAGTACTACGCGGAGTCGGTGCGCTATTCGCTGGAGGTGACCGGGGGCTATGCGGCGCGGTACGTGGACGAGGACACGCTGTTTTTCATGCTGGGCGATCACCAGCCGGCCGCCCTGGTGACCGGTCAGGACGCCAGCTGGGCCGTGCCCGTGCACGTCATCAGCGGCGATCCAGCCTTGCTGGAGCCGTTTCGCGAGTACGGGTTCGTCCCGGGCATGCAGCCGCCCTCGGAGCGGGCGGAGCATGGCTTTGACGCCCTGCGCGGCTGGCTGCGCGAGGCGTTCGGGACGCCGCCCGGCTCGGACTAATCGTCGCCTTCCGGGGCTTCGTAGTCTTCCTCGAGCAGCTCGCGCATCTGGTCGATGACGCCGGGTTCGGTCCACTCGATCGCGCCGAACAGGTAGTAGCGCAGGTTGCCCTCGCGGTCGACGACATAGCTGGTGGGGTAGGCCATCGCGCGCCAGTCGTTCAGCGACTCCTGGTCCGGGTCGAGCAGGATGGTAAACTCGGTTTGCACCTCGTTTTCGATGAAGTCGCGGATGGTCTCTTCGTCTTCGCCAAGATTCACGGCGAGGATGCGAAAGCCCTCTTCGCGCAGCTCGTCTTCCAGTAGCTGCATGGAAGGCATTTCGTGCACGCAGGGCGGGCACCAGCTGGCCCAGAAATTGATCAGCACGACCTCGCCACGATAGTCCTCCAGACGGTGTTCCTCGCCGGCCAGGTCCGGGCGGACCAGTTCGGGCGCCGCGACCGGCTCGTCCAGTGCATCCAGCTGGACGTCGCCGCCGGTGGGCGTGTTCACGCTCAGATCCAGGTCGTCGGATGCGGCGGCGGTGCGCGCGGCGGGCAGGCGCCGCAACAGGTCCATGCCATAGACGAGTTCCTGGTGGAAGGTTTCGCGTGCCAGGAGTTCGGCTTCCATCGCATCGGGGCGGAAAAAGAACCGGTCCCGTAGCTCGGGTAGCAGGCGCGCGCCGACGGTGCTGCCCCCGTCGCTCAGGGTCGAGCGGATCAGCCCGAGGTGCTGGAATTGCGGGGACAGCATGGGCTGGATGATGTAGACCGGCAGGTTGGTGACGCCGACGATGGGCTGCATCTCGGCCTCGTCGGTGTCAACGCCGGTATGCAGGTACGGACTCATCATGATCAGCCCCAGGAGGTGTTCTGCCTCGGGGTGCTCCTCCTGCCAGTGATACAGGCCCGTCAGCAGCCAGGGCAGGGCACGGTCATTGCCGAACACGAAAACCGCACGCTCGTCCTCGGCGTGCGCGGTCTCAATCAGGTCGCCCACGGTCTCGGTCGGCATCTCGTCGAAGCTGGAGGCGGCCTCGGGGAGGAAGTGCCCGGCGAACGGGTCCGCCAGCCAGACTTCGACGCCGGCGGCCTGCAGCGCCAGGGCCTGCTGCCGATGGCCGTCCAGCAGCCCGTGCTCGGACGGGAACCACAGCAGTACGGCCTCGCCATCGGCGGGATAGCGCTCGACCGGGATCTCGGCCCCGCCAGCATCGATGCTGGTGGCGGCGGAGACCGCACCGGTCTGGGCATCGTCCGGGGTCTGTTCGGCAATCTCTTGGGCCAGGGCGGGGCTGGCACACAGGGCGCCAGTCAGGAGCAGGGCGTTGAGCCACAGGGGCAAACGGGTCATGGACAGAGGTCTGGTTGAATGGGTTCAAGCCGTAGACGTGGTGACAGCGGGTTTTGATCCCCCGCGAGTGTGAACGTCAGGGCGTTTCCGGGCGCGGGGCGTCGGCGTAGGGGTAGTCGCTGGCCTCGAGGTTCTCCTGGAAGGTCTCCAGGCGCTCCACCGCCAGATCGGTCCGGTTGAACTGCGCGATATGGAACAGGGCGTCGCCCTCGTTGATCAGGGGCAGGTTGAGCTGCCCGATGACGATCCCCGAGGCCGGGGCGAGGACCTCGGTCTCGGTCTCGCCGAAGGGATCGGAGACGATCGCCAGGCGCGTCTGGTCGCGGACCACGCGGTCGCCCTGGCGCACGAAGCTGCGCAGGATGCCGCTTTGGGGGGCACGTACCCAGCCGCTGGTGCGGGCCATGATAGGCTCGCGTGGGCTGCGGCGCCGGATCGCCGGCAGCATGCCGAGATGCCGCATCACCTCGATGATCCCGTGCACACCGCCGCGGATGGACAGCTCGTCGAAGCGCAGGGCCTCGCCGGCCTCGTACAGCAGGATCGGCGTATCCCGCTCAGCAGCGGCTTCGCGCAGGGATCCGTCGCGCAGTGCGGAATTCAGGACCACCGGTGCGCCGAAGGCACGCGCCAGTTCCTGTGTCTCCGCGTGGTCGAGGTTGGCCCGGATCTGCGGCAGGTTGGAGCGATGGATCGCCCCGGTGTGCAGGTCGATCCCGTGGGTACTGCGGTGGACGATCTCGCGCATGAACAGCCGTGCAATCCGGGCACCCAGCGAACCTTTGGGCGAGCCCGGGAAACAGCGATTCAGGTCGCGCCGGTCGGGCAGGTAGCGGCTTTGGTTGATGAAGCCGTGCATGTTGACCACGGGGACCGCCAGCAGTGTGCCCCGCATGCGCCGCAGCGCCGGGATCTTCAGCAGGCGGCGGATGATCTCCACGCCGTTGATCTCGTCGCCATGTATGGCGGCGCTGACGAACAGAATCGGCCCTTTGCGCCGGCCGCACAGGACCTGCACGGGCATATTGGTCGGGGTGTGGGTGTACAGGGCGCCGAGCTGCAACTCCACCGTGCGCCGTTCGCCCGGGCGGACAGTCGTCCCGCCAATGGTGATAGGGTCGTTACGGTCGGCTCTGGGCGTGGCCATCAACCACGGCCCTTGGTCTTGGTGCGGTTCGGCTTGGCGTTCTTCTCGATGAACTCGATGATCATGCCGGCGACATCCTTGCCGGACGCGTTTTCGATCCCCTCCAGGCCCGGCGAGGAGTTGACCTCCATTACCACCGCTCCATGGTTGGAGCGCAGGAGGTCCACGCCGCAGACGTTCAGCCCCATTACCTTGGCCGCGCGGACGGCCGTGGCCCGTTCCTCGGGGGTGATACGGCACAGTGTCGCCGTGCCACCGCGATGCAGATTGGAGCGAAACTCGCCGTCTTTCGCCTGGCGCTTCATCGAGGCGACGACCTTCTCGCCGATCACGAAACAGCGGATATCCGATCCCTTGGCCTCCTTGATGTATTCCTGCACCAGAATATGCTGCCTGAGACCCATGAACGCCTGGATCACGCTATCGGCGGCCTGCTTGGTCTCGGCCAGCACGACCCCCAGGCCCTGGGTCCCTTCCAGCAGCTTGATTACGCAGGGTGCGCCGCCGACGGTCTCGAGCAGGTCGTCGATATCGTCGGGGGAGTGGGCAAACCCGGTCACCGGGAGCCCGATGCCGCGGCGCGACAGCAGTTGCAGGCTGCGCAGCTTGTCGCGCGAGCGCGAAATGGCCACCGATTCGTTCAGGGGATAGACGCTCATCATCTCGAACTGACGCAGCACCGCGGTACCGTAGAAGGTAATGGAGGCACCGATACGCGGGATCACCGCGTTGAACTGGTCGAGGACATCGCCCTTGTAGTGGATTTGCGGCTTGTGTGCCGTGATGTTCATGTAGCAGCGCAGCGGGTCCACCACGCGGATTTCGTGGCCGCGTTGCTGGGCTGCCTCCACCAGGCGCCGGGTGGAGTAGAGCTTGCTGTTGCGCGAGAGGATTCCGAGCTTCATTCGGGCGTGGATTCCGGTGTTGCGAGATGTGGAGTGGGGCGCCCGAGCAAGAACGACGCCCGGGGGTCGACCAGAAAGCGCCCCCGCATGGCCTCGCGTCCGAGCAGCATACGAAAGCGCATGGTATCGCGGCTGGTCAGGGAAAGTTCCAGAGGGACCACTCGATCACCGATTTTTGCACGGGTGGCGATGAAATAGCGCTCCCCGGTATGGCCGCCGGAGTCGGTCACGTTGCGGACATCCAGCACCGGGGCCTCGCACCAGGCCTCGGTCTGGTCATCCTGCTGATAGGGATGGATGCCAAAGCGCACCCACTCACGCCCGTCGCGGGTGAAACTCTCGACATAAAAGGCGTGCAGCGCGGAACTGCGTGCGCCGGTGTCCACCTTGCACTTGATGGCCCCGAGGCCGAGATCCGGCAGGCCGACCCATTCGCGCCAGCCGAGCACATCTTCGGCACGCGCCGAAGGATTGAAATGAGGCGGGCGATCCATGAGTCCCCCGGTGAATTGGGTCCGGCCCCCACTATAACGAATCGCCCGCCGGGTGCTGGTGCTCAGTCGTCGGCGATCGCCGCGCTGGACAGGTTGTCGAGCGCGTTGCTCATCTGTTCGACGATTTCCTCGCGATCGTCGATCCCGTGGCGCGCGGCCAGCCATTCGGGGTCGTTATAGGCCAGCCAGGTCTGCCCGTCCGCATCGGTCCAGGCCAGCGCCTTCATCGGCAGGTCGATACCGGCGTGCTGGCGGCTGGTGAACATGTGGCTGCCCAGGGCCGGATTGCCGAACAGCAGCAGCTCGGTCGGGCCAAGATCAATGTCCTCGCCCGCGGCCTTGCTGGCGTGATCCCAGCGCAGGGCGACGTTGACATCGTTCGCCTCCAAGGCGGACTCGAGGCGGTCCAGTGTTTCCGAGGCCGAGTGCGGGCTGGCCTTGGTGATCATGCCGTCCACATCGAATGCCTGCGCGGACGTAGCGGCGAGGGCGAGCGACAGTGTGGTGGCCAGAAGGGTCTTTTTCATGACGAACTCCTTTTCATCGTGGTTGAGGATTTGAATGGTCGCAGGGTACTCAAAGTGCCCCGCCGCAGCTGGAACCCTGGCCGGCCGTGCACCCGTAGCAGTGGTCGCCGACCGCAATCGGTGCCTGCGCCAGATAGTCGGGCGTCAGCTCGCCGATGTGCACGCGGCGGCCCCGGCCGGCCCCCAGGGGCAACTCCAGCATCTGGTTGAAGTCACAGTCGTGTACGTATCCCTGCCAGTCGACCGAGACGAGTGTCCGACACATGACGCCCGCGAGGTTAGACGACTGATGGGCGTTTCGCAGCGTCTGCATGTAGGCGTTGTAACGGCCTTCACGCGCAAGCGTCTTGGCGAAGCGGTGAATGGGCATGTTGGTGATCGTGAACAGCGCGTTGAAACGGATGCCGTACTCGCGTTCGAGGTGCTCGTGGTAGGCGGCTTCCAGTTCGGCCTGCGGGGGCGGCAGACTCGGCCCTTGCGGGTTGTAGACCAGGTTGAGACCGAGCCCGCTGCCGGGCTGGCCGTAACCCAGGGCATTGAGCTGCTTCAGACCTGCAATGCTGCGTTCGAACACACCGTCGCCACGCTGGGCATCGACGTTCTCTTCCAGATAACAGGGAAGAGAGGCCACGATCTCGACGCCCTGTTCGGCCAGGAACGCTGCCAGGTCGTCCTGCCCGGGTTCGCCGAGGATGGTCAGGTTGCAGCGATCGATCACGTGTATTCCACGCTGGCGGGCGTTGCGGACCAGGTCGCGAAACCCGGGATTCAGTTCCGGGGCGCCACCGGTCAGGTCGAGGGTCTGGATGTCGCAGCGATCACAGCAGGCGAGCAGCTCGTCGATCACTTCCGGCGGCATGATCTCGCGCCGGTTCGGCCCGGCGTTCACATGGCAATGAAAGCAGGTCTGGTTACAGACATAGCCGAGGTTGGCCTGCAGGGTCTCTACCCGATCGCGCGTGACCGGAGGGAAATCGTGGTAGGCAATCAGAAGCTCTTGGTGAGGCATGACATCGGCGGCCGACTGAAGGAGATGTATCGATATATCGATTATTTCCAAGCCTGAACCGTCCCGATGCCGAGGGCAACGAAGCCCGGATACAGCGTGGGGTTCTGGTAACGTGTCTCGATGCTGGAACGCCTTCAGGTATGGATCTATCTTGCCGCCATTGTGATGGGTCTGGTGCTGGCCGGCCTCTGGCCGGGGCTTGGCGAGGGACTGACCGCCTGGGTGTGGGTCGCGCTCGGGCTGTTGCTGTTCGTCACCTTCGCGCAAATCCCGTGGGAGGCGATCCGGCTCGCCTTCAACGACCGGCGTTTCCTGGTCGCCGCGCTGGTGGGGAACTTCGTGCTGGTGCCCCTGCTGCTGGTCGCGCTGCTGCCGCTGGCCCCCGACGATCCGGCGATACGGCTGGGCATCCTGCTGGTCCTGCTGATGCCCTGCACCGACTGGTTCATCACCTTTGCGCGACAGGGCGGCGGGGATGGTGCGCGTGCGGCGGCATTTACGCCGGTGAGCCTGGCGGCACAGTTTCTGATGCTGCCCGTTTACCTGACCATCATCCTGGGGCCGGGGGAGGCCCTCGGCCTGATGTCGCCGACCGTGTTCGCCGCGGCTGCGCTGCTGATCGGCCTGCCGCTGCTTGCGGCAATACTGCTGGAACAGGCGCTCAGGCTGCGGGGCCGCGTACAGTTCTGGCAGAACCGCTTTGCAGTTGCCACCGTTCCGCTACTGGCGCTGGTGGTGGGGCTGATCACCCTGGCGGAGGCCCACGTGGTGTTCGAGGGCGGACTGGAGTTAATGGGCGTGATCCCGGTGTACCTGCTGTACCTGCTCGGTGCGGCAGCGCTGGCATGGGTTCTGGCCCGGGTCTTCGGCCTGCCCGGCGAGCAGGGGCGCACGCTGGCGTTCAGCCTGGGTACGCGCAACTCGTTTGTCGTTCTGCCGGTGGCCCTTGCGCTGCCCGAGGCGTTACACGCGGCCGTCATGGTCATCGTGCTGCAGTCGCTGGTCGAACTGTTCGGGATGCTCGGCTACCTGCGCTGGATGCCGCGACTGTTCCCATCCTCAAGGAGAGGTTCGCCGCCAGCCGGCACCCTGTAGGCGGCCTCGTGCGGCGTTCAGTCAGTGTCTCCCTGGTCCTCCAGCTGGCGCAGCTCGTGCTCGATGATCACGTCCGCGAGCCCCTCCGGATCGTGGGCATCAAGCACGCCCAGGTCGCCGTCGCGCACGAGCGGGCCACCGGCCCCGTGCGTGTCGCCGTGCAGGTCCTGGTAAGTCATCTGTCCCGGATAGAACACCGGGACCTCGGTCCACTCAAGATCGGCGTCGTCCAGATGCCCGTCCGTGTACTGGGCCTTGATGTCGGCCTCGCCATCGTCCAGACCCAGTGTCATGGGCAGCGAGACCAGATGCCAGCGGGCTCCCGTGCCGTTGTGCACGGCGAAGGCGACGTTGTAGGTATTGCCTTGCTCGAGTGCCTTGCTGTCGCGCGGGTCCGGGGCGTCGAGTGAGCGGGTCAACGCGATGCGCCAGGCCCCGTCCTGGTAGCCGCCCGAAGCCTCGATCGCGCCGCGGCTGCCACTGGGCTCGCGCAGGAAGCGCTGGGGTAGTGTGTCACCCTCCTGCCAGTCGTAGTCTGGATCGAATGCCATCGAGTTGTCTTCCGACAGGAAGTAGGGGTCGTTCTGGCCGTATTCGCCCGCGACCAGGCGCTCCCAGTCGAGGGCCGGGGCGCCCACCTGGTCGGGGTCGAACATATAGGCGGGCTGGTCGGCGTCGTCGTCCCAGTTGGTGGTGAACATGCTGTCGCCCTCGGAGGCGAGGCGGTAGTGCAGCACATAGCCGTTGTCCGCATATCCGACCGGGTGGCTGCGGTGTGCCCGCCACTGCCAGAGATCGAGGAATTCGCCGTTCTCGCGCATCGCCTCGAGTTCGTCATCATCGCGGATGGCGTCCCAGGAGACGTCTTCCGAGTCATCGGTCTCGCGGGTCTGCGGCAGGTACTTGCGCACGTCGCTACGGCCCATCTCCTCGCCCAGCTTGGGGTGTTCGCGTACGTCGTCGTGATCCACCTCCGAACTCAGGCTGCGCATGCCCTCGTGCGCCGTCATCCAGCCACCGAGGCGCATGAAGTCGTCGACCGAGCCGTCATCCAGCATCATCGAGATCCGGTCTTCGTACAGGCCGTGTTCGTCCGGCTCCGGGCCGCCGGAGCCATAACGCACCCATTCGCCATCCTCGTAGCGCCAGTATTGGTGATACCAGCTGGGGCTGTGAGTCTCGTACTCGTAGTGAATCCGAATGCGGTCGCTGTTGTAGACCGCAGCCACGCGCAATACGCCCTCGCTGTCCTCGGCCCCCGGGATATAGACATTGCGATCAGGGTCGCTCATCCGCGGTTCGTCGGCCATGACCAGGGTGGGGACGGTGGCCGCGAGCAGAAAGGCGAGCAGGCGTCGTTTCATGAGCGGGAACTCCTCGGGATGCGATCGCATGGGACGAGGGCAAGGCCGTCGACACGGGGACTTTGAGGGGGCGTGACCAGGCAGACGCCAGGGTGCTGGCGTCTGCCTGAAGGCGGGCCTCACTGCATCAGCAGGTAGCCCTCGTGCTGCAGCTCGACGATCTCGGCGTCGGCCATGGGCACCAGATTCACGAAGCCGTGGATCTCTTCGTGCTCGATACCCCGCAGCCGGGCGGAGGCCTCGCACATCCGGAATTCCACCACGCCACCTTCGGTAAGGGACTTGGCTCGGCGCATGGTCTCCTCGCGCTCGTCGAACTGATCACGAGTGAAGAACGGCACCTCGCGCCCGTGCAGAACCAGCACGATGTGGGCTTCGAACGGATCGGACTCGTAGACGTTGTTCAGCATGCTGACGCGGTCCAGAACCATGTTCAGTTCGTCCTCGGTGTCCACGTAGACGTCGTAGACCACCTTTCGTGGCTCGTATTCGCGGTCCATCATCTCGGCCGAGCCCCAGGGCATCTGGTCGTCGGCGGCCGCCTTCAGCGGCAGGGCAAAGAAGGCCAGGCTGGCGAGCAGACACAACAGCAACGCGGGGGTGTGGGAACGGTTTTGCATGGTCATATCCTCCGAATTGGTCCTTTGCATGGTCGACGGGCAGGGACGTGTTCTTCTTCCCTTTATGCCGAGATGGCTCAAAACCGTGCCTCGGGTCCCTGGCTGCGCAGCACACGCTCGACAATGGACTCCATCGCCAGCGTGATGCGCCGGCTCAGGCGCTGCGGGCGGGTATAGGTAATCTCGAACAGGTCAGCCTCGCGGCTGGTCTCCAGCAGCAGATCATCGCTGGTTCGCAGTTCGTCGGCCAGGCCCAGTTCGTGTGCCTGTTCGCCGTACCAGTGTTCGCCGGTCGCCAGTTTTTCCAGGTCCAGTGACGGCCGGTAACGAGAGAGAAACGTCTTGAACTGATCGTGAGCCTCTTCCAGCTGCTCGCGGAACTTGCGGCGGCCCTCGTCCGTGTTCTCCCCGAGTACAGTCAGGGTGCGTTTGTATTCGCCGGCGGTCAGTAGTTCGACATCGATGTCATGGCGCTCCAGCCAGCGGTGCAGATTCGGAATCTGGGCCACGACCCCGATCGACCCCAGCACCGCGAAGGGCGCGGCCACGATCCGGTGCGCCACCGCGGCCATCATGTACCCGCCGCTGGCGGCGACACGATCCACGGCAACGGTCAGGTCCAGCCCCTGGTCGCGCAGGCGGGCCAGTTGCGAGGCGGCCAGGCCGTACGACGGGACGAGCCCGCCCGGGCTCTCCAGGCATACGATGACCCGGTCCTGCTCGGGGCGGGCGAGGGTCAGGATCGCGGTCACCTCCTCGCGCAGACTGTCGACGCTGGAGGCGCGGATGTCGCCGGTGAAGCGAAGTACGTAAACCCTTGGTCGGTCCTGTTCGCCGGAATCCTGGCCGGGATGTTCGGTCGGTGTATCCGGCTTTGGCGGTTCGGCGGACTCACCTTTGCTGGAGGAGGAGTCGCCGCGTTGCCATCCCAGCTTCTTGCGCAGCCGCTCTCGCCAGTTGGCGCTTCCCTCGACCGCGTGGCGAATGGTCTTCTCCATACGGCGATAACGATCGTTCAGCTTGCGTACCGTCAGGCGGTCGGGCCGCCGCTCGCGGCTCTTGGCGATCACCCCCGCCACGGCGCTCACGAAGATCAGCACCACCACGAGGGCGGTCACGAGTTTGGCGAAGAACAGCCCGTATTCCTGTAACAATTCCATTCGTGTCGTCCTGTTCCGTCGGCCGGCTTTCGGCATGCCATAATGCCAGCATGAGGATTGAAAGCGACGAAGACCCCCGTAGTGCAGGACTGTTTCCCGGGCGCGAGGGTTCCGCCAGCGCCGCCCTGCCGGACCCGATCATCCACGCGGGGTACGCCACCCTGAGCCTGCGCCAGATCGACGAATGGAACGGCGTGCCCAAGGGCACGGCCTTTCGCCTGTTCAAGGCGCAAAAGGACCAGCTGCGCGAGGGGCAGGACTTTTTCTACATCCCCGAGGGCAAGGACCCGGAGTTGACCGAGACCCTGCGCATGGATGGCCGGATCTACCCCTCCACGGTCCATCTGCTGCTGATGACCACGACCGCTTACGCGCGGATGCGCGAGGAGTGGCATCGGCGTATCCACAAGACCGGCTGCGGGTGCCCGGAAGAACAGTAGGAAAACACTGATCCATGTACACGCTCGCGTTGGTACCCCAGGTTTTCCGAGACAAGGCGCGGTGCGTAGCCGGTAGTGGTTCTACCGGCAAGGGCCGCAACGCAGGATCGGGGAACCTGGGGTGCCAACCCCACGATCCTTTTAAAGCAGGGGCTCGGCCGCTTTTGCGCGGGAACGGCGTTGCGGTTCCCTTGTGCAGAATGCTGCACGGCAGTCACCGCGCCTTGTTCGCACGCAAAAGCGACTCGAGCGCGAGCGTGTACATGGATCAGTGTTTCCCTAGGATGAATCCGGAGGCGTGCCGTTCGAGGCTGCGTGAGGCCAAGCCACGGCAGTGGCGATGCAGCCTCTCGCCAGAACCGGAACGCCGCGTCGGGGCGGGATGGCCGGAATCTCGGCGCGGGCGAGTCTGTTGATCCGCGTCTCCCTGGAGCAATGGCGCATGCTGCAGGCGGTAGTGGCCGCCGGCGGCTTTGCCCGTGCCGCGGAACAGGTACACAAGAGCCCCTCCAGCGTGAACCATGCGGTGCAGAAGCTGGAAGAGCGCCTGGGCGTCGAGGTCTTCGAAGTCCAGGGCCGCAAGGCGGTCTTGACCCCGGCGGGCGTGGCGCTACTGCGCCGGGCCGAGCACCTGCTGGAGGAGGCCGCCGAGATCGAGGCCCTGGCCGGAGCGCTCGCGGCCGGTGTGGAGTCCGAGGTGCGGCTGGCGGTAGACCAGATCCTGCCGCGCGGCCCGGTGATCCAGGCGCTGGAGCGCTTTTCCCGTGCCTATCCGGCCACGCGTGTTCAGCTGGAGGAGGTCGTCCTGAGCGGCGGCCCGGAACTCCTGCACGAAGGCCGCGTGGATATATTGATCGCGCCGGAGCTGCCCGGCGGCTATCTGGGCGCCTGGCTGACGGATCAGATCATGGTGTGCGTGGCACACCCTGGGCACCCGCTGGCCGGCGGTCGGCGGCTGACGCGGCGGGACCTTCAGACTCAGCGCCAGATCGTGGTGCGCGACTCCGGCGAACGGCAGGCCGGGCAGGGTGGCTGGGTCGAGGCCGATCAGCGCTGGACCGTGTCGCACATGAGTACGGCGCGAGACATACTGCGCTCCGGGATCGGTTTCGCCTGGCTGCCGCTAGATCGTGTCGCGGAGGATCTCGACCAGGGGCGACTGGTCGAACTTAGCCTGGAGGCGGGTACGCGACACGAGGTTCCGTTCTACATGGCGCACGCGGATCGCGACCGCGCCGGGGCCGCCAGTGAGGCCCTGATGGAGGCGCTGGAGACAGCCTTCGGCACGGCCCCGGAAGAGGCCCCCAATCAGTAGGAGTCTGCTTGCGGGGCGAAGCCCTGTTCGTGTCGGGCAGGGTGGCAATTCGACCCCAATCCAACCAGCAAGGAAAAACTCGATGTGCGGGATCGCGGGAGAATTCGTCTGGGGTGAGCGGCGCGCCAGCGGCGAGGTCGTGGCGCGCATGCTGCCCTGCCTGGAACGGCGCGGGCCGGATGCCGACGGGCTGTGGGCCTCCGGGCGGGTCGCGCTGGGGCACCGGCGGTTGTCGATCCTGGACCTGTCGCAGCGCGCGCATCAGCCGATGTTCGACCCGGAGACCGGGCTCGCGTTGGTGTTCAATGGCGCGATCTACAACTTCCGCGCTCTGCGCAGCGAGCTGGAGGGCCGCGGCCATCGCTTCTTTTCCACCGGCGATACCGAGGTCATCCTGCGCGGCTACGCTGAGTGGGGCGAGGGCATCGTGGCCCGGCTGCACGGCATGTTCGCCTTTGCCTTGTATGACGGCCATGCGCAGCGCCTGTTGCTGGCGCGCGACCGCATGGGCATCAAGCCGTTGTACCTGGCGCGCACCGGCGACGGCATCCGCTTCGCCTCCAACACCCAGGCGCTGCTGGCGCCGGGCGACGTGGACACCGAGCTGGATGCCGAGGCGCTGCACATGCTGTTCTCGCTGCACGCGGTGGTGCCCGCGCCGCGTACCGTGCTGCGCGGCATCCGCAAGCTGGAGCCGGGGCATTACCTGAGCATCGATGCGCGAGGGCAGGAACGGCTGCAGCGCTACTGGACGCTGCAAGCCCGTCGCCCGGATCACCCGGTCTCCGATGCCGAGTGGCAGGAGCGTATTGAACATGGCCTCCGCGCGGCCGTGCGAAAGCGCCTGGAGGTGGCCGACGTGCCGGTGGGCGTGCTGCTCTCCGGCGGACTGGATTCCTCCCTGCTGGTGGCGTTGGCGATGGAGGAGGGGGCCCAGGACCTGCGCACCTTTACCGTCGGCTTCGAGGACCAGCCGGAGGAGAAGGGCTCGGAGTTCGAATACTCCGATCCGGTCGCCGAGCGCTACGCCACCGACCACCAGGCCACGCTGATCCCCAACGACCAGGTGCTGGCCCGATTGCCGGAGGCGGTTGGGGCGATGGCCGAGCCAATGTTCGGCCAGGACGCGGTGGCCTTCTACCTGCTGTCCGAGCAGGTCTCGCAGCATGTGAAGGTGGTGCAGTCCGGCCAGGGCGCGGACGAGGTCTTCGGCGGCTACTTCTGGTACCCGCAGATGGCCGAGGACCGCCATGGCGACTGGGTGGAACGCTTCCGCCGCCACTACTTCGACCGCGACCACCCCGAGATGGCCGAAACGCTGCGCCACCCGCCGGCGAACGACGTGACCGGCGACTGGCTGCGCGAGCAGTTTGCCGAACTCGAGACCGACCGCGCGGATTCCTTCATCGACGCGGTGCTGGCGCTGGATGTGACCACGTTGATCGTGGACGATCCGGTCAAGCGTGTGGACAACATGACGATGGCCTTCGGCCTGGAGGCGCGGGTGCCGTTCCTGGATCACGAGCTGGTGGAGACGGCCGCCGCGATGCCGCCGCACCTGAAGCTCGGTGACGGCGGCAAGGACGTGCTGCGCCGCATCGCCCGCGGGCGCCTGCCGGATGCGGTGCTGGACCGGCCCAAGGGTTATTTCCCGGTGCCGGCGCTGAAATACGTGCGCGGGGAATTCCTCGAGTTCATGCGCGACATCCTCACCTCGCGCGCCTCGCGCGAGCGCGGGCTGTACCAGCCGGCCTACATCGACAAGCTGCTGGACGCCCCGGACCAGTACTTCACCCGCATCCAGGGCTCCAAGCTCTGGCACGCGGCCCTGCTCGAGTACTGGCTGCAGACACACGTGGATCGGTAAGCGCTGCATGGACCGGGTGTGGATTCGGCGCGTCTACGATCCGGTCGATCCCGAGGACGGGTTCCGCGTGCTGGTTGACCGCCTGTGGCCGCGCGGGGTGAAGAAATCCACGCTCGCATTGGACGCCTGGGAGAAGTCTGTCGCGCCATCGGCGGACCTGCGCCGCTGGTTCGCGCATGACCCGGGTCGCTGGCGTGACTTCAGCCGTCGTTATCAGGCGGAACTGGACGCGGGCCCCGAGGCCTTTGGCCGGTTGCTGGGGTATGCCCGCCGTGGCCGCCTGACCCTGCTGACGGCGACGCGGGATGTGGAGCACAGCCACGCGGCGGTGTTGCGCGATCTCCTCAATGCCGAGAGGGCCGAGGAGGAGCGAACCGGCGGACACGCTTCGCCGGTGTGCTTCGCCCCCGACGAGCCCGGGGCCGATCCGGATTGACCGCTCAGGACTCCTTCAGGCGCGGCATCAGCATGGTCAGGTTGCAGGGCATGGTGCGGGCGTCCAGCTGGGCCTGGATGATGCGGTCCCAGGCGGTGCGGCAGGCGCCGGTGGAGCCGGGCAGCACGAAGACATAAGTGCCGTTGGCCACGCCCGACAGGGCGCGGGACTGCAGGCTGGAGGTGCCGATCTCTTCATAGGACAGCATGCGGAACAGCTCGCCGAAGCCCTCGATCGTCTTGTCCAGCAGCACCGAGGCGGCTTCCGGCGTGCCGTCGCGGCCGGTGATGCCGGTGCCGCCAGTGGTCAGCACCGCGTCGATCTCCGGGTCGGCAATCCAGCGCGAGAGTTCGGCGCGGATCGCGTAGATGTCGTCCCGGACCACGCGGCGCTCGGCCAGGCGGTGCCCTGCGCCCTCCAGCCGCTCCACGAGGGCATCCCCCGAGCGGTCCTCGGCCAGCGTTCGGCTGTCGGATACCGTGAGGACGGCGATGTTCAGCGGGGTCTGGACGGGGGTGGTTTCCGGGCTCTGGGCGCTCATGGGCAACGTCCTGTTGGTGTATCGTGAGCGCCCATCATAATGAATGCGGGTCCGGTCGCGGCAATGCGGCCGGGTCGAGACGTCTGGAGTCAGCAGGAATGTCGGAGCGGGTACAAAAGGTCCTGGCGGCGCGCGGCCTCGGTTCGCGGCGCGAGATCGAGGGCTGGATCGAGCGCGGCGAGGTGAAGGTCAACCAGCGCACGGCCAAGCTGGGCGATCAGGTGGGGCCGAATGACGTGATCCGCGTGCGCGGGCGCGTGATCCACATGGCGGAGCATGCCCATCGCTGGCTCGTGTATCACAAGCCGGTCGGCGAGATCTGCAGTCGTAGCGATCCCGAGGGCCGCAAGCCCGTGTTCGCCAGCCTGCCGCGCCTGAAGGGGCAGCGCTGGGTGGCGGTTGGGCGTCTCGACCTGAATACCTCAGGGCTTTTGCTGTTCACCACTGATGGCGAACTGGCCAATCGCCTGATGCACCCCAGCCATTCGCTGGCGCGCGAATATGCGGTGCGGGTGCTCGGCGAGGTCCCCGACGATACGCGGCGCATGCTGCTGGAAGGGGTCGAGCTGGAGGATGGTCCCGCGCGTTTCGATGTCCTGGAAGAGCGCGGCGGCGATGGCGCCAACCACTGGTTTCATGTCGTGGTCAGCGAAGGACGCAACCGCCTGGTGCGCCGCCTGTGGGACGCGGTTGGGGTGACCGTCAGTCGGCTGATCCGGGTGCGCTACGGGCCGGTGGTGCTCGGGCGTGGCCTGAAGACGGGCGCCTCCCGTGATCTGGAGGTGAGCGAGGTCGAGGCGCTGTACGAGGCGGTCGAGCTGCCAGTGCCGGAATCCATTCGCGAGCGGGGTCGGCGCCGCGGGCCGGGCCGCAACACCCGGCCCGCGCGTGGCAAGCGGGGCAAGTCGGGGGGGCGCGTACGCGAAGCGGATCGCTGGACCTCCACCAAGCCGGGGAGCGGCCCCGGCAAGGGCGGCAAGACCGGGCGCGGGGCGCCAGGACGGTCCGGGCGCAAGGGCGGGCCACGCAAGCCGGGTGGTCGGGCGCGGTCCTGATGCCGTTGCGCGTGGTCGAGGTTCGGCAGCGCCTGCAGGACGCCTACGGCGACCTGCAGTGGTGGCCGGCGGAGTCGGCGTTCGAGGTCATGGTGGGCGCGGTGCTCACGCAGAACACCAGCTGGACCAATGTCGAACGTGCGATCGCCAATCTGCGCGCGGCGGATGTGCTGGACCCGGAAGCCCTGCTGGAACTCCCGCACGAGACCCTGGCCGAGCACATCCGCCCCAGCGGGTACTTCAACGTGAAGGCCGAGCGCCTGCGGCACCTGCTGCGCTTTCTGGAACAGCAGGGCGGGGTGGAAGCCCTGGCCCGCATGGAAACCGAAGCCCTGCGATCGGCCCTTCTGGGCGTCAAGGGCGTGGGGCCGGAGACGGCGGACGACATCGTGCTGTACGCCTTTGAGCGGCCCGTGTTCGTGGTCGATGCCTACACCCGGCGGCTGTTCGAACGGCTGGGCCTGCCGCATGCCCGTGGTTCCTACGACGACCTGCGGGCCTGGGTGGAGTCGGAACTGGGGCCGGATGCGCAGGCCTTCAACGATCTGCACGCGCTGATCGTGGAGCACGGCAAGCAGCGCTGCCGTCCCAAACCGCTTTGTCAGGAATGTCCTCTCAGTGATGCCTGTCCGGGGCGCGAGGACCCTGAGAAACGCTGATTACTCGTCCCCGGCCACCAGCCGGTCGCGCCCCTTTGCCTTTGCGCGATACAGGCGTTCGTCCGCCAGATCGATCAACGCCTCGGGTGTCAGGTTCGCGGGATCGCATTCCTCGGACCAGGCGAGGCCGGCACTGACCGTGAACGCCAGTGACTCGCCTTCGAAATGGGTGTCGAGTTCCCGGGCGGCCTGCAACAGACGCTCGATGGCGATCATGGCGGCCTCGCGATTGACATGGGTGAGCACCACGATGAATTCCTCGCCACCGAAGCGTGCCGCGATATCGAAGGCCCGACGCTGGCGCCGAAGCACGTCGCCAAAGTTGCGCAGGACCTCGTCGCCGGCCAGGTGCCCGCAGGTGTCGTTGAGCGCCTTGAAATGATCCAGATCGAGGATCGCCAGGGCAAAGCTTTCGCCATGGCGGCGCCAGGCCTCGATCTGTTCACGCAGACGCTCTATCAGGTAGCGGCGATTGTAGAGACCGGTCAATGGATCCGTGATTCCCAGGTCACGTAGCTGAATCTCCAGGTGGTTGCGTTGCAAGGCCTCGGAGATCAGGTTGCCGAGCACCAGCAGCAGCTCCGCCTGATCATTGCGCCAGCTACGGTGGCGCAGCATGTCCATGCCGAGAAAGCCGGTCACCTGTTGCCCGGTCAGGATGGGTACGCAGATCAGGGTCTTGATCGCCTGTTGCTGGAACAACTTGCGTTCGGTGGCGGCCTCCTCGGGGAGGTCGTCCACCGCGGGGATGACAACCGGCGTGCGTTGTTCGAGCATCTCCAGCATGCGTGCACGCCACCAGGGGAGTTCGCGCAGATCCACTTGCCGCAACTGGCCCATCACGGAGAACACGCCGCGGGCACACCATTCGTGGGTGTTGTCCATTTGGTCGCCTTCTGGCGACAACTCGAACAGGTAGCAGCGATCACTCTCGAAAAAGCGCCCGATGTCGGCGAGGGCGGTATCGATGCGTTCGTCCATGAGGTCCGCGTTCGCCGTTACGAAATCGGATGAAAGACGCGCGAGCATGGCATTGAAACGGGCCTGATACCGTATTTCGTCATGCATGTGGCGTCGCTCGGTGATGTCCCGGGCCACGCCTACATATCCGGTCAACTGGCCGGACGTGTCGCGGATCGACGCACCGCTCGAGACGTGCCAGCGCCACTCCCCGCCGTGATGACGGATGCGATATTCGATTTCGTGCTCGCCATTGCTCGAACGAACCGTGCGTTTCAGGAAGCGGCCGAACTCCTCGCGGTCATCCGAGTGCACGTAGTCAACTATGGGAGTTCCGGTGACTTCTTCGGCGCTATAGCCCAGCACACGAGTCCATTGCGGCGAGACGTAGGAGATCACGCCCTCGGGTGTGAGGGTGTAAACGATGTCACCGATGTTCTCGACCAGTTGACGATACTGGCTTTCGCTGGCACGCAACTGATCCTCCAGCGCCCGCCGCTGAGTCACGTCGTACATCGTGCCGATGCTTGCCGGGCCGCTTTGCAGTTCCACGCGCCCGGCGGTCAGTTCCACCCAGCGGGTCGTGCCTTCGCCAGTGATGACTTTCATCTCGAAATGATCCGGTACCGTCTTGCCAGCGATGCGGTCGCGAGCCCGCTGGGTCATGGCCGCGCGCTGGTCCGGGTGGATGATCTCGTAGAAGGGGTTGGACAGCAGCTGGGATTCCGGGCGCTGAAGGATGCGTGTGAGCGCTCGGTTCACGGTCTGGAAGCGGTCGTTCTGCAGGATGAACACGCCAGCGGCGGCATGTTCGCTCAGAGTGCGCAGCAGTTCGCGCTCGTCCTCGAGCTCGGCGGTGCGCTCACGTACCCGCCTTTCGAGCGTGCGACGTTGCCGAAGGAGCAGGACGGCATACAGGAGCAGGGCAAGCAGAACCATGCCAATAACCGTGGGGGCCAGCCAGGCCGGGATTACCTCGACGGTGTTCGATTGGATCCAGCGTTGGGTAATTTGGCGCAGTAACTCGTCGTCCAGCTGTGCAATTGCGGTATCGATCTCGTTCAGTAGTGCCTCGTCGCCATGAGCGACTGCCGCGCGCAGGGGTTGTTCATAGAGCAAGTCGAGGGGGTGAAACATGCCCGGTTCGCCATACCGGTCCAGCAGGTACATGGCGACCGGGTAGTCACCGACGAAGACATCGATCGTGCCGTCCACCGCGGCGCGCACCATCTGCTCGTTGTTATCGAAAATCTGCAAGGGGTGTTCGGGGCGTTCGCGCTGCATGAACTCGAGTTCGAAGCTGCCGTCGACCACACCAGCCGGTTTGTGGGTCAACTCATCGAGGCTGGCCACCGGGGCTCCGGTACGCACGAACACGAAGGTTCGCAAGGGGAGCAACCCTTCGCTGAAGGCCAGTGTCTGTTCGCGTTCGGGCGACCGAATCAGCCCGCCATGGACATCGGCCTCGCCGTCGCGCACGAGATCCAGGGTGCGCGGCCAGTCGACCAGGCGGAATTCAACCGGGCGGTCGAGTTCGTCGGCGATCGCCCGCCACAAATCGATGAGGAGCCCACGCGGTTCGCCACCCCTGTCTGCGAAGGCAAAAGGCGGCCAGGCATGGTCCTGGGATACGATCAGGGGCTCCGATGGTTCATCGGCCTGAAGGTTGGCGCTGCCAAGGAGCAGGAGGCCCACGGCCAGCACGCCCGCCGGCCATGCCGCGAGCCACTCGCGAAGCCACTGGAAAGGTCGGGGGAAGCCGGTCTTGAGGAGGAGTGGTGTCACGTCGTGTCGGGCCGTAGCGGTGGACTATCCTGACACACTCGTTTTGTATTGCCGACCCCGCTCAGTTGTTGGCCCTGTACTCCAACTGCTGACGGGCCTTCTCCAGTAGTTCGGCCGCCAGGCCGGGATCGTGCCGCAGGCGGTGTCCCCAGTCGGGGAAGACGTTTTGTTCCTCGCGACTTTCGTGCTTGGCGAGGGCCCCGGAGATCAGGGCAAAGAATGGCGCCACCATCCAGGTATCCTCGACCCCTTCCTGAAACTCGTGTTCCAGCAGGGCCGTTTGTTCCAGGATTTGGTCGTGCTCGCGCAGCATGATGGCCACCGGGTCCTGGCCGCCGGTCCCGCGCGAGACCTCCAGTGCCGGAACGATCAGCTCATTTTCTACATGAACGTGTCGGCGCAGGCCTTCTACATAGGCCTGGAAATCGGGGGCCGCACCCTCGAGATCGCCCGCATTGACCTTGTGCAGCGCGCTGGCGAACAGGCGGTCAATGCGCAGGTGGTCGCGCAGCAGGAGATCGACGAGGTCCACGGGTGCGACATCCTCGCGGCGCTGGACGCGCAGCTTCCACAGCGGCGGACCACTCTCCTGCACCTGCCAGTGGATGGCGTGGCGCAGCTGCAGGCTGACCGCATCCATTAAGGAAACACTGATCAATGTACACACTCGCGTTGGCACCCCAGGTTTTCCGAGACAAGGCGCGCCGTGCAGCGGGTAGTGGTTCTACCCGCAAGTGGCGCAACGCCGTATCGGGGAACCTGGGGTGCCAACCCTACAACTTAATGAACGAAGGGGCTCGGCCGCTTTTGCGCGCGCACGGCGTTGCGGTTCCCTTGTGCAGAATGACTGCACGGCAGTCACCGCGCCTTGTTCGCACGCAAAAGCGACTCGAGCGCGAGCGTGTACATTGATCAGTGTTTCCTTAACAACTGCGGTTCCTGATCCAGCCAGACGTCGAAGACCTGACTCGGCTGCAGTTCACGCAGCGTGTAGTAAGCGCGCGTGTGCGCGTGGTCGGCCAGTCCCCGCAGATCCAGCAGGAAGTCACTCATCGGCTGGTTCCGCGTGCACAGTCGGGATGCCCCGCCGGCCCGCCATGGAGCGGCCTATCCGGGTGCGTTCCTCGGCGCTGAGCAGATGATCGGCCAGGGGCAGCACCGCGTTATCCTCCAATTCGAGATGTGCCCGGTAGTGCCGGATCCAGTCTCCCGCGCCCTGCAGCGGGTCCGTGTGCCCGGATGCGATGATCTGCAGGGCCGGTTCCAGGGCGTCCCAGTCGGCTTCAAGGTGGGGGTGCTCAGCACTGAGGCGATCGATCCATTCACCCAGCTGCGGGTGGGCCTCGGGGTGGTTGCGGTACGCATTCAGGATCGGGAACAGGTCCTCGTCTTCGTCGGCGTGGTGTTGTGGGGCGGCCTGCTCGAAGTAGGCCAGCACACGGCGTGCCGCGGACTGGGCCTGCGCGTCGGCCCCGTGCTGTTCAAGATGTCCCGGCAGCCGTTCCAGCGTGTCGAGGCAGCTCGTGATCCGACGGTGACAGGCCCGCAGGAGGTCGATCGGGCGGTGGAAGCCGGGAGCGGGTTCGTGGAGCTGCAGTTTCATCAATAGGCTCGGGTGACGACGGGACAATCGGCTGCGTTTGAATCACAGGCAGGGTCACTGTCCCTGAAAGCGCTCGTGTCCGTGTTGATCTCGATCAATGCATTTATTATGCATCTTATCGTAGTCTGTTCTCGCTGCAGAACAAACAAGAAAAGGGAGCGAACGCGATATGCATCCACGTAACCGGATGTTCATCCTGGCCGCGCTGGCCTATGCGCTGCTGGGTGGGCTCATCGGCATCCTCTGGCTGGCTCACCCGGGGCTGATCCCTGGCAATGTGCCGCGTATCCATGGCCATCTGATGCTGCTGGGATTCGTGATCATGATGATTTACGGCGTGGGGCTGCACGTGCTGCCGCGGTTTTCCGGTCGTTCACTGTTCTCGGAACGGCTGGGGCATGTGCAGTTCGTGCTGGCCAATCTTGGTCTCTGGGTGATGATCGCCGGCTGGATGATGTTCCATAACCCGACGGTTGCGGTCGGCGGGGCGGTGGCCTGGGGCGCGATGATCCTGTTCGCACTGAATATCGCACTCACCGTGCGCCACTACGGTCCGAAGGGGGCGTAATGAGCCATACCGAATACAACGGCTGCGAGCTCCCGGATGACCTGTTCTACGACCTCGACTACGTCTGGGTCCGCCCGGAGGACGATGGCACCTTCACCCTTGGGATTACCGATCCCGCTCAGACCATGGCGGGCCGCGTGCAGTACTTCCGTTTTCGCAAGCCCGGTTCGCACCGGGCCGCGGGCAAGCCGGTCGCGCGGCTGGAGTCCGGGAAGTGGGCGGGGGGCATCCCCACGCCCTTCGACGGGACTATCGAGCGTATCAATCCGGCCGTGGAGGCCGACCCCGGGCTGGTCAACGTCGCTCCCTATACCGACGCCTGGGTGGTGGTGATGCGCCCGGACGACCCGCAAAAGGCCCTGGAACGGCTGCATACAGGGCCCGAAGCCGTCGACGGGCTCAAGCAGTGGATCGACCGCTACGACATCCACTGCATGCGCTGCGCGGACTGACGGGGACTCGATTCATGAAGGTGGAACTGCTGGTGTCCGAATGGTGTGCCTCCTGCCACGATGCCGAGCGCATCTGGCGCGAGGTGGCCCAGAAGAAGCAGATCGATTTCGCGGTCGTCGACATGGGGCAGCCGGAAGGGCGCCAACTGGCAACCCGACTGCGCATTCGCTCCATCCCGGCCGTGGTGGTGGACGGCCAACTCAAGCACATCGGAGTACTGGACCGGACGGCTGCGACCGAACTGGTCGCCGATGCGCCCGAGCGCACGCAGAAAACCGTAAGCCATGTGGGGCTCGGGTTGTCGGCCTCCAGCCGTGCCTCGGTGCTGGGGGCGATGATCTGGCTGCTGATTGCGGGGACCGCGCTGCCACTGGGCGGGTTCTTCCTGGATGGCGCCGCGCGCCCCGCCGCGCTCCACGGCTTTACCCTCGGGTTCCTGCTGCTGCTGATCATGGGGCTGGGCGAGCACATGCTGCCGCGTTTTACCGGGCACCCGATCGCGGGTGGCTGGCTGTGGGCCTGGGCACCCCAGATCCTGATTCACCTGGCCGTGCTGAGTATGGGTTTCGGCTGGCTGATGGGAGTGCCAATGCTGACTGCGGTCGGTGCGGTGGCCGCGTTGGTCGCGCTATTGCTGTTTACGCTTCGCATCGCCCCGCTCTTGTTGCGACCGTCCCTGTGAGTGCCCAGCCCCCGTCGAGACGGTAGACTGGTGCGTATGTGTATCCAATGGAGTCGCCGACAGTGAGCCTGTTCGAGAAGCGCATTGCGGAGCTGGAAGAAGAGCTGCCACATCTGGAGCCCGCGGATCTTGCCGGCTGGCGGCAGGCGGGGCGATCGTTTCTGCTGGTGGATGTTCGCCAGCCGGAGGAGGCGGCCGAAGGCATCATCGATGGGGCGGTGAATATCCCGCGGCCCAAGCTGGAGGCGAATATAGAGGCCCTTTTGAAAGACCCGGAGCAGCCGGTCGTCGTGTATTGCGGGTACCGCGGTCGGTCCCAACTGGTGGCCGCGAGTTTGCGCGCGATGGGTATTGATGCCCATGTCCTGCGTGGTGGCTATTCGGTGTGGCGGGAAACGTGACTTGATCGCAGGAATACCTGTCTTGGCCCATATGGCTTTTTGGTCGGGGCTTGGCTACTCTCGGGTCTGATTCTCCGATTTCGGATTTGTCCCCGTTTTATTCAGCGCGCCTCCCGTGGGGGCGCGTTCTGCTTTATTGGAGTGTGTAAAGGTGAGTAAGCCGAAGATCGTCGTCTCCAGCACGGACATGGAGCGCCTGGACAAGCTGCTGGAATCGCTGCCGGACGACAGCTTTCCCGGCAAGGCCGACCTGGAGGCCGAGCTGGACCGCGCGGATGTCGTGGATTCGCGCGAGATCCCGGGTTCGGTTGTCACGATGAATTCGAAGGTCCGGTTCCGGGTGGTCGAATCCGGCGAGGAGTTCTCGCTGACGCTGGTCTACCCGCGCGATGTAGACGACAGCGGCGGCACGCTGTCGATTCTGGCGCCGGTGGGCAGTGCGCTGCTGGGGCTGTCCGAGGGGGACGAGATCGAATGGCCGCGCCCGGGCGGAGGGCAGATGCATGTGCGTATCGAGGCCGTCGAGTATCAGCCGGAGCGCGCCGGCGAGTATCACCGCTAGCGAGCTCGGTTGCGCCAGGCGCTGACTCGCTCAGCACTGTTCCCAGGGGAGCCCGTGGTAGCGCCAGCCACCGCGGGTGGAACGCTGGTGGTGTTCGTCCAGCGGCCCTTCAAAGCCTTCTTCCACCGAATACACGTTCTCGATGCCGGCATCGACCAGGGCCTGGCCGGCGGACAGTGTGCGCTTGCCGCTGCGGCAGATCAGGTAGAGCGCGGGGGCATCCTCGCTGTGATCCTCGGCCCCCCCCAGCAGCAGTTTGCGCACCTGAGGCACGAAGTGAGGGTTCACGGTCCAGTCCGGTTCGTCGATCCACGGGATATGGATGGCGCCCTGCGGATGCCCGACGAACAGGAATTCCATCGTGGAGCGGATGTCGATCAGCAGGTCGCGCGGGCGCTGCTGCAGCCGCTGGTGGGCCTCCTGCGGGCTGATCCGGTGTACACCGGGTGCGGCAACCGCTTTCTGGCTGGCGAGTGGATCTTTCATTGAGGCTCCGGGCGTGGGTTGGCGGCCGTCCCTGGCCACGCGCAACTTACATCGCGAAGTCGAGTCGCTCCTGAACCGAGTCTAGCGCGGCCTGGGCGCATTCTTCATCCAGATCACCACCAGGGGCACCGGATACGCCCACCGCGCCGATCATGCTGCCGGCCACCTCGATCGGCAGCCCGCCCGCCAGCATGATGATGCCGTCCACGTGGTTCATCTCCATGCGGATTTCTTCGCGGTTATCACGGAAGTTGCCAGAACTGGTACCGGACATGACCGTGGCGCGGGCCTTGTCGCCGGCAATCTGGATGGTTTGCACGGCGGCCAGATTGTCACGCATTACGGAGCGATCGTTCCCGGATCGGTCGACGACCACGGCGCTGGTCTGGTGTCCCTTCTCGCGGCAGGCGAGCACCGCAGCCTCGGCGATGTCGTTGGCCAGCTCCATGCTCATCATGCGCTGATTGAACACGTCGGCCTGGGCGACGCTGGCCAGTCCCAGACAGGTTGCGGCGGCGGTACCGGCGGCCAGGCGCTTGATCGAACGCGACATATCCATCTCCTTTTGCTTGTTGGATGCTGCGCTGCCGATCATGGCAGAAACTTCGTGGCTTTGCCGTCCGGTCGGAGCAGCAACAGGCGACAGCACCGCTCGGCGCGGATACACTATCGCGCATGTCGGGAAACAGCTTTGGACGACTGTTCGTCGTCAGTACCTTTGGTGAGAGTCACGGGCCGGCCCTGGGCGCGGTGGTGGACGGCTGTCCGCCGGGTCTGGAGCTTTGCGAGGCGGACCTGCAGTTTGATCTGGATCGCCGCCGGCCGGGACAGTCGCGCCACACCACCCAGCGCCGCGAGCCGGACCAGGTACGCATCCTGTCCGGGGTGTTCGAGGGTCGAACCACCGGTACCCCGATCGGACTGCTGATCGAGAATGTCGATCAGCGCTCCAAGGACTACAGCGAGATCATGGATCGCTTCCGTCCGGGGCACGCGGACTACACCTATCACCGCAAATACGGCCTGCGCGATTACCGCGGCGGCGGGCGCAGCTCCGCGCGCGAGACCGCGCTGCGCGTAGCGGCCGGTGGCATCGCCCGGCGTTACCTTCAGCAACGCTACGGGATCGAGATCCGTGGCTGGCTGTCACAGCTGGGCCCGATCGAGCTGGAGGCGAAGCAGCCGGAGATCGTCAACGACAACCCGTTCTTCTGCCCCGACCCGGACAAGGTCGCGGAGCTGGAGGAATACATGGATGCCCTGCGCAAGTCCGGCGATTCGATCGGCGCGCGGGTGACCGTCGAGGCCGTCGGTGTGCCGGCGGGCTGGGGCGAGCCGGTGTTCGACCGCCTGGATGCCGAACTGGCGCATGCGCTGATGAGCATCAACGCGGTCAAGGGCGTGGAGATCGGGGCCGGTTTCGAGTCGGTCAACCAGCGGGGTACCGAGCACCGCGACGAGATCACCCCCGAGGGCTTTCTCTCGAACCACGCTGGCGGCGTGCTGGGCGGGATCAGCACCGGCCAGGCCGTGCGCGCGAGCATCGCGCTCAAGCCGACCTCGAGCATCCGTCTGCCCGGGCGCAGCATCAACACCGCCGGCGAGCCGGTGGAGGTGGTCACCAAGGGTCGGCATGACCCCTGCGTGGGCATCCGCGCGACCCCGATCGCCGAAGCGATGATGGCACTCGTGCTGATGGATCATGCCTTGCGCCATCGCGGGCAGAACGCCGACGTCGGTGACACCGGCCTGCCGGAACTGCGCGACCTGCCGCACGACTGACATGGGCGCGCTCCGCCGTGCCCGTGCCTCCGGAGGTCCGCTCTGGTGATCCCCAGCGCACGCCTCTCCACGGTCTACTTTTTCTATTTCGCGAGCCTCGGCGCGTTCATGCCGTTCTGGGGCCCGTATCTGGCCGAGGCCGGCTTTAGCGGATCGCAGATCGGCGAGCTGATGGCGATCGTGCTCGCCACCAAGATCATCGCGCCCAACGTCTGGGGCTGGCTCGCGGATCGCGCCGGCGCGCACATGCCGATCACTCGTTGGGGGGCCTTTGGCGGTGTCGTCGCCTTTGCCGGGGTGTTGCTGTACACCGGCTACTGGTGGCTGGCCGTGGTGATGGCCGCCTTCAGCTTTTTCTGGAATGCAATCCTCCCGCAGTTCGAGGCCACCACCATGCGCACCCTGGGCCGCGATGCCCATCGCTACGCGCTGGTACGGCTCTGGGGGTCGGTCGGGTTTATCGTCGCGGTCGCGCTGCTGGGCTGGGCGTTCGACCATATCGACATCGCCTGGCTGCCCTGGATTGTCCTCGGGATCTTCGCCGCACTCTGGCTGGCGACGCTTTGGGTGCGCGAGCCGGTGCGCGATATGGAGCAGGACAACAATGTCCCGGCGCTGGTCGCGGTATTGAAGCGGCCCGAGGTGATCGCGCTGTTTCTGGCCTGCTTCTTCATGCAGGCGAGCCATGGGCCGTACTACGCGTTCTTCACGCTGTATCTGGAGGAGGCCGGATTCTCGCGGGCGGTGGCCGGGCAGTTGTGGGCGCTCGGAGTGGCGGCGGAGGTGGTCCTGTTCCTGCTGATGCCCAAGCTGATCCTGCGCTTCGGGGCGTGGTTTCTGGTATCCGTGGCACTGGTGCTGACCACCCTGCGCTGGGGGCTTCTGGCTGCGATACCCGACTCGTTGCCCATGCTGCTGTTCATCCAGGCGCTGCACGCGGCCAGCTATGGCGTGTATCACGCGGCCGCCATCTCGCTGATCCATTATTTCTTTCCGGGGCGGCTACAAGGGCGCGGACAGGCCCTGTACTCCTCCCTGGCATTCGGGATGGGGGGTGCGGCGGGGAGCCTGGTCGCGGGCTATCTGTGGGACGGAATCAGCCCGGCCTCGGTCTATGTGTTTGCAGCGTTTCTGGCGGCTGCCGGCTTGCTCGCCTCGGTGTACGGGGAGTGGCGGCACAAGACGCCGGTGCGCACGCTTTAGGGCGCGTCCTCCGGATTGTCAGGCGCGACCGTTCTCGACATCGAGGCGGTGCTGTACGCGGGTCATCAGCTGGCCGGACACGCGTTCGACCAGCGAGTGCGCGGCGCGGCGCACCGCGGCTTCGAGCAGCGGGCTGCCCAGGCGGTACTGCAACTCGAACTCCACCTGCGTGTGGCCGGGTTCGCCGGGGCTCAGGCGGTAGCTGCCGCGATTCTGGATGCCGCGGATCGAGCGCCACGCGAAGTACTCCGGGCGTTCGGCTTCGCAGACCTCCACATCGAAATGCAGCTTCATTCCCGCCGCGCGGATGGTCCAGCGGTAGCGCTCGTCCCCCAGCGGCTCGATATGCTCCACGTTGTCGCACAGATCGACAAAATTGGGCACGTGGCTCAACAGGTCGAAGACCTGCTCCGGCTTCGCGCGAAGAGAGGTATTGTGAGTAAGCTGACGCATCGTCCAGGCGCTGGGGAGAGTGAGCGGTACTTGCTGATCAGAGGCTCGCGCAGGCCAGGGGTTCCATGCAACCAGATCCACGGCGGGCTACGATGATGACTCATCCTCAACCGGCCACTGCGATGCCCGCCCCGCCTGCTGTCGACCACGACTTTCTCCAGCGTTTCCAGGCGGGCAGTACGGGCGTGTTGCACTGGAGCGATCTGGATGCCGTGTGGGCACGCTTGCGCGAGCAGGCGGACGATCACTGGTATATCTATGCGGTTGGGGAGTCGGTGCCCCCCGAGCCAGCGGCGCGCGCCGATTTTCTGCATTTCATCGAAGAGGTCGATCGGCTGCTGCGCCGCGACCACGACGAAGATTACTGCGGAATCGTCTATGTCGACGACCGTGACGCCCCCACTTTCGTGAAGATCTTTGATCCCAACCATCTGGGCGCCAGTTGTGGTTCTTCGGGCCTGCGGATTCTGCCCGGTTGGGTGCTCTCGCGGGTCCCTCCTGTGGATCTGCAAGCCGTGATGCCGCCAACCGGAAGCCGCCGGCGCTGGTGGCAGCGCCTGTTTGCGCGTTAGATCCGTCCCTAGCGCGCCGCGAGGCGCTGGATGCATTCGAGGTAGGCATTCTGGTCCGGCGGCGTGTTGTTGCGCTGGGCCTCCCACAGGGCCTGGCCCAGGCACTCCATCATCCGGTGCTCGGCATCCATCACGCCAAAACGGGCACACAGGCTCGCGTGTGCGGCCTGAATGCCAGTGGGGCGGTCAGTGCGAGCCTGGTCGCGCAGGCTCAGGTGCATGGCCATGTGCAGGAATGGATTGGAGGTGCCCAGTTCCGGCGGAAACTCGCCGGTCAGGGCAGTCTCGCGGTCCTTGATGAACTCGTGGTACTCGGGGTGTTCCGAGATCACGTCCACCAGCTGCTGTTCCAGGTCGGTCAACGTCTCGCCAGCTTGTGCCTTATGCCAGGCGTCGACGAACTGGGTGCGGATCTGGTCGCGGTTGCCGTACATGGGGTGTTCCTCGAAGGTATGGGGGCGTTCAGGCCCCGGCTGGGGGTGGCGTCTTCGCCTTGTATTCACACAGGTCCTCGATCGGACAGCGCCAGCATTCGGGCTTGCGGGCCTTGCAGACATAACGTCCATGCAGGATCAGCCAGTGATGGGCGTCCTGCAAATAGGGCTTCGGTGTTAGCCGCATCAGTCGCTTTTCGACGTCCAGCACGTTCTTGCCGGGCGCCAGTCCGGTGCGGTTGGCGACCCTGAAGATGTGGGTGTCCACTGCAATCGTCGGAATGCCGAATGCCGTATTCAGGATCACGTTGGCGGTCTTGCGCCCCACACCCGGAAGGGCCTCCAGCGATTTGCGGTCGCGTGGAACCTCGCTCCCGTGCTGTTCCACCAGGATGCGGCAGGTCTTGATCACGTTCTCGGCCTTGGCGTTGTACAGGCCGATGGTCTTGATGTGTTCCTTCAGCCCGTCGAGGCCCAGCGCGAGGATGGCCTCGGGCGTGTTGGCGACGGGGTAGAGGCGGCGGGTGGCCTTGTTCACGCCGACATCCGTGGCCTGGGCCGACAGGATGACCGCGATCAGTAGCTCGAAGGGGGTGTTGTACTCGAGCTCGGTGGTCGGCTCGGGGTTCGCCGCCTTCAGGCGTTCGAAGATGGCTTCACGCTTCGCGGCGTTCATTAAGCAGGTTTCCCTAAACAAACCGGCCCCGCAGGGCGGGGCCGGATGCTGCGGCGAGGGTGCCGGTCAGACGTGGCGGAACAGACCGACGTCCGGGGCCGCTTCGCGCGGGTTGGACTCGGCTTCCTTCTCCAGGTCCTTGATCAGCTTGGCGTGCTTCTCTTCGAGATCGTGCATCGCCTTTTCGTCCATCTTCGGGAAGATGACGTCACGGATGAACGAGCCCAGCTCGTCCAGGCAGCTCGGCCAGTACTTGCCGTTCAGATGGAACGAGTGGTGGGCATGGGTGCCCATCGGATAGCTGTCGAACTTGGTGATCATGGTGTAGGAGAGGTCGGCGTCCTTCTCGACGAAGTCCTTGGCCCAGTCGTACCACCACTTGTAGTACTTCTCCTGCAGGTCCTCGTTGAACCCGTGGTTTTCGAAAAAGGCGGCGATGGTGCCGCGCGGGGCGAGGCCGTAGCGCGTGCCGCGCTTACCAGCAAACGGGAAATGTCCAGCCATGCCAATCTCCTGGGACGTTTGGATTGCCGGGGCCGGGCCCCGGTGAAACGGAATTCGTGGCGCCGGAAGTTTACTCGCTGGCGAGCGAGAATCAAGAAACGGGTGCCTCGGTGGCCTCAGCACGCCCGAATCGACCCTCGTACAGACGCAGCAGGGCGGGGATCACGAACAGCACCAACAGGGTGGCGAAGGCCAGCCCGAAGACGATCGAGATCGCCATTGGGATCAGGAACTGGGCCTGCACCGAGCGCTCGAACAGCAGCGGGGTAAGACCGGCGATGGTGGTGACCGAGGTCAGGATGACCGCGCGCAGGCGCTGACAGGCGGCCTCCACGATGGCCTCGCGCAGGGCGAGGCCGGTTTCGCGCAATCCCTGGTAGAAGCTGACCAGGATAATCGAGTTGTTGACCACGATCCCGGTCAGCCCGAACAGGCCGAACAGCGACAGGATGGTGAGCTCCACACCCATCACCCAGTGCCCGAACAGCGCACCGAGGATCCCGAAGGGGATGATCGCCATCACGATCAGTGGCCAGCCCCAGGAGGCGAACACCCAGGCGAGCACGATGTACATCAGGCCAAGCGCCAGGATCAGGCCCATCTGCATGTCGGCAAAGGTCTCCTCCTGGTCGGCCGCGCGCCCCTCGAACGAGTACTCGACACCATAGCGGTTGGCCAGTTCGTCCAGTGGCCCGTCCTCGAGTGCCGCCCGGATACGGGCGGCGTTGTTGATCGCCCGGTCTACCTCGGTCGAAACCTGGATGGCCAGTCGTGTATCGGCGTGGCGCAGGGTCTCGAACCCCTGGCGCGAGCGCAATTCCACGACGTCGTCCAGTGGCACGAAGGCCCCGTCCGGGAGACGCAGGTTCAGCCGTTCCAGACTTTCGCTGCGGTGGCGCTCGCCATCCGGCAGGCGCACGCGCACCTCCACTTCTTCCAGCCCATCCTGATAGAGCTGGGCAAGGTAGCCATCAAAGGCGTTGCGCAACTGTATCCCGACCGATTCGGTCGTCAGCCCGACCGCACGGCCCTCGGGCTTCACCTGAAACACGAACTGCTCGCGCCCGAACGGGGTGTCGTCGCTGGTGGCGAACGTCCCGGGGAAGTCGTCCAGCATGTCGGCCAGCTCCAGCGCCGCCTCTTTCAGTACATGCGGGTCATCCCCGGTCAGGCGGATATCGAGGTCCCGCCCGGGCGGGCCGGTCTGGCGCTCGTCGATGGAGAAGTTCTCGATGCCGGGGGCCTGCTGGATGCGGTCTTCCCATTCGCGGATGAACTCGCGGTTGCGCACGGTCCGTTCTTCCGGCGAGACCAGCTCCACCTGGATGTTGCCGAACTGCTCCCCCTTGGGTGCATTGCCATCGCCCGGGTCGATCCCCTTGCCGAGACGGGTCACGGAGGTGCGCACCAGATTGCCGCCCAGCGCCTCCTCGGTCTCCTCGAGGGCGCGTTCGGCGTGGATCAGGAACGACTCCACCCGCTCCGGCGGCGTGCCGGCGACGAAGTTCACCCCGGCGTTGACGATGGTGCCCTCGGGCGAGGGGAAGAAGGTGAAGCCGATGCGGCCACTGGCGGCCAGGCCAATGGCGAGAATCAGCGCGCCCACGGCCAGCGCCAGCGTGACACCCGCGTGGTCCACCGAGCGCGTAACGGCACGGCGGAATGGGCCGTTGCGCAGATGTTCGAAGCCGGCGTCGAAGCGTGCCCGCAGGCTGTTTTCGGGCGGTTCCTTCAGTCGGTGCATCACCCCCTTCAAGTGGGCCGGCAGGATCAGGAACGCGATCAGCAGGGTCGCCACGATCACGCAGATCACCACCAGCGGGATGTCGAACAGGATGTTGCCGATCACTCCGCCAATCAGCATCAGCGGCATGAAGGCGGCGACCGTGGTCAACGAGGCTGCAATCACCGGCCCGACCATGCGCCGGGCGCCGTCGCGCGCGGCCCGGCCCGCGTCCAGCCCGCGCTGGTGCAGGCTGTAGGCGTGCTCCGAGACCACGATCGCGTTGTCGACGATGATCCCCAGCGACATGATGAAGCCGAACAGCGAGATCATGTTGATCGAGCCACCCACGACCCACAGCACGACAAAGGCGGCGGTAAACGCGATCGGGATACCCAGCGCCACGCGCAGCGCGACATGTCGGTTGAGGAACAAAAACAGGATTCCCAGCACCAGCATCAGGCCGCCAAGGCCATTTTTCAGCAACAGGTTGATGCGCTCGGCCAGCAGTTCCCAGAAGGCATCCATCACCTGGACATCCACGCCCGGGGGCAGGGTGGGCCTGGTCGCCTCCAGCCAGTCCTCGAGGACCCGCGCGGCCTCCAGCGAGTCGCCCGTCTCCGAACGCAGCAGCTGCATCTCGATCGCGGGTTTGCCGTTGGCACGACTGCGCACCTCGCCATCGCGCGCGCGCAGTTCGATGTCGGCGATATCGCCCAGCCTGATTCGTCCCAGATCGGTGTCGCCACGCAGGATCAGCCGCTCGAAGCCGATAACGTCGCGCGCCTGCTCCAGACTGCGGATCTGGCGCGCGGTATCGTCACGGCCGACCGAGCCGGCGGGGAAGTCCTGTGCCATCTCGCGGACCTGCGCACCGATCTGGTCCAGGGTCATATCCAGGCGGTAAAGCTCGCGGGCCGGCACCTGTATGGCCATCTCGTCTTCGGTCAGCCCGGTGAACTCGATCTGGGCGATGCCGGCATCCAGCAATTCCCGCTCGAACTGCCGGGCCAGCCGGCGCAGCTGCTGCGGGTCTTCCGGGCCGGTAATCAGCAGCCGCGCCACGGGCTCGTAGCGGATGATCCGTTTGACCACGGGGGTTTCGGCGTCTTCCGGCAGATTGCGCTGCTGGTCGACGCGGTCGTTGACCTGTTCGGCGGCCCGCGTCATGTCGGTGCCCGCTTCGAACTCCAGCGTGACCACGCCGACCCCCAGCGCGGAGGTCGAGGTCATGTTGCGCAGGCCGTCCACAGTGCGCAGGTCCTGTTCCAGCGGATCGATGATCGCCTGTTCCACGTCCTCCGCACTGGCCCCGCTCCAGACCACTTCCACGGTCATGAAGTCCAGCTCGAAGTTCGGGAAGAACTGGGTGTTCAGTTTGGTCAGTGCGAACGCCCCGGCCAACACCATCAGTGCGATCAGGAGATTCGCGGCCAGGCGGTGTTCCAGGAACAGCTGAATGGGACCGCGCGGTGGCTGGCCGTTGTCGCGTGTCCCCCCGCCGGGCATCGGGCGCTCGTCCGGGCCGTCGCCGGCGCGCTGGCCGGGATCGGCGTCAGCCATCGTTTGGATCCTGTTCCTCGTTGCTGCCGGAGGCGCGCGGGATCGCGGCATCGCGGTCCGGGCGTTCGCCAGGCTCCTCGACCTCGACCTTCAGTCCGTCCACGGCATTGGGCAGGCGGGTGGCGACCAGGATGTCGCCCGTCTCCAGATCCGGATGACGTATCAGCGCCCGGACGTCCCCGGCGTCGGTCACGAACTCGCCGAGGCGCTCGACCCGCAGCGACTGCATGCGGCCATCCACCACGCGGAAGACCTGGTCACGGCCATACAGGGCCTCGTAGGGCACGGCCACGCTGTCGGCCTCGGCCGGTAGCCGCAGCGTCAGCTCGACGAAGCGGTTGAGGTTCAGCGCGGAATGCCCTTCGCGCACCTCGAAGATGCCGCGCGTGCCGGCCTCGCCCGCACGCGTCTCGCCTTCCAGGCGCGTCAGTTCGGTACGCACCGTGCTCCCGCCCACCCGGGCATGGGCGGTCAGCTCCTCGCCCGCGTCCAGCAGATCTTCGATGCGCGGGAGGATGTAGGCCGGGATGCTGGCGCGAATCTCCAGGTCGTCGAGCGCGAACAGGCGCACGAGCGGGTCGCCCGAGCGGGCGCGCTCGCCGGCTGCCACCTCGACCTCGACCACGCGGGCATCGAAGGGTGCGGTGATCGTGGTGCGCTCGAGATCGATGCGTGCCTGGTCCTCGGCAGCCCGTGCGCGCTCCAGGCGGGCCTCTGCCTGGGCCATGCGCATCGGGGCATCGGCCACCGCCTGTTCGCGGTTGTCCACCGTCAGGCTGGCCTGCTCCAGGGCCTCCCGGGCCGTGTCCACGTCGGTTTCGGAACCAAGATCGCGTTCACGCAGGTTCTGAGCCCGGCGCAGCCCACGCTCGGCGATCTCCAGGAGCTCGCGCTCGCGCACCAGGGCCTCGCGATCGAAGCGGGCACGGATCTCCTCGCTCTCCTTCGCTCCCTCGAGCTCACGGCGTTCGGCCGTGCGCTGGGCCAGCAGCAGTTCTGCCTCGCGCGGGTCGATGCGTACCAGGGTTTCGCCAGCCTCCATGCGCGCCCCGATCCGAGCCGGGACGGCCTCGATCTCGCCCTCCACGGCTGCGCGCAGCGTGGCCGTCTGGGCCGACGCGCTGCGCCCGTTCAGCAGGATGCCCGGGTGGCGTTCGCCGAGTTCGGCCACCAGCCCCTGCACCGGCCAGGTCCGTTCGGTGGCATCTGGCGCAGGCGCCTCGGGGCCGGTCGCGCGCAATACGAGGAAGCCCACGATCGCGGCGGCGAGGATCAGCAAAGGGGGCAGGGCACGTCGAAGTAGGCGCGGCATCGTATTCTCGGTCGGATGGGGCAGGGCCGGTCGCTTGGAGGCACGTGGAGGGCGGAGGGTTCCTTCCCGGAGCGTCATTTTAAGCGAATTGTCTGTGTGCGCGACCCTGCCTCGCCGATGATCCCTGCTGGGTTAAGGAAACACTGATCAATGTACACACTCGCGTTGGTATCCCAGGTTTTCCGAGGCAAGACGCGTCGTGCAGCGGGTAGTGGTTCTACCCGCAAGCGGCGCAACGCAGGATCGGGGAACCTGGGGTACCAACCCCGGAGGGGCTCGGCCGCTTTTGCGCGGGAACGGCGTTGCGGCTCCCTTGTGCAGAATGACTGCACGGCAGTCACCGCGCCTTGTTCGCACGCAAAAGCGACTCGAGCGCGAGTGTGTACATTGATCAGTGTTTCCTTAGTATGCGGCCCGTCAGATGTTTGGAGAGAGCGATGACCAAATTTGGCGTATTACGACACCTCGGGGCCTTCGCCCTGGTCCTTGGCCTCGGTGTGGGTGGTGGCACCGCGATGGCCGACGACGAACCGAACGTGTGCGAATGCCTGGAAGGGCTGGAGATGGAAGGCACGCCGTGGGTGCGCCTGGTGCCGGGGGATACGACCGCCGGGTACCTGGAGCTGCGAAACACCGGCGAGTCCGACCGTCGAATCGTGGCCGCAGAGTCGCCGATTGCCGAGACCACCGAATTGCACGAGCACACCTATGAAGATGGCGTGATGCGCATGCGCGAGGTCGAGTACCTGGACCTGCCCGCGGGCGAGGCCCTGGTGCTGGAGCCGGGCGGCCTGCACCTGATGTTCATCGATCTGCACGAACCGTTGACGGCCGGTGACTGGGTCGCCGTGCGGGTGACCTTCGAGGACGGCGAGACGATGGATCTGCACATGCAGGTCCGCCGCGGCGAAGCCGAGGAGGGTGCCGGGCACGACCACATGGAACACGATGACGCGGGTCACGGGCACGGCGGTCACGGGCACTGACGAGCCCGCCCGAACGGGCCGAATCAGTTCTCCGGCCGGTTCGGGATCTCGATCGTCGCCTCGGCGCGCAGGGCCTCCAGCTTTTCCTGAATGGCGCGGCTTTCCAGGATCTCGATGATCTCGGCGCGCACCTCGTCCAGCGGCGGGACTTCAGCCTCGCGGGTGTCGTCCAGACGGATCAGGTGCCAGCCAAACTGTGACTGCACGGGCGCGTCGGTCGTCTCGCCGGGTTCCAGGGCCTCGGTGGCGGCCGCGAATTCCGGCACCATGCCATCGGGCGTGAACCATCCCAGCTCCCCACCCCGTGCGGCGGACCCCGGGTCGATGGAGTGCTCCTCGGCCAGCTCCGCAAAATCGGCCCCGTCGTCCAGTTGTGCCAGCAGCTCGTGCGCGCGCTCCTCGTCCTCGACCAGGATGTGACGGGCGCGGTACTCGGTGCCGCGCAGGTACTCGACCTGGCGCTCGTATTCCGCTTCCACGTCCTCGTCGGTGATGTCCAGTTCCTCGGCGATGCGTTCCATCAGCGTGGAAGCCAGCAGGTTGGTCTCGACCATCTTCAGGATGCGCTGGATCTCGGGGTCGTCGCCCAGCCCGCGTTCCAATGCCTCCTGGCGCAGCAGCTCCAGGCTGATGACCTCGTCCAGTACGCCTTCGCCCTGCGCGGCCAGCCCCGGATCCTCGTCCATGCCGGCATAGGTGAACAGGTCGGCGCGGGTGATCGCGCGGCCGTTGACGATGGCGACGGTGTCCTCGTCATCGGTATCGGTGATGACTTCGTCGTTCTCGCTGGCCTCTTCGTCGGGCAGCGGCAGGCCCTCGTCGCCATTCCCGCAGGCGGCCAGAAGGCCCGCGAGGGCGAGGGCGGCAACGAACGTGGCGGAACGGGTACGCATGCTCAAAACACCTGCTTGAAGGGGCGAACATCCACCGAGGCATAGACCCCCGAGGCGACATAGGGATCGGCGTCGGCCCACTCGTGGGCGGCCTCAAGCGACGGAAACTCGGCCACGATCAGGCTGCCGGTGAAGCCGGCGGGGCCCGGGTCGTTGCTGTCGATCGCCGGTAACGGGCCGGCCAGGACCAGGCGGCCGGCCTCGTGCAGTGCCTGCAGGCGGGCTACGTGTTCCGGCCGTGCGGCCAGGCGGGCATCCAGCGAGTCGGGGGCATCCTGGCCCTGGATCATGTAGAGCATGAAGCGAGGTCTCCGTGGGTTGGAACGTGAATTCTAACGCAGCCGGGGCGCCTTATAAGCGGCGCCCACCATGCGCTACACTGCGCGCCTTGTCATCAGTGGCCCGACTTCATGATCGCGATACACCCCGAAAACCCGCAGCCCCGGCTGATCCGGCAAGTCCTGGAGCGGCTGCACGAGGGTGCCGTGATCGCGATCCCGACCGATGCCTGCTATGCCCTGGCCTGTCTGCCAGGCGACAAGGCGGGCGCCGACCGTATCCGCCGCATCCGCCAGGTCGACGAGACCCATCACCTCACGCTGCTGTGCCGGGATCTCTCGGAGCTCGGCGTCTATGCCAAGGTGGACAACACGGCCTTTCGCCTGATGAAGGGGCTGACACCCGGGCCCTATACCTTCATTTTGCCCGCTACGCGCGAGGTCCCACGCCGCCTGCAGCACCCCAAGCGACGCACCATTGGTCTGCGCGTTCCGGACAGCCGCATTGTCTCGTCGCTGCTGGAGGAGCTGGGGTCGCCGTTGATGACCGCGACCCTGCAGCTTCCGGGCGAGGATCTGCCGCTGAGCGAGCCCTGGGTGATCGACGAGCGGTTGTCGAAGGTCGTGGACGAGGTCGTTGATGGTGGGGCCGGTACCCTGGAGCCGACGAGCGTGATCGACCTTACCGGTGATGTGCCGGAGATCATCCGTCACGGGGTCGGCGACGTGGCGTTTCTTGAGGAAGCGTGAGGGCATGGAGACTCGGGAGAGGCGTGATGCGTAAGTGGGTTGTGCTGGTACTGGTGCTGTTGATCGTGGTCGCCGCCTGGCCGGTGTTTGTCGGCGGGCAGGTCGAGCGCAACGTGACCGAGGCCCAGCAGGCACGTATCGGCGAGGTGGATCTGCGCCACGAGATGGTCGAGTACCGGCGCAGCTATCGCACTGCCACCGCGCGCAGCGAGCTGACGCTCGACGACGGCGAGGCCGAGCTGGTTATCCCCCTGGAACACCGGGTGCGCCACGGGGTGCTCGGCGCGCGTGGCGAATCGAACGTGGACCTGGATGCGCTCGAGGCCCCGGAGGGCTCGCTCGCGGCCCATCTGCTGCGTGAGCTCGATCTGGTTGTGCAGACGCACGCCGGCATGGGTGGGCGTCTGACCACGCGTGTGCAGTTCGAGCCCCTGACGCTGGACCTGATGGAGGTTCCGGATGTGGCCGACCGTGTTGATAGCGAAGGGCCGCTGTGGCTCGAGCTGGATGCAGGCCAGGGGCGCTTTGCCTGGTCGGCGGAGCAACTGCTGCTGAGCCTGGACCTGCCGGCACTGCGTCTGCATGACGACGAGGCGGACCTGCGGATCGAGCAGGCCCGTTTTGCGACCGTGTTCGAACCGGACGCGGATGGCATCTACGGCCGCCTGCCGGATTACGAGGGCGGCCTGGCGGCCGCGCAGCTGCACTTTCGCGACGAGCAGGGCGAAATGGAGCTGACCCGGCCGCGGGTGAACGCCTTCCAGAAGACCAACAACGATCGCCTGGACAGCCGCCTCCGTCTGGAGATCGACGAAGTCCGCCTGCGCGAGGCGGATGCCGACGTGCTGGAACTCGAGACCGTAGATCTCCAGTTGGCGGTGCTGCGCTGGGATCGCCCGGCACTGTTGCAGATGATCCAGGACCTGGAGGCGCTGCAGGAGCGTGAACTCGAACGCGGGCAGCGCCTGGCGCTCGGCGGGTCGGTGATCACCGACGCGATCGAGCGCATGATCGAACACAGCCCAGCGGTCGAGCTGAAGGCCTCGTTCAATGAGTCCGCCGCACATCAGGTGGCCCTGGACACCGAGCTGGGCCTGCGCGGTGATGCGCGCGGCTTCCGCACCCGGCCGCTGGAGACGGTGGTACTGGACAGCGAACTGCGGCTCGGGCTGGAATGGGTGCGCGAGTTCGACGCGGCCTATCCCGACGCGGAGCTGGACCAGCGTCTCCATGCCCTGGCGGCCCAGGGCTGGTTGCAGCGTGACGCCGATGCTGAGCTCTGGCGCGGACACCTGACGATGGAGGATGGTCGCGTGTACGTGAATGAACGTGATCGCACAGCAGCCCTGCTGGGCATGCTGTTTGCCTTGTCGGGTGGAATGTTCTGAATCGTGCCCAACGAACCCCACGAATAACGGAGAAGGAACCACTCGTGACCAGCAACCAGGGAACGAACCAGCGCGTGATCTCGGGCATGCGCCCGACCGGCCGTCTGCATCTGGGCCATTATCACGGCGTCCTGAAAAACTGGATCGAGCTGCAGCACAACTACGAGTGCTTCTTCTTCGTCGCCGACTGGCACGCGCTGACCACGCACTACGAAGACCCGGGCGATCTGCAGCAGCATGTGACCGAGATGGTGATCGACTGGCTGGCGGCCGGGGTGAGCCCCGGCTCCGCGACGCTGTTCGTGCAGTCGCGTGTGCCGGAGCATGCGGAGCTGCACCTGTTGCTGTCGATGATTACCCCGCTCGGCTGGCTGGAGCGCGTGCCCACGTACAAGGACCAGCAGGAACAGCTGCGCGAGAAGGATCTGGCGACCTACGGTTTTCTGGGCTACCCCGTGCTGCAAAGTGCGGATGTGCTTGCCTATCGTGCCGGCATGGTCCCGGTCGGCGAGGATCAGGTCTCGCATCTGGAGGTGACGCGCGAGATCGCGCGTCGCTTCAACCATCTCTATGGTCGCGAGCCGGGGTTTGCGGAGAAGGCCGAGGCCGCGATCGATAAGATGGGCAAGAAGGCCGCCAAGCGCTACCGCGACCTGCGCAAGCGTTTCCAGGAGCACGGCGAGGACGAGGCGCTGGAAGTCGCCCGGGCGATGCTCGAGTCGCAGCAGAATATCTCGCTGGGGGATCGCGAACGACTGTTCGGCTACCTTGAAGGTGGTGGCAAGATCATCCTGCCGGAGCCTCAGGCCAGGCTCACGCCGACCGCGAAGATGCCGGGGCTGGACGGGCGCAAGATGTCCAAGAGCTACGGCAACACCATCAGCCTGCGCACCGAGCCGGCCGAGGTGGAAAAGCTGATCCGGACCATGCCGACGGATCCGGCGCGCGTGCGCCGTACCGATCCCGGCACGCCGGAAAAATGCCCGGTTTGGGACCTGCATCTGGTCTACACCGACGAGGCTAAGCGTGCCGAGCTGCACGAGGGCTGCACCTCGGCCGGGATCGGCTGCATCGACTGCAAGCGGCCGTTGATCGAAGAGGTGCAGGCGGAACTGGAGCCGATCCAGCAACGTGCCAAGGAGTATGCCGAGGACCCGGCGCTGGTGCGCTCGATCATTGTTGAGGGCTCCGAGGCCGCGCGTGAAGAGGCGCGCGAGACGTTGGAAGAGGTGCGCCGTGTGATGGGCCTGGACTACCTCCGATGACCCCATTCGGGAAGCTCCCACCGAGATGAGCCATGGACCCGCGCGATGAGCTGACGGACCTGGACAACCCCGCGACGGTCGAGACCGGAGCGGAAGGCGAGTTTGTCTATCGCGTGCATGGCGAGCCGGTGGCCGAGCTGCCGGCCGATTTGTATATCCCCCCGGATGCGCTGGAGGTCTTTCTCGAATCGTTCGAGGGCCCGCTGGATCTGCTGCTGTACCTGATCCGGCGGCAGAACCTCGACATCCTCGCCATCCCGATCGCCGAGATCACCCGTCAGTACATGGCGTATATAGAGGTCATGCGTGCACTGCGCCTGGAGCTGGCCGGCGAGTATCTGGTGATGGCGGCCCTGCTCGCCGAGATCAAGTCACGCATGCTGCTGCCGCGCCCGGTGCAGGCCGACGCGGACGAGGACACGGATCCGCGCATGGCGCTGATCCGGCAGTTGCAGGAATACGAACAGTTCAAGACCGCGGCCGAGCGGCTGGACGAGATCCCGCGTATGGACCGCGACGTGTACGCCGCCGCTGCCAGCGTCGAGGCTTTGGAAGGGCCGCCACCCCCGGCCCCGACGATGGACGAGCTGATGGAAGCCCTGGCCGCGGTGATGCATCGGGCCAGCCTCTCCGCACACCATCACATCTCCACCGAGCAGTTGTCGGTGCGCGAGCGCATGAGCAGTATCCTCGAGGTCCTGCACCCGGAGCGCTTTACCAACTTCGTCACGCTCCTGCTGGCCTCCGAAGGGCGTCAGGGCGTGGTGGTATCGTTTCTCGCCGTGCTGGAGCTGACCAAGTCCGGTTTGGTGGAGTGGGGCCAGAGCGAACCCTACAGCCCGATTCGCCTGCGCCGCCGTGGTGGCCGGCCGGACACGGAGGATGCATGAACGACGTCACCAGCCCTGACGCCCCGCAGGCCGCTACCGAGATCGACACCGACACGCTCGGCGCCATCGAACTCGCGATCGAGGCGGTCCTGTTCGCCGCCGCCGAGCCGGTCGCACCGCGCGACCTGAAGGCCGCCTGCGAGGACCTGGGCGAGATCGACCAGCAGACGCTGGATCAGGCGATTGCCCGGCTGCAGGACCGCTATGCGGATCGGGCTATCGAGCTGGTGCGCACCGCTGGCGGCTACCGCTTCCGCGTGCGGACGCGTTTTTCGGCCACGGTGCAGGCGGCACAGCCCGAGCGCCCCGCGCGGCTGTCGCGTGCACTTCTGGAGACGCTTGCGATCATTGCCTATCGCCAGCCGGTGACGCGCGCCGAGATCGAGGCAGTACGTGGCGTGGCGGTCAGCTCCGGGATCATGCGTACCCTGCAGGAGCGCGAATGGGTACGCGTGGTGGGGCACAAGGAGGTGCCCGGCCGGCCTGCGCTGTATGCGACGACGCGGACGTTCCTCGACGACCTCGGCCTGAAGCGGCTGGAGGAGCTGCCGCCGCTCGATGCAATCCGCGATCTGGCGGATGTTGCCTCCGACGCAGGCTTCACGCTGGCACCGCCCGAGGACGACGGCAATGGTCAGCTCCGCCTCGAGTCTTCCCCCGAATCCGACGGCGAATCCCGCTAGCCGGCGGCGCTGGAACTCGCTACGCCTTCGGCTGCGCTCAGACAATCAGCGCCCCCGTGTCTATTTTGAATCGTCCGGCCTGTCCCGCCCTCCACAAGGGGCTCATATCGGGAGGGAAGGTCAAAACCGACGGTGTTCCCGCACCTGTCCTAAAGTCCCGAGCTGTAGGGTGCGTTGAGCGCAGCGAAACGCACCATGCCAACGTCGGGGCAACCCTGATGCGATTCGCTACGCTCATCAGCATCCTACGATGGGGTCTGGCGCCCGCTGGCGGGCGCGGCACGCCAGGGCCGCAGGCCGCGCGTGCCCAGGATGTCGGAACACCTAGCCTTCAACCATTGCCACGAACGTCTGGATCGCCGTTGTCTTGACCTTATCCCCCCGTATGCAGCCCCTTGCGGAAGGGTCCTCGGGACGGAAGAGAGGCGCTGACTGTCTGAGCGAAGCGAGTTTCAGCGCCGCCGGCCCGAGGGCCCTGGAGCAAGGTTCCCGGGCGGAATCCGGGTGCCCTTCTTTGGGTACTTTCTTGGGCAAGCAAGAAAGTACCTCGCGGCGCGCTCGCGAGTGAGCGCTCGGCAGTATGTGGACCGAAGGCACGTAAACATCGGATGACGAACCAGGCCCAGCCTCACGTGGCAATGAGCTTCGCCGTGTGATCAAAAATATGGCGTTAAGACTTGGTGGGGGCGGTGGCGGGTTCGGCCTCGTAGGAGGCCCCCTCCGGCGGCGTCAACAACAGCGCATAGCGCCGCAGGACCCAGATGCCTCGCTCGAACAGGCTGGTCGCGCCGAACACAGCGTCGCGTACGCTGCCCTCGAGATCGCTGGAGGCGAGCAGCCGTCGGCGGATCGAGTCCATGAGTTCCGAGCGGTCGTGGGTCAGCGACTGCAGCAGGGCGATGTCGTCGGCATCTCCGCTGCGCGCCGCGTCGGTCAGCGTCAGCAGCATCATGTGGAGGGTCTCGACCAGGTTGTGGGTCAGGGCACGGGCCTCCGCGGAGGCATCGGCATTGAGGGAACGCTCGATCTCCGTGGCGAGGTCGTTCAGCGTGTCTTCCAGCTGCAGCAGCAGCTGATTGCGGTTCTTCAGCACGATCGCATGATCGAGGGTGGCGCCACTCAGCGCGCCGGAGAGGATCTCGTCGAGAAACTGTTCCACGGCCTCGGTGACCTGCAGGTTGCCGCGATGCAACGCCAGGCGCTCGTGGCGGGCGCCGTCGCTGTCGTCGCGCACGCTGTCGAGATAGTCGGGCAGTCGCTTGAGCAGGCGCAACTGCTCCTTCTCCACCAGGACCAGCGCGGACCCGGCGTCTTTTTGGGCTCCTGCGTAAATGTAATGCGGCTTGCCCAGGGCCTCTTCCTCCGTTGGGGGCGCGGTGCGCTCCAGGAAGCGGGCAACGGGCCCGTGGACCGGGTGCATCGCCAGATCGCAGACGACCTGGTAGAGGATGTAGGCAAGCGCGATCTGCAGGCTGATGCCGATCGCGAGCGCTTCCAGGCCCGAGGCGATCAGCGGGACGCCGCCGTAGAACTCGATCCAGAACAGCGGCAGCAGCAGTAGAAGACCCAGCCCCTTGAGGATGAACTGATAAAGCGCCAGTTGGCGGCCCAGTCCCTTGTGCGAGGCGGCGAGGATCAGCGTGGACACACCCGTCCCGAAGCTTGCTCCATACACCACCATCAGGCCGTACTCGAGGTCGATGACGCCACTGGCGGCGAGTGCCATCGTGACGATGGTGATGCTGGACGCGGAGTGCGCGACGACCGCAAAGATCAGGCCGGTGGCGAACGCGATCAGCAAGGATTGCGCCGATAGCGACATCAGGCCGGTCATCCAGGTGAGCTCGCTCAGTGGTTTGGCGCCCTCCTTGATGAACATCAGGCCGAGGAACAGCAACCCGATACCGAGCATGGCGCGGATCAGGTGGCGTACGCGGGCAGACTGGTCGCGGTCGAAGTAGAACAGCAGTCCGGTGATCCCGACCAGGATAAAGACCATCAGCGTCAGGTCGATCGCGGCGATCAGGACCAGCAGCGAGGTCCCGAGATTGGCGTAGTTGATCACCGGCTGGGCACGCCGAGCATCGAGTACACCGGCGGTGACCAGCGAGATCAGCACGAAGATGACCGCGTGGATGCTTTGTGTGATGGCCCCGCCCACAAGACCCAGGAAGGCGGCGGCGCGGTTGGAGCCTGTCGCGCGCCCCACCAGTGCACGCAGCCGCTGGTCCGCGAGCTGGCGCAGGTGCTCGCTGATCAGGCGAATGCCGACGAAGAACAGCCCGAGCCCGGCAAACAGCGTCGCCGCGATCTCGAAGGTGATCATCCACTCGCCGTTCATCCGCGCATTCTAACGGGGCCTTGTGCGGTCTGCGTCCTTGCCTGTTAGATGCCCGTGACAGGCAGCACCGCGGCAGCGGCGCATCGGCGCCTCCAGTTGCCTCACGCGCCGGGAATCAGGCCGGTGAGCTGGAGAAAGACCAGGGCAATGGCCAGCGGCGCAACATAGCGCAGGAAGAGGCGCCAGACGTGGTAGGCGACGGGGCCCGTGGCGATCTCCTCGCGGGAGATGTCCGGCTTGATTACCCAGCCGACGAACACCGCGATCAGCAGTCCGCCCAGTGGCAGCAGGACGTTGATGGACAGGTGTTCGACAAGCTCGAAGACATTCGTGACCTCGCGCCCGAGGATCGACCATTCGAGTTGCGCCCAGCCAGCACCGGTGAAGGAGAACACGGTCGCCAGGCTGAGCAGCCAGATGGCGACCCCGCACCCGCTCGCCGCGACCCAGCGATTCAGGTGCAGGCGTTCCTCCAGCAGGTGTACGAAGGCCTGCACGTTCGTAATCATGGTGCTGAAGCTGGCGACGCTCAGCATCACGAAGAACAGGGTGGCCAGCAAGACACCAGCCGGGACCGCGGACAGTGACAGGGGCAGGGTCTGGAACATCAGGCCCGGGCCCTCGGCCGGGTCCAGCCCGAAGCCGAACACGACCGGGAAGATCGCGATCCCGGCGATGATCGCGATCAGGGTGTCGGCCAGGGCTACGCCGACGGCGGTGCGTGCAATCGAACTGTCGCTCGGCAGATAGGCACCGAACATCATCAGCACGCCGGCGGCGAGCGTCAGGGTGAAGAAGGCCTGGCCAATGGCGATCAGCACGGCACCCATGTCCAGTGCCGAAAAATCCGGCCGGAACATGAAGGCGAACGCCTTGGACGGATCGCCGACGGCCAGCGAGATCAGCGTGGTGACCAGCAGCAATAACAGCAACAGCGGCATCAGGATACGAACGCCGCGCTCCAGTCCCCGGCGCAGCCCGAACCCGACAATCACGAAGGCCCCGATCACGGCGACACTTGTCCACAGGATCATCTCTCCGGGATTGGCGGTCATTGAGGCGAAGATGGCCGCGACCTGGTCGGCGTCCGCTCCGGCGAACTGGCCACTCGCGGCCTTGCCGACATAGGCCAGTGACCAGCCGGCGATGACCACGTAGAAGCTCATGATCAGGAAGGCGGAGGCGAGACCCAGCCAGCCCACGACCTGCCAGGCCTCGCGCGCCCCCGTTTCGCGCGCGACCCGGCGCGCGGCATAGCCGGGCGAGTGGCGTCCCCGCCGCCCGATCATGACCTCGGCCATCATCACCGGGACGCCGATGGCGGCGATCGCGGCCAGATAGACGAGCAGGAACGCCCCACCCCCGTTCTCTCCGAGGACATAGGGAAACTTCCAGATGTTGCCGAGCCCGACCGCCGAGGCCGTGGCGGCGAGGAGAAAGGCGTAGCGGTGACCCCAGCGCTGTTCGGTGGCGGCGGGTTCCATGGGCGTCTCGGCTGCGGGGTTGTCGCGAAGGGTGCCCGTGGGGCACAGCCTAGGGAGACGCTGATTTAATCGCGCGTCCGCGCTCGAGTCGCTTTTGCGTGGGAACAAGGCGCGGTGACTGCCGTGCAGTCATTCTGCACAAGGGA
>NZ_KB906247.1:47339-115789 GCF_000381245.1 Thioalkalivibrio sp. ALD1 | reverse complement strand
CGTAGATACCGTCTTGCCCTATGAGGTGCAAGGCGTGTCATTTCGGGGTTGATACGGAGTTTGCGACTTGAGGACGCCGAAGGCGATGTGCAGGAGCTTGCGCATGGCTGCCCCGATCGCGGCCATCTTGGCCTTGCCCCGCCTCAGAAGACGGTGGTACTGGTGCCGTACGTCCGGGTTGTGGCGGCTGGCCACGACGGCGGCCATGTAGAGCGTTTTGCGCAGCCGCCCCGAGCCGGCCTTCGCCAGCCGCGGGGGTCGCTGGACCGAGGTCCCGGACTCCTGCAGGACCGGTACCAGTCCATGGAACGCCGCCGCCTGCCGAGCACTCGTGAACGCACGGCTGCGCAACGTCGCGGCCATCGACGCCGACAACACCCGGCCGATGCCGGGGATGCTCTCCAGCAAGGCCCGATCCCGCTTGAGATGATCATGCGCGTCGAAGTGATCATCGATCTGCTGCTGTAGCCGACGGTATTCCTCGCGCAGGGCTTGCAGCACGTTGTCGATCGACGCCTGGGCGAGGGTGTCCTCGCTGAACTGCGCCTTCTCCAGGCGATTCTCCTCGCGCCGGATGTCCTGCTCAAGGGCTTCCAGCCGGCTGAGCAGGCGTTTGAGCTCCCGCACCTCGGGCGGCTCAGGTTGCCAGCGCCGTGGCGCGCGCTCGATGCCGTAACGCGCCAGCATCATGCTGTCCTTGCGATCCGTCTTGTTGCGCACCCCCATGCCTTGGGCGTGGAAGCGCACCTGAGCCGGGTTCAGCACATAGACCCGAACCCCCTGCTCATGCAGCCAGTAGGCTAGCGGTTCGTGATAGATGCCGGTGGCTTCCAGATACACCTGAAGCGTCTCGGGCGCTTCACCCGTGTTGCGCTGCAGCCAGCGCAGCAACTCCGGGTACTGGTCCTGGCGGTTCGGGAATACCTTCGGCTTGACCTTGCCCGCCTCCAGATCCCGGACCCACATGCAGTCGAGCTTGTTCTTGCTGACATCAATGCCAATATGAGCCATCTCGTCCTCTCACCTTGTCCGTACAGCCTCACCCGCCCTTCACGGGGAGCTTGGATACCGTTCAAACTTCGAGATGAAAAAGGACTCGGGGGCCCATCTACGGCACAGGTTCGTGACCTCAGGATGCGATCGGGTTACCCCGAGTCCGGTGCGGTCCATGGTAGCGATCCGTGAACCGCAAGACACAAGGATGCGTTTCGCTGCCGCTCAACGCATCCTACGGTTCTTCGTTACGGTCGGGATGGCCGGGCGGCATGGGCCGAAACAATCAAACGACCGAACCACAGGGAGGTGGGGATGGCGATTACCGACTGGCCTGCGGCCGAGCGCCCGCGGGAGAAACTGATCGAGCGGGGCGCGGCCGCGCTTTCGGATGCAGAACTGCTGGCGATCTTTCTGCGCACGGGCGTGGCCGGCAAGAGCGCGGTCGATGTCGCGCGCGATCTGCTCAGCCGTTTCGGCGGACTGCGGCCTCTGCTGCAGGCCGATCAGGCGGGGTTCTGCGCGGCGCCGGGGCTGGGCGATGCCAAGTACGCCCAGCTCCAGGCGGTACTCGAGATGGGGCGGCGGCACCTGGCCGCCGACCTGGAGCGTGGCGATGCGCTGACGTCGCCAACCGCCACTCGACAGTTCCTCGCGGCGCGTCTGCGCGACTATCCCTTCGAGGTCTTTGCGGTCCTGTTTCTGGATAACCGCCACCGGGTGATCGCCTTCGAGGAGCTGTTCCGCGGCACGATTGACGGCGCCGCCGTGCACCCGCGCGAGGTGGTGCGGCGTGTACTGCACCACAATGCGGCCGCGGTGATCCTTGCCCACAACCACCCGTCCGGGGTGGCCGAGCCCTCGCGCTCGGATATCGCGATCACCCGGCGCTTGACCGAGGCCCTGGGGCTGGTGGATGTGCGGATACTCGATCACGTGGTGATCGCCGACACCCCGATATCCATGGCCGAGCGGGGGCTGCTATAGACCCAGGCTAGCGCGCCAGGCGCCGCCACAGTGCCTCGATCGGCCCGGCGCCGATGTAGCGCTGCCACAGCAGGGAGAAGGTGATCTGCACGGCCCAGATCGCCAGCACGATGCCGAGCAGTTCGAGATGCCCGAACTGCGAGAACAGGCCGAGCCCGATCCCGTAGAAGATCATTGCGGCCACGATCGACTGGCCGATGTAGTTGGTCAGCGCGAGGCGGCCGACTGCCTCCAGGGCGCGGATGACGCCCGGCAGGATCCGCCGACGCCCGTCGGGATGGGCCAGCAGGATCACCAGGGCCACCCAGGCCAGGGCGATCGCGACACTGCCCCAGAGATTCGCGATGCGGCCCAGGAACATCGAGTAGCGCAGATCCCAATCCACGGCCGTGTTGAACCACAACCCCGCCAGCACCAGCGGGATGCCGATGCCCAGTCCGGCCAGCACGACGCGCCGGTAGCCGGCCAGTGACCAGCTCCCGTGGAGAAAACCAAGCCGCATCAGGGCCATGCCGATGAACATCATCGCGAGCATCTGCCACAGGCGCTCGGAAAAGAACATCCACAGCTGCGCCGTCAGCGCGCCGGTCGCCCGCTCGCCGGTCGCCGCCAGCCAGTGCAGGGACATCCGGTTGAGCTCGTCGCTGACGACATCGGCGCCGGGCTGCCAGTAGCGCTCGTTGAGCGTCTGCAGCCAGTGTTCGGGGACGAGGAAGATCAGGATCACGCTCAGCACGAGCCAGAGCGCGGTCAGTCCTCCGATCAGCGCGATCCCGAAGGCCAGGAGCGTCATCGGCGGGTGGTCGCGAAAATGCATGGCCACCAGTCCGCACACCGCGTACGCCGCGAGGATGTCGCCGGGCCACAGGATCAGCCCGTGTGCCAGCCCGATCAGGAACAGCCAGCCCATGCGGCGGCGAAAGCGCTGTTCGAAGGTGTCGGCCGGATGGCGTGAGCCCGACGCCATCAGAACGATCCCGGCCCCGAACAGCAGGGTCAGCATGCTGATGAACTTCTCGTCCGCCAGTACGTGGACCACGATCCAGGCGATCCAGTCCGCCAGCGGGAGGGGACCCAGTGCCATCGGGTTCAGGTATTCGCTGGAGATGCGCCCAAACGACTGGATGTTCATCACCAGGATCCCGAGGATCGCGACCCCGCGCAGTACATCCAGCACGATCACGCGTTCCGGTGCGGACGGGGACGTATTGGCGGGCAGGGTCCGGGCCATGGAGTGAGCCATTCCGTGCTGTGCGGCCCTTCGGTAGCCGGACGGAAGGCGTCGCCGGCCGGGTCAGGGCAGGTTGGCCCTGCAGGATAGGCGATGGTGCCCGGGGGCGTTCAAGGCCCCCGGGGCACTTGGGGCAATGACGCGCTTATCCGCGGATCTCCCAGTGGCCGGGTTCGTCCGGACAGGCCATGCCGGTATGGCGCTCGCCGTCGATCGTCATCTCGAAGTCCCGGCAGCCGTTATCGCGAACGCGCCCCGGCGTCATGTGCACCGGCTGGCCATGGGCGTTGTCCCAGTACACGGGCTGTCCGGGTTCGGCCAGTTCCAGTGCATGGCCCATGCAGGCCTGGTCATTGCGGTCCATCTGACGTCCGATCATGCCGCCCAGGACCGCGCCCCCGGCCGCCCCGATCAGGATGGCCACCGGATCGCCGTCGCCGACCCGGTGGCCGATGACTGCGCCGGCACCGCCGCCAATCGCCGCGCCGATCGCGTCGCGGTTGCAGCGGCCGTCCATTACGCCGTAGTCGTGTTCCCAGCGGTCGTAACTGTAGCCGTCGTAGCCGGCATAGCCCGGGTCGTTCTGCGCGCGCCAGCCGTGGGCCGGTGCCCAGGGCGGCGGGGAGGCCAGGGTGTCGGCGGCGAAGCCGAACAGCACCGCAGCCGCCAGCGCCTTCAGATGGGTGGGGACACCGCGTCGGGAATGGTTGCGATTCCTTGCCATGGTCCGTCTCCTTTCGACCGTGTTCGGCTTCAGCCTCGCGTGGGGTCGCTGAACGGTTCTTTAACGGGGAATGGCGGTTGTCGGAAACGTGAAAGACATCAATGCCGGGGTGTGGGCTGGTTCACGGAGCCGCCTGATTGAGGGCGTGTTCCAGCGTGTGGAGCAGGGCATCCACCTGGGCCTCGGTGTGGGCGGCGGACAGTGTGATGCGCAGCCGCGCCTGGCCCTCGGGGACCGTGGGTGGACGGATCGCCGGAACCAGGAAACCGGCGGCCAGCAACCTCTCTGCCACGTCGCTGGCGCGGCGGGCGTCACCAATGTGGACCGGCTGGATCGGGGTCAACGGGGGCGGGTGCTGCAGGCCGAGCCGGTCCAGTCCCGCCCCCAGACGCTGGAGCAGGCCCTGCAGGTGCGCACGCCGATCCTCGGCAGCCTCGGCGATGCGCACGGAGGCCAGCGTTGCGGCGGCGAGGGCAGCCGGCATCGCGGTGGTGTAGATGTAGGGGCGCGCGGTCTGGATCAGGGTCTCGATCAGGGCCTCGGAGCCGGCGACGAATGCCCCGGCGGTGCCGAAGCCCTTGCCCAGTGTGCCCATCAGGATCGGAACCTCGTCTGCGCCGAGGCCGTGGTGCTGGCAGCTGCCGCCGCCGGTCGCGCCCAGCACCGACAGGCCGTGGGCGTCGTCCACCATCAGCCAGGCGTCGTACTCGCGCGCCAGCGCGGCCAGCTCCGGCAGTGGGGCGATGTCGCCGTCCATGGAGAACACCCCGTCGGTCACGATCAGGCGGTGACCGCTATCGGGGGCCTGCTGCAGGCGTTCGCGCAGATGCCCGGGATCGGCATGGCGATAGCGCTGGCTGCACGCGCCGGCCAGGCGCACGGCGTCGATTAGCGAGGCATGGTTCCAGCGGTCCTCGAACACCGTGTCTCGGCGGCCGGCCAGCGTCTGTACCAGCGCCAGGTTGGCCATGTAGCCAGTGGAGAACAGCAGTGCGCGCTCGCGCCCGGTGAAGCGCGCCAGCGCCTGTTCCAGTTCCATATGGGTGCGGGTGTGGCCGTTGATCAGATGGGCAGCCCCTGCCCCGACCCCGTAGCGGTCGAGGGCCTCGCGGGCGGCGGCGGCGACGGCCGGATCCGCCGCCAGACCCAGGTAGTCGTTGGAGCAGAAGGCAACAACCGGCTGGCCGTCGATGACCTGCTCCGGTTGCTGTGGCCCACCCAGCGTGCGCAGCCGGCGCCAGCGACCGTCCGTGCGCACGCGGTCGAGACGGGCCTGCAGGAAGGCCTGCAGCGACTCACTCATGGTGAGTGGCTCATGGTGAGTCGCTCACTCACGGCCGCAGCCCGGCACGCAGGAAGATCGGCCAGTGCACGCGGGCGGTGATGTCCGCGTTCGGCCACAGTGCGTGCAGGGCTGGCTCCAGTGCGGCCAGCGGATCCTGGCCGGCGGCCTGTGCGCGGCGGATGGCGGACCAGGTGCCGAGATAGCCGAGCAGGGTGTCGCGGTCCCAATCGCGGTCGATACGGAACTCGGGCGTCTCGATCTCCGGCCAGGGGAAGGGCAGGTCGCGGTAGTGGCTGCGGATGTGGCTGCGCTCCTCCGGCCACCAGGGCGCCAGGGTCGTGTCGTGGAAGTCGGTCAGCAGGCGGTCCAGCGCCGGGTCCTCGGCGCGCAGGATGCCGTAGCCCCAGATCGCCAGCAGGCCGCCCGGGCGCAGGACGCGCGCGACCTCGTCATGGAACTCGGCGTGGCGAAACCAGTGTGCGGCCTGGGCGACACAGGCCAGATCCACCGAGGCGTCGGCCAGCGCGCAGGCCTCGGCGGCACAGGCCACGCGATCGACCCCGGTGGTCGCCGGCAGGGCGGCCAGCAGGGCCGGGGCGGCATCCGTCGCCACGACCTGCGGGAAGTGCGGCTTCAGGCCCTGCGCGGCCTGGCCGTTGCCGCTGGCGCAGTCCCAGGCCCGTTCGTGGCGCGGGGTGTGTGCGGCCAGCCAGTCAAACAGATCGGCGGGGTAGTCCGGGCGGTGGCGGGCATAAGCCGCCGCCACCGCCGAGAAGTGATCGGGAAAGTCGCCCGCCACCGGCCGTCGGCTCAGGCCGATGCGGAGGCGGGCCGGTCCGATTCCGCGGGGGCTTCCGGCCCGGTCTCCGGGCGCAGGCCCAGGCGTTCGAACAGCGCGAGATCGTGGTTTTCGCCGGGGTTCGGCGTGGTCAGCAGGGTGTCGCCGTAGAACAGCGAGTTGGCGCCGGCGAGGAAACACAGGGCCTGCATCTCGTCGGACATCTCGGTGCGCCCGGCGGACAGGCGCACGTAGGAGGCCGGCATCAGGATGCGGGTCGCGGCGATGGTGCGCACGAACTCGAGCGGGTCGAGGTCCTCGATCCCGTGCAGCGGCGTGCCCTCGACCTGGATCAGCTGGTTGATCGGGACAGACTCCGGGTGTTTCGGCAGGTTGGCCATCTGCTGCAGCAGGCGCGCGCGGTCGCGGCGCGACTCGCCCATGCCGAGGATGCCGCCACAGCAGACGTTCATGCCAGCCTCGCGCACGTGCTCCAGGGTCTCCAGGCGGTCCTCGTAGGTGCGCGTGGAGATGATGTGGCCGTAGAACTCGGGTGAGGTGTCGAGGTTGTGGTTGTAGTAGTCCAGCCCCGCCTCGGACAGGCGTTTCGCCTGCTCGGCCTTCAGCATGCCGAGGGTCATGCAGGTCTCCAGACCCTCGTCCTTAACCGCGCGCACCATCTCGATCACGCGCTCCAGGTTCTTGTCGGTGGGGTTGCGCCAGGCGGCACCCATGCAGAAGCGGGTCGCGCCCTGGGCGCGGGCGTTGCGCGCGGCCTCGACGACCTCGTCGAGCGGCAGCAGACGTTCGCGTTCCAGCTCCACGTCGTGGTGGGCGCTCTGCGGGCAATAGGCGCAGTCCTCCGGGCAGGCCCCGGTCTTGATCGACAGCAGCGTGCTCACCTGCACCGCGTTCGGGTCGAAGTGCTCGCGGTGCACCGTCTGCGCGCGAAAGATCAGGTCGTTCAGCGGCAGGTCGAGCAGGGCCTCGACCTCTTCGGTGTTCCAGTCGTGGCGGGGCTCGCTCATGAGTGTGGCTCCTTGTCGGCTTCCGCCGGAATGGCGACATCGGCCCAGGGTTCGCGATAGATACGGAACAGGGCGTATATCGTCCACGGCAGCAGGATGGCGGCCGCCACGGCCCAGTAGGCTCGGTAGTAGGCCAGATCCGGCGGAAAGAAGGTGGCGACCCCGATCAACAGGCCCATCAGCGCGTAGTAGCGATAGGCCGCCCACTGCGTGAAATGGCCCACGCGCGGATCGGGGTGGTGCTTGTTCAGGGCGTAGACCAGCATGGAGGCACCAAACCACAGCACTAGCGGCACGATGCCCATGATCGCGGCAATGATGAACCCGACCCCGACCCCTTCGCTGCTGACCACAAACAGCGGGATGCCGGCAATCGACACGCTGATCAGATTGCCGATGTCGAACATCGCAGCGGAGCGCCGCGAACTGCGTGCGGAGACGGTCTTGGTCGCCATGGACTACCCTGAATGCAAAAGCGAAAGCATACCATTATGGCTCATCCCCCTTCAGCCACGCCGGGGCGAATCGGGCGGCGATCGGGCGCGTTGCGTGCGCTGGCCACTTGGGCAGCTCGGGCGCTGTACCCGGACCACTGCGGCTTGTGTCTGGCCCCGTTACCGGAGGGTGGGGCCATCTGTCCCGGCTGTCGCGAGGACCTGGTGCGGGTGGAGGCACCGTGCCCGGGCTGCGCGGCGCCTTTGCCGGTGACGGTGGCCTGCCCTGCCTGTCAGCGGCGCCCTCTCGCACTGGACAGCCTGCGGGCACCATGGGCCTATGCCTGGCCGCTGGATCGGGTGCTGCTGGCCTACAAGCGCAGTGGTTACGCCCGGGCCGAACGGATCCTCGTGGAACTGGCCGCGCAGGCGGCCCGCGAACGCCGGGCTGCGCCGACACTGTTACCTACCCGCGTGGTGCCCGTTCCATTGCACCCCTCGCGTTTGCGCGAGCGCGGGTTCAATCAGTGCGAGCCGCTGGCGCGGTGCGTCGCCGAGGTCCTGGGGCTCCCGCTGGATGCCGCATGCGTTCGCCGCGTGCGGGCCACGCCTTCGCAGCAGACGCTGAGTGGCCCTCAGCGTCGCCGGAATCTGCGCGATGCATTTGCCGTGAAGGCGGAACTGGCGGACGAACGGGTGTTATTGGTGGACGATGTGGTCACGACCGGGGCGACCCTGGATGCGCTGGCCCGTGCGCTGCGGGCGGCGGGAGCTGCGTCGGTCGAGGGCTTGGCACTCGCTCGCGCGTAAGCGCGTTAGCCTCCCAGATAGTGATCCGCGATCATCGCGAGCATGACCACGGCGCCGAGATAGTGGTTGTTCTTGAATGCCCGCAGGCAGTCGGTCGGCTCGCGTTCGGCGATCAGGAACTGCTGGTAGAACATCAGCATCGCCACGATCACCAGCCCCGCCGTATAGTAGCCGCCGAACCCGGCATGCTGACCGATCAGGTACAGCCCCAGCCAGACGAGCACCTGTAGCCCTGCCGTGATCAGCCGGTCCATCTCGCCGAACGCGATGGCGGTGGACTTCACCCCGATCTCCAGGTCGTCTTCTCGGTCCACCATCCCGTAGAAGGTGTCGTACACCACGGTCCAGGCGAGCACGGTCACGTACAGCAGCCAGGCGAGCGGAGGCGGGTGATCCCCGGTAACCGCGGTAAAGGCCATGGGCACCGCCCAGGCGAAGGCCGCGCCCAGGTGCACCTGCGGAAAGTGGTGGAAGCGCTTGGCGAAGGGGTAGGTGGCGGCCAGCACCACCGCGACCAGGGAATAGAGAATGGTCAGCAGGTTGGTCAGCAGCACCAGCACGAAGGCGGTCAGCGCCAGCACGGCGAAGGTCGCCAGTGCCTCGTTCGGCGTAATGGTGCCGAGCGCCAGCGGGCGGTCGCGTGTGCGGGCGACATGGGCGTCGAAGTCGCGGTCCGCGTAGTCGTTGATCGCACAGCCGGCCGAGCGCATCAGCACGACGCCGGCAACGAAGATGAAGATCAGCGAACCCGGCGGCCAGCCCTCGGCCGCGATCCAAAGCGCCCACAGAGTCGGCCACAGCAGCAGATAGATGCCGACAGGCCGGTCCAGGCGGACCAGTCGGGCCAGTTCCCACAGGCGTGCACGTGCGTCCATGGCGGCCAAGCTTACCAGCCTGGCGTGCCGGATGGATGCGGAAGGGGGTGGGCCGGACAATCCCCGGCGCGACCCCGCTGGTAGTCTGCGCTCAGTCCGCGGTCAGCGGGAACAGGGTCAGTTCGACGCGCCGGTTCATCGCGCGGCCCTCGGCGGTCTCGTTGGTCGCGACGGGCTGATGCGGGCCGAAGCCGATGGTGTCGACTCGCACCGACTGGACCCCGCGCCGGATCAGGGCGCGCCCGACACTTTGTGCACGGCGTTCGGACAGGTCCATGTTGTACTCGACGCGTCCGGTGATGTCGGTATGGCCGGCGACCTCGATCCCGGTCTGGTCGTATTCGGCCAGGACCAGCGCCACCGAGTCCAGCACGTCCTCGAACTCCGGCTTGATGTCGGTGCGATCGACATCGAAGGTGATGTGCCCCGGCATGTTGAGGATGATGTTGTCGCCGTCGCGGGTCACGCTGACGCCCGTCCCCTGAAGCTGCTCGCGCAGCTCGGCCTCCTGGCGGTCCATGTAGTTGCCGATCGCGCCGCCGGCCAACGCCCCGATGCCCGCCCCGATCATCGCGCGCTGCGTGCGGTTGCGGCGGCTGGTGATGCTGCCGACCACGGCGCCTGCCGCGGCGCCCACGCCGGCTCCGATCGCAGTGCGCGATACGCGCTCCTCGCCGGTATAGGGATCCGCAGTGGTACAGCCGATGGCGAAGGTCAGAAAACCGACCAGTAACAGAACACCAATGCGCGAGATCATGCTTGCCCCCCAGCCGGGAAGGAACTCCCGGGTTTCAGTCTGCGCCCATGGGCGCGCTTGGGGACAGGATTGCGCCGTTGCTTGAACGGAAGGTGAACCGTGCGTCAGGCCGCGTCGTTTTCGTGACGCAGTTGGCGCAATACCGGGGTGGTGTCGGGGTGGATGCCGCGCCAGATCGCGAAGGCCTCGGCGGCCTGCTCGACCAGCATGCCCAGACCGTCCGCCGTCTGCCGGCAGCCGGCGTCATTGGCCCAGTCGAGGAACCGGGCCGCGCCCGCGCCGTAGACCAGGTCGTAGGCCAGGCTGTCCGGGTGCACCAGCGTCGCGGGCAGGGTGAGGCCCTCGTCCGACAGGCCGGCGGCGGTGGCGTTGATGACCAGGTCGAACGGGCCGGCGGGCAGGGCGTCGAGGCCGCAGGCGGACAGCTCGGTCTCGATCGCCAGGTCGGCGAAGTCCTCGGCCAGCGCTTCGGCCCGCGCCGCGGTGCGGTTGGCGATCACCAGCTGTGCGGGATGTCGCTCCAGCAGGGGCTGCAGCAGCCCGCGGGTCGCGCCGCCGGCCCCGAGGATCAGGATGCGCCGGCCGGGCACCTCGCCACCCAGGCGGTCGAGGTCGCGGCAGAAGCCGATGCCGTCGGTGTTGTCGCCGTGGAGCTGGCGCTCGTCGTCGCGCCAGAGGGTGTTCACTGCACCGGCGCGCCGGGCGCGATCGGTTAGCACCCGGGCCAGGGCGAACGCCTCTTCCTTGAACGGGACGGTCACGTTCAGGCCCCGGAGCCCGGAGGAGAACCACGCCCAGACCTCCTCGGCGAACTGCCCCGGGGTGCCCAGCAGGGCTTCGTAGGTCAGGTGCTGCCCGGTCTGTTCGGCGAACAGGGCGTGGATGCGCGGCGACAGCGAATGACGAATCGGATTGCCGACCACGCCATAACGATCGGGGCGCGGCTCGCTCATCGGGCCGCGTCCTCCTCCAGCCATTCGGCCACGGTGCGGGCGTAGTAGGTGAGGATGCCGTCGGCCCCGGCGCGCTTCATGCCGGTCAGGGTCTCCAGCACGCAGGCGCGCTCGTCCAGCCAGCCGCGTTCGGCGGCGGCCTTGAGCATCGCGTACTCGCCGGAGACGTGATAGACGAAGGTCGGGCGCTGGAATTCGTCGCGGATACGGCGGACCACATCCAGATACGGCATCCCCGGCTTGACCATCACCATGTCGGCGCCTTCGGCCAGGTCGAGCGCGACCTCGTGCAGGGCCTCGTCGCCGTTGGCCGGGTCCATCTGGTAGGTCTCCTTGCCACCCTTGCCCAGATTGCCGGCCGAGCCCACCGCGTCGCGGAACGGCCCGTAGAAGGCCGAGGCGTACTTGGCGGAGTAGGCGAGGATGCGCGTGTGCACATGCCCGCCATCCTCCAGCGCGGTGCGGATCGCGCCGATGCGCCCGTCCATCATGTCGGAGGGGGCGACCACGTCGGCCCCGGCCGCGGCATGCGACAGTGCCTGCCTCACCAGGGCCTCGACGGTGATGTCGTTCACAACAAAGCCGTCGTCGTCGATAATGCCGTCCTGGCCGTGGGTGGTGAACGGGTCCAGGGCGACGTCGGTGATCACGCCGAGCTCGGGGTGGGCCTGCTTCAGTGCGCGTACCGCGCGCTGGGCCAGGCCCTCGGGGTTCCAGGCCTCGGCGGCATCCAGGCTCTTCTTTTCGCCCGGGACCACCGGGAACAGGGCCAGTGCCGGGATGCCGAGGCGCACGGCCGCGGCCGCCTCCTCCAGCAGCAGGTCAATGGTGACGCGGTCCACGCCGGGCATCGACGGCACCGCCTCGCGCACCCCCTCTCCTTCGGTGACGAATATCGGCAGGATCAGGTCGTCCGTGCGCAGGTGGTGCTCGCGCATCAGGCGGCGGGAGAAGGCGTCGCGACGCATGCGGCGCGGGCGGCCGGCGGGATAGGGGGCGATCGGTGCGGTCATGCGGGTCATCCTTGTTGGCGTAGTCAGCCAGCGGCCTCGGCCAGCCAGTCGCGCGGCTTCAGGTAACGTTCGTACAGTTCGGCCTCGGGCGTGCCGGCCTCCGGCTGGTAGTTGTATTCCCAGCGCACCAGCGGCGGAAGCGACATCAGGATCGATTCGGTGCGCCCGCCCGACTGCAGGCCGAACAGGGTACCGCGGTCGTAGACCAGGTTGAACTCGACATAGCGCCCACGCCGGTAGAGCTGGAACTGGCGCTCGCGCTCGCCGTATTCGGTCGCGTGGCGCCGGTCGACGATCGGGCCATAGGCATCCAGATAGGCATTGCCGACGCTCTGCATGTAACCGAAGGCGTGCTCGAAGCCGCCCTCGCTGAAGTCGTCGAAGAACAGCCCGCCGACGCCGCGCGGCTCGTCGCGGTGCTTGAGGTGGAAGTACTCGTCGCACCACTTCTTGTGCGCCGGATAAAGGTGCTCGCCAAACGGGCGACAGGCGGCCTCGGCCGTGCGGTGCCAGTGGATGCAGTCCTCGTCGAAGCCGTAGTACGGGGTCAGGTCGAAGCCGCCGCCGAACCACCAGATCGGCTCCTCGCCGGGCTTCTCGGCGATGAAGAAGCGTACGTTTGCGTGCGAGGTCGGTACATACGGGTTGTGCGGGTGGATCACCAGCGACACCCCGGTGGCCTGGAACGAACGCCCGGCCAACTCCGGGCGGTGCGCGGTGGCCGAGGCCGGAAGGTTGTCGCCCATCACATGGGAGAAGTTGACCCCGGCCTGCTCGAAGACCCGCCCCTCGTGCAGCACGCGGGTGCGGCCGCCGCCGCCGGCCGGGCGTTCCCAGGCGTCCTCCTGGAAGCGGGCCTGGCCGTCCAGGCGCTCGAGGCCCTGGCAGATGCGGTCCTGCAGGCCCTGCAGGTATTCGATGACACGGTCGATGGAGACGTGGTCCTGGCTCATGCTGCGTCCCGGTTGATCAGTTGTCGGTGTTGGTGTCGGGGTCCGGCGCGCCCCGGAGCCAGGCCCCGGTGCGGGCGTCGCGGATCGCGCTGGGTGCGGTGCGCCCGCCACATTCTGCCTGCAGGATCGCATCGATGCCCGCGCCGAGTTGTGAGGCAACGCAATCCCAGCTACGGCAGGGCTCCGCCCCTGCACGGTTGGCGCTGGTGGAGACCAGGGCGTTGTCGGCGGCCGCGCACAGCGCGCGCGTCTCCGGGTGGGCGGTGACGCGTACCGCGAGGCTGTCGTGTTCGCCGCGCAGCAGTGGTGGGCAGGCATCGGTGACGGGCAGCAGCCAGGTGGTCGGCCCCGGCCAACTGGCGTCGATCTCGGCCCGGCGTCCGGGCGGCAGCGGCGCCAGCCAGGGCACAAGGCGATCCAGCCGGTCGGTGACCACGATCAGGCCCTTGGCGGCCGGGCGGCCCTTGATCTCGAGGATGCGATCGATTGCCTGGGCGTTATCCGGGCGGCAGCCAAGGCCGAAGACCGCCTCGGTGGGGTAGGCGATCACGCCGCCGTCGCGCACGCACTGCGCGACGGGGTCGATCTCGGGGGTTAGCAACGGGGCGTTATTCGGATCCACGGTCGCCGGAGGGCTGGGCACTCAGGCGGCTGTCGCCGGCGTTGTCGCCGCTGCCGGACTTCGCGCTACCAGACTTGGCGGTCGAAGCCTTCTTCGCCGGGGCTTTCTTCGACGTGCTCTTCTTGGCGGCGGTCTTTTTCGTGCCCGTCTTGCTGGCGGCCTTCTTGGTGGCCGCCTTTTTCGTGGCCGTCTTCTTCGCGGTCGACGACTTGGCGGTCGACTTGGCCGCCCCCTTGCGTCCGCGGCCCTTGCGTTCCGGCGCGGCGGCGATCAGTTCCTGGCACTGCTCAAGCGTCAGGGACTTGGGATCGGTCTCCTTGGGGATCTTGGCGTTTTTCTTGCCATCGGTCACATACGGCCCGTAGCGGCCGTTGAGGACCTGGATACCCTCTTCGTCGAAGCTCTTGATGAAGCGTTCGGCGTCCTTTTTCTTCTTCTCGGCGACGATCTCCAGCGCACGTGGCAGCTCGATGGTCCAGACGTCGTCGTCCGGCCCGAGGGAGGCGTACTTGGAGCCGTACTTCACGTACGGGCCGAAGCGGCCGATGTTGACCATCACCGGCTCGCCCTCGGGGGTCTCGCCGAGGTCACGCGGCAGTTTGAACAGCTCCAGTGCCTCGTCGAGCGTGATCTTGTCCATCTTCTGCCCGGGCAGCAGGCCGGCGAAGCGCGGCTTCTCCTCGTCGTCCTTGGTGCCGATCTGCACGATCGGCCCGAAGCGGCCCAGGCGCACGCTGACCGGGCGCCCGCTCTGCGGATCGGTGCCCAGCTCGCGTGACTGCACGGCCTCGGCACGGGTGACGTTCTCTTCCTTTTCCTTTACCTGGTCGCGGAAGTCGCCCCAGAAATCCTCCAGCACCGGGACCCAGTCCTTCTCGCCGCGCGAGATCGCGTCCAGCTCGTCCTCGAGCTTTGCGGTGAAGTCGTAGTCCACGTAGCGGTCGAAATGCTGGGTCAGGAAGCTGTTCACGATCCGGCCGGTATCGGTCGGGATGAAGCGCTTGCCGTCCATCTCCACGTATTCGCGCGACTGCAGGGTGGAGATGATGCTGGCGTAGGTCGACGGACGGCCGATGCCGTATTCCTCCAGCGTCTTCACCAGGCTGGCCTCGGTGTAGCGTGGCGGCGGTTCGGTGAAGTGCTGGTCGGCGGTGACTTCTTCGAGTTGGACCGTGTCGCCCTCGGCCATCTCCGGCAGGCGCTTGTCCTCGTCATCGTCTTGCGCGTCGTCGCGGCCCTCCTGATAGACCGCGATGAAGCCGGGGTCGACCAGGGTGGAGCCGGTGGCGCGGAACTGATGCCGGCTGTCGCCCGGGACCAGGTCGGCGGCGACGGTGTCGAAGGTCGCGTGGATCATCTGGCAGGCGACGGTGCGCTTCCAGATCAGGTCGTACAGTCGCGCCTGGTCGCTGGTCAGCCGGGCGCGGATTTCGTTCGGCAGGCGGCGCACGGAGGTCGGGCGGATGGCCTCGTGGGCCTCCTGCGCGTTCTTCGACTTGGTCTTGTACTGGCGCGGGCTGTCGGGGACGTTGTTGCCGCCGTAGCGCTCCCCGATCAGGCCGCGGATCTCGGCGATCGACTCGCCGGCCAGCGCCACCGAGTCGGTACGCATGTAGGTGATCAGGCCGATCGCACCGGAGCCCAGGTCGATCCCCTCGTACAACTGCTGCGCGGTGCGCATGGTGCGGGACGCGGTAAAGCCCAGCTTGCGCGAGGCCTCCTGCTGCAGGGTCGAGGTGGTGAACGGCGCGGCCGGGTTGCGGCGGCGCTGCTTCTTCTCGACCTTGGCGACACGCAGCTCGCCGTTCGCGGCCTCGGTCAGGCGCTTCTGGGCGTCATGTGCGAGTTCGGCGCTGTTCAGGTCGAACTGGTCCAGCTTGTTGCCGTCCAGGTAGGTCAGGCGCGCGGTGAACGGCTGCTCCTGGCGCTCGGCCTTCGCATCCAGGGTCCAGTATTCGCGCGGGACGAAGGCCTCGATCGCGTCCTCGCGCTCGCAGATCATGCGCAGCGCCGGGCTTTGCACGCGTCCGGCGGACAGGCCGCGCTTGATCTTGCGCCACAGCAGCGGCGAGAGGTTGAAGCCGACCAGGTAGTCCAGCGCGCGGCGCGCCTGCTGGGCATCGATCAGCGGCTTGGCCAGGTCACGTGGCTCCTCGATCGCCTGCTGGATCGCCTTTCTGGTGATCTCGTGGAAAACGACCCGATGCACGCCGCGATCGTCCAGCAGGCCGCGGTCGCGCAGCACTTCGTAGAGGTGCCAGGAGATCGCCTCGCCTTCGCGGTCGGGGTCAGTCGCTAGGATCAGGTCGTCGGATTTCTTCAGCGCCTTGGCGATCGCGTCGATCTGTTTTTCGCTGCGCTCGATCACGTCGTACTTCATACGGAACCCGTTTTCCGGGTCCACCGCGCCTTCCTTGGGGACCAGGTCGCGCACATGGCCATAGGAGGCCATGACCTGGTAGTCCGGGCCGAGATATTTTTCGATGGTCTTGCCCTTGGCGGGCGACTCTACGATGACGAGGTGCTTGCTCATGTCGCTCGGGACCGTCTCCGTGGCAGCGGGTTCCGTTTAGGGGCGATCGCGGTCGCATGGCAGCGACCGGGTTCACGGGCGCTAAAGACTAGAGGAGGAAATGCCGGTTGGCTACCGTGCTGTCTGCGGGAGACGGAGAAATCAGTGCAGATAATCCACGGCCGCGGGGCCAGAATCGTCGCGCATCACCTCTTCCAGTCGGGAGTAGGCGATCGCGTCGTCGGGCTGGTTGAACAGCACCATCAGGACCACCCAGCGCAGCTGGTCGAGGTCGATCTCCTCGGCATCCAGCTCCATCACGCGGTCCAGCACCAGCTCGCGCGTGCCGGCGGTCAGCAGGCCGTTTTGTTCCAGGTGCAACAGGAAGCCGTGCGCCTCGGTATCCAGGCGCTTGCGCTCTTCCGGGGCGTAGATGCGCTGGGCCGCGCTGTCGCCACCGCGGCCGGTGAGCGGGGCCTCGCTCATCAGGCGATCCAGCCAGCCCAGGGCGCGGTCGATCTCGGGGCGGGCGAAACCGGCTTCCACTAGGTGGCGTTCCAGTTCCGCGCGATCCGGCTCCTCTTCGGATTCCTCGTCCATGGTGTGCTCGAACAGGTACATGAGCACATCCAGCACGCTTTCGTTCATGATTCAGGGGATCCTGCGTCGAGGCGCTGGTAGCGCCCGTGGTCGAGGGCGGCCACACGGCCGTTGAGTTCCAGCAAAACCAGCATGGATGAAAGGCGCTCGATGGTCAATTTGGTGCGATCCCGCAGGGTTTCCAGCGGGATCGGGTCAAAACCCATCGCGTTCAGCACGCGTTCCTGCTCCGGGTCCAGTGGTTCCCGAGCCGGCTCCGGCGACGTTTCGGGCGTCTCCCCGGGGGCGACACCGATCCAGTCCGCCAGATCCTCCAGCACGTCGTCGGCCGACTCCACGAGTTGCGCCCCGTCGCGGATCAGGCGATGGCAGCCGCGGCTGACCGAGCTCAGTACCGAGCCCGGCACCGCGTAGACCTGTCGGCCCTGTTCCGCAGCCAGCCGGGCGGTGATCAGCGAACCGCTTTTCAGCGCGGCTTCGACGACGACCGTGCCCAGGGCCATGCCGCTGATCACCCGGTTGCGCTGCGGAAAGTTGCGCGCCAGCGGGCGTGTGCCGGTCGGCCACAGCGAGACGACCAGGCCGTGATCCGCGATGCGGTGGGCGAGGCGACGATGCTGGGCCGGGTAGAGGCGGTCCGGGCCGGTCGCGACGACCGCGATCGTGTGGCCGCCGGGGGCAGCCAGGGCCCCCTCGTGGGCGGCGCCGTCGATGCCGCGCGCCAGGCCGCTGGTCACCACCACGCCGGCACCGGCGAGCTCGCGCGCGAACTCCCCGGCCAGCCGTTCGCCCTGCGGCGTGCACTCGCGGGCGCCGATGACCGCGATCTGCGGCCGATGTAGCAGGCTCGGGTCGCCGTTCAGGTACAGGACGGGGGGCGGATCGGGGAGTTCGGCCAGTAGCGGCGGGTAGTCGGGGTCATCCCGGCACAGCAGATGGTGCCGTTCGTCCTGGTCGAGCCACGCCTGGTCGGTTTCGGCCCCCGCTGTGCGGGCCTCCAGGTCGATATCCAGCTCGACGCCGTGACGCCGCCATTCGCTGAGGGGTGCGGCCAGGGCAGCGCCGGGACCGCCAAAGACCTCGACTAGATGCAGGAGGCGCTGGTGGCCAAGCCCCGGGGTATTGATCAGTTCCAGCCAGTCGCGGTGACGTGTTGCCCGCTCCCGATCATCTGCCATCGGAGGTGATCACGCCCGTGCAGCCGGGTCAGCGCGACGGATGGCGGACCTTGTCGCCCTCGCGCAGGGTACGGTCGGACTCTGTAACCAGGATGTAGGAGACCTTCTCGAAGGTCTGGAACACCATCACCGTGCCGACCGATTCCTCGGGCAGGGTCACGACCTCGTTCGGCCGGTCGCTGACTGGGTCGCGTACCTGGCGACCGGCGGTGTAGGCGGTCATGACCTGGCCGTTCTCGATTCCGTCGCGCTCGCCGCGATTGATGATCGCGGCCTGCAGCTGGCCGATCTGGCTAATTGCATCGAACAGGGAGATGATCGTGCCCTCCATGTCCTCCGGGGGGCGTCCGATCTCGAACAGCATGTCCTGTTCGTCGGCAAAGGGAACGAGACGATCGCCACGGATCGCCTCGCGTTCGCCCTTGCGAATGTTGGCGCGTGCCACGTTGCCGGGTTCGACGATCTCCGCCTCGCCAATTGGCAGAGTCGCAATGCCCAGGTTCTCGCCCGTGTCCGGGTCCACCAGCTCGCCGTCACGGCGAACGATGTGATAGAGGTCGTATTGCTGCGTGTCTTCGGCGTTGCGCACGTAGACACGGTCGCCCGGGCCGAAAATCACGCGTTCGTCCTGCGAGGCCAGGATGTAGGGGGCGTTGTCCAGCGTCTCGTCGTCCAGCACCTGCGGGCGGAACATGAACGACTGCAGGGTGGAGATCGGGGTGACGTCCTCTTCGCGATCCACCACGCGAACTTCGGGCGACAGGCGCTTGGTTGGACGCACGCGCGGGCCACCATCCACGGTGATGCGCGGTTCACCATCTACGTAGTAGATACTGAGGACATCACCCGGATAGATCAGGTGCGGATTCTCGATCTCCGGATTCACCAGCCAGATCTCCGGCCAGTACCAGGGATCACGCAGGAACATCGCGGCGATGTCCCACAGGGTGTCACCTTCGCGGACCACGTAGCGTTCGGGTGCGGACTCGCGGATTTCGGGTTCCGGCTCGGAGGTGCCGGAAGTTTCGGAGGCGCGGTCGTTGTCGCGGGAGGTGCCCTCGGTGCGAGCCGTTTGAGTGGCTTCGCTGTCCGCAGGAGTGGCAGCCCCTTCTTCGGTCTGGGTGGCTGCGCAGGCGCCGAGTAACAGCGTTACACTAAATAGAATGCCCGGCAGAACGAAGGTCGTGGTCGCCCTGGTCTTGTACATTACTGTCCCCTGTCAGGTCCGCGCGCTCCCCGAGCCTTCCTTTTGCCCTAGCCCGGCCCCATGCGGATGACGCAATTCCGCGGATATTGCGGTCCAACGTTAGCAGAATTGTGACGTCTGTACAGTACAAAGTTTGAGGTTTTTCATGGCCAAGCGCGAAATACTGCATTTCCCGGATCCGCGGCTACGCCTGAAGGCGGAGCCGGTCGAGACGGTGGACGACGAGATCCGCACCCTGGTCGACGACATGCTCGAAACGATGTACGACGCCCCGGGCATTGGTCTGGCGGCTACCCAGATCAACGTGCAAAAGCGGGTGCTGGTGACGGACGTCTCCGACGACCAGAGCGAGCCGCACGTGCTGATCAACCCCGAGATCCTCGAGACCTCCGGCGAGGAGGAGATGGACGAGGGTTGCCTTTCGGTGCCCGGTTTCTACGAACGCGTGCAGCGCGCCGATCGCATCCGCGTGCGGGCCCTCGGGCGTGACGGCCAGCCCTACGAGCTCGATATCGACGGCCTTCTGGCCGTCTGCATTCAACACGAGATCGACCACCTCGACGGCAAGCTGTTCGTGGACTACCTGTCCAGCCTGAAGCGCAATCGCATCCGCAAGAAGCTGGAGAAGCAGGGCGCACGGAGCGGCGCGGGAGACAAGGCCGCGGCGCCCGCCGTCTGATGGGAGTGGCGGACACGGACGTCGAGTCCCTGCGCATTGTCTATGCCGGCACGCCGGACTTCGCGGTCCCCGCGCTGGAGGCCCTGATCGAGCGCGGCCCGCGGCCCGTGGCCGTGTACACCCAGCCGGATCGCCCGGCGGGGCGTGGGCGTCAGTTGCGCCCGAGCCCGGTCAAGGTCGCCGCCGAAGCGGCCGGCATCCCGGTGCTGCAGCCGGAATCCCTGAAATCGCCCGAGGCGCAGGCCGAACTGACTGCCTGGCACCCCGATATCCTGATCGTCGCGGCCTACGGGCTGATCCTGCCGCGCGCGGTGCTGGAGATCCCCCGTCGGGGCGGGCTGAATATCCACGCCTCGCTGTTGCCCCGCTGGCGCGGCGCGGCGCCGATCCACCGCGCGATCCTCGCCGGTGATACCGAGACCGGGGTCTGCCTGATGCAGATGGCGCCCGGCCTGGACACGGGGCCGGTGCACGCCTGTCGCTCGACCCCGATCACTGCGGCGACGACCACCGGCGAGCTGCACGACACGCTGGCCGCGCTGGGCGCCGAGCTGTTGCTTGAACGGCTGCCCGCGATCCTCGCGGGGCGTTCGCAGCCGGAACCACAGGACGATGCCGGCGCGACCTACGCGCGCAAGCTGGAGAAGGACGAGGCCTGGCTGGACTTTGCCCGCCCGGCGGTGGAGCTGGATCGCCAGGTGCGGGCCTTCAACCCCTGGCCGGTTGCCCAGGCGCGCTGGGGAGAGCAGGTGATCCGCGTGCATGCCGCGCGCCCGTTGCCCGGGCCGGCGGACCCGGAGCCCGGTACCATCCGTGCCGCGGACCGCGACGGGGTGGAGGTTGGCACCGGGGAGGGCCGACTACGTCTGGAAATTGTGCAGTTGCCAGGCAAGCGGCCAGTCGCGGCCGCGGACTGGGCCAACACCACGGCGCTGGTGGGACAGCGCCTCTCGGGGCCCTAGGCGATGGCAGCCAAGCGCTCCGGACGCATCGTCCCCTCGCGGGTGGACTCGCGCTCCCCGCGCCAGCGGGCGCTGGAGGCGACCGAGGGGGTCGTCCTGCAGGGGCATTCCCTGACGCGCGCGGTGGAGCAGGCTGTCGAGGGACTGAACACCCGCGACGCGGCCTGGGTGCAGGCGCTGGCTTACACCACGCTGCGCTGGTATCCGCAGCTGTCGGCGCTGGTGAACGGATTTCTGGATCGCCCGCTGCGCAAGAAAGACGCGGTGATCGGTGTGCTGCTGGCGCAGGGGCTGGTCGAGCTGATGCATTTCTCTACCCGGGACCACGCGGCCGTGCGCGAGACCGCGGAACTGGCGCGGGCGATCCATCGCCCCGGTGCGGTGGGGCTGATCAATGCGGTACTGCGGCGCGCGCAGCGCGAGCAGGATGCGCTGGAGGCGGCGGTCCGGGAAGACCCGGCGCTGCGTTATGCCGTTCCGGAATGGCTGCTGGAGGCGATTCGCGCCTCCTGGCCCGACGATTGGGAGACGCTGCTGGAGGCGGCTACCCGACCCGCGCCCATGACCCTGCGCGTGAACCTGTCTCGCACATCGCGTGAGGACGCCCTCCAGGCGCTCGTTGCGGCGGGACACCCGGCACAAGCACATCCTCAGCTGGATATGGCCCTGACGCTGGAGGAACCCGCAGACGTGACCCGGCTGCCCGGTTTTGCCGAGGGCCGGCTCTCGGTGCAGGACGCCTCCGCGCAATGGGCGGCGGTGTTGCTCGATCCGCAGCCGGGCGAGCGCGTCCTGGATGCCTGCGCGGCCCCGGGAGGCAAGACCGGGCACTTGCTGGAGCGGGCCCGTGGTGATCTCCAGCTGACCGCGCTGGACAGCGACGCCGAGCGCCTGGTGCAGGTGCGCGAGAACCTCGATCGCCTCGGCTTCGCGGCGCAGTTGACCGCAGCCGATGTCGCCGATCCCGCTGCCTGGTGGGATGGTCACCCCTTCGACGCGATCTTGCTGGATGTCCCCTGCTCGGCGACCGGGGTGATCCGGCGCCACCCGGACATCAAGACCCTGCGCCGTGCCGACGACATCCCGCGCCTGGCGGCGGAGCAGGCGCGTATTCTGGAGGCCGCCTGGGGCCTGCTGCGACCTGGCGGGCGCCTGCTGTATGCGACCTGTTCGCTCCTGGCGGAGGAAAGCGACGCGGTCGTTGCGGGCTTTCTCCAGCGGATGCCGGATGCGCGCGCGCCGGAGCCCGAGGGTGGCCCGCCGATCGCCGGGGCGCATGCGCGTTCAGCAGGTTGGGCGCTGCCACTGGGCCTGGAGGGCGGCGATGGTTTCTACTACGCACTGCTGAAAAAGGACTAGGGCATGGGCGCGGGTCGTCGGTCGCCGATCGGATTCCTGCTGGCGTGGTCGCTTGTCCTGGCGCTCGTTCCGGGTACGGCGCAGGCGCTGGAGATACGCGACGCTCGCCACCTGTGGATGGGCGATGACACTCTGCTCGTGCGCTTGATGCTCGACATGCGGCTGCCGCAGGTGCTGGAGGATGCGCTGGCCAACGGAGTCACGCTGGAGTTCGAGGCCGAGGCCCGGATCGAGCGCGATCGCTGGCTGGGCCGGGAAGACGTGCAGCGCGAGACACGCCGGGTCAAGCTGCAATACTTTGCGCTGAACCGATATTACCTGGTAACCGACGTGAACGACGACCGGATGGAGCTCAAACCGACCCTGGGCGATGCCCTGGAGCATGTGGCCCGACGGCTGGGGCGCCTGCCGATGCATGGCGTGCCGGAGGCGGTGCGCGAGCAGCCGGAAGACTACAACTTGGCGGCGCGCCTGTTGCTGGTGTATTCGGCGTTGCCCCTGCCGCTGCAGCTGGATGCCGGCCTGCGCGGTGACCTGACCACCCGGCGGGAATGGCACCGATGGTCCTTGGATTAGGGAAATGCTGGTCAATGAACACGCTCGCGTTCGAGTCGCTTTTGCGTGCAAACAAGGCGCGGCGACTGCCGTGCAGTCATTCTGCGCAAGGGAATCGCAACGCCGCGCCCGTTTTTGTCAACAAAGGGAGGCCGGGCCCTTGCTCTCAATGGTTCGTGGAATGGGTACCCCAGGTTCCCCGATCCGGCGTTGCGGCCCGAATCAATCAAAAACGGGCCGGTAGAATTACTACGGGCTGCGGACCGTGCCTTGTCGCGGACAACCTGGGGTGCCAACGCGGGTGTTTACATTGATCAGCGTTTCCCTAAGACGCTTCCCTTGGGGCCTTCTGGGCATGGGCCTGCTGTTTCTGCTGCTGCTGACCTCGCTGGTGGTCATGGGCGGGGCGGCGCAGGATCAGGCCCGCTTCGAGCAGTTGTTCCTGTGGCTGCTGGTATTCCATGCCGCGATCCTCCTTGTGCTGGGTGGCCTGATCATCCACCAGTTCGTGCGTATGGTCGCCCAGTATCGCCAGGGTGTGCCCGGCAGCCGCCTGACACTGCGGCTGGTCGGGGGGTTCATGCTCGTCGCGGTGTTGCCGGTATCGGTGGTCTATTACTTTTCCTTCGAGTTTCTGAACGAGGGTGTGGACTCCTGGTTTGACGTACGCGTGGACTCCGCGCTGGAAGACGCCCTGGAACTGTCGCGCTCGTCGCTGGATCTGCGCGTGCGCCAGCTGGCCACCGAGACGCAGGAGATGATGAGCGAGCTGGAAGGGGTCTCCGAGGGCCTGGTCCCGCTGGCGCTGAATGACTACCGCCGCCAAGTTGGAGCCCAGGAACTGACCCTGGTCGGCTCCAACAACCGCATCATTGCCTCCTCCACCGACAGCCCGATCCGCCGCCTGCCGAGTCCTCCGGGGGCCGATATCCTGATGCGGGTGCGCCCGGAGCAGCCGTATTCGCGGCTGGAACCGCAGCCCGATGGCTCGCTCGTGATTCGCGTGGTGGCCACTACCAGCAGTCGGCGCCCGGGGGCGGAGAACCGCATCCTGCAGGGGATCTATCCGGTGGACCCGCGCATGTCGGCCCTGTCGCAGCGGGTGGAGGATGCCTTCGCCGGTTACCGCGAGTTCGCCTACCTGCGCGGTCCGATCATTCAGGGGTTTATCTTTACCCTGTCGCTGGCCCTGGCGATCTCGCTGATGGCGGCCCTGTGGGCCGGCCTGCTGGTCGCGCGGCGCATGGTGCGTCCGATCTCCGATCTGGTGCAGGGGACACGACTGGTGGCGGCCGGGGACTATTCCACCCGCCTGGCCGTGCAGCGGGCGGACGAGCTGGGCTTTCTCGTGCAGTCGTTCAACGCCATGACCCGAACGCTGAACGAGGCGCGTGACGAGGCCGAACGCAACCGTCGTCTGCTGGACGCCGAGCGCGCGTATCTGGAGAGTGTCCTGCAGCATCTTCGTTCCGGCGTGCTGGCGCTGGACGGCAGTCTGCGCCTGCGCACCGCCAATGAAGCCGCCGGCCAGATCCTGGAGTGCAACCTGCAGGGTGCGCGCACCCGGTCGATCTCCGAGCTGGGCATCGAATGCCCGCTGGTAGGGCAGTTCTTCGAGGCGATCAACGATGCCCTGGCGCGCCAGGAAGACGAGTGGTCACGGCAGGTCGTTGTCTTCACCCGCTCCGGGCGCAAGGTGCTGATGACGCGCGCCGTCTGGCTGCCGACCTCGGGCTCCAGCCGCGGCCTTCACGCGATCGTGTTCGATGACATGACCGAGTTCCTGAAGGCGCAGCGCGACGCTGCCTGGGGCGAGGTGGCCCGGCGTCTGGCACACGAGATCAAGAATCCGCTGACCCCCATCCAGCTCTCCGCCGAACGCCTGTCGCGCCGACTGGGCAAGGTCCTGGACGGCGCCGACCGCGAGGTCCTGGATCGTGCGACCAGTACCATCATTCAGCAGGTGGAGGCGATGAAGACACTGGTCAATGCCTTCCGTGATTACGCCCAGGCCCCGCGACTGGAGCTGGGGTCGGTGGACCTGAACCAGCTGATTCAGGATGTCTGCGAGCTGTATGTCGACTCCGACGGCCATTCCCTGGTGGAAACCGAACTGGAGCCGGATTTGCCCGGGATTCGTGGTGACGCCGGGCGCCTGCGTCAGTTGCTGCACAACCTGATCAAGAACGCGCTGGAGGCCGGCAAGGGCCAGGACACGTTCGCGGTGCATATCGCGACCGCCTATCTCGACGACCCGGCCGGGCCGCACATCGAACTGTGCGTGACCGATACCGGCCCGGGGATCAAGCCCGAGCTCCTGGAACGCATCTTCGAGCCCTACACGACGGACAAGCCACGTGGAACCGGTCTCGGTTTGGCGGTTGCACAGAAGATCGTCGAGGAACATGGCGGCATGATTGAGTGCCATAATGCACCGGCGGGCGAAGGCGGGGCCGTCTTTCGCATCCGCATCCCGGTGGAACATACCCCGCATGCCCTGGCCCACGAGGAACGGGAATGAGCGAACCGTACGTACTGGTCGTCGACGACGAACCGGATATCCGGATGTTGCTGCAGGATGTCCTTGAGGACGAGGGCTACCAGGTGGCGCTGGCCGGCTCGGTCGCCGAGGCCAAGGCCCAGCGACGGAGTCGGCGGCCGGATCTGATCCTGCTCGATGTCTGGATGCCGGACGGCGACGGGATTTCGCTGCTCAAGGAGTGGGGCGACGACGAGGGCCTGCCCTGTCCGGTGGTGATGATCTCCGGGCATGGGAACGTGGAGACTGCGGTCGATGCCACGCGCCTGGGCGCCTACGACTTCATCGAAAAGCCGCTGTCGATCGACAAGCTGCTGATCACGCTGAACAACGCCCTGGAGGCCGCCCGCCTGCAGCGCGAGAACGTGGGCCTGAAACGCCACGCCGGTACCGTCGCCGACCCGGTGGGCGGCAGTGCGGTCATGGTGAACCTGCGCGATCAGGTGCAGCGCATGGCGCAGCACGACACCTGGGTGCTGATCACCGGAGAGCCCGGGGTGGGCAAGCAGACCTTCGCCCGCCTGCTGCATGCGCGCAGTGCGCGCCGGGACAGTCCGTTCATTGTCGTCTCGGTCGGTTCGCTGTCCGGCGACGAGGCCGTGGCCGAGTTGTTCGGCAGCGAGCAGGGCGACCGCGTGCGCTATGGCTTGCTGGAGCAGGCCGCAGGTGGTGTGCTGTTTCTCGACGAGGTCGCCGAGATGGACATGCAGACACAGGGCCGGCTACTGCATGCCCTGGACACCCAGCGCATTACCCGCATCGGGGGCGATCAGCCGATCAGCGTCAATGTACGGGTGATTGCCGCCAGCCAGCACGATCTCGGCGAGGCGGTGGAACAGGGCCGGTTTCGCGAGGATCTGTACTACCGGCTGAATGTCCTGCCCCTGGCGATCCCGCCACTGCGCGAGCACGCGGAGGACATCCCGGAGCTGCTCGACTACCATATGCGCCATCTGCACCAGCAGGAAGGCCTGCCGATGCGGGCGTTTCAGCGCCCGGCGCTGGAGCGGATGCAGCAGTATCATTGGCCCGGCAATGTGCGCGAACTGCGCAATCTGGTGCAACGGCTGATGATCCTCGGCTCCGGTGACGAGATTACGCGCGACGAGGTCGAACGCACCCTGACCGGGCAGCCGCAGCGCGGCGAGGAGTTCGAAGAGGGGGTGCTGGCGATCCCGGATCTGCCGCTGCGCGAGGCGCGCGAGCAGTTCGAGCGCGAGTATCTGATTCAGCAGCTGGAGCGCTCGGAAGGCAACATGACACGGCTGGCCGAGCGGGTGGGACTGGAGCGTACCCACCTCTATCGCAAGTTCAAGGCACTGGGCATCGATCCAAAACGGGTGAAGGCCGACGGCTGAGGCTCTGGTCGTTTTCCTGGCACGGCGCCCTGACATCTCCGGGACGGGAGACGCATGAAGCACATCATTATCCTCGGCGCGGGGCAGGTGGGCCAGTCACTGGCCGAGGCCCTGAGCGCCGACGGCATCGACATCACCATCGTCGACTCCCGCGCTGAGCGCCTGGCCGAGCTGGAGGATCAGTTCGACATCAAGACGGTGAATGGCTTCGCCTCGCACCCGAGCGTGTTGGAGGCCGCGGGCGCGCAGGATGCTTCGATGGTCATTGCGGTGACCGACTCCGACGAGGTGAACATGATCGCCTGTCAGGTCGCCTCCACCCTGTTCAATGTCGAAACCAAGATCGCCCGTGTGCGCTCGCGGGACTACCACGAGACCCCGGAGCTGTTCGCCCAGGATGCGATGCCGGTGGATATGCTGATCTCGCCGGAGGCGATCGTCACCCGCCACATCCATCGCCTGATCGAGCACCCAGGCTCGCTGCAGGTGCTGGAGTTCGCCGAAGGACTGGTGTCGCTGGTCGGCGTGCGGGCCTACTACGGTGGCCCGCTGGTCGGACACGAGCTGAAGAACCTCAAAAGCGATATGCCCGGCATCCATACGCGGGTCGCGGCGATTTTTCGCAAGAACCGCTCCATCCAGCCGGATGGCGATACCGTAATCGAGGTCGACGACGAGGTCTTCTTTGTTGCCGCGAAGAAGAACATCCGCGCGGTGACCTCGGAGCTGCGCAAGATGGAGAAGCCGTACAAGCGCATCATGATCGCCGGAGGTGGCAATATCGGCGAGCGCCTGGCGGAGACGCTGAGCAAGCGCTACCGAGTCAAGGTGATCGAGCGCGATCCGGACCGCGCCGACCACCTGGCGCGTTCGCTGCCCGGCAATGTGCTGGTCCTGCATGGCGACAGCGCGGACGACCGCTTCCTCGAATCGATCGGCATCGAGAACAACGATGTCTTCTGCGCCGTAACCAACGACGATCAGGCGAACATCTTTGCCGGCATGCTGGCCAAGCGCTGGGGTGTGCGCAAGGTGATGTCGCTGATCAATCGCCCGAGCTACGTGGACCTGCTGCAAAGCGGCACGATCGATGTCGCGATCTCGCCGCAGCAGGCGACCATCAGCGCGCTTTTGGCGCGTGTGCGCGAGGGCGGAACGGCCACCGTGCATACCCTGCGCCGCGGGGCCGCCGAGGCGATCGAGACGGTGGTGAACGGCGATGCCCGCACCTCGCAGGTGGTGGGCCGGCGGATCGAGGAGATCGATTTCCCCGAGGGCACGAGTGTGGGTGCGGTGGTGCGTGGCGAGGACGTGATCATCCCGCACCACGATACGGTAATCGAGGCCGGCGACCACGTGATCCTGTTCCTGACCGACCGGCGCAAGGTCAAGCAGGTGCAGCGCCTGTTCCAGCCCTCCGCGCTGTTTTTCTAGGTCGTCCTGGCCGATGCTCCATTTCGCATCCACTGCCCGCCTGCTTGGGGTCCTGCTGACCCTGTTCAGCCTGACGATGCTGCCGCCGGCAGCCATCGGCTTTCTCTATGGCGAATCCACCGCCTGGGTGTTTCTGCAGGCGTTTGCGTTGTTGCTGCTGATCGGCGGGATCCTGTGGGGCTCGCTGTACAAGGCGCGCTGCGATCTGCAGGTGCGCGACGGTTTCATCCTGGTCGTACTGTTCTGGCTGGGGCTGGGCATTGCCGGGGCGGCACCGCTGGTGCTGGACCCGAACCTGCCGGTGTCGTTCACCGACGCGGTGTTCGAGTCGATGTCCGGGCTCACAACCACCGGCGCGACGGTGCTCACCGGGCTGGACGACCTGCCGCGCGCGATCCTGTGGTACCGCCAGCAGCTGCAGTGGCTGGGCGGCATGGGGATCATCGTGCTGGCGGTGGCGATCCTGCCGCTGCTGGGCGTGGGCGGTATGCAGCTGTTCAAGGCCGAAACCCCCGGCCCGATCCGCGACAACAAGCTGACCCCGCGCATCGCCGAGACCGCGCGCAACCTCTGGTATATCTACCTGGGTCTGACCGTGGCCTGTGCGCTGGCCTACTGGGCCGCCGGGATGGAGGCCTTCGACGCGGTCGGGCATGCGTTTTCGACCATCGCGATCGGGGGGTTCTCCACCTACGATGCCAGCATCGGGCACTTCGATTCGGTGGCAATCGAGACGGTCGCGATCGCGTTCATGATCCTCGGCGGGATGAATTTCGCGCTGCACTTTCTGGTGCTGCACCGCGCGACCTGGAAGCCGTATCAGCGTGACGAGGAACTACGCACCTATCTGATCCTGCTCGTCTCCGCCGCCGTGATCGTGGTCGGCTACATGCTGTGGAGCGGCTTTGCCACCGACACGAACGACGCGCTGCGGCGCGGGGTCTTCCACGTGGTGTCGGTGGCGACTACCTCGGGCTTTACCACCGATGCCTTCTATCTGTGGCCGGGCTTCCTGCCGGTGCTGCTGATCTTCCTGTCGTTCATCGGGGCCTGCACCGGATCCACTGGTGGCGGGATGAAGGTGGTGCGCGTACTGCTGCTGGTCAAGCAGGGACTGCGCGAGATCAAGCGCCTGATCCATCCCCATGCCCGGATCGCGGTGAAGGTGAACGGCAAGGAAGCGCCCGACCGCGTGGTCCAGGCGGTCTGGGGCTTCCTCGCCGCCTACGTGATGGTCTTCGTGGTAATGATGCTGCTGATCATGGCCTCCGGGCTGGATCAGGTCACCTCGTTTTCCGCGGTGGCCGCGACTCTGAACAACCTCGGCCCCGGGCTGGGCGAGGTTGGGGCCAACTACGCCTCGATCAACGACTTCAGCAAGTGGGTGCTGGTGCTGGCGATGCTGATGGGCCGGCTGGAAATCTTTACCGTGCTGGTGCTTCTGTCGCCCGCCTTCTGGCGGCGTTAGCCTGAAGATATCCAGAAGGAGGAGCCCTATGAGTGACATGATCGAACGCTTCCAGAACATGCTGGATGGCGGACAGGACTCCGCGATGCTGCGTTTTTCGCTGGGCAATGCCCTGGCGACCGACGGCCAGAAGGAGGCCGCGATCCCGCACCTGGAACGCGCGCTGGAGCTGGATGGTGGCTATTCCGCCGCCTGGAAGCTGCTGGCCAAGACCCTCGTCGACCTGGAGCGGCCACAGGCCGCGCTCTCTACCTGCGAGCGCGGCATTGCCATCGCTACCGAGAAGGGCGACCTGCAGGCGGTGAAAGAGATGGAGGTCTATGCGAAGCGCGCACGCAAGCAGCTCGACGCGGGCGGGGGCGCATGAGCGAACCGGCCGGGGAGACCCGCTCGGGCCATGAGGCAGGCGCCTATCGGGCCCCGCTGACCGCCCGTCATTTCGCCCCGCGCTACTGGGGCAGCTGGCTGTTGCTGGGCGTGGTCTGGGTGCTGCAGGAGATGCCGCGCCCGGCCGTGCATGCGTTGGCCCGGGGACTCGGGCGGCTGATCCGCAAGGGCGCCGGGCGCAGCCGCGCGGTGGTGGAGCGCAACCTCGAGCTGTGTTTCCCCGAGATGACCCCGGCCGAGCGCGAGAAGCGCATGGAGGCCTATTACCGCTACCAGGCGCAGACCGTGCTGGACTACGGCCTGCTTTGGTTCGGCAAGCCCGGCCAGCACGCCGCGCGCATCCGAGTCGAGGGGCTGGAACACTACGAGCGCCTGCAGGCGGCCGGCACGCCGGTGATTATCCTCGCCCCGCACTCCCTGGCGCTGGACTACGGCGGCGTGCGCATGAGCCAGATGTACGACGGCGTGTCGTTCGCCAAGCCGATGAAGAACCCGGTGCTGGAGTGGATCAACCATCGCAGCCGCACGCGCTATTCGGGCGACATCTTCGCCCGCGAGCAGGGCCTGCGCCCGGCCATTCGCCAGCTCCGCCGCGGCCGCTTTTTCTATTACCTGCCGGACGAGGATCTGGGGGCCGAGGGGGCGGTGTTCGTCGACTTCTTCGGGGTCCCCAAGGCGACGCTCACCGCGCTGGGCCGCCTGGCGCGCATGTCGAAGGCGGCCGTGCTGCCCAGCTTCGTCTGGTACGACTCGGTGGCGGACCAGTACGTGATGCGCCTGTGGCCGCCGCTCGAGGGCTTCCCCAGCGGCGATGACCATGCCGACACCCGGCAGATGAACCAGGCCATCGAGCGCGGGGTCACGCAGGCCCCGGCCCAGTACCTGTGGTCCATGCGTCTGTTCCGCACCCGCCCCGAGGGCGAGCCCCCGCTCTACCCCAGCCGCAAGCGCTGATCGTCCGGCCGCGATGCCCGAAGGCGATACCATCCACAAGCTGGCCCGGGCGCTGGGTCCGGTGCTGACCGGTGCTGCGCTGGAGTCTGTGTTGACCCGGTCGCGGTGTGGTGAGGCACTGGTGGAGCATGGGGCCATGGCTGCGCGTAACGTGAGTGCGCGCGGCAAGCACCTGCTGATCGAGCTCAATGACGCCTCGGGCCGCGCCTGGCAGCTGCGCACGCACCTGGGGATGTACGGGACGTGGCACCAGTATGCGCCCGGGGCCGCCTGGCACAAGCCGGAGCACCAGGCCTGGGCCGTGCTGCGACTGGCGGACCGGGTGCTGGTCTGTTTCCATCCGCGCGAACTCGCCTGGCAGCCACAGCCGGAGGGGCGCGGCGACCCGGAGCGACTGGATGCACGCGTGGGGCCGGATCTGCTGGACCCGGAGGTCGACCTGACCGCCGTCGTACGACGTGTGCGCACCCGCAGCGACCCCGCGCGACCCGTCCTGGACGTGCTGCTGGATCAGTCGCTGGCGTCCGGCATCGGGAACATCTACAAGTCGGAGGTGCTGTTCCTGCTCGGGCGATATCCACTCGACCCGGTCGGTGTGATTGCGGATGACGAGCTCCTGGCGCTCTACCGCGAAGCGGCGCGCCTGTTGCGGCGCAACCTCAAGCCCGGTCCACGCATCACGCGCGAACGGGCCGAGACGGACGAGTATCTACTCGTGTACGGGCGCGGCGGGCAGGCCTGCCGCACGTGCGGGACAGCGGTGGAGCGTGCGCTCGCGGGCGAGCACCTGCGTTCCACCTACTGGTGCCCGTCCTGTCAGCCAGGGAAACATTGATCAGTGGTTCCCTGGGGAACCCCGAGGCGGGTAGGGGCCACCAACGGGTACGGACCTAGGCGAGGGCAGGGATTATGGACAAGCGATACCCGGGGCGGTTACTGGCGGCCCCATTGCTGGGCGGGCTCCTGATGGCCTGCGGGGGAGCGGCCGGGATCGCGGCCGAGGAGTTCTATGCCGCTGACGGTGAGTTGCGCGGCGAGGTCCTGAGCTCGGAGCTTAATCATCCCTGGGCGATGGCCTTTCTGCCGGATGGCGGGATGCTGATCAGCGAACGGCCCGGGCAGCTTCGCTATATCCCCGACGCGGAGAACGTCGAGGGGCGCGGCGAGATGGTTTCCGGTCTTCCGGGCGATCTGATCGCTCAGAACCAGGGCGGGCTGCTCGATCTGGCTCTGCATCCGGATTACGAGGACAACGGCTGGCTGTACTTTACCTACTCCGCGCAGGTGGATGGTGGCCAGACGACCCGCCTGGCCCGCGGGCAGTTCGCCGATGGTGCGCTGCAGGATGTCGAGGTGCTGTTCTCGGTGGAGCCGGGGGTGCGCGGCGGGCGCCACTTCGGTTCGCGGATCGTGTTCGACGCGGACCACTACGTCTATATCAGCATCGGGGACCGGGGAGAGCGTGACCATTCGCAAGACACGTCCACCCACATCGGCAGTATTGTCCGCCTGCATGACGATGGCTCGGTGCCCGAAGACAACCCGCTGGTGGGTGAAGGCGAGGCCAAACCGGAACTGTGGGCCTGGGGAGTGCGCAACCCGCAGGGCATGGTGATCGACCCCGAGACCGGCACCTTCTGGCAGAACGAGCACGGTCCGCGCGGTGGCGACGAGGTGAATATCATCGAGCGCGGTCTGAATTACGGTTGGCCAGTGATCAGCCAGGGCCGCGAGTATTCCGGCGGGCCGGTAGGCGACGGTCTTACGGAAAAGGAAGGGATGGAGTCGCCTCTGCACTACTGGACTCCGGCGATCGCGCCGTCCGGTATGGCGATCCTGCGCGACCCCGCCTTTGCCGACTGGAATGGTGATCTGCTGGTCGGCGGGCTGCGGGGCCAGACCCTGCGCAAGCTGACCTTCGACGGTCGCGAGCTGGTCAACGAGGAAGATCTGCTGCCCGACCTCGGCCGCCGCATCCGTGATGTCCGTGTGCACGATGGGGCGATCTGGGTGCTGACCGACCACAACCCGGGCGAGCTGATCCGGCTGACCCCGGCCGACCCCGGCTGATGAATCCACGTTTCCGGAAGGAGCCCTTTTGATGTTTGCGTTTTCCGAGCCGCGCATGCCCGCGCCCGAGGAGGCCTTGCCCGGGCGCGAAGAGCCGCTGCCGGTCCCGCCACGGCACATGGTGCTGGGCACACCGCTGGTGCCGCCCTATCCGGAGGGCGCGCAGGTGCTGCATGTGGGTATGGGCTGCTTCTGGGGTGCGGAGCGGCTGTTCTGGCAGATCGACGGCGTGTATTCGACCAGTGTGGGTTATGGCGGCGGCTATACCCGCAACCCGACCTACCGCGAGGTCTGTTCCGGGCAGACCGGGCACACCGAGTTGGTGCGTGTCGTGTTCGACCCGGCCCGAGTGTCGATCGATACGCTGTTGCGGGTGTTCTGGGAGGGACACGACCCGACCCAGGGCATGCGCCAGGGCAATGATGTCGGCACGCAGTACCGCTCCGCGATCTATGTGGAATCGGCCGAACAGCAGGCGGCGGCCGAGGTCAGCCGCGAGCGCTACCAGGCGGCGCTGGATGCCGCAGGGCGTGGCGCCATCACCACGGAGATCCAGCCACTGGACGTCTGGTACTTTGCCGAGGACTACCACCAGCAGTACCTGGCCAAGGTGCCTAACGGCTACTGCGGTCTGGGTGGGGTGGGCGTGCCCTATCCCTCGGGCTGAGGGTTCTTCCGTCTGCTATCCGCGGCCGGAAGAGCCGAAGCCGCCGGCGCCACGGGCGCTCTCCTCGAAGTCCTCGACCACGCGAAAGCGCGGCTGGACGACCGGGACGATGACCAGCTGCGCCAGGCGTTCGCCGACCTCCAGGGTGTAGGCGTACGCGCCCCGGTTCCAGCAGGAGACCATCAGCGGCCCCTGGTAGTCGGCGTCGATCAGTCCGACCAGGTTCCCCAGCACCAGGCCGTGCTTGTGACCTAGCCCGGAGCGGGGCAGGATCATCCCGGCATAGCCCGGGTCCTCGATATGGATCGAGAGCCCGGTCGGGATCAGTTCGGCGGCGCCCGGCTCCAGCGTCAGCGGCGCCTCGATCATCGCGCGCAGGTCGACGCCGGCCGAGCCGTTGGTGGCCGGGGCGGGCAGCGGGAAGTCCGCGCCCATGCGCGGGTCCAGGATCTTCAGGTCAATCTCGGGGGCGGGCATTCGGGGTTCCTTGATCCGTTTCGCATTCGGCCAGGCGCTCGACGATCAGGTCGATCAGCGCCCGGGCCAGCTGGGTTTTCGGCTGGCTGGGAAGCCGGTGCTCGCCGCCCTCCCAAAGGCACAGCAGTTCGTTGTCGGGTGTGCCAAAGGCGCGGCCCTCGCCGACCCGGTTGGCGGCGATCAGGTCGAGTCCCTTGGCGCGGCGCTTGGCCTCGGCGTGTTCGCGCAGGTGCTCGGTCTCGGCCGCGAAGCCGACCAGGAACGGGCGTCGGGGGAGGGAGGCCGCCTGTGTTGCCGCCTCGGCCAGGATGTCCCGGGTGCGCTCCAGTGCCAGGTGCATCACCGGGTCGGATTTCTTGATCTTCTGTGCCTGCGGTTCGGCCGGGCGGTAGTCGGCTACGGCCGCGGCCGCGATCAGGATGTCGGTCTCGGGCAGTCGCTCCATCACCGCGGCGTGCATGGCGGCCGCCGTTTCCGTGGCGATGCCTGCGACGCCCGCGGGCACGGCCTCGGCCGTCGGCCCATGCACCAGGGTCACGTGTGCGCCCGCATCGCGCGCCGCCGCGGCCAGGGCAAAGCCCATGCGCCCGGAGCTGCGGTTGCCGATAAAGCGCACGGGGTCGATCGGCTCGAAGGTGGGGCCGGCGGTGATCAGTACGTGACGTCCGGCCAGCGGGGCGTGTACCGGCTGCAGCAGCTCCCGCGCAATCGCGGCGGGCTCGCGCATGCGGCCCTCGCCCTGCTCGCCACAGGCCTGATCGCCACTGTCCGGCCCGATCAGGGTTACGCCGCGCTCGCTCAGGGTTGCAATATTGGCCTGCGTGGCCGGGTGGGCCCACATGCGATGGTTCATCGCCGGTGCCAGGGCGACCGGCGCGGTGGTGGCCAGCAGCAGCGTACTCAGCAGATCGTCCGCCAGGCCCTGGGCGTAGCGGGCGATCAGGCTGGCGCTGGCCGGGGCGACCACGATGCGGTCCGCCCATCGTGCCAGGGCGATGTGATCCATGCCGGATTCCGCTTCGGCATCCAGCAGCTCGGTACGCACCGGCGCGCCGGACAGGGCCTGGAAGGTCAGCGGGGTTACGAAGGCGCGGGCGCCGGCCGTCATCACTACGCGCACTTCGCAGCCGGCGCGCTTTAGCTCGCGCACCAGCTCGCAGGCCTTGTAGGCGGCGATGCCGCCACTGACGCCGATCAGGATCCTAGGTTGGCTTTGATGGTCCGTCATGCGGCGGATTCTACCCGTTCAGGTCTTTTCCTGGCGCGCGGAGACGCCGGCGGTCAGGGCGTAGCGCATCGCGTCTTCCAGCGACATATCGAGCGGTTCCACGCGGCTGCGCGGCAGCATCAGCGTGTAGCCGCCGATCTGGTAGCTCATCGGTGTGTATACGGCGATGGTTTCCGGGCCGCCCAGGTTGTCCGGTAGTCCCTCGAAATCCTCGCGGGTGACAAACCCGACCAGCTTGAAGTCGCTGCCCGGGAAGGTGACCAGCACGGCCTGCCCGAAGCGCTGGTGGATGTCGCCGGAAAGGAGATTCGTTACGTCGCGCACGGTCCCGTGGATGGTCTTGACCACCGGGATGCGCTGCATCAGCGATTCCATCCAGTCGAACAGGCCGCGTACCACATAGGCCTGCAGCAGTACGCCCAGTGCGAACACGAGCACCAGCCCGGCGAGGATGCCCAGGCCCGGGAAATACAGGGCATCGGGCAGGATCGCGCGCAACAGCCCGCCCAGGACAGTTTCCGCTGTGGTGCCCAGCCACCAGAGCAGGGCCAGGGTGATGACCAGGGGCAGGATGGCCGCCAGGCCGGTCAGGAAGGTCCGGGAAATCTTGCGCACTTGCAGTCTCCATCCTAGGGAAACACTGATCAATGTACACGCTCGCGCTCGAGTCGCTTTTGCGTGCGAACAAGGCGCGGTGAGCGCAGTGTAGCCGAGCTACATAAGCGAGCCGCAACGCCGTACGCACGCAAAAGCGGCCGAGCCCCTGCTGTTCAATGGTTTGTGGGGTTGGCACCCCAGGTTCCCCGATCCTGCGTTGCGCCGCTTGCGGGTAGAACCACTACCCGCTGCACGACGCGCCTTGTCTCGGAAAACCTGGGGTACCAACGCGAGCGTGTACATTGATCAGTGTTTCCCTGGGGGAGGCCCCGATGCTACCAGTTTCGGGCGCGCGGGCGGCGTGGCGCACTTTGTGGGGGCTGGCGGGTCTATTCTTCACAATCGAGAATATCCGGGGATTATTGCGATGCAGGGATGGAAGCCATGGGGGATGGTACTGGCGGTTGTAGCGATGGGATCGGTCTTCGTGACATCGTCGCCGGCCGGCGAGCCGGCGGCGCCTGAAGATTACGAAATGCAGCCCGAGGTCGTGGCCCCGGGGGTCTATGCAGTGATGACTCCGGCGCGCGATTTCCCCAGCCGAGAGAATCTCGGCTGGAATGCGAACATGGCGTTCGTGGTGACCGGCGACGGCGTGCTCGTGTTCGATACGGGGTCGTCCGAGACCATGGGCGTTGCCCTGCGCGAAGCAATCCGCGAGGTGACCGATCAGCCCGTGCGTTGGATCGTGAACAGCCACAGTCATGGCGACCACTGGCTGGGCAATCATGCCTTCGCAGAGGACAAGCCGGAGATCATGGCCGGCCCCGAGGCCATCGAGCGCATGAAGGCCGAAGCCGAGACCTGGGTCGATAATTTTCGCGAGATGACCGAGGGGGCGACCGGTGACACCACGCCACTGCTGCCGAACACGCCCGTGGACGAGCGCATCACGCGCGATCTCGGCGGAAAGGAGGTGGTCATCCTGCCCTCCGGCGGCGCCCACTCCCCGGGTGACCTGATCGTCTGGTTGCCGCAGACGAAAGTCCTGCTGGCTGGGGATGTGGTGTACAGCGATCGCGCGCCCTCGGTCTGGGATGGCGACGTCGTGCAGTGGATCGAGCTGCTGGACGAACTGATCGCGCTGGAGCCCGATGTGGTCGTGCCCGGCCATGGCCGGCTCGAGGGGGCGGAGACCCTGCCGCGCCTGCAGAACTACCTGGTCACCCTCTGGGGCGCGATCGAGGAGGGTGTGGAGCAGGGGCTGGCCGACTTCGAGACCGTGCCGCTCGTGCGCGAGCGCATGGCGGACATCATTGATGACTACCCGGGCTTCGAGGACAAGATCGACCGCTCGGTCGCCACGACCTACCCCGATGTGGAGGCTGCCGTGTTCTGAAGCGCGCGGCCGGCGTCAGAACTGCCAGGTGGCGTGCAGCGAGCCGAACTCCGCTGCGCGCTTGGCCTGGCCACTGAACTCGCGCGAACGCCAGACATGGGTGTATCCCAGGCGCACCCCACCCACGTGGAACACGAATCCGGCCGTAAACTCCCCCACCGCCGGGTGCTTGTCCACCGAGGGCCCGTCGCGAAACAGCGGGCCGTCCAGAAACAGGTCGTAGGCCATCAGCCGGGTATCCACCCCCGCGAACAGGTAGCCGCCCGCGGAGCCGACCGTCTCGAAGGTATGCGAACCTGATAGCGCCGGGTTGATCCGGGGCGGGCCGTAGTCGCGCGGCAGGTTCCGTCCGGCGCGCACGATCGCGCCAGCGTTGGCGAACGTGAACGGGCTGCCCACGGTCGCGCCCCAGTGTGGGGTCAGGTCCCAGCCCCAGCCGCCCTCGGCGCGATGCGAGCGCCCGCGCAGCTGGCGCTCGTAACCCACCATCAGGGTCGCCTCGTTGCCGATCTGGTCGTCCCACCCCTGCGGTTGCGGTGCGCTGGACCAGCTGTGGACTTCCTTTTGTGTGCGGTCGGCCAGCGAGGCGGGCCCGACGGTGCCCACGGTGACCTGCAGGCGGTCCAGACGGTCGCCATGATCCTCGGCCAGGCTGAAGTTCAGGTATAGCCAGCCGGCGTAGGGGCGGTCGTCCGGGTCTGCGGGCGACCGCTCGATGTCCTCTGGGGTGTACATGTTCTGGCCCAGGTGGATAGCCGATTTCAGGCGGCCGCGTTCCTCGCGATCGACGAAGTACGGCAGTGCGTCCGCGACCCGCTGCAGCCAGGGGGGTACGCGCTCTTCGCTGCGCGTCCAGCCGATGCGGAAGCCATTGGTGTAGTAGCGGTCCTCACCAGCGAACAGGTCGTTCTCGAACTCGAAGTGCAGTGCGTCGACGCCGCGTTCAGCGGCGGCCGGTGCCGCCGCGAGACCCAGCGCGGCAACCAGCCCGCAGGCCATAACGCGCACCGTGCCGGCCGGGCGGGTTGTCGGGAGCTTCCGGTATGATCGACGCATGGACCTCTCCAACCAGATCATCTTCCTGGCGGCCATTGTGCTGCTGGGCAGCATCCTTTCGAGCGTGATCACCTCGCGCCTGGGCGTGCCCCTGCTGCTGGTGTTCCTGGTGATCGGCATGCTGCTCGGGCCGGAGGGCCCGGGCGGTCTCGAGGTGGAGAATATCACCCTGGCCTATCTGGTCGGCTCGGCCGCGCTCGCGATTATCCTTTTCGACGGCGGGATGCGCACTCCGGCCCGCAATTTCCGTATCGGGCTGAAACCAGCCCTGGGGCTGGCCACGCTCGGGGTGCTCGTCACCTCCGGGCTGACCGGGGTCTTTGCGGTCTGGTGGCTGGGCCTGTCCTGGCTGGAGGGCCTGTTGCTGGGGGCCATCGTGGGTTCCACCGACGCGGCTGCGGTGTTCTCGCTGTTGCGCTCGCGCGGGCTCGAGCTGAAAAGCCGTGTCGGTGCCACGCTCGAGATCGAGTCCGGCTCCAACGATCCGATGGCGATCTTCCTGACCATCGTGCTGATCGAGTTGCTGTTGATGCCCGATCAGCAGTTCGGCGCTGTCGTTGCCATCGAGTTCGTCCAGCAGATGGGGCTGGGGGCCCTGTTCGGTGTGGCCGGAGGTTTCGCCCTGCTGGCGCTGATCAATCGGGTGCCGATGGCGGGCGGGCTGTATCCGCTGTTCGCGATGGCCGGGGCGCTGGCCATCTTCGGCCTGACCGGTCTGGTGGGCGGCTCGGGCTTTCTGGCCGTGTACCTGGCGGGGCTGCTGATCGGCAACCGTCCGCTGGAGGCCTCGCAGAACATCAAGCGCTTCCATGACGGGATCGCCTCGCTCGCACAGATCGGGATGTTCCTGATGCTCGGCATGCTGGTGACCCCCTCGGGCCTGCCGCCGGTGGCCCTGGACGCCGGGCTGGTCGCCGCGGTCCTGATCCTGATCGCCCGTCCCCTGGCCGTATGGCTGTGCCTGTTCCCGTTCCGCTTCCCCTGGCGCGAACAGGTTTTCATTGCCTGGGTCGGTCTACGCGGCGCGGTACCGATCATCCTGGCGCTGTTCCCGCTGCTCGCCGGGTTGGAGTTGGCCGGCTATTTCTTCCACGTCGTGTTCTTCGTGGTGCTGATCTCGCTGCTGGTGCAGGGCTGGACCGTCGCGCCCTCGGCGCGCTGGCTGGGGCTGGAGCTGCCGCCGACCACCGCACGGGTACAGCGCACCGAGCTGGATATCCCCGGGCAGCAGGAGATGGAGCTGGTTGGTTATCGCCTGGCCGAAACCACACCGGTCGTGCGCGAGGCGTGGTCGAATTTCCGTCTGCCGGGCAGCGCGCGGGTCGTGGCCCACCTGCGCAAGGGCAAACTGCTGGACACCCTGGAGCTGCTGGATCTGCATGCTGGCGACCACCTCTACATTATGGTCGCCCCGGCCGATCTGCATGACCTCGACCGCCTGTTCGTCCCGCAGGACGAGGTGCCGGAGCGCCTGACCGAGCGCAGCGTGTTCGGGGAATTCGCCCTCAATGGCGACGCCCAGCTCGGCGCGGTCGGCATGGCCTACGGCGCCCCGGTTCCGCCCGAGCGCCAGGGTGACACCCTGGAGGCCTACCTGCGCCGCGAACTCCAGGCCGAGCCGGTCGTCGGCGACGCCGTCAACCTCGGCCCGATGCGCCTGGTCATCCGCGAGATGGACGGCGCCCGTATCACCAAGGTCGGCCTGAAACTCCGACACTGAGGCCTCTGGCGCTGGATGCTGGATAAGGGTTGCGCCTTGGTGAATCAGCATAGAGAGCATTTGCCGATTCAATTGAAGTGGAGCCTTTGCTATAAGAAAACAAAGGAGAGTGTGACGAACTTCATACTTTCCAGACGGGCCGGAAGCTTGGGGCGAGCGAGCCGCATGCTGCAACTTGGCGCACGCAGTATGCCCGTCACCTTCCGGGTGCCGGAAACGGTACAGCGCACGGCGCGCAGGCCAAAAAGACAAGGGGGGAGCGGGCCGGGGCGCCCGGAATGGGCCGGGCGCCCCTATTCGTGAGCGGATTGCGCCTCCTTCGGCCACCTACTTGCCGAGCATGGCCTTCAGGCCAGCCAGGTGGGCCTGGGCGGTGAGTTTCTGCGTCTCGGGGTCCGGTGGTCTGGCGTCCGGCCATTCGAGGTGTTCTTCGGGTAGCTCGTCGAGAAAACGCGAGGGTTCGCAGTCGATGGTCTCGCCGTAGCGGCTCCGGTTCTGGGCGTAGGTGATCAGCAGGGTCTGCTGGGCGCGGGTCAGCCCGACATAGGCGAGACGCCGCTCTTCCTCGATGGAGTCGTCCTCCACGCTGACCCGGTGCGGCAGCAGCTCTTCCTCGAAACCCACCAGGCAGACATGCGGGAACTCCAGGCCCTTGGCGGTGTGCAGGGTCAGCAGTTGCACCGATTCGTCGCCGTCCTGGGCTTCGCGGTTGCGGTCGAGTATGTCCATCAGGCTGATGCGGTTGACGATGTCGGCCAGATCCATCGTTTGGTCGTCGTCCGCCTCGTCGTCGCCGTACTCGGCCGTGGTGTTGCCACCACCCATGCGCCCGACCCAGTCGATGAACTCGCGCACGTTCTCCATGCGCCGGGTCGCGGCACGCGGGTTGGGACTGTTCTCCAGTAGCCACGATTCGTAGTCGATGTCCTCAATCAGGGCGCGCAGCAGTGCGTCCGGGGCCTCGTCTTCGCCGCGGCGCTGGAAGCCGTCGACCCAGTCGGTAAAGCGCTCCAGACGTGCCTGCGCACGGGCGTCCATGTACTCGGACAGGCCGGCCCCCCGTGCGGCCTGCAATAGCGAAGTCCCGCGCTGGTTGGCGTAGTGGCCCAGCTTCTCCAGTGTGGCCGGACCGATCTCGCGGCGCGGCACATTGACCACGCGCAGGAAGGCGGTGTTGTCGTCGGGGTTGGCGAGCAGGCGCAGGTAGGCGACCAGGTCCTTGATCTCGGCCTTCTCGAAGAACGACTGGCCGCCACTCAGGCGGTAGGGGATGCCCTGCTCGCGCAGGAGCTTCTCGAACAGCCTGGACTGGTGGTTACTGCGGTAGAGGATCGCGAACTCGCCCCAGCCCGCATTCAGGCGAAAGCGCCGGCGCATCAGTTCGGAGACCACTCGCGCGGCCTCGGTGTCGGCGTCGGAGCAGCCGATCACCTCGATCTTCTCGCCCTCGCCGAGTGCACTCCACAGGCGTTTCTCGAACACGTGGGGGTTGTTGGCGATCAGTGCGTTCGCGGTGTGCAGGATGCGGTTGGTGGAGCGGTAGTTCTGCTCCAGCTTGATCACCTCCAGGCGCGGGAAGTCCTGCTGCAGACGTGCGAGGTTCTCCGGGCGGGCGCCGCGCCATGCATAGATCGACTGATCGTCGTCGCCAACCACCGTCAGGCCGTCGCTGATGCCGACCAGCAGGCGCACCAGTTGGTACTGCGCGGAGTTGGTGTCCTGGTACTCGTCCACCAGCAGGTGTCGGATGCGGTCCTGCCAGCGGTTGCGCAGTTCCGGGTCCTCGCGCAGGCAGTCCACCGGGCGCTTGATCAGGTCGTCGAAGTCCACCGCGTTGTAGGCGCGCAGGGCGTCCTCGTAGCGCGGGTAGAGGTTGGCCGCGGCGAGCGCCTCCGGCGCGTCGCTCATCTGACTGGCCTCGTGCAGCGCCGCTTCCGGCGTCATCAGGTCGTTCTTCCAACGGCTGATGTGGCCAATCAGGGCGTCGACCTCGGAGCTGGTATCGTCACGGTAGGTGATCTCGCGCAGCAGTGAGCGGCAGTCGCCCGGGTCGAGGATGGAGAAGCCGGGACGCAGCCCGGCCGCGGCCAGTTCGCGGCGCAGGAAATTCAGCCCGAAGGTGTGGAAGGTCGAAACATTCAGCCCGCGTGCCTGTTCGTTCGAGAGCCGTCCCTGGACACGTTCACGCATCTCGCGCGCAGCCTTGTTGGTAAAGGTGATTGCGACAATCCGGCGCGCCTCGACTCCGCGCTGTTCGATCAGGTGCGCGATCTTCTCGGTGATCACGCGGGTCTTGCCCGAGCCCGCTCCGGCCAGCACCAGCAGGGGGCGGTCCGTGGTGGTCACGGCCGCCTGTTGTTGCGGATTTAGGGAAATACTGATCAATGGACACCCTCGCGCTCGAGTCGCTTTTGCGTGGGAACAAGGCGCGGTGACTGCCGTGCAGTCATTCTGCACAAGGGAGCCGCAACGCAGTTCCCGCGCCCGTTTTTGATAACAACGGGCGGCCGAGCCCCTTCGTTTATTAAGCTGTGGGGTTGGTACCCCAGGTTCCCCGATCCGGCGTTGCGCCCCGAATCCATCAAGAACGGGCGGGTAGAACCACTACCCGCCGCACGACGCGCCTTGTCTCGGAAAACCTGGGGTACCAACGCGAGTGTGTACATTGATCAGTGTTTCCCTGGCTTGGACACCGGGTTGCGACTTCCTTCACGAAAAGAGGGCGGCGCGTAAACTACCCCAGTGCGTGCGCCTCATAAAGTGTGACCGTCCCGGGAACGTCCTTTGAGGGTCGGTATCACGGACCGAATCACGAAAGAGAGCGGAGGCCGTATGCATTTTTCTTTCCGTATCTCCGCCGCCTTGCTGATTCTTCTGGTGGCGGTGGGCTCGCTTGGCGTCGCCGGTTGCGCCACTATGGAGGGGTTTGGCGAAGACGTGCAGGATGCCGGTGAATCCATTGAGCGACAGGCCGAGGATAACTCCAACTGACTCATCCCCGCGTCAGACGGGCCTGTCCCGTCTGACGCAGTTCGATTTCCATCAACACCTCCTGGAGGTTCCAGGCCCCGCGGTGATCCTGTTCACTCGTCGGGGCTGCGGTGCCTGCAAGGTGATGAGCCGGGTGCTGGAGCAGTGGCAGACCGAGTCCGAAGCGCCCGCCCTGTTTGTCGTCGATGCGGAGACCGATACCGCGCTGGTGCGCGAGTTCGAGGTCTTCCACCTCCCGGCCCTGTTCGTCTTCAACGCCGGCGCCTACCACGGGCGCCTTGAGGCCCCGCCGCGTCTACCGTTGCTCCGCAAGGCCCTTACGGCTTGTCTGCAACGCCCGCCCGAGGAGGCCCCGTGACCGAAGCCATGACCGTCGATCACAACTGGTGGCCGCCGGCCCGCGTGCTCGAAAGCCCGAACCAGGACGCGCGCCCTGCGGGGATGCAGCCCGAACTAATCGTTGTGCATGCCATCAGTCTGCCGCCGGGCACGTTCGGCGGGCCGCACGTGGCCGAACTGTTCCAGAACCGGCTGGACCCCGATGCCCACCCGTACTTTGAGCAGATCGCCGATTTGCGCGTGTCCGCGCATGTGCTGATCGATCGCGGGGGGGCGGCGACCCAGTTCGTGCCATTCTCCCGGCGTGCCTGGCATGCCGGCGCCTCGCAATGGCGTGGCCGCGCGCGCTGCAACGATTTTTCCATTGGCATCGAACTCGAGGGCACCGACGACGACCCGTTCACGCCGGTACAGTACGCCGAGCTGGCTCGTCTGATCGGCTGGCTGCGCGAACGCTTTCCCGCCATTACCCCGGATGCGCTGGCGGGTCACTGCGACATCGCCCCCGGGCGCAAGACCGACCCGGGCCCGCATTTCGACTGGGCGTACCTGGAGACCTGCCTGCGCGAGGACACGGCATGATTGTGGATCTGTTGCGACACGGCGAGCCAGAAGGCGGGCAACGCTACCGTGGACATGGCTGCGACGACCCGCTCAGCGCGCAGGGATGGACGCAGATGGAGCACGCGGTGCGCGACGATGATGGCTGGCAGGCGGTGGTCAGCTCGCCAATGCGTCGTTGCTGCGAATTCGCCGAGCGCCTGGCGGACGAACGTGACCTGTCCCTGCATCTGGAGCCGGATCTGCGCGAGGTCGGCTTTGGCGAGTGGGAGGGGCGCACGCGGGTCGAGCTGCAGCGCGAACGGTCGGAGGAGTACCGCGCGTTTTATGCCGATCCCGTGCACGCGCGCCCAGCCGGGGCGGAGCCACTGGGGGCCTTTCGCCGGCGGGTGGAGATGGCCTTCGAGACCACGGTCGACGGCCAGTCGGCGGAACGCGTGCTGGTGATCGTGCACGCCGGGGTCATACGCGCGCTGGTCGGCTGGGTGATGGGCGTGCCGGACGAGCGGTTGTTCCAGCTGGAATGCGAGTATGCGAGCCGGACCCGGCTGCACCGACATCCGACGCGCGGCTGGCGCGTGATCCATACCAACCGCCTGCCGTGATACGAACCAGGCGGTTCCGGTTTGCGCGTGCGCCGGAACGGGAGGACGTCTCTGCGAAAAACTATCCGGCGCGGCTCTTGCGCTTGGGTACGGCCTTCACCGACAGGTAGTAGCCCTGGTCGAGGATCTCGAACAGGCGGTCGATGTTCGGGTGCTTGCCCGGGTTGGCACGGGCATCGTCGGCATGGCTGCCGTACATCAGCAAACCGGAGTTGGCGGCCTTCGGGCCGATGCCACCGTAGTCCAGCGCCAGCTGGTAGTAGATCTGCAGCGACAGGGTCTGGCCGTCCACGTTCTCGATGGTCGCGCTCGGGTTGTAGTCCTCGCCGAACAGTTCCAGGCGTTCGAGATTGCTGACGTCGGGCAGGTTCTTGGGCATGTCGGACTCCTCGAAAAGATGGCGGCATTATCGGGGCATGCCGGAGTCGGGACAACCGCCGGCCGCTTCCTGGTCCGAGCCGCTCGGGGCGGCATGCTAAGATAGCTCCTTTTTTTGAAGGGGTAGCAGCATGCAGCAAAGCGCGTTCATGGAGGCCGCCCAGGCCGCCGCCGATGCCGCGGACAAGGTCATCCGTCATTACTACGCCGCCGGCGTCGACGTCGAGACCAAGCCCGACGACACGCCCGTGACGCGCGCCGACGTGGAAAGCGAACAGGCGATCCGCCAGGTGATCCGCGAGCGCTTCCCGGATCACGGCTTCTACGGCGAGGAAACCGGGCAGTCGGACATGGACTCCGACTATGTCTGGCTGATCGACCCGATCGACGGCACCAAGAGCTTCGTACGCCGCTATCCGTTCTTCTCCACCCAGATCGCGCTGATGTACAAGGGCGAGTTGATCCTCGGGCTGTCCAACGGCATGCAGTTCGGGGAGCGTGCCTGGGCGGAAAAGGGCCAGGGCGCCTTCCTCAACGGCGAAAAGATCGCCGTCGCCCCGACCACCGAGCTGGGCCGCGCCTCGCTGTCCACGGGGAACCTGAAGACCCTCGCGCAGCATGCCGAAGGCTGGAAGGCGCTGGGCGGGATTATGGCCGAGGTCAATCGCACGCGCGGCTATGGCGACTTCTACCACTACCACCTGCTGGCGCGCGGCAGTATCGATCTGATCATCGAGTCGGACGTGAACATCCTCGACATCGCGGCGCTTGCCGTAATCGTGCGCGAGGCGGGCGGGACCTTCACCAATCTGTCCGGCGGCGAGCTGGACCTGCAGACCACCAACGTGCTGGCGGCCGCGACACCGGAACTGCACCGCACGGCGCTGCAGCGCCTCGGCTGGAAGGGATAGGTCGGTCGATGATTGCGCACACGCCCGTCAGGCGGCGGGCGTGTCCCGGGTCTGGCTGGGTGGGTTAGCGCTGGGCGCCGTTCCCGTTCCCGTGGCCGTTCTCGCAGATCAGGCCATGGGCGCGCAGCTTCTTGCGCAGTGTGGCGCGGTTAAGTCCCAAAAGCGCTGCCGCCCGGCTCTGGTTGCCGTTGCAGCGTTCCAGCACGCAGGCCAGTAGCGGGCGTTCGACCTCGTTCATTACCAGGGCGTAGAGGTCGTGGCTGCTCTGCCCGTCCAGCGTCTCGAAGTACTGGTCCAGCGCATTGCGCACCGACTCGGCGAGTACACAGCCCGATGCGAGGTTGTCCGATGATGCCGGTTCCCCGCTTTGTTCTTGTTCGAAAGTGGGTACGTCCATCCTCATGCAGCCTCGCTTGCGGTTCCCGTCAGGATGGCGCGCAGGCGCCGAAGCTGTTCATTAGCGGTTGTGGCGGCAAGAAGGGACGCCCGTGCCGCCCGAGTTGGGTCCTCCCCCAGGCCCATATGTTGAAGATACCAGCCCAGATGCTTGCGCGCGATACGTACGCCCTGCGTTTCTCCGTATTGCGCATGCAGTTCGAGCAAGTGCTCCTCGATCAGCGCAAGACGCGCATCCCAGGCCGGGTCGGCCGGCACCGGCTCGCCGGCAAGGGCGGCGCGGATCTGGCCCGGTAGCCAGGGGCGCCCCTGTGCCCCGCGACCGATCATCAACCCGGTCGCGCCGGTCACCGCGAGCGCCCGGCGCGCACTGTCGATGTTGACGACGTCACCGTTGGCCAAAACCGGGATGGACACTGCGCGGACCACGCCCGCGATGGTCTCGTAATCGGCCGTACCACGATAGGCGTCGGCGCGGGTGCGCCCGTGTACGCTCAGCATCGCGACCCCGCAATCCTGAGCGATGCTCGCGATGGTCTCGGCGTTGATCCGCTCGCGATCCAGTCCCAGGCGCATCTTGAGGGTGACCGGCACCTCAACGCTCTCCACCAGTGCGGTCAGCAGTTCGCGTACCCGCTCCGGTTCGCCCAGCAGGGCCGATCCCGCGGCCCTGCTGCAGACTTTCTTGGCCGGGCAGCCGAGGTTCAGGTCGATCACGTCCGCTCCGCGGCGCACGTTCTCGCGCGCGGCCTCGGCCAGCGGTTCGGGTTCGTTGCCGAGCAGCTGCACGATGCGTGGGCGGGGCTCCTGTCGGTGGTCCAGACGGTGCCGGCTCTTTTCGCTGTCCCACAGGCGCGTGTCCGAGGTGACCATCTCCGAGACGGCCGCGCTGGCACCCAGGCGCCGCGCGATCAGGCGCAGAGGGCGGTCACTGACTCCCGCCATGGGGGCCAGGAATACCGGCGGGTCGGGAAAATGGTAGGGGCCGAGCTGCATAGGGGGCTGGGTCGACGGCGTAAAACAGGCGATTCTAGCAGCTGCTGTGGAAGCCGAACTCAGTGCAATGTGATCTGGGCCCCTGTGATGTGGGGGCCGGTATCGGGTAATTCGATCTCGATCGCATAGCGTTGATCCGCGCTCATCGGGGATTGCAGGTTGGCATGGCCATCTTCGGGGTGGAGGCGCCAGCCACCGCGACGGGTGCCCAGGCGGTCCGAAATCTGGACGTCCATTACCGGCCATGCCTGTTCCAGTGGGCTCGTCAACTCGAAGCGAATGGACAGGTCGCCCGCGTTGGCGAGACCCAAGTCGGGGGACGAGACGCGGATGAGCCGAGGCTCCCGTGGTGCTTGCCACCGCGGGCAGAGACCCTCGACACGAGGCGTGGTGCAAAGGCTCTCCCGAGTCTGATCCAGTACGCTCCAGGTGCCCGGGGCCACGGGTGGCACCAGCAGGAATTGCAGCGTGAAGGCCGTGAGCAACAGGAGTGCGAGGCTGGCCATGGCGGCCCCGCGCCCTGAGCGGTGTGCGGGCGGTTCCGTCGAGCGTGACGGTCGGGTGTCGATATCGAGTTCCAGCGTTTGCTGTCTGGGGCTGCGCTCGATGTCCAGGGGGGCCGCGTGGTGTACCGAAGAGATGCCGGGGCCGGTCGTCCGTTCGCCGGCGCCACCGATTTCGAGTGCGGGAAACAGTGCAAAGTCCGTACCACAGGCATCGCAGTGAGCCTGGTCCAGTCGCAGTTCCTCGCCACGGGTCAGGGTGTGGGCGACACCGCAATGGGGACAGCGGGCGAGCATCGCGGGAGGGCTCCGGTCAGCCGTGCCAGGGAAACATTGACCAATTCACACACTCGCGGACCGGGCGCGTGCGCATACGCTAGCGCCGGCGCCCGCTGAGCAGGGCCCAGCCCTCGCGGGTGTCCTCGATCCCGATGTCGAAGGCGTCCGTGTAGGCCGCCATGACCTCGTCGGCCTGGCGCTCCAGCAGGCCGGCCAGCAGCAGGCGCGCGCCCGGGCGGGCCGCGCGCGCGAGTTCCGGGGCGAGGTCGATCAGGGGCTTGGCCAGGATGTTGGCGATCACTAGGTCAAAGCCCGCATCCGGTACCGGGTGATCGGTCAGTCCGACCTCGATCTGGTTCTCGGGGATGTCGTTCGCCGCCGCATTGCTGTAGGCGGCTTGGACGGCCTGGCGGTCGATGTCGGTGCCTACCGCATGCCGTGCCCCCAGCTTCAGCGCGGCGATCGCAAGGATGCCGGAGCCGCAGCCGTAGTCGAGCACCTCCTGATCGCGCGGCGGGTTTGCTGCCAGCGATTTCAGGCACATCGCGGTTGTCGGGTGGTTGCCGGTGCCAAAGGCCAGGCCCGGGTCGAGATGGACGAATACGCCATCCTCGACGTCGGGCGGGTTTTCCCAGGAGGGCACGATCCAAAGCGGGCCCCCGCAGTGGATGGCGCCCAGGCCGTCGAGCCCCGCGCGCACCCAGTCCTGGTCCTCGATCGCGACCACCGCGACCGACTCCGGTGCCGGCTGATATCGCTCCAGCGAGGCGGCGGCCAGTTCGGCATGGGTGGCGTCGGCGAACACGGCCTTCAGGCACACACTGGACCACAGCGGATGGGTACCAATCGGGGGCTCGAACAGCGGCTCGTCGGCGCCGTCGTGCAGCTCCACGCTGACCGCGCCGAGCTCGAACAGGGCATCCTCCAGGGGCTCGGCCTGTTCCGGGGCGATCTGGCACTGCAGTTCGGCGAGGCTCATCAGGTCAGCGACTTCAGCTTCTTCTCCAGGTAGTGGATATCGGTCCCACCGTTCTGGAAGTTAGCGTCGTTCATCAGTTCGCTGTGCAGCGCGATGTTGGTCTCGATGCCATCGATCACGATCTCGCCGAGCGCGCCCCGCATGCGTGCGATTGCAATGCTGCGGTTATGACCGTGGGCGATCAGCTTGCCGATCATCGAGTCGTAGTAGGGCGGCACCGCATAGCCGTTGTAGATGTGGGTATCCATGCGGATGCCAAGCCCGCCCGGGGCGTGATACTGCTGGATAGTGCCCGGGCTGGGAATGAATGTGGCCGGGTTCTCGGCGTTGATTCGGCACTCGATCGCGTGCCCGCGGATCTCGACCTGATCCTGGTTCAGGGAAAGCGGCTCGCCCGCCGCGATGAGAATCTGCTCGCGCACCAGGTCGATGCCGGTGACCTGCTCGGTCACCGTATGCTCGACCTGCAGCCGGGTGTTCATCTCGATGAAGTAGAACTCCCCGTTCTCGTAGAGGAACTCGAAGGTCCCGGCACCGCGGTAGCCGATCTCCTGACAGGCCCGCACCAGCCGCTCGCTCATGGCCTGCCGCTGCTCGTCGGTGATGCCGGGCGCGGGGGCCTCCTCGATCACCTTCTGGTGGCGGCGCTGCATCGAACAGTCGCGCTCGCCCAGGCAGACGGCGTTGCCATGGCTGTCGGAGAGGATCTGGAATTCCACGTGGCGCGGGTGCTCGAGATACTTCTCCATGTACAGGGTGTCGTTGCCGAACCCCTGCTGGGCCTCGTTGCGGGTCAGCGAGATCGAATGCAGCAGCGCACCCTCGGTGTGCACCACGCGCATGCCGCGGCCACCGCCGCCCGCGGCGGCCTTGATGATGACCGGGTAACCGATCTCGTGGGCCAGCGCCATGTTGGTGTCGGCGTCATCGGTCAGCGCGCCGCCGGAACCCGGCACGCAGGGTACGCCGGCATCCAGCATCGCCTGCTTGGCCGAAACCTTGTCGCCCATCAGGCGAATCGTATCGGCGCGCGGGCCGATAAAGGCAAAGCCCGAGGACTCCACGCGCTCGGCGAAGTCCGCGTTCTCCGACAGGAAGCCGTAGCCGGGGTGGATCGCACCGGCATCGGTGACCTCGGCCGCGGCGATCAGCGCGGGGATGTTCAGGTAGCTCTCGCCGGAGGCGGCCGGACCGATGCAGACCGACTCGTCGGCCAGGCGCACGTGCTTCAGGTCGCGGTCGGCGCTGGAGTGCACCGCAACCGTCGCAATGCCCATCTCGCGGCAGGTGCGCAGAACCCGCAGGGCGATCTCGCCGCGGTTGGCGATCAGAATCTTTTCAAACATGCTCGGACCTGTAGGCAGCGAAGTCGGAAGGGGTCAGCCGATGATGAATAGGGGCTGGCCGTATTCCACCGGGTTGCCGTTTTCGACCAGGATGTCGCGGATGGTGCCGGCCTGGTCCGCCTCGATGGGGTTGAGCATCTTCATCGCCTCGATGATGCACAGTGTCTCGCCGACCTCTACCGTCTGGCCGACCTCGACAAAGGGCTTCGCGCCGGGGCTCGGGGCGCGGTAGAAGGTGCCGACCATCGGCGCGGTGACCGGGTGGCCATCCACTTCCGGCGCCGCCGGTGCCGCGGCCTCGCCCGCCGGGGCGGCCGCTGGGGCGGCTGGTGCCGGGGCGGGCATCGCTGCCGGGGCGGCGGCCACGGCGGAGCCACTCGGCGAGCGGGTGATGCGCACCGACTCCTCGCCTTCGTGGATCTCGATTTCGTGTATGCCGCTCTCGTCGAGCAGATCGATCAGTTTCTTGACCTTGCGAATATCCATGGGGTGTCTATGACTCCTTGAGGGCCGCGATTGCCGCGTCCAGCGCCATCCGGTAGCCGATCACGCCGAACCCGCTCAGGGTGCCGGCGGCGACATCGGCCAGGCGCGAGGTGTGGCGAAACGCCTCGCGCGCGTGGATGTTGCTGATGTGAATCTCGTAAAACGGGATGTCGACGCCCAGCAGGGCATCGCGCAGGCTTACGCTGGTGTGCGTCAGGCCGCCCGGGTTGATCAGGATGCGGCGTACGCCCTCGCTGCGTGCCGCATGGATGCGGTCGATCAGCTCGCCTTCATGGTTGCTCTGAAAGCAGGCCAGGGTCTCCCCGGCGGCCTGGGCGTGCGCGGTCAGGTCGGCCTCGATATCCGCCAGCGTATGGTGCCCGTACCGCTCCGGCTCCCGCTGTCCCAGCAGGTTCAGGTTGGGGCCGTTGAGCAGCAGGATAGAAGGCATGATGGGCGGAATCGGCAGCGATCCTGTCGTGAATGGACGCGATTACACCAAAAATGGAAGGTGCATCGAATGAACGGGATTCTGCCGTACCGGCGGTGCGAGTGTCCAGCCAGACAGGCGTTTTTTGCCCGAGCTCGGGTGATGGGCGACTGCGATATGCCGATGAGCTGGGGCCGCCGTTCGAGCCTCGCGAGATTCCGGGCGAACGGTACGTTTCGCAGGGCTCAACGCACCCTACGACACTGCCCCGATCTGCAATCGTGCCCCGTAGGATGCGAAGAACGCGGCGAATTGCATCAACGGCGGCCGGTGGGTGGTTCCAGGCGCAGGCCACGGACCTCGCCCATGGCACCGCCGGCGCGCAGCGCAGCCGCGAACGGAGACTGGCGCGCCGGTTCGCCGTTGATGGTTTCGATGGTGACGCCGCGGCGCTTGGGCAGCCAGCGGCTCCCGGCGAGCTGGCGGATGGCCTCGGTGACGAGGGCCGCGTGTTCCTCCGCGGTGTCGATGCTGGGTATCGTCTCCCAGAGGAACAGCTGGCGGCCGGAGGCGGTCAGGTACAGCAGCGGCTGGCCACCGGCCAGGGCTACCAGCGCCCCGGCGACCCGGCGCAGGCGGCCCTCGGCGGCTTCCGGCGGCTGCGGCCAGGGCAGGAGCAGGCCCCAGGGGCTGGCCGGGTCGACGCTTGTCAGCCACTGCGGTTCGGGGGTGTCGTCGGCCGCGCGTTCCAGGGCGCGCAGGCGGTCCACCGCGCCTGCGCGGGCGAACTGCGCGCCGGTCAGTCCTTCGACGAAGTGGCCGCGGCGCAGCTTGCCGGAGTCCTCCATCGCGCGGTAGACGGGATACACGCGCCCGAAGCCACCCGGCAGGCCCTCGGCACGGGCCATCTCGCGGCTGACCACGCCGTAGCGGGCCAGCAGGTTTTCGGCCTGTTCGCGGGCGCGCTCGGTCAGCGACACGCCGGGGTCGATCAGCTCGGTGACCCGTGACCAGCGCCCGCCCGCCAGACCCTGTCCTGGTCGCCGTCGGCCGCGCGTGGACGTCCTGCGCTGGCCGAGGCTGCGCAGCGGCGCGAAGGTGTCGTTGGTGATCTGCCCGGCCCAGACCAGGTCCCAGATCGCGGCCTCGATCGCGTCCTGGCGGGCGTCCGGCTGCGCCGTCCGGGCCGCGCGTTCCAGCTCCAGGTAGAAGCAGGCGCCGCGCCGGTCCAGGGCCTCGAGGATCGCCAGCGCCAGCGGGTCGTCGCTGGCGGGGGTATCCGCGGCATCGGCCTCCGGCTCCAGCAGCACCATCGCCTGTTCGCGGCGCAGGAAGCGGATGCGTCCGTCGCGCTGGCCCAGCGCACCACTGCCCACCCAGACGAACTCCCCGGAGGCGGTGATGCGGTCCAGCGCATCCAGCGAGAAGTCGCGCACCCGCATCGGCAGCACATGGGCGGTCCAGGCGGACCAGGGCAGGGCGATGCCCTCCAGTTGCGTCAGCGTGTCGCGCAGGGCGCCGGCCCCACGGCCGGGCTCGGTCAGGCCTTGCCAGGCGGGCAGGAAGCGGCCCAGCGCACGGGCACCGACCGCGGCCGCCTCGTCGCGCAGCCGCGCCAGGGTGCGGCGCTTCAGCCGCCGCAGGATGTCCAGTTCGCACCAGTCCTCGCCCGTGCCCTGCGGTCGGATCTCGCCGCGCAGCAGCACACCGGCGCGCTCCAGGCTCTCGAGCGCCGGCAGCAGCGCGCCCGGTGCGAGGCCGTAGCGTGCGCCCAGGTCTTCGCTGCGGAACGGGCCGTGGGTGCGGGCGTAGCGGCGCAGCAGTTGTTCCAGCGGGCGCTGCGGCGGTTCCAGGAAGGCGGCGGGCAGGCCGGGCGGGGGCACCACACCGAGGGCATCGCGGTACAGTGCGGCGTCCTCGGCCGCGATCCAGCGCGGCTCGCCGGCGATGCGCACCTCCACCGCGCGCAGGGACTGGGCGAGTTGTTCCAGCCACGGCCCCGGCGTCTCGGCGCAGGCGGCTGCGACCTCGTCCCGGGTCAGGTCGCCGCGCCGGCGCAGCAGGTCGTGCAGGGCGTCGGCGTCCTGCACCCGGGTCGCCTCGGTGGCGTGCGCCAGCTCGGCCTCCAGCTCGGCGAGGGCCTCGGGGTCGATCAGTTCGCGCAGCTCGGCCTGGCCCAGCAGTTCGGCCAGCATTCCGCGGTCCAGCGTCAGCGCCTGGGCCTTGCGCTCGGCCATCGGCGCGTCCTGCTCGTAGATGTAGGCCGCGACATAGGCGAACACCAGGCTGCGGGCGAACGGCGAGGCCTGTGGCGTCTCCACCTCGTGCACGCGGATGCGGCGTTCCTGCACGCCGCGCAGGATCTGCCGAAGCGCGTCCAGATCGAACACGTCGGCCAGCACTTGGCGGTAGGTCTCCAGCACCACCGGGAAGCTCGCGTACTCGCGCACCGAGGCCAGCAGCTGCTGCGACTTCAGCCGCTGCGCCCACAGCGGGGTGCGCTGGCCGGGGCGGTTGCGCACCAGCAGCAGGGCGCGTGCCGCGTTCTCGCGAAAGGCGCTGGCGAACAGGGTGGAGGGGCCCAGCTCGCGGGTGACCGCCTCCTCCAGCTCCTCCGGGTCCGGGAACAAGGCGTCCAACTCGGGCAGGTCCTCGCTGTCGGCCAGGCGCAGCACAATGCCGTCGTCGGTATACATCACCTGCACCTCGAAGCCGGAGTGGCTGGCCAGCGCGCCCTGCAGGGCCAGCGCCCAGGGGGCGTGCACGCGCGCGCCGAACGGCGTCAGGATGCAGACGCGCCAGTCGCCGACCTCGTCGCGAAAGCGCTCGACCACGATGCGCTGGTCCGAGGGCAGCTGCCCGGTGGCCTCGCGCTGCTCGTCGATGTAATCGCAGAGGGTCTCGACCGCCGCTTCCGACAGTGGCGCGTGTTCCCTGAGCCAGGTCGTGCGTTCGGCGCGGTTCATGCGGGCCAGCCGCTCGTTGGCGGCGCCGATGGCCTGGCCGAGCTGGATCGGGCGGCCGGGGCCGTCGCCATGCCAGAACGGCAGCTTGCCGACCTCGCCCGGGGCGGGAGAGACGAGCACGCGGTCGCGGGTGATCGCCTCCACATGCCAGGTGCTGGCACCCAGGGTCACGTTCTCGCCGGTCTTCAGCTCGAACACCATCTCTTCGTCCAGCTCGCCGATGCGTGGCCCGCCCTCGCCGACATGCACGCCGTACAGCCCGCGGTCGGGGATGGTCCCGGCGTTCAGGCGCGCGGCCAGTGCTGCGCCCCGGCGCGGGGTCAGTTCGTCGCGGGCGCGGTCCCAGGCTAGCCAGGGGCGCAGGTCGGCGAAGTCGGTGCTGGGGTAATGGCCGGATAGCATGTCCAGCGTGGCCTCGAGCAGCGGGCGCGACAGCTCGCGCCAGGGCGCGGCGCGGCGCACCAGCGCGTGCAGTTCGTCTACCGTGCGCGGGCGTTCGCAGACCATCGCGACGAGCTGCTGGGCCAGCACATCCAGCGGGTTGTGCGGGGCGTGGATCGGCTCCAGCGCGCCGGCCTGCATGCGCTCGCCGATCACCGCGCATTCGAGCAGGTCGCCGCGAAAGCGCGGCAGTAGCAGCGAGCGCGAGACCTGGCCCACGCCGTGCCCGGCACGCCCGGCGCGTTGCAGCCCGCGCGCGACCGCGCCGGGGGATTCGACCATGATCACCAGGTTCACCGCGCCCATGTCGATGCCCAGCTCCAGCGAGCTGGTCGCGACGATGCCGCGCAGGCGCCCGGTCTTCAGCCGGCCCTCGATCTCGGCGCGGCGCTCGTGGGACACGCTGCCGTGGTGGGCGGCGACCAGGTCCTCCACCGGTTCGGCATCCTCCGGCTGCTGCTCCCGCCAGGCCTCGTTGATGCGCTGGACCAGGCGTTCGCACAGCCCGCGGCTGTTCACGAACACGATGGTGGAGCGGTGCTCGAGGATCGCGGCCAGCAGGCGCGGCTCCAGGCGTGCGGCACGGTCGCCGCGGGTGGTGGGGAGTTGCCCGGTGCCCTGGCCGTAGACCGCGCCGAGGATGGAGCCGGACGGGATCGGGCCGGATGAGGGGCTCGTCGTTTCCGAACCCTCGACGGTCGGGGCTGCGTGCTCGGCGGGCGGTTCCTCGGGGGCGAGGATCTCCAAGTCGAGGCGCGGGGGCTCGGCGGCGTCGATCACCTCCACCTCGCGGTCGCCGCCAAGGAAGCCGCGCGCCACCTCCACCGGGTGCACGGTGGCGGACAACCCGATGCGCTGCGGGTCCTCGCCACAGCGTTCGGCCAGCCGTTCCAGTGACAGGGCGAGGTGCGCTCCGCGCTTGTTGCCGGCCAGCGCGTGCACCTCGTCGATGATGACCGTGTGGATGGACTCGAGGTTTTCGGCGGCCTTCGAGCCCAACAGCAGGTACAGCGACTCCGGCGTGGTCACCAGGATGTCGCCGGGTTCGCGCGCTTGCGCGCGGCGCTCGGCCTGCGGGGTGTCGCCGGTGCGGATGTGTACCACCGGCTCGCTTGCGGTCTCGCCTACGGTTTGGCCCACGGTCTGGCCCAGGCGCGCGGCGGTCTGCGCGATCCCGGTCAGCGGGGCGCGCAGGTTGCGCTCGATGTCGGTGGCCAGCGCCTTCAGTGGCGAGATGTAGAGCACCGAGTAACCGCGACGGGCATCCGGTGCGGGCTCGCCGGTCAGGCGGTCAATGGCGCTGAGGAACGCGGCGAGGGTCTTGCCGCTGCCGGTGGGGGCGATCAGCAGGCAGTGACGGCCGGCCCGGATCGCGGGCCAGCCGCGCGACTGGATCGTGGTCGCCTGCCCGAAGGCCTCGCCGAACCAGGTGTCGGTCGCGGGGCGAAAGGGCGTGACCGGCATCGGCTCGGGCGTAGCGGGTCAGGCGTGGCCGACGGTGGTGTCGGTGGTGGCGTGGAAGTAGTCGCTGTCGCGTGCCAGCTCGTCGATCAGCTCGTGCAGCATGGCCAGACGGCTCTCGGCGTCCGCGAACGGCGCGCAGTCCTCGCACAACGGATCGCCGCAGGGCTGGCGGCTGTAGAGCCAGAAGTGCACGGCACCGGCCAGCAGGCCGTCGGCGACGTCGCCGGTCTCGGCGGCCTGGCCGTCATCGGCGAGCCGGTTCGCCAGCTCGATCAGGTGCTGGGCGGCGTTGTTGTAGGTCTGGTCGGCGGTGTCGTTCATGGGATCTCGGGACAGTCTTGTTTCAGCCAGCGCCCGCCCGTTTGGCCGGCACAGAACCTGACAGTTTACCGCTACTGGCCGATATTCCGAAGAAACAGGGGAATATGCCGCTCTTCCGGCGACAGGCCGCCGTGGGCACCGCGGAAGAATGGCCCCTCGTCGTCGTCCGGCGGGTCCACCAGGTAGGCGTCCTCCGCAGGCAGCAGCAGGTAGTCGCCGGCGCGTGCCCGTAGTTCGGGGTGCTCCCGGTCATGTCCCGGGGGCAGGCCCAGGGTCCCGGGCCCCAGCCAGTCAGCGGCGGGGACTGCGGCTACGTCCGCGCCGAAGGCGGCGTCCAGGACCGTCAGGAAGTCCGTGTCGCGTCCTTCGCGCACATGGGCGATGGCGGCACGTGGCTCGCCGGTCAGGCGGTGGCGCAGGCAGGCCTGCACCGCCGGGTGCTCGCGCAGGTCCAGCCGGCGTTCCATGGTGCGCATGCCGTGGTCGGCGGTGGTCAGGAAGATGCTCTCGGGGCGCTGGATCTGCGCGCAGGTTGCGGTGTAGGCCAGGTCCAGCTGCTTCAGGTGGCGCTCCACCTCCGGGCTTTCCGGGCCGTAGGCGTGGCCCAGGTGGTCCAGCTCCGACCAGTAGACGTAGGTGAAATGTGGCCCCGGCGTTGCGTTCACATGCGTGGCCACCCGCGCCGGCAGCTCGGACAGGTCCTCGAAGCCGATGAACGCGGCGGAGCCGTTCATCATGCGGTTGTACGGTGTGCCGCCGATCCAGTCCGGGCCGATCATGGTGGTGTGGCAGCCGAGCCGGTCGACCAGTCGGTCCGGCTGTACGCGGCCGGTCAGCTCGCGGTAGCCGAGCGTGGCCGGACGATCCTCGGCGTCGCGCTCCTGCCCCATCAGCACCGTCAGCGTGCGCTCGGCGGACGGCAGGCGGGTGTGCCAGCCGAGCAGGCCGTGCTGCGCGGGCGTGCGCCCGGTCAGGATGCTGCTGATCGCCGTGGCCGTGGTGCTGGGGAACACGGTCTCGAGGTCGGTTACGTAGTCCGCGCCCAGTAGCGGCGTGTGGCGGCGGTAGCGGGTGGCAAAGCCGTCGATCAGCCACAGCACGATGTGGCAGTCCGGCCCCAGGTGCTCGGACACGCCCGCCAGCGGCGGGTGGCTGGCCGCCGGGTTCAGGTTGGCCTCGATCTGGCCGAGCAGGTCCATCAGCCCGGGCGCTTCCAGCCGGGCGCGCAGGATGGCATCCACGGCCGGGTCGGCCGCGGCGTTAGCCGTCATCGACAAGCGATCAGGCCTTGCCGCCGTCGCCACCCATGCAGGGCGGGGAGTCGGCGACCTTGCCGGCACGCTCGAACCACTGGTCCGGGTCCAGCGTGTGCAGCGCCAGGGCGTGGATGCCTCCGGCCAGTTCGTCGGCCAGGGCCTGGTTCACCAGCCGGTGCCGCGCGATCAGCTTCTGGTCACGAAAGGCCTCGGACACCACCGTCACCTTGAAATGCGACTCCGAACCCGGTGGCACGTTGTGCATGTGGCTCTCGTTCACCACCTCAAGATGCTCGGGCGCAAAGTGCTCCTCCAGCTTCCGGGTAATGGTCTCCTGCATGCTCATCGACGACTCCAGTGCTTCGATTGACGGGACATCGCACTCAGTGTGCCGTGTCGTACCCGCATGTCCAGATCCTTCGCGGACGGCATGGCTGACCGTTTTCGACGGACAGGAGATCGAGTCGCGGATCAGTCTTTATGTCTGAAGATTCTCCGGAAGACCTCGTCGCCCGGTACGGTGTCTACCGAACCCGAACGGACATCTTCCAGGCGTTTTCGGGAGACCTCCGCCCATTTCCGGTCCACGCCCGCATCGGGCGGGTTAAGGCTGCGCAGTAGCGATTCGGCCACCAGTCCGCGTTCCTCCACAGGAAGGGAATTGGCTTTGTCGATGAGATCTTTGATCTTCATGATTTTTCCCGTGACATCACCATGTGCGGTGAGGAACGCAAGGACTGTGGTCATACTGGCATCTTGCGGCCGGTAGTGCGAGATGGCGGTTTGGTGGTGACATCCGGGAGGAGCTATGCGGCAGACGCTGGCGTTTGATGTTTACGGGACGCTGATTGATACGCAGGGAATTGCGGCCACACTCGAGGGATGGATTGGCGAGCGGGCGCCGGTGCTGGCGCGTGCCTGGCGCGAGAAGCAGCTGGAGTACACCTTTCGGCGCGGGCTGATGGGGGCGTACGCGGACTTCGATGCCTGCACCGAGCAAGCGTTTCAGTACTGTTGCGAGGCGCTGGGTATCGTGCTCGAATCGGAGCAGAAGGCGGAGCTGTTGCGGCGCTATCGAGAGCTCCCGGCCTTCGCTGATGCGGGGCCGGCGCTGGACGGACTGCGCGCGGACGGGCACCGCCTATTTGCGTTCTCCAACGGGACGGCCGAGACGGTCAGTGGGCTGCTGCGGAACGCCGGGCTGGAGGATCGCTTCGAGGATCTTGTCAGCGTGGACGAGATCGGCTGCTTCAAGCCGGACCCGCGGGTGTACCGGCATTTTCTGCAGCGGGCGAATGTGCTGCCCCAGCAGGCGTGGCTGGTTTCAGGCAACGCCTTCGACGTGATCGGCGCGCAGGCTGCGGGCATCAACACGGCCTGGCTCGACCGGGCAGGGGAGGGCCTTTTCGACCCTTGGGGCGGGAAGCCCACGGCCACCATCGGCGGCCTGGACGAACTGGCCGGGGCACTGCGTTAGTTGGGGTCTCGCCCCCGGCAAATATTCCTGCTGGAACGGGCCATGGGTGCCCGGTGGTTGCGCTACGATGGAGACCGGGCAGCCGCCAGGAGAGGAGCGTGAGCCAGCAGGTCAAGCAGCGGGTTGCGCCCGCCGCACAATCGCCCTTGATCCGTCCGGCCGCGCTGGAGGATCTGGAGGCGCTGGTGGCGCTGGAGGATGCGGCGTTCGAGATCGATCGGATCTCGCGGCGGCAGTTTCGCTACCTGCTGACGCGCGGGCATGCGGCCACGCTGGTCGCGGAAGATCCCGGCGGGGAGGGCCTGCTCGGCTACGTGATGCTGTTGTTCAGCCGCGGTACGTCGCTGGCGCGGCTGTACTCGATTGCGGTCAGCGCGCGGGCGCGCGGCCAGGGGCTGGGGCGGCACCTGGTCGAGGCGGCGGAGGACGCGGCGCGCCAGCACGGGCGGACCGATCTGCGCCTGGAGGTGCGGCGCGACAACGCCGCCAGCCTGGCCCTGTTCCGCAGGCTCGGGTATCGCGACTTTGGCACCATCGACGACTACTACGAGGACCACATGGATGCCCTGCGGCTGCAGAAGTCGCTGGCGCCCGGGCCCGATCCGGCGCTGGTGCGCGCGCCCTACTACGCGCAGACGCTGGAGTTCACCTGCGGCCCGGCCGCGCTGATGATGGCGATGCGCGCGGTGGACCCGGCGCTGAAGCTGGACCGGCGCCTCGAACTGCGCCTGTGGCGCGACGCCACCACGATCTTCATGACCTCGGGCCACGGCGGCTGCGGGCCGTACGGGCTCGCGCTGGCGGCCGCTCATCGCGGGTTCGAGGTGGAGCTTCTGGTGCGCGATCGCGGTGTGGCGTTTGCCGACTCGGTACGCAGTGCGGAGAAGAAGGAGGTCATGCAGCTGGTGCAGGAGGACATGATCGAGGAACTGAAACAGCTCGGGGTGCCGGTGGTGCACGGCCCGGTGAACGCGTCCCAGCTGGAGGCGCGCTTTGCCGAGGGCGGGGTGCCGGTGGTGCTGATCAGCAGCGTGCGGCTATATGCCGAGCGCTTCCCGCACTGGGTCACGGTGACCGGTTTCGACGAACGCTTTGTCTACGTGCACGACCCGTTCGTGGATGTGGAGCAAGGCGAGCGCGCGGTGGACTCGGTGAACATGCCGATCGCGCGTGCCGATTTCGAGCGCATGGCGCGCTACGGTCGCGCCGGGTTGCAGGCGGCGGTGATCGTCGGCCCGCGCCGTCTGGCGGAGGGTGCGCATGCCTGAGCACCGCATCCTGGTCGAGCGGCGGGCGGACTGGAAGCCGCACTTCCCCGACCTGCCGGTGATAGCCATCGACGACTACCTGCGCGGACCGGCCGCCGACGACCCGGCTACCCTGCGTGTGATCAACCTGTGCCGCAGCCAGCGCTACCTGTCCGCCGGCTACTATGGCTCGCTACTGGCGGAGGCGCGTGGGCACCGGGTGATCCCCAGCGTGCGCACCCTGCAGGACCTGTCGCGCAAGTCCATCTACAGCCTGGATACCGAGGAGCTGGACGAGCGCGTGGCGCGCGTTCTGGGCCGCAGTCGCCAGGGCGCGCAGCCCGAGCGCCTGGAGCTGACCGTGCTGTTCGGCCAGTGCGACGAGCCGGCGCTGCAGGAGATTGCCGCGCAGCTGTTTGCCCTGTTCCCCGCGCCGATGTTCCGGGTGGAGTTCCGGTTGCAGGGGCGCTGGCAGATTCACGCCCTGCGCCCGTTCGCGCTGAACACGCTGGAACCCGAGCAGGAACCAGCCTTCTTCGCCGCGCTGGAGCGCTACCTCTCCAAGCCCTGGCGCCGCCGCCGCGGGGCGCGTAGCGCGCGCTACGAGTTGGCCATCCTGCACAACCCGGACGAGGCGATGGCCCCGTCCACGCCGGCCACGCTCAAGCGCTTCGCCCGCGCCGGGCAGGAGCAGGGGATGGATGTCGAGCTGATCCAGGCACGCGATCTGCCACGGCTGGCGGAGTTCGACGCCCTGTTCATCCGCGAGACCACCGCCATCGACCACTACACCTATCGCTTCGCGCGCAAGGCCGAGGCCGAGGGCATGGTGGTGATCGACGACGCCGACTCCATCCTGCGCTGCACCAACAAGGTCTATCTGGCTGAGCGCCTGGCCGCCCATCGTGTGCCGACGCCAATGACCGTGATCCTCAACCGCGAGACCATCCTGCGTGCGGAGGAACAGATCGGCTATCCCGTGGTGCTCAAGATCCCGGATGGCAGCTTCTCGCGCGGGGTATTCAAGGCGAACGACCGCGCCGAGCTGGAATCCATCGCCCGGCGTCTGCTGAAGGAGAGCGATCTGATCCTCGCCCAGGAGTTCGTCTACACCGAGTTCGACTGGCGCATCGGCGTGCTCAACCGCCAGCCGCTGTACGCCTCGCAGTACCTGATGTCGCGCAAGCACTGGCAGATCGTCAACCACGACGCCAAGGGTGGCCCGCGCGAGGGCGGCTTCCGCACACTGACACTGGCGGACGTGCCCGCCGCCGTGGTCAAGACGGCCGTCAAGGCCGCCAACCTGATCGGCAATGGCCTCTACGGCGTCGATCTCAAACAGACCCCGCGCGGCGTGATGGTCATCGAGGTCAACGACAACCCCAACCTCGACGCCGGCATCGAGGACAAGGTCCTCGGTGAAACGCTCTACACCACCCTGATGCAGGACTTCGTCCGCCGCCTCGACGCCGCCCGCCGCCACCGAGCCGCGCCCTGATTGGCAACGAGAGTCCACCAGTCGCCGCGTCGTAGGATGTGATGAGCGAAGCGAATCGCATCGGGGGCCGCACCGAGCGGGGAGTGGTGCGTTTCGCTGCGCTCAACGGCACCCTAAGGTTGTAGAATCAGGATGTTGCCTGCCTGTGTCGGCAGGCGGTCAGGCCACGGCCTCGGGTGGTTCCTGCAGCGGGTCGTGGAGTTCGAGGTCGACCATCAGTTCGTTGGCCAGAGCCTCCAGGTCGTCCTGCAGGGTGTGCAGGTCCAGGCCTTCCGGCACGCCCAGGCGGGCCATTGCGCGGAACATCGGCTCGCCGGTCATCGAGCCCGGTTCGCAGGCGGTCTCCAGCGTCTCGACGCTCACGCCGTGGCGCGAGAGCACGGCGGTAATATCCTGCACGATCCCCGGCCGGTCGTGTCCGATCAGGTCCAGCACCACCGGATGCCGCGCCGCCGGGGGCAGCTCGCTGCCACGCTGGATATGCACCTGCAGCCCGTCGCCTGCCAGCTCGCGCAGCGCGGCCTCCAGCGCGTCGGCGTTCTCGGCATCCACCTCCAGCAGTACCACCCCGGCAAACTGCCCGGCCAGCTGCGTCATCCGGCTTTCCAGCCAGTTGCCGCCCGCCGACCGAGCCCGCGCCGCCACCGCGCTCACCAGCCCCGGCCGGTCCGGCCCCACCAGTGTCAGAATCAACGAAGTCTTCATACGCACTTCCTCACGCGAGCCGCTATCGGGTCAACCATCCTGCGCGCCCTTGCAGGCCATGACAATGCGCTGGATTTTGCTCACGACGCAGCCGTTCTCAGGCGTCGGGCTCGGAGCCGGGGCGTGGCATGGGGTCAGGCCTTGCCTTTGCCCTTCCTGGCTGAGGAGACAAGACGCAAGGCCAGACCCCTTGGTTGTTGGCCGGGGGTGCTGGCGGGGGCCTCAGGCGTCGGCGGTTTCGGGCAGGTTGTAGAAGGCGCGGGCGGTGGCGGTGGTGTGGGCGGCGAGGTCTTCGGGGGTCTCGTCACGCAGTTGGGCCAGGTACTCGCCGATGTGGGGGAGGAACGCGGGTTCATTGCGCCGGCCATTGCCGATTTTCTTGCCACTCCCCTTGGGCAGGGTGCGCGGCAGCAGGTACGGGGCGTCGGTCTCGATCATTAGACGCCCGCGGGGGATGGTCGGCACCAGCGGGTGCAGGTGCTTGCCGCGGCGCTCGTCGCAGACCCAGCCGGTGATGCCGATGTGGCAGTCGAGGTCGAGGTATTCGGCCAGGGCATCGGCCTCGCCGGTAAAGCAATGCACCACGGCGGCCGGCAGCTTGTCACGCCAGCGGCGCAGGATCTGGGCGAAGTCGTGGTGGGCGTCGCGCTCGTGCAGGAACACCGGCAGGCCGAGATCGGCTGCCAGCTCCAGCTGGGCCTCGAAGGCGATGCGCTGCTGCGGGCGCGGCGAGTGGTCGCGGTTGTAGTCCAGCCCCATCTCGCCCATGGCGACGACGTTTTCGTCCGCGCGGGCGAGGTCACTGAACCGCGCGGCGATCGCATCGGTCCACTGTCTGGCCAGGTGCGGGTGCACGCCCAGGGTCGCGCGGCAGCAGTCCGGGTACTGGTCGGCGATCTCCAGGCACTTCTCGCTCTGGTGGGCGTCGGCGCCGGTGATCAGCATCCAGGAGACGCCGGCCTCGCGGGCGCGCTCGAGGACCTCGGCGCGTTCCTTGTTGAAGGATTCGTGGGTGAGGTTGAAGCAGATATCGATCCATTCCATGCGCGGTATGCTAACGGATTGTTGGTGTGGTGCCAGTTCCCGGGCCGTCATCACGGCGAGGGGCCGGAGCTGCGGTGGCAATGACAGGGCCATGGTCCGGGTTTGACGTCGGCACCGCGGCAGCGTGTTAAACCTTTTGCAGTGCCTTTGATTTGGAGTTCGGAATGCGTGATGCGAGTCCCCAGGCGGTTTATCTGAGCGATTACCAGCCGCCGGCGTTTGTGGTGGAGAGCCTGGAGCTGGACTTTGACCTGGCGGCGGCGACCACCGAGGTGACCACGCGCATGGCGGTGCGGCGCAATCTGCAGGCGGCGGAGCCGAACGGGGCGCTGCGGCTCTACGGCGATGGCGTGGAGCTGGTGTCGCTGGCCGTGGATGGCGCGGAGCCGGGCGAGGGCATGCTAGAGCAGGACGACGAGGGCCTGCTGCTGCACGGCCTGCCGGAGTTGGCGCGGCTGGAGATCGTCAGTCGCTGCCACCCGGAGCAGAACACCGCGCTGGAAGGCCTGTATGCCTCCAGCGGCAATCTGTGCACGCAGTGCGAGCCGGAGGGCTTTCGCCGCATCACCTTCTTCCCCGACCGCCCGGATGTGCTGACCACCTATCGCGTGCGGCTGGAGGCGGACCGGGCGCAGTACCCGGTGCTGCTGGCCAATGGCAATCGCGTGGAGGCCGGCGAGCTGGATGGCGGGCGCCACTATGCGGTGTGGGAGGATCCGTTCCCCAAGCCGTCGTACCTGTTTGCGCTGGTTGCCGGAGATCTGGCCTGCCAGCGCGATACCTTCACCACAATATCCGGGCGCGAGGTCGCGCTGGAGCTGTTTGTGGAGGCGCACAACGCGGATCGCTGCGACCACGCGCTGGCCTCGCTGAAGCGCGCGATGCGCTATGACGAGGAGGCCTTCGGCCGCGAATACGATCTGGACGTGTACATGATCGTCGCGGTGGACGACTTCAACATGGGGGCGATGGAGAACAAGGGGCTGAACCTGTTCAACGCCAAGTACGTGCTGGCCAGCCCCGACACCGCCACCGACAGCGACTTTGTCGCCATCGAGTCGGTGATCGCCCACGAGTATTTCCACAACTGGTCCGGCAACCGCGTGACCTGTCGCGACTGGTTCCAGCTGTCACTCAAGGAAGGGCTCACGGTCTTCCGCGACCAGGAGTTCACTACCGACTGCACCCTGTTCGGCGTCAAGCGCATCGACGATGTCGCCATGCTGCGCGCCTTCCAGTTCCCGGAGGACGCGGGGCCGCTCGCGCACCCGGTGCGCCCGGATCACTATGCCGAGATCAACAACTTCTACACGCTGACGGTGTACGAGAAGGGCGCGGAGCTGATCCGCATGCTGCGCACCCTGATCGGTCGCGAGACCTTCCGCCGGGGGCTGGATCTCTACTTCGAGCGCTTCGACGGCCAGGCCGTGACGACGGACGACTTTGTCGCGGTAATGGCCGAGGCCAGCGGGCGCGATCTCTCCCGCTTCAAGCGCTGGTACACCCAGGCGGGCACCCCGCACGTGACTGCGAGTACCGCCTTTGACGGCCCCGGTGGCCCGGCCCGCATCACGCTCGCGCAGGAGACCCCGCCAACGCCCGGGCAGGACCACAAGGATCCGCTCGTGATCCCGGTGCGCATGGCCTTTCTCGATGCCCAGGGGCGGCGGATCCAGGCCCTCCGCGAGGGCGACGCCGCCGAGTGCGACGAATGGGTGCTGGAGCTGGATGCCGCCGAGCACACCTTCTGCTTTGAGAATCTGTCCGCCGAGCCGGTCGCGATCTCCTGGCTGCGCGGCTTCTCAGCGCCGGTGATCCTGAACGCTAACCAGGGCGTGGATGAACTGGCCCACCTGCTCGCGCATGACGACGATGCCTTCTCCCGCTGGGAGGCCGCGCAGACCCTGTTCCGCCGCGCGATCCGCGCCCGTATCGAACATGACGCTGCCGACTCCGCGCTGGAGGCTGCCACTGAGCGCGCCCTGCATGCCCTGATCGAGGACCCGGCGATCGAGCCGGTGCTGCTGGCGACCATCCTGCAGCTGCCGCCCACGCGCGAGCTGGCCGAGCTGTTCGAGCGCGTCGACCCGGTGCGGCTGCGCATGGAGCGCGACGACCTGGAGAAGCGTCTCTATGCCCCGCTGGCGGGTGCGATGCAGCAGATCCAGCCGAAGCTGGACGACGTCGACAACGGCGCCTTCACCGCCGAGGCAATGGGTCTACGCCAGCTACGCAACCGCCTGCTGGCGCTGCGTGTGGCCGCTGGCGACCAGGCCGCGGTGCCCGAGGCCCTGGCGCAGTACCAGAAGGCGCGCAGCATGACCATGCGCATGGGCGCGCTGAACGCGGTGAACGAGCTCGATCACGAGGCCCGCGAGGTGCTGCTGACGGACTTCGAGCAGCGCTACCGGGACGACCCGCTGGTGCTGGACAAGTACTTCGGCCTGCAGGCTGGCAGTCAGGTCCCGGGCGGCTTCGAGCGCCTGGAGGCGCTGCTGGAGCATCCAGGCTTTCGCTGGACCAACCCGAACCGGGTGCGTGCGGTGCTCGGGCCGTTCATGGCGCGCAACGAACGCCACTTCCACCAGGAGGACGGCGCGGGCTACCGCCGTATGGGCGGCTTCGTCGAGAAGCTGGACGCGATGAACCCGCAGACAGCCGCCCGCCTGGCCCAGCCGCTGACCCGCTGGCAAAAGGTGGACAGCGCCCGCGGCGAACAGATGCGGGCGGAACTCGAGCGCCTCGCCGCGCTCGAACTGTCACGCGACCTGCGCGACGTGATCGAGCGCGCGCTCGCGTAGGAGGCCAGCCCTCTGGCCGATGGGGTGCTGGTCGGGTCGTAATCGGCCAGAGGGCTGGCCTCCTGCAGGGATGGCGCCCAAGGGTGTGGGGTGTGGTATGTTGACCGCCGATTGCTGGGCCAAGATGCCCCCAAACGAGATTTGGCCGACGTGAAAAGGGTCTTCCATCGACTGCTGTGTTGGATGCTGGTGCTGGCGATTGCCGGCCTGCCGGCGCTCGCGGCCGTCGCGAGCGTGGAAGGCGGTCACGCCGAGCATGCGATGCACGGGGCCCAATCGAAGGGCGACAAGCCTGCGGAACACGCGGCCCATGACCACTCACATGATCATGCGCACGGCGACGACCATGATCACCATGCGCATGACGATCATGCCGATACCCGATATGGCGGCGACCACGCCCACGAGACTTCGGATTCCTCTGACGCCAGCGGGGTGATCGTGCACGTGGATTGCGTGGACGCCGCCTGTATGGCGAGTTGCTCGGCCTGTAGCCACTGCCAGGGCATGCCGTCCATCACCGGCATGCATCTGCTGGCCCCGGTCACGCAGGCCCTGAGCCTGTATTCCTTCCAGAGCGGTCCGCCCGCGGCCGCGTTATACCGACCCCCGATCCTCTCCTGATCTGACTGTACCGGCCCGAGCGCCGGGGCTGTCCGCACGTCCGGTTCCACCCGGGTTTGGCGGATGGCAAGGCCGTGTCGCGCGTTCGCGCGGGATGCGGAGTCGAAGTCCGATCAAGGAGATTTTCACGATGAGAGCAACCCGATTGCTGCTCCCCGTTGTATCGGTGCTGTTCCTCGCCGGTTGCGCGGTCACCGCGCCCGAGCTGGACCGCTCCGAGCTGGCGGAGGACATCTCGGTACAGGGGATCGACCTGCCCGAGTCGGAGATGCCCCGACCCTCCGGCGAGCTGACGCTCGAAGAGGCCATTCATCAGGCCCTGTGGCGCAACCCGCGCATGCAGCAGGCCTACGCCAAACTGGATCTTACCGCCGCCGACGTGGTCGAGGCCTCCCAGTTTTCCAATCCCACCCTGTCACTGTCGGTGATGCGCCCCGAGGGCGGTGGCGGCAACGAAGTCGGGGTTGGCCTGGCCTGGGGCATTTCCGGCCTGCTGATGCGCAGTGCGCGACAGGACATAGCCGAATCCCACTGGGAGTCCACCCGTCTGCAGTTGGCCGAGGGGATGGTGGCCCTGGCCTCGGACACTGAACGTGCCTGGTATGACGCGGTGGCTGCGCGCCAGCGGGCTCAGGTGCAGGCACTGGAGACCCGTGCAGCGGATCTCGGTTCGCTGCTGGGCGAGCGCTTTTATGACGCCGGCAATATCACCGACCTGAAGCGGGCACAGCTGCGCATCCGCGCGGCAGAGGCCCGACTGAAGCTCGAGGATGCGCGTCAGCGTGAACGCGAGACACGTCTGCGACTGGCCCACCTGATGGGGCTGCCCGGCGAGGTCGATGACTGGGAGGTTCCCGGCAAGCTGCCGCTGCCGCTGGCCGCTGTGGATGACCGCGACGCCCTGGTCGAACAGGCCCTGGAACAGCGGCTGGACCTGCGGGCCCTGGATCACGCCCTGGAGGGGCTCACCGAGGGCGTGGCCCTGGTGCGGCGCTATCGGTGGCTGGGTGACATCGAGCCCGGTATCGAGTTCGAGCGCGAGACCGATGGCACCCGCCTTTGGGGTGGTGGCATCTCCTTCACCCTGCCGATCTTCAACCAGAACCAGGCCGGCATCGCCCGGGCCGAGGCGCGGCTGGAGGACGGCGAGGCCCGGAAGGCCAAACTGGAACAGGCGGTGACCGCCGATGTCCACCAGCACTTCGTCCGGCTGGCCCATAACCGGGACAAGTTCAGCACCAAGCGCTACGAACTGCTCCCGGCCCGCGAAATCGAGCTGGAGCGCATGCAGGAACGCGTCAACTTCATGTTCGACGATGTCTTCGACCTGCTGGTGACCAAGCAGGAAGAGCTGGCCGACTGGCAGCGAGCCGTGGCCGCGCTGGGTGACTACTGGCGGGCCCGGGTGGATCTGGCCTTTACGGTGGCCGGCGAGCTGCCGGGCGGGGCGCCGGGTGACGAGGGCTATCTCGAAACCGACGCGCTCGAGCATGACCCGTCCGAGATGGATCACGACCATCATGACCACGGTGACCACGGTGACCACGGTGACCACGG
>NZ_KB906247.1:0-47234 GCF_000381245.1 Thioalkalivibrio sp. ALD1 | reverse complement strand
GATCACGGAGATCACGGAGATCACGGAGATCACGGAGATCACGGAGATCACGAGGATCATGACCATGGCGATCACGGTGACCACGGCGACGACGGTCACGGAGGGCATCACTGATGAAACGGCGTAATTTCCTGCTGGCCGCCGGCGCGGCAATGCTGCCGGCAACCACCCTGACCCGGGTAATGGCCGAAACGGGTCACGAGCACCACAACGAGGGCGATGCCACGCCCGGCGAACGCACCGAACAGGGCTACATGCCGGTGCACACGCCGAACGGCTGGACCCTGCCGTACGAGATGAACAACGGCGTGAAGGAGTTCCACCTGGTCGCCGAGGAGATCGAGCACGAGTTCGCGCCCGGTTCGGTGGCCAAGTGCTGGGGCTACAACGGCACCACCCCGGGGCCGACCATCGAGGCGGTGGAGGGCGACAAGGTCCGTATCTACGTGACCAATCGCCTGCCGGAATACACCTCGGTGCACTGGCACGGCATCCATCTGCCTTCCGGCATGGACGGTGTGAAGGGTGTGACCCAGCCGCCGATCCACCCGGGGGAGACCTTCGTCTACGAGTTCGAACTGAACCAGCACGGCACGCACATGTACCACCCGCATGCCGACGAGATGGTGCAGATGGCGATGGGGATGATGGGGATGTTCATCATCCACCCGAAGGACGGCGAGATCGAGCCGGTGGACCGCGACTACGCGATCCTGCTGCACAACTGGGCGCTGCATCCCGGTACCCGCACGCCCGATCCGTCGATCATGGTCGACTTCGACCTGTGGTCGATGAACTCCAAGGTGTTCCCGGCCATCGACTCGCTGGTGGCGAAGACCGGCGAGCGGGTGCGCATCCGCATGGGCAACCTCTCGATGTGGAACCACCCGATGCACGTGCACGGGGTGTCCTTCGAGGTGACCGGCTCCGATGGCGGGCGCTGGCCGCGCGAGCAGTGGCGCAAGGAGACCACCGAGATCGTGGCGGTGGGCCAGACCCGGGATATCGAGTTCATCGCACCACCCGGTGATTGGGCGTTCCACTGCCACATGACCCACCACACGATGAACCCGATGGGGCACGGCATCGCCAACACCCTGGGTGTGGACCAGTCCGGCCTCGAGGAGGAGATCCGCTCCCTGCTGCCCGGCTACATGGCGATGGGTGAACACGGTATGGCGGACCACCAGGACCATACCGATGGCGGCCACATGCGCGGTCCCGAGAACACCCTGCCGATGGGTATGGGACATGGACCGTTCGGCAACATCGGTATGGGCGGCATGTTCACACTGGTCAAGGTGCGTGACGACCAGGAGCCTGGGGACTTCAGCGATCCGGGCTGGTACTGGCACCCGGAAGGTGAGGTCGCCTGGAGAGTGAGCAGTGACCCCGATTTCGGCAATCCGGTCCGTCGCGGCAAGGTCGCGGATGCGGATTCCGATGGGCTCCCGACCCCCAGCCGTGATGCCCACGGTGGGCATGGAGGTCATGGGGGACATGGAGGACACAACGGCCACGGAGGCCACAACCACTGAGCTTCCACCGGCACGGGCTCCGGGACTGACACAAGGTGGCCCCGGTGGCCCGCGGTCGGTGGACTCTGACACGACACAACTGCACTTGTATAAAGAGGAAACTCATCATGATGACGATTCGTACCCGCAATACCCTGCGTTCGGCTCTTGCAGCCCTGCTACTCGCTTTTGCCTCTCCCCTGCTGGCCCACGAAGGCGAGATGGGGCAGGTCCCGGAGGATGGCTCTACAGTGCAGGGCACCCCGGAGGAGATCGGGATTCACTTCGATGGCGCGATGCGCATTACCCAGTTCGATGTGATTGGCCCGCAGGGCCGCGTGTCTCTGGAAAACAAGCCGGGCAGTGACCCGACCGAGGAATACCATGTGCAACCGGCCGGCACGATGGAGCCCGGCAATTACGAGGTGCGCTGGCGCGGCCTGGCTCGCGACGGCCACATGATGTCCGGGACCTTCCGCTTTACGGTAGAGGACTGAGCCGTGGCCTGGCTGTCTGCGCTTGCCGGTGTGGATGCCTGGACGGTCGCCATGATCCTGGTGGCGGCCGGCTTCTATGCCGGTGCCTTGCTGGCGGCCGGAGCGGTGTTGTTTCGCCTGGCGTTTCCGGATCTGCCCGATCCGGAACGTCGGGCGGCCAGCCGCACGGGGGCGATCGCGGCCTGGGTCGCGATCGTGCTGGCCCTGATCGAGTGGCCACTGCAAGCCGGGTATCTCGGCGGTGGCAATGGTGCGGCCGCCTTCGACCCGGCGCTGCTCGGGATGGTGTTCGAGGGCGCTCAGGGGACCCAGCTTATCCTCGCCGTGAGCGGTTTGCTGCTGGTGCAGGCGATCCTGCTGGATGCCCGACGCCTTCCGGGCCTTGGGCATGGCCTGAGTCTTGGAGGCGTGTTGCTGGTCATGCTGGCCTTCGTGCAGGTCGGGCATACGGTCGACGAACCCCGATGGCTGCTGGGCAGCCTGCTGGTGGTCCACCTGCTGGCAGCCGCGTTCTGGATCGGCTCGCTGTGGCCGCTGTATCGCCTGGCGGGGCACCCACCTGGCGGAATGGATGCCGTACGTATCCTGGATCGTTTCGGTCGGGTGGCGGTGTTCGGTGTCGGCCTGCTGGTGCTCGCGGGTGTTGTCCTGGCTGCGCTGCTGCTCGGTGGCGTCACACCACTGCTCACGACCGGCTACGGGCAGTTCCTGATCGGCAAGGTACTGATCGTCGCGCTGCTCCTGCTGCTGGCGGCGTCCAACAAGTGGCGCCTGGTGCCGGCTTTCGAGCGGGGCGAGCCTCGGGCCTCGCAGCGCCTCCGGCGCAGTATTGCGCTGGAGATCGGGCTGGTGGGGCTGGTGCTGCTGGTCACGGCCGTACTGACCATGGTCAGTTCCCCGGCCAACGGGTAGAGAAAGGGGCACCTCCCGGACATCCGGGAGGTGCCATTGGGTATCAGATCGGGCGCTGGGCGACAGTGGCCTCGAGTTCGACCTCCTCACCCTCGCGCAGGAGCTTGATTGACAGATCGGAGCCCGGATCGGTACGGGCGATGATGTTCAGAGCCTCGCGCGGGCTGTTGACCGTGTCGCCATTGAGGTGGGTGATCACGTCGCCGATCTCGATGCCGGCGTCCTGGGCCGGGCCGTCGCGCAGGATGCCGGCGACCAGCACTCCGCGCGGGGCATCCAGCCCGAAAGAGTCGGCCAACTCGCGGTTCATCGCCTGGACCTCGATGCCCAGCCAGCCGCGGGCGACATAGCCTTGTTCGATGATCTCGGTCATGACCTCGCGGGCGAGGTCAACGGGGATTGCGAAGCCGATGCCGTGGGAGCCGCCCGAGCGCGAGAATATGGCCGTATTGATGCCGATGACCTCACCTTTGGCGTTGATGAGGGCGCCACCGGAGTTGCCGGGGTTGATCGCTGCGTCGGTCTGGATAAAGTCCTCGAAGGTGTTGATCCCGAGCTGGTTGCGCCCAGTGGCGGAGACGATCCCCTGGGTCACGGTCTGCCCGACCCCGAAGGGGTTGCCGATCGCGAGCACGACGTCGCCGACGCGCAGTTCGCGGGAGTGGCCGACCGTGGCCACCGCCACGCCGTCGGTGCGGATGCGCAGGACGGCGAGGTCGGTATCGGGGTCGATGCCGATGATTTCGGCCGGGTGGGAATCGCCATTGGGCAGGACGACGGCGATTGCGTCGGCTTCCTCGATCACGTGGTGATTGGTCAGGATATGGCCCCGATCGGTCATGATCACGCCGGAGCCCAGGCTGGCCTGTTCGGTGTCGCCCGGCGGCATGGGCTGGCCAAAGAATTCGTGCAGGTCGAGGACGCCGGGGGTGTCGAGCACGCGCGAGGTCATGATGTTGACCACAGCGGGCGCGGCCCGCTCGACGCCGTCGGCATAGCTGACGGCGGCATCCTGATTGACCGACGTGGAGAAGGGGTCGGCGACCTGCAATTCCGCCCGGTCGCTACGATCGCGATCCAGGACGTGCGGAAAGAACACGGCCACGACCACGGCGATCGCGACGCCGGTCAGGGCGGCTTGCAGCAGGAAACGCGAGAAATTCACCATATAGCGAATATACCGAAATGGGATGGGCTGCACAGCCGCCGATCCCGGTTTAGCCGGAGAACCCGTCGTGATCGAACGTGATGTATTGATGCAGGCCCTGAACGAGGAGCTCCAGCCGGAGCGCTTTCGCGACTACTGCCCAAACGGGCTGCAGGTGGAGGGGCGATCGGAGGTGCGCCGCATCGTCAGCGGGGTCACGGCATCGCTGCCACTGATCGACGCCGCGATCGAGGACGGGGCTGACACGATCCTGGTGCACCACGGCTATTTCTGGAAGGGCGAACCGGAGGTGGTGACCGGCATGAAGCGCGAACGCCTGCGCCGGCTACTGGAGCACGATATCAACCTGGTGGCCTACCACCTGCCGCTGGACGCGCACCCGGAGCTGGGCAACAACACGCAGCTGGCCAATCGTCTCGGCTTTGCGATCGAGGGAGTGCTGCGCGAGGACGGCGTGGGCCAGTACGGGCGGCCCGCCGCCGAGGTGTCGGGTGCGGATTTGCGCGACCACATCTCGGCTGTACTCGAGCGTGAGTGCCTGTGGGTGCCGGGTGGCGAGCGGCCGATCCGGCGGGTCGCCTGGTGTACCGGTGGGGCGCAGTCATTGCTGATGGGGGCGGCGGCGCAGGGCGTGGACGCCTATATCAGTGGCGAGATCTCCGAGCAGACTACCCACGAGGCGCGTGAAACGGGTGTGCACTACTTTGCCGCCGGGCATCATGCGACCGAGCGGTACGGGGCGCCCGCCCTGGGAGAGTGGTGCGCGCAGCGTTTCGGTCTGGAGCACCGGTTTATCGACATCGACAACCCCGCCTGAACCGGGGCTTCGGCGTGCGCACATTGACGGGACATTTTACGCACACCGTGAGCATCGAAATGCTGCCTTTATTATGAGTTACTTATGGTCTTCCAGCCGCTATTGACGGGCCTGTGCGCCCTGTCTTAAGGCGTTCACCTACTTGACCTTATTAGCGTGTTCGGGAATTCTATCGGATTTTACTGACCGCCTACGGGCGGTCCGTTCCGCGGGGCCTTGCGTGCCCCCGTGCCAGCGCAGTGCGGTTGCCGGAACACGATTTCAACACGTTGTTTGGAGAGACAAACATGGCAAACCAAGGCGTAAATCGAGGCCGTCGCCGGTTCCTCGTCGCCGCGACATCCGTCGTAGGCGGAGCCGGGGTCGTGGCGGTGGCGACTCCGTTCCTGGCGTCCTTGCAGCCCAGCGCTCGCGCTCAGGCGGCAGGAGCTCCGGTCGAGTTCGACGTGTCCGAGGTCGAGCCCGGTCAGCGCGTCAGCATCGAATGGCGCGGTCAGCCGATCTGGATCGTGCGGCGGACTGACGAGATGCTGGAAGGTTTGTCCAAGGTGACTGATCGCCTGCGCGATCCGGACTCCGAAAACGAAGCCCAGCAACCGGAATACGCGCAGAATGAGCATCGCTCGATCAAGCCGGAAATCCTGGTGCTGATCGGGATCTGCACCCACCTCGGGTGCTCGCCCACGTTCCGCCCGGAAATCGGTCATCCCGATATGGGTTCCGACTGGCAGGGCGGCTGGCTGTGCGGCTGCCACGGTTCGCGCTTCGACATGGCCGGTCGCGTCTACCGCAACATGCCGGCGGTCGACAACCTCGAGGTGCCGCCCCACCACTACATCACGGATGACCTGCTGCTTGTGGGTGAAGACGAAGACGGAGGGACTGTCTAATGGCCGGTAACCCCGCTGAGAAGTGGCAGGGCGGTCTGCTGGGCTGGATCGATGCCCGGTTCCCGCTCTCGCAGATGTGGAATGAGCATCTGGCTCAGTATTACGCACCGAAGAACTTCAACTTCTGGTACTTCTTCGGCTCCCTTGCCCTGCTGGTGCTGGTCATCCAGATCGTCTCCGGCATCTTCCTGACCATGTTCTACAAGCCCGATGCGGATCTTGCGTTCGCGTCGGTCGAGTACATCATGCGTGACGTGGAGTGGGGCTGGCTGATTCGCTACATGCACTCCACCGGCGCCTCGATGTTCTTCGTGGTCGTCTATCTGCACATGTTCCGCGCGCTGCTGTACGGCTCCTACAAGAAGCCACGCGAGCTGATCTGGATCTTCGGTGTGCTGATCTATCTGGTGCTGATGGCCGAGGCCTTTGCCGGCTACCTGCTGCCGTGGGGTCAGATGTCCTACTGGGGCGCGCAGGTGATCGTGAACCTGTTCCAGACAATCCCGTACATCGGACCGGATCTGGTGACCTGGATTCGTGGTGACTTCCTGCTGTCCGATGCCACGCTGACGCGCTTCTTCGCGCTGCACGTGATTGCCCTGCCGCTGGTGCTGATCCTGCTGGTGGCCGCGCACATCATCGCGCTGCACGAAGTGGGTTCGAACAACCCCGACGGCGTCGAAATCAAGAAGAACAAGGACGAGAACGGCATCCCGAAGGACGGCATCCCGTTCCACCCGTACTACACCGTGAAGGACATCGTCGGCGTCGGCGTCTTCCTGATGGTGTTCGCGGTGATCATGTTCTTCTTCCCGATGGGCGGTGGCTTGTTCCTGAAGCCGGACAACATGATCCCGGCCGATCCGTTGGTGACCCCCGAACTGATTCCGCCGGTTTGGTACTTCACCTCGATGTACTCGGTGCTGCGTTCCGTGCCGGATCCGTTCCTCGGGGTGGTGGCCATGGGCCTGGCCGTGGTGATGCTGTTCTTTATCCCATGGCTGGACCGCAACCCGGTTCTGTCGATGCGCTATCGCTCGTTCGCGGCCAAGTTCAACCTGGCGGCGTTCGTGGTCGCGTTCGTGATCCTCGGCTGGTTGGGTCTGCAGCAGGCAACCACGATGGTCAGCGAGATGAGCTTCCGCTGGTCCATCGTGTACTTCGCGTTCTTCTTCCTGCTGTGGTTCCTCAGCAAGGAGCGTTCCGCGGTGTTCAGCCTGGTCGCGTTTGCGGTGGTTGTGGGTATCTACACGATCTACGACATCCTGCGTTTCGATCCGAGTGACGCCAGCATGATTATGTGGTCCTGGCTGATCCCGACCGTGCACCTGTTTGTCTGCATGGTGGCTCCGGTGTTTGCCCGGGGTCTGGGTCGTGACCGCGCCGTTCCGGAAAGGGTGACTTCGTAATGAAAACGTTTATCGCAACGACATTCGTGGCCCTCGCGGCCCTGCTCGCAACCCCGGCGGCCATGGCCGCCGGTGGTTCCGGTGACCTGCAAAAGGCCAATGTGGATGTAACCAACCAGGCGTCGCTTCAGCGGGGCGCCCGGCTGTACATGAACTACTGCATGGCCTGCCATTCCACCCAGTACATGCGCTACAACCGCGTGGGTCGGGACATCGGCCTGACTGAGGAGCAGGTGGAGCAGAATTTCATCTTCGTTACCGATCGCGACGGCGAGCTGGTGAATCCGGGCTCGTTGATGACCAACGCCATGACCAAGGAATACGCCGACGAGGCGTTCGGCGTGACCCCTCCGGATCTGACGCTGTCGACCCGGATTCATGGCGAGGACTGGGTCTATACCTTCCTCAAGAGTTTCTACATCGATGAAGACCGTCCGCTGGGCGCCAATAACAAGGTGTTCAGCAACGTCGGTATGCCGCACGTGCTGTGGGAGCTGCAGGGCTGGCAGGCGCTGGTCGAGGACGATGATGGCAATGAACGTCTCGAACTGGTGCGCAATGGTTCCATGACTCCGAGCGAGTACGATCGCGCGGTGCGAGACATCGTCACCTACCTCTCGTACATGGGTGAGCCGATGCAGCTCGACCGTCAGCGTATCGGACTGTACGTCCTGATCTTCCTGGCCGTGTTTACCTTGTTGGCCTACTTCTTGAAAAAGGAGTACTGGAAAGACGTACACTAGGCGGCCTGAACCGTCGCCGGCGGGCACTTACGGATGAGTGCCCGCCGGTGTTATTGACCGTCTGCCCGGCGCGGGAAGCCGTTGGATCGGGTAAGGGAAACGCTGATTAATGTACACACTCGCGTTGGTACTCCAGGTTTTCCGAGACAAGGCGCGGTGCGCAGCCGGTAGTGGTTCTACCGGCAAGTGCCGCAACGCAGGATCGGGGAACCTGGGGTACCAACCCCAAGGGGCTCGGCCGCTTTTGCGTGGGAACGGCGTTGCGCCTCCTTTGTGCAGAATGACTGCACGGCAGTCACCGCGCCTTGTTCGCACGCAAAAGCGACTCGAGCGCGAGCGTGTACATCAATCAGTGTTTCCCTAGGGAGAAAGCCATGGCGCTGGTCGCCAATCGTCGTTCCGTAATGACTCTGTTTTCCGCTCACGACTGCGTGCGCTGCCATCGCGTGCGCATTATCCTCGCCGAGAAGGACATCGCGGTGGATGTCGTCAACCTCGGGCCGGACGAGCTTCCCGAGGATCTCTCGGATCTCAACCCCTACAACGAGGTGCCGACCCTGGTGGATCGGGATCTGGCGCTGTATGGGACCCACGTGATCACCGAATACCTGGACGAGCGTTTCCCGCATCCACCGCTGATGCCGGTGGATCCGGTCTCCCGCGCGGCCGCGCGTCTGGCGCTCTATCGCGTCGAACGCGACTGGTACGAGGGGCTCGATGCGGTGAAGAAGGCCTCCGGTGGGGGCCTGACCAAGGCGCGCAAGATCCTGCGCGAGAGCCTGCTGAATTCGGCCGAGATCTTCGAGCTGAAACCGTACTTCCTGAGTGACGAGTTCAGCATCGTCGACTGCGCGATCGCCCCGGTCATGTGGCGTCTGCCGGCCCTGGGAATCGATCTCGATTCGCTTCCGACCGCAATTCAGGAATACGCGGATCGCGTGTGCAAGCGCGAATCCTTCCAGATTAGTCTCACCGAGGCCGAGCGCGAGCTGAGGCTGTGACCTCTTCGCGTCCCTATCTGCTCCGGGCCCTGTGGGAGTGGATCACGGATAACGGCTTTACGCCGCACATCCTGGTCGACGCCACGGTGGAGGGTACGCTGGTGCCCGATGCCTTTGTCGAACAGGGCAAGATCACGCTCAATATTGGCCCTTCGGCCGTTCAGGCCCTGAATATCGGAGACGAGGCCGTGGCATTCTCCGCCCGCTTTGCCGGGAACCCGATGGATGTCTACGTGCCCACGCAGGCAGTGCTGGCCGTTTACGCGCGCGAGAACGGGCAGGGCATGATGTTCGGCAGCGAGCCGGGTCCGGGGCCGGAGGATGGCCCGGGCGGCGATGGGCCGGACGACTCCGGTCCCTCGGGTTCGGATCAGGACGGGGACAAGTCGGGCGCCAAGCGCAAGGGCCCTGCCCTGAAGGTCGTCAAGTAGTATTTGTGATGTCGGGCCCCGGCGCCTTGCCGGGGTTCAGGATGTTGTCGGGATCGAAGCTCTGCTTGATCCCGGCCATCAGGTTCAGCGCCACGGGATCGATCTCTCGGCCCATGAATGCGCGCTTCACCAGTCCGATCCCGTGCTCCCCGGACAGCGTGCCCCCAAGCCCCAGCACCAGCGTGAAGACCTCGTCCAGGCAGCGCTCGGCGGCGGCCAGTTCCCGCGGGTCGTCCGGGTTCACCAGCAGGTTCACGTGGATGTTGCCGTTGCCGGCGTGACCAAAGTTCACGATCTTGATCGCGTGCGTCTCCCCGAGTTGGTCCAGCCCCGCAATCAGCTCGGGGATGCGGGAGACGGGCACGACCACATCCTCGTTGATTTTCTTGGGCGCGACGGTGCGCAGCGCCGGGGAGAGCGCCTTGCGTACGGCCCACAGGGCCTGGGCCTCTTCCGGGGTGTCCGCGCTGAGCGTCTGTAGACAGCCCGTGCCGTCTGCCACATTCCGGATGCCGCGGGTCGTCGCGTCGATCCCGGCCTCGGTGCCATCTGTCTCGATCATGAGGATGGCCCCGGCGTCGTCGGGCAGGGGGCTGTCTGGTGCATAGTCGCGGATCATCGCAATCGCCGAGTGGTCCATGAACTCCAGGGCCGATGGAACCTCCGTGCGCGCCATCAGCCGGGAAACCGCGGCTGCCGCGTCACCGACGCTGCGATACACGGCCTGGATCAGCCGGGTCGCCTCGGGTCGCGGCGTGAGGCGGAGCGTGGCTTCAGTAATGACGGCGAGCGTCCCTTCGGAGCCGATCAGCAGCCGCGTGAGGTCATAGCCGACGACGCCCTTGGTCGTGTGCACGCCCGTGCGGAAGGACTCGCCCGTGCCGGCGACCCCCGCCAGCCCCAGGGTGTTGTCGCGGGGGGTGCCGTACTTCACTGCATGCGGCCCCGCCGAGTTGTAGGCAAGATTGCCGCCGAGCGTGCAGTAGGCACTGCTCGTGGGGTCGGGTGGCCAGAAAAAACCGTGTGCGCCCGCCGCGGCCTGCACTTCGCTATTGGTGACCCCCGGCTCCGCCACCAGCCAGCGGTTCGCCGGGTCGATCTCCAGGATGCGGTTCATGCGCTCGAACGACAGGACCAGTCCGCCGTGATCGGGTACCGCGGCCCCGGTGGTGCCGGTGCCGCGCCCGCGGCAGGTCAGGGGTGCGCCCAGCCGCCGGCACAGCCGAACCACCTCGCGCACCGTCTCGGCATCGCGGGCGAAGGCCACCGCATCCGGTGCGGCGTGGAGCTTCGAGTTGTCGGCCCCGTAGGACCAGCAGTCGGCCGGGTCCAGCAGGCGGTCCTCGGCGGGCAGTAGTTGCTCGATCTCGCGCGCCAGTGGCGTCATGCCGGGTCCCCCTGAATGGCGTCGGGCAGCCACTCGATGGTGTTTTCGCCGTCCAGCAGGACCACGTCGAAGCGCACGGGGCCTTGCCAGCGGGTCTCCTGCAGATAGCCCTCGGCGGCGCGCAGCAGGCGTCTGCGTTTGCCGGCGTCGATGCTCTCGGCGCCGCCACCAAAGCCACGATGGCTGCGCTTGCGTACCTCGACCAGGACCAGTGTGTCACCCTCGCGCGCCACCAGGTCCAGCTCGCCCCAGGGGCGCCGGACGTTTCGCGCCACAAGCATGAGACCCTGCCCGGTCAGGTAGTGTGCCGCTCGGTCCTCGGCGGCTTGGCCGGCGGTGCCGGGGCGGAACATTGGTCAGTTGCCTTCGTTGGCGGATCCCAGCTGGCGTGGCGCACCGCCCTCGAATCGCGCCCATGCCGGTTCCCGTATCCAGTCGCCGCTCACCGGGTTGAGCGACCAGGTGCCGGCCCCCCCGACGATCTGGTGGTGGGCCGCCGCGCGCACCGCCCGATCGTGCAGGCTCAGGCGCAAGGCATCCATGCCGAGTGCAGTGAACCGCGGAAGTTCATCGGTTGTGTTCTCCGCCGCCTCGCCGTTCAGCGGTTCGATGGTCGCGAACAGATGGGGGACGTCGGGGAAGACGATGCCGTTGAGGTCGCGGTCGCGATTGGTGTTCGGCTGCCCGGCATAGATGTGCGGGGTCGCCATGATCGGCAGCTGTCGTGCGCCGTGGAAATGCAGATGCGGCACAAGCTGGCGCATCTGCCGTGATGTCCCGGTCACGAACAGATGGTCGGCATCTCCCCGTACTTGGGGATCTCCCTCGAGGCTCAGTCCGGTGCGGCGCGCGACATCGCGAATGCGTGCCTCGCTCTGCTCGATACCCAGCGCATTGCCTACGCGCTCGTTGATGTCCTCGGCGTCCGGGCGCAGGCGCACGATGTCGCGCGGGCGTAGCCCGTAGTCGGAGAGCGCATCTTGGTAGGCCTGTGCCACCCGATCCCCGAATTCGCCCTCGGGGAGGATGACCAGTGGATGTCGCCAGCCGGTCCGCACCGCCCGGTCTACCACGGCATAGGCATCCTCCTCCGGGTTCAGCGCCAGCGTACCGAAGGCACCGTTGCCATCCAGCCGGGTGCGGTTGAGGAGCAGGGTCGGCCGTGTCTCTTCGCTTGCGGCCACCGCTCGTACCGCATCTCGATCCAGCGGCCCGATGATCCGGTCCACGCCATCCTCCACACCCCGGCGGTAGAGGTCGGCCGCCGTCTCAGGGTCTCCGCGCGTATCGCGCACCACCAGTCGCCCGTGCCCACCGGTCTCGGAGTAATAGGCTCGAGTAATGCCATCGAGGATCGCGTTACCCAGTTGGGCGAGATCCCCGGAGAGGGGCAGGAGTACCAGGATGGTCTCCGGCGATTCGCTCTGGAGCGGATGGCTCGAGACCAACTCGGGGAGGAGGCTATTGGCCGGATGCGACGGGTACCGTTCCCGCCATTGGCCCGCCACCCGCCGTGCATCGTCTTGCGAGTTGACGCCCCGCAACCCTGCAAAGAGTCGCACCCACGGTTCTGCGTCGGGATTCGCGCCGGCGGCCAGGTGATCGCGCTGTCCCGGGCGCAGGCCCGACAGCAGTCCCCAGATTCGCTCCTGATTCCCGGTCTGGGCATCCGGTTCCAGCAGGAGCATGCTGTCCAGGCGCAAACGGGCGTCCAGCGCCTGATACCATTCGCGTTCGTGTTCCAGTAGGCGGGCATGCAGGGCCAGACCTTCGCGGTAGACCTCGGGCGTGCGGGTTTCGTCGTCCGGGTCATCGGCGCCGAGCCGTTCGCGTGCTGTCTCCCACTCGCTGCGTGCGGCCGCCAGGCGGCCGCCGCGCACGCGGTCGGCCAGCGGCTCGCGATGCTGGGCATCGAGATCGCCCCAGAGTGTGTCGGCCCGGTCGATCAGGTCGTCATCCGGGTCGTCCAGGCTCAGGACTGCGTCGATCGCGGCCCGCACGTTGTCGGGCTGAGGATCGGCCCAGGCTTCGTCAAGGAGGGCAGGCGCCCGCTGCTCCATTGGCAGGTCGACGATCTCGGGGCGTTCCTCCTCCGGTTCCGGGGCGGGGGTGGGATCCGGACGCGGGGTTGCGCAGCCGGCGAGGATCGCACCGGCGAGCAGGCTCAGGGCCAGGCGGCCCCGGTAGCGCCGTACGGCGGCTGGAGAGAGGTGTAAGTTCACGATAGCGGGATGCTCGGCGTATTGGGGAGTCAGTATTGAAAGCGCATCAGGTTGTGTCAACGAATTGCGGCACGTTATGGGTGGTTGCCACGCCGATCGGCAATCTGGCCGATCTGAGTCCCCGAGCCCGTGACGTGCTGGCGCGAGTGTCGCGCATCGCCGCGGAGGATACGCGACACAGCGCCGGGTTGCTGGCGCACCTGGGGGTGCAGACGTCGCTGGTGAGTCTCCACGAACATAACGAGCGCGAGCGGATCCCTTCGTTGTTGTCTGCGCTGGAGGCGGGCGACGATCTCGCGTTGATCTCGGATGCCGGTACGCCGCTGGTCTCCGATCCGGGGTATCGTCTGGTACGGGCGGCCACCGAGGCAGGACTGCCGGTGCGTGCGGTGCCTGGCGCCAGCGCGCCGCTCGCCGCGCTTGCCGTCGCTGGTCTGCCATCCGACCGTTTCTGCTTTGAGGGTTTCCTGCCACACTCCGGTGGGGCCCGCCGTCGCCGCCTGGCGGCCCTGCTGGCGCAGCCGGTGACGACGATCCTGTTCGAGTCCTCGCATCGTGTGCGCGCTGCCGCCGACGACCTGGCCGGGCTGGCCCCGGAGCGGGTCGTGTTCCTGGGGCGCGAGCTGACCAAGCAGTTCGAGGAACACTACAGAGGGCTCGCTGGCGAGCTACCGGCCTGGCTCGATGCCGACGCCAATCGCCTGCGAGGTGAATTCGTCCTGATCCTCGCGCCGGCGCCGCAGGCGGCCGACCCGGAGTCCGAGGATGCCCCGCTGGCCGACGAACATGAACGCCTGCTGGTGGCCTTGCTGGGGGAGCTCCCGTTGAAACGTGCGGTGCGGGTCGTCGCCGATGCGACCGGAGTGCCGCGCAACCGTGTCTATGCCCGTGCCCTGCGTCTGAAGTACGAGGGTTGATGGGATATTGCTTGCGTTCCCGCGGGTGCGGGCGTAAAAGGAGCGCGGGAGCTGGCCTGGCAGTCGCTGTATCCACTGGATGCGGAGGAAAGTCCGGGCTCCACAGGGCAGGACGCCAGGTAACGCCTGGGCGGCGCGAGCCGACGGAAAGTGCCGCAGAAAATACACCGCCGATGGCCTTCGGGCACAGGTAAGGGTGAAAAGGTGCGGTAAGAGCGCACCGCACGGCTGGTAACAGTCCGTGGCAGGGTAAACCCCGTCCGGAGCAAGGCCAAATAGGGGTGCATGGTGTGGCCCGCATCGCACCCGGGTAGGCTGCTCGAGGCGTCCGGTGACGGACGTCCCAGATGAATGACTGTCCACGACAGAACCCGGCTTACGGCCGGCTCCCACTTTTTCCCACCTTTGCGGCCCCCTCTGCGGGCCTGTGTCTCGCCGTGTCGGCGGTTCTTGCCAAAAAATAGTGAAGTAGTTTCTTAAGTGTTGCCCTCAAGGCGCGGCTTTTGGGGTCTTATTTTTTGGCTGCGCCGTCGCTGGGCATGCGTTCGCTAAGTCTCTGTGATTCAACGCTTATTTTTGATTTTTTCGGGTCGATTTTCTTGACTCCTGGCGATAGCCGTACCTATAGTGTCGAAAAGTGGGGAATGGTGGGAAAAGGTGGGTGACCACCGCAACCGGTACCGGCCATGTTTCGAGGCGTAAGCCAGCTCAATCTGGATGCCAAGGGTCGCTTGGCCATGCCCGCGCGCTATCGCGATGCGCTGGCGGCATCCTGTGGCGGCCAGCTGGTGATCACCGTTGACCCCGACCGTTGCCTGCTCCTGTATCCGTTCCCCGAGTGGGAGCGCATCGAGCAAAGTCTGATGTCCCGCCCCAACATGAATCCGAAGGTCCGTAACCTTCAGCGCCTCCTGGTCGGTCATGCGACCGAGTGCGAGCTGGATGGCAGCGGCCGTCTCCTGCTGCCGACGCCGCTGCGCCAGTACGCCAGCCTGGACAAGCGTGCGGTGCTGCTGGGGCAGGGCAACAAGTTCGAGATCTGGGATGCCGATTCCTGGGATGCCCGTTGCGAGCAGGCGCTGGGGGGTGACGTGGATGATGACGCGCTCGAGTCCATTGCGTTGTGACCATGATGGAAACCGTCGCTCATATCCCGGTGCTGCGCGACGCGGTGCTGGAGGGACTGGCCGTGCGCGCTGACGGGTTCTATGTGGATGGGACCTTCGGGCGCGGCGGGCACAGCCGTGCGATTCTCGATCGCCTCGGCGCCGGCGGAAACCTGCTGGCGATGGACCGGGACCCCGAGGCGGCTGCGGCCGCCTCTTCGTTTGCGGACGATCCACGCTTCTCCTTCGAGCCGGGGCCGTTCTCGGCAATGGCCGATACCCTGCGCCGACGCTTCCCCGAGCGCACCCCGGATGGCGTGTTCCTGGATCTGGGGGTCTCTTCCCCTCAACTGGACACTCCCGAGCGTGGTTTCAGCTTCCAGCACGACGGCCCGCTGGACATGCGCATGGACCCCACGCAGGGCGAGAGCGCGGCGGACTGGCTGGCCCGCGCGGAGCAGGACGAGATCGCCGACGTGATTTATCACTACGGCGAGGAGCGCCATTCCCGCCGCATCGCCCGTGCGATCGTTGCCGCGCGCGCCGAGGCCCCGATTACACGGACCGCGCAGCTGGCCGAGATCGTTCGCCGAGCAGTCCCTGGCCGCGAGCCGGGCAAGCATCCGGCTACACGCACCTTTCAGGCCCTGCGGATCCATGTGAACCGGGAGCTCGAGCAGTTGGAGCAGTGGCTCGAGACGATCCCGGCGGGCCTGCACCCGGGCGCGCGGATGGTGGTGATCAGCTTTCATTCGCTCGAGGACCGCATGGTCAAGCAGGCGCTGCGTGGCCCGCGCCCGGAAGCCCGCCTGCCGCGCGGGCTTCCGGTGATGCCCGAAACGCCCGAGCGCCCGTGGCGCCAGATCGGAAAGCCCGTGCGCGCCGATGCCGAAGAGCAGCGCCGCAACCCGCGCGCGCGCTCGGCGGTGCTGCGCGTGGGGGAGCGCACCTGATGGTGTTTCGCGGCTTCATCCTGATCATTCTGGCGACCGGGGTCTTCGCCTCCGCCGTGGGAGTAGTCGCGGCCAAGCATGAGGCGCGCCAGGCGTTTATCGCGCATCAGTCGGAACTTTCGGAGCGCGACACCCTGAATCTGGAATGGACGCAATTGCAGATCGAGCAATCGACCTGGGCGACGCAGGGCCGTATCGAGCAGCAGGCTCGTGAAGAACTGGGGATGATCAAGCCCGAGCCGGATCGCATCGTGGTGATCGGAGGGCGCACATGGGAGCGCTGAAGCGCCAGGTCAGCCATGGGCGCCTGAAGGTGCTGCTGGTCGTGTCCGCGCTGGTGCTCGTGGCCCTGGTGCTGCGCGCGATCGATCTGCAGGTGCTCAGCCGTGACTTTCTGACCCAGCAGGGCGAGCAGCGGCAGGTGCGCACGCTGACCGAGTCGGCCAACCGAGGCATGGTGACCGATCGCAACGGCGAGCCGTTGGCGATCTCGGCTCCGGTGCAGACCGCCTGGGCGAACCCCAAGGATTTGCTGGAGCAGCGCGACCGCTGGCCCGAACTGGCCGAAGCGCTGCAGGTCGATGCCGACTGGCTGGGCGAGCGCATCGAGGCGCGCGCCGGCCGGGAGTTCATGTACCTGCGTCGCCATATGCTGCCGGCCCAGGCGGAACAGGTGACGGCCCTGCGTGTGCAGGGGGTGGGGCTGACGCGCGAGTTTCGGCGCTATTACCCGCATGGCGAAACGACCTCGCACATCCTCGGCTACACGGATATTGACGATCGTGGCCAGGAGGGTATCGAGCTGGCCTTCAATGACTGGCTGTCGGGTTCGCCGGGAGCCAAGCGTGTTCTGCGTGACCGTCACGGGCGTACCATCCGTGATGTGGCCAGCATCCGCCCCGCCCGTGATGGCCGCACGCTGCGTTTGACCATCGATCAGCGCCTGCAGTATCTGGCCTACCGCGAACTGAAGGCCGCGGTGGCCGAGCACGATGCCCAGGGTGGGTCGGCGGTGCTGCTGGATGCTCGCACGGGTGATGTCCTGGCGATGGTCAATCAGCCGAGCTTCAATCCGAACAATCGTGGCTCGATCCGTTCGAACCTTGCGCGCAACCGTGCACTGACGGACAGCTTGGAGCCGGGGTCCGTAATCAAGCCCTTTACCGTTGCGGCTGCGCTGGACGCGGGCATCATCGATCCCAACGTCACCCTGGATACTCGCCCGGGCACCATGCGTGTCGGGCGTTTGACCGTGCGTGATTTCCGTGACTACGGCGTCATCGACCTCACCACCCTGATCGCGCGCTCCAGCAACGTTGGTGCGACCAAGCTGGCGCTGGACATGCCGCCCGATCGCTTCTGGCAGGTCCTTCATCAGGCCGGATTCGGCCAGTCTTCCGGCACCCATTTCCCGGGCGAAGTCAGTGGTCGGCTGCGCGACTTTCCCACCTGGCGCGAGGTCGAGCAGGCCACGATGGGGTATGGCTACGGACTGTCCATTACACCGCTGCAGATGGCCGCGTCCTATACCGCGTTTGCCAACGAGGGCCAGCGCATCCCGGTGCGGCTGGTCCACACCGCCGATGATCTGCGCGAGCCGGCCAGTGTCATGACTCCGGAAACCGCCCAGCGTGTACTGGCCATGATGGAGCACACCATTGGCTCCGAAGGGACCGCTCGCCAGGCCGCGATTGATGGGTACCGCATTGCGGGCAAGACGGGTACCAGCCGCAAGAGTGGCCCCGGGGGCTATACCGAAGACCGCTACATCTCCAGCTTTGTCGGCCTGGCACCCGCCTCGGATCCGCGTTTCGTAATGGCCGTGGTCATCGACGAACCCAACGCCGGGACGTACTTCGGTGGTGCCGTGGCCGCGCCGGTATTCCGCAACGTGATCGGCTCGGCGCTGCGGATGTTCAATGTGCGCCCGGATGCGATGCCGGAGATCCCGATGCAGTTCGCCGCCGAGCGCGAGGGTTCGACATGATGGCGGCGCGCCCCGTCCAGTCTGTCGCCACGCTGGGCAGCCTGTGGCCCGCTACTGCGCCGCCATTGCCGCGAGAGGTCGCGGATCAGGGCGTCACCGATCTTGTTCAGGACAGCCGCCAGGCGGCCCCGGGTGCAGTCTTCGTGGCCCTGCGCGGGACCCAGGGACACGGCCTTGCCCATGCGCGGGCGGCGGCCGATCAGGGGGCGGTGGCTGTTCTGTGGGACGAGGCCGAGGCGGCCCCGGCCCTGGATATCCCGGTGCTGCATCTCCCCGGTCTGCGTGCCTCGCTCCCGGCGATCTGCGATGCCCTTTGGGGTGCCTGGCCGGACGAGTATCCCGTCGTCGCGGTGACGGGTACCGATGGCAAGACGTCGGTCAGTCAGTTGGTGGCGGGCGCCCTGGAGCAACTGGGGGTCCCCACGGGTGTGGTAGGGACGCTCGGCACGGGACGGTTTGGTGCCCTCGAGGACTGTGGCCACACGACCCCGGGCGTGATCGATCTGCACCGGCACCTGGCCGAGCTGGCCGCTGGCGGCTGTCGGGCGCTCGCCCTCGAGGCTTCGTCGCACGGCCTTGAGCAGGGGCGTATGGCCGGGCTTCCGGTCCGCGTGGCCGTACTGACGCGGCTCGGCTCCGATCATCTGGACTTTCACGGTAGCCAGCAGGCATATGCCGATGCCAAGGCCCGGCTGTTCGCGTGGCCAGGCCTGGAAACCGCCGTGGTCAATGCCGACGACACCTTCGGGCAGCGTCTGGTCCGCGAAACCACGGCTCGGCGCACATTGCGCTACAGCGCTGTGGGCTCGGCTGCCGACCTGGTCGCGCGGGATGTCGAAGCCGGCGCCGACGGCATTCGTTTCACGCTGGAGGCGGCAGGCGAGACATGGCCGGTCGCGTCGGCGCTGTTCGGGCTGTTCCAGGTGGGGAATCTGCTGGCGACGCTCGCGGCCCTGCATGCGCTTGGATATTCCTGGCAGGCCGGTATCGATGCCATCGCGCGCCTGCGTGGGGTGCCGGGGCGCATGGAACGCTTTGACCTGCCCGGCGGCGCGTTGCTGGTGGTGGACTATGCCCACACCGAGCAGGCCCTGGCCGCGGCGCTGGATGCTCTGCGCCCCCACACCACGGGACGCCTGATGGTCGTCTTTGGCTGCGGTGGGGATCGCGATGTGACCAAGCGCCCGGCCATGGGGCGGGCCGCTAGCGCTCGTGCCGATCAGGTGATCGTGACCGACGACAACCCGCGCTCGGAAGAACCGGCCGCGATCCGCGCCGCCGTGCTGGCTGGCTGTAAGCGGCCCGGGGCCTGTCGCGAGCAGGGCGACCGGGAGGCGGCAGTGCGCGAGGCCGTGGCCCAGGCGCGGGCGGGTGACGTGATCCTGCTGGCGGGCAAGGGACACGAAACCACGCAGCAGGTGGGTACTCGGTTCTATCCGTTTAGTGATCGCGACCTGGCCCGACAGCTCAGTGCCGGGGCGAATGCGGGAGACAGTGGGGGGGAGATCCAATGATCCGGATGACCGGACAGGAACTGGCGGACGCCGTGCGCGGGCGTCTGGAGAATGCAGGTGAGGAACGCACCTTCGAGGGGGTGTTCACCGACACCCGACAACCACTCGAAGGGGGGCTGTTCGTGGCCCTGCGTGGCCCGCGTTTTGATGCCCACGAGCATGTCACGGCCGATCTGCCGGCGGCGGCCTTGCTGGTGGAGCGCATGCTGGACGTCCCGCACCCGCAGGTGGTGGTGGGGGATACCGGCGAGGCGCTGGGGCGACTTGCCCAACATTGGCGCCGTCGCAGCCGGGCGCGGGTGATTGCGCTGACCGGATCAAATGGCAAGACCACGACCAAGGAAATGCTGCGCTGCATCCTCGAGGGCGTGGGTTCGGTACATGCCACCCAGGGCAACCTGAACAACGAGATCGGCGTGCCCCTGACCCTGCTGGCCATGCCCGAGGATACCGATTACGCGGTGATCGAGATGGGCGCCAACCATGCCGGCGAAATTGCCCGCATGGCGCGCTGGACCGAACCGATGGTCGCGATGATCACCAACGCCGGACGTGCCCATCTGGAAGGGTTTGGGAGTCTCGAGGGCGTGGCTCACGCCAAGGCCGAGATCTATTCCGGTCTGCCATCGCAGGGCGGCACGGCGGTGGTCAACCTGGACGATCCATTCGCGGACTACTGGCTGTCGCTCAATGAACACCACCATTGCCAGCGGTTTTCCCTGGAGGGGGGCGGCGAGATCGAAGGCATGTGGCAGGCCCCCGACTGCCTGCGGCTGACCATTCTGGGCGCTGGTCGAGACCTGCGTTTGGCCAGCCCGGGGCGCCATGTCGCTGCCAATGCAGTCGCAGCGGCCGCTGCGGCCAATGCGGTCGGTGTGGCGATCGATGCGATCGCCAACGGGCTGGCGCGCTGGACACCGGTGCAGGGGCGTCTGCAGGAGCTTTGGCACGTCAGTGGCGCCCGGCTTTGGGACGACACCTACAACGCCAATCCGGATTCCTTGCGAGCGGGGCTCGAGGTCCTGGCCGCGATGCCCGGTCGGCGCATCCTCGTGCTGGGTGCGATGGGCGAGCTGGGCGCCGAGACCCCGGAGCTGCACCGCGAAACCGGGGCGCTGGCCTGCGCAATGGGGGTGGACTACTGCCTGGCCCTGGGCGAGGCCGCGCGCGACAGCGCCGAGGCCTTTGGCGAGGGGGGGGAGTGGTTTGACGATCATGACGCCTTGCGGGCGCGCCTGCAGGAACTGCTGGAGGATGAGACCACGGTTCTGATCAAGGGTTCGCGCAGCCAGCACATGGAACGAATCATCGAAGGGCTGGAGCTGGCCCAGTCGGCGCGGGGGGCTGCGAATGCTGTTCGCTCTGACTGAATATCTAACGCAGTTCCATAGTGGCTTCACGGTCTTTCAGTACCTGACCCTGCGCGCCATCCTGGGCGTGGTGACCGCGCTGGCGATCGCATTGCTGATTGGTCCGGCGATGATCCGTCGGCTGACAGTCGGCAATGTGGGCCAGCAGGTCCGGGACGATGGCCCAGAGTCACACCTGAGCAAGGCCGGCACGCCGACCATGGGCGGGGCGCTGATCCTGGTCGCGGTGGCGGTCGCCACGCTGCTGTGGAGCGACCTGACCAACCGCTTTGTCTGGATCGTGCTGCTGACCACGCTGGCCTTTGGTGCGGTCGGGGGCTGGGACGATTATCTGAAACTGCGCTACGGCAACAGCAAGGGGCTGACGGCCAGGGCCAAGATCCTCTGGCAGACGCTGTTCGCGCTGGTGGCCGCCGGGGTCATCATGGGCACTGCCCAGAGTCCGGTGGAGACGAGCTTCTATCTCCCCTTTTTCAAGGAGTTCGAGTTTCATCTCGGCTGGCTGTTTATCCCGCTGGTCTGGCTGGTCGTGGTCGGATCTTCCAATGCCGTCAACTTGACCGACGGTCTCGATGGCCTGGCGATCATGCCGGCCGTACTGGTGGCCGGGGCCCTTGGAGTGTTTGCCTATGCGGCGGGGCACGCGGTGTTTGCCGAGTACCTGCAGATCCCGGCGGTCCCGGGCGTGGGGGAGGTGGGCATTTTTGCCGCTGCACTGGTCGGGGCCGGACTCGGGTTTCTGTGGTTCAACGCCTATCCCGCCCAGGTCTTCATGGGGGATGTCGGAGCCCTGGCCCTGGGGGCGGCACTAGGCATGATGGCGATCCTGACCCGCCAGGAGATCGTGCTCCTGATCATGGGCGGCATCTTCGTGCTGGAGACGCTGTCGGTAATGTTGCAGGTCGCCTCGTTCAAGCTCACCGGGCGGCGCATCTTCCGTATGGCGCCGCTGCATCACCATTTCGAACTCAAGGGCTGGCCGGAACCGCGTGTGATCGTGCGCTTCTGGATCCTCACCGTTGTGTTCGTCCTGATCGGTCTCGCGACCCTGAAGATCCGCTGACGCCATGTCGAAGCCACAGCCGCACAACCTGATCGTGGGAACCGGAGCGACGGGGCAGTCCGTCGCCCGATTCCTGCGTGCGCGTGGTGAGGCCTTTGCGATCACCGACACGCGTCGCGATCCACCGGCGCTGGCGGCCGGGGTCGACGCCACTTGGCTGGCCGAGGCCTGGGCCGGACCGCTGGACGGGCTTGAGACCTCTCGCTATGAGCGGCTGATCGTCTCCCCGGGTGTTGCGCTAGAGCACCCGGGCGTCGAACAGGCTCGCACAGCGGGTGCGGTGATCACCGGTGACATCGACCTGTTTGCAGAAGTGGCACGGGCTCCGGTTATCGCGATCACCGGTTCCAACGGCAAGAGCACGGTCACCGCCCTGGTAGGTGAGATCCTGAGGGCCACCGGCCGCAACGTAGCGATCGGCGGTAACTTCGGCACCCCGGCGTTGGATCTCCTGGACCCGGCGGTGGAGGTCTATGTCCTGGAACTGTCGAGCTTCCAGCTCGAACGCAGCGAGCACCTGGCGCCGGCCGGAGCCGCGATTCTGAATATCTCGCCCGATCACATGGATCGCTATCCGGACCTCGGCGCTTATATTGGGGCCAAGGCCCGCATCCTCGATCGCGCGGCTCGGGGCGTGCTCAACCGCGATGACCCCTGGCTGCGCGAGTTGCCGCTGCCGGCCGGCCTGCGCGTGGTCTCGTTCGGGCTGGATGCCCCGCTGGCCTTGACCGACTTCGGCGTGACCACGGGCGAGGCCGAACCAGATCTGGTGCGTGGCGAGGAACGCCTGTTGTCCACCGCGCGCCTGCGTTTGCGCGGGCAACACAACTGGGCCAATGCCCTGGCCGCGCTGGCGCTGGCGTGGCCGTGGCTGGAGTCGCCGCAGCAACGCGCAGAGGCGCTGGCTGCGCTGGCCGATTTCGCGGGCCTGCCGCACCGCTCGCAGTGGATCGCGCGGGTGGCCGAGGTCGACTACATCAACGATTCCAAGGGCACCAACGTGGGCGCGACCCTCGCCGCGCTGCGGGGCACGCCGGGGCCGCTGGTACTGATCGCCGGCGGCCAGGGCAAGGGGCAGGACTTTTCGCCGCTGGCTGACTACGTACCCGGCAAGGTCCGGGGCGTGGTGCTGCTTGGCGAGGATGCCCCGTTGATCGCCCGGGCGCTGGCCTCAGTGGTGCCGGTTCAGCGGGTGGACGACATGACTGCCGCCGTCGAGCAGGCGGCCGCCTGGGCGCAGCCCGGCGACACCGTACTGCTCTCGCCGGGTTGCGCGAGCCTCGACATGTACGAGAACTACCAGGCACGCGGCGACGATTTCGCGCGGGCCGTGCGGGAGCGAGCGGCATGAGTACCGGATCGCTGCCCCTCGGCCTGCCTTCGCGCGACTCGCTCGACGGGTTGCGCAACAGCGTGGATCTCCCGCTGCTGGCCGCGTCCGCGTTGCTGCTGGGGCTTGGCCTGATCATGGTGGCTTCTGCCTCGATGGATCTCGGCGAGCGCTACTTCGCCAATACCTGGCACTTCTTCCAGCGCCAGGTTCTGTTCGCTGCCATCGGGTTGGCGCTGGCAACGCTCATGTGGACGGTCCCGCTGCAGCGCTGGGAGCGCGCCGGGCCGTGGTTACTGATCCTGGTGATGGTGCTGCTGATAGCGGTGTTGCTGCCGGGCGTGGGCCGGACGGTTAATGGTGCCACCCGCTGGATCCCGATCGGCATGTTCAATCTCCAGGTGGCCGAACCGGTGAAGCTGCTGGTGGTGATGTACCTGGCCGGCTACATCGTGCGCCACTACTCCACTCTGCGGCTGCACCTGCTGGGCTTTGTACGTCCTCTGGTCGTACTCGGGTTCGGGACGGTGCTCCTGCTGCTGCAACCGGACTTTGGCGGCGCGGCCATCATGCTGGCGATCGGCATGGGCATGCTGTTCCTGGCTGGCGCCAAGTTGTGGCAGTTCGTCGCGCTGGGCGCGACCATCGCGGTGGGGATGGCGTTCGTCGCGGTGGCCGCCCCTTATCGGGTCGCGCGTCTGACCGCGTTCCTGGACCCCTGGCAGGACCCGTTCGCGACCGGCTTCCAGCTGACACAGTCGCTGATCGCGATCGGCTCGGGTGGCTGGTTCGGTGCCGGTCTGGGGAACAGCGTGCAGAAGCTGTTCTACCTGCCGGAGGCCCACAACGACTTCCTGTTCGCGGTCTTCGCCGAGGAGTTCGGATTTGTCGGTGTGATTGCCCTGATCGCGCTGTTTGCAGTCGTGGTCTGGCGCTGCGTGAAGATTGGACTCTGGGCGGAGCGTGCGGGCCATGCATTCGGTTCGCACCTGGCCTTCGGCGTCGCAATCTGGCTGGCGCTGCAAAGCGCTCTCAACGTCGCCGTCAACATGGGCCTGCTGCCGACCAAGGGTATGACCCTGCCGTTTCTCAGCTACGGCGGCAGTTCGCTGATCGTCTCGCTGATGGCGATCGGTCTGGTGATGCGGGTTTATCGCGAGGCGCAGATCCCGGCCCCGCGCCAGTCGACCTCGCCGCGGCGCAAGAGGGGGCGGGCATGAACAATCCCCTGCGCATCCTGATTATGGCCGGCGGTACCGGCGGACACGTATTTCCGGGACTGGCCGTCGCCGAGGCCCTGCGCGCCCGTGGCGCCGAGGTCCTCTGGCTGGGCAGCGCGCGCGGGATCGAGACGCGTCTGGTGCCTGCGGCGGGAATCGAGCTGCACACCCTTCCGATCAGTGGGGTGCGCGGCAAGGGCCTGATGGGGCTGCTGCTGGCGCCCTGGCGCCTCGGGATCTCGCTGTGGGCGGCGTTGGCCCTGATTACCCGGTTGCGCCCGGCCGCGGTGATCGGCTTTGGTGGCTTCGCGGCCGGTCCCGGTGGCCTGATGGCCGCCGCGCTGGGCCGCCCGCTGGCGATCCATGAGCAGAACGCGGTGGCTGGTCTGACCAACCGCTGGCTGGCGCGCATCGCGGACCGGGTCTATGCGGGCTTCGATCATGCCTTCCCGGAGCGCCATACGGTGACCGTAGTGGGCAATCCGGTGCGCGCGGAGATTGCCGCGTTGCCGGAGCCGGAGCAGCGCTTCGACGAGCGGTCCGGCCCGCTGCGGCTGCTGATACTGGGTGGCAGCCTTGGGGCGCGCTCGCTGAACCGCATCGTGCCGGCGGGGCTCGAGCAGGCCCGCGACGCGCAGCCGCTGATCATTCGCCACCAGGCCGGGGAGCGCACGCTGGACGAGGCGCGCGCGGCCTATGCCGAGACCGCACTGGAATATGAGGTAACCCCGTTCATCGACGACATGGCCGAGGCCTATGCCTGGGCGGATCTGGTGATCTGCCGCGCTGGTGCGTTGACCGTGGCCGAGGTTGCGGCGGCCGGGGTCCCGACCTTGTTCGTGCCCTATCCGCATGCGGTCGACGATCACCAGACCGCGAATGCCCGCGCCCTGGTCGAGGCGGGTGCGGCCTGGTGCCTGGCGGATGCCGATCTGACGCCCGAGCGGATCGCCAAGATCGTGCGTCCGTTGGGGCGCGAGGCCCTGCGCGCGCGCGCGCGCCTGGCCCGCGAACAGGCCTGCCCGGACACCGCCGAGCGTCTGGCCGAGGCCTGCCTGGAGATGGCCAATGCCCGGCGCGGGAGGAAGAGCTCATGAACGCCCCGCGCCTGCCACGCCACGCGATGCGCCGCATCCGCCGTATTCACTGTGTCGGGATCGGTGGTTCCGGCATGAGCGGGATCGCCGAGGTCCTGCATCAGCTGGGCTACGAGGTCTCCGGATCGGATCTCGGCCAGTCCGCGATGGTCGCGCGACTGACCGGCATGGGGATCCCGGTGGCACCCGCTCATACGGAAGAGAACGTTGCCGAGGCCGATGTGCTGGTGGTGTCCAGCGCGATCGATCCCTCCAACCCCGAGGTGCAGGCGGCCCGCAGCCGTGGGATTCCGATCGTGCGCCGCGCGGAAATGCTCGCGGAGCTGATGCGCTTTCGCTACGGCATCGCAGTGGCCGGTACCCACGGCAAGACCACCACGACCAGCCTGGTGGCAAGCGTCCTCGCCGAGGCCGGCATGGATCCCACCTTCGTGATTGGCGGTCGGCTGAACAGCACCGCCAGTCACTCGAACCTGGGGGCGGGCGACTACCTGGTGGCCGAGGCCGACGAGAGCGACGCCTCGTTCCTGCATCTGCAGCCGATGATCAGCATCGTGACCAACATCGATGCCGACCACCTCGGGACCTACGGCAACGACTTCGGCAACCTGCGGGCGACCTTCCTGGAGTTCCTGCACCACCTGCCGTTCTATGGCATCGCCGTGCTGTGCGCGGACGACCCGCAGGTGCGCGATCTCTATCCCGAACTGGAGCGCCCGCGTCTGACCTACGGCATCGAGGCGGAAGCCGATGTGCGCGCCCTGAACGTGCGCCAGGAAGGCGTGCGCATGTTCTTCGACCTGAAGCTGCCGGGGCAGACCGCGTTCCCGGTCACCCTGAACCTGCCCGGGCGGCACAACGTGCTCAACGCCCTGGCCGCGGCGGCCGTCGCGCACGAGCTGGAGGTGGCCCCTGCGGCGATCCAGGCGGCGCTCGAGCGCTTCCAGGGGATCGGGCGGCGCTTCCAGGTGCAGGAGTTCGAGACCGCGCAGGGCCCGCTGACCCTGGTCGACGACTACGGCCATCACCCGCGCGAGATTGCGGCGACCCAGGCCGCGGCGCGCGACGCCTGGCCCGACCGGCGGCGTATCACCGTGTTCCAGCCGCACCGCTATACCCGCACCCGCGACCTGTTCGAGGATTTCGCCGAGGCCCTGTCCGAGGCCGATGTGCTGATCCTGCTGGAGGTGTATCCCGCTGGCGAGGAGCCGATTCCCAGCGCCGATGGCCGCAGCCTTGCCCGCGCGATCCGTCTGCGCGGGCAGGTCGAGCCGGTGTTCGTCGAGCATGCGGCCGACGTCGCCGACGTCCTGTCGGGGATGCTGAAGTCGAACGACGTCGTGATCACCCAGGGGGCCGGCGATATCGGCCGGCTGGCCAGCCTGTTGCCGGAACAACTGGGGGCGAAGAAACGCCCCGGGAGTGCGACATGATGGCGGCGCGAGCGGTGGAACCGGTGAACGGCCCGTTTTCCCACGCCCCTCGGGGCGAGGTACGGCCCGATGCCCCGCTGGCAGGGCTGACCTCCTGGCGTGTGGGCGGTCCGGCCGACTGGCTGTTCCGGCCGGTGGACCGGGACGATCTCGTGTCGGCGCTGGCGGATCACGCCCGTTATGCCGCCGCGATGCCGGTGACCTTCCTGGGGCTGGGCAGCAATGTACTGATCCGCGATGGCGGCATCGAAGGGCTGGTGGTCCACCTGTCCGGGGTGCTCAACGAGCGCGAGCGCCTGGAGGGCAACCGCGTGCGCCTGGGTGCGGGACTCGCCTGCGCCCAGGCCGCACGGTTCTGTGCTCGCGAGGGCCTGGTGGGCGGTGAGTTCCTGGCCGGCATCCCGGGCACCCTGGGCGGGGCACTGCGCATGAACGCGGGGGCCTGGGGCGGCGAGATCTGGCCGCTGGTCGAGTTGGTATCCACCGTGGATGCCACCGGACAGGAGCACCAGCGCGAGCCGGACGAGTACCGCATTGGCTATCGCAGCGTCGAGGGCCCGGACGAGTGGTTTATCGGCTGTGTGCTTCAGCTGGAGCCGGGCGATCCGGCCGCTGGCACGGCGCGCATCAAGGAGCTACTGCGCGAGCGCTCACAGAAGCAGCCGCTGGGCCTGCCGTCGTGCGGATCGGTGTTCCGCAACCCGCCCGGCGATCACGCCGCGCGCCTGATCGAGGCGGCGGGACTGAAGGGCCTGCGCCACGGCGGCGCGGAGATCTCCTCCAAGCACGCGAACTTCATTACCCACGATGGCTCGGCGCAGGCCGCCGACATCGAATGGCTGCTGCGGCACGCGCAAAGCGAGGTCGAGCGGCGCTTTGGTGTACGCCTGGAGCCCGAAGTGCGGCTGCTGGGTCGACCGGGTCCCATGGACGAGACAATCGAGGGAAGGCAATGAGCAGGCGCAAACCGGAAGAATATGGACGCGTGGCGGTCCTGATGGGCGGCTGGTCCGGCGAGCGGGACATCTCGCTCAAGAGCGGCAATGCCGTGCTGGCCGCGCTACGTCGCCAGGGCGTCGATGCCCATGCCGTTGATCTCACCCGCGAGACGGCGCGCTGCTTGGCGCTGGAGGGCTACGACCGGGTGTTTATCGCGCTGCATGGCGAGTGCGGCGAGGACGGGACGCTGCAGGGCTGCCTTGACATGGCCGGCATGCCCTATACCGGGACCGGGGTCCTCGGCTCGGCGCTGGGCATGGACAAGCTGGCCTGCAAGCGCCTGTGGGCGGGGACGAACCTCCCGAGTGCGCCCTATCGGCTGTTGACGCCGGGTTTCGATCCGGAGGCGGTGGCCGACGCCCTCGGCCTGCCGCTCATCGTCAAGCCCGCGCGCGGTGGTTCCAGCCTGGGTATCACCCGAGTTGATCGTGCCGAGGACCTGCCGGCTGCCTTTGATGCGGCGCGCGTGCAGCCGGGGCAGGTGTTCGCCGAGCAGTGGATCACTGGCCGCGAATACACGGTTGCGGTGCTCGGTAACGAGCCCCTGCCGGTGATCGAGATCCGCGCGGCGACCGGATTCTACGACTACCACGCGAAGTACGAGGCGGACGATACCGGCTACCTGTGCCCGCCCCCGGACCTGTCGCGCAGCGCCCAGCTGGAGCTGCAGTCGCTGGCGATCGCCGCGTTTGCTGCGCTCGAGGGCTGCGGCTGGGGCCGGGTGGACATCCTGCAGGACGAACACGGCGAGAACTTCCTGATCGAGGTGAACACCATCCCCGGCATGACCGATCACTCGCTGGTGCCGAAGGCGGCCGCGCAGGCGGGCATCGATTTCGACGAGCTGTGTCTGCGCATTCTCGATTCCAGCTTTGAATGCGGGGGGCTGCGTTGAGCGCCCGACGCACAACGCGACCCGCGCGGCGGCCGGAAGGCCCGTCGCGCCTGCAGGCCATGGCGGGGCCGGGGCTGCGACTGCTCGCCGGCATGGGGCTGGCGGGTGCGCTGGTGCTGGGCTTCAGCCTGTGGCTGCACTTCGACCCGGATCAGCATCTGCCGATCGGCTCCATCCAGATCACCGGCGAGCCGCGTCATGCCGACACCGACGCGATCCTCGAACAGGCGCGGGCGCACGCACCCGGATTCGTGGGTACGGACCTTGAGGTACTGCGAGAGGAGCTGCAGGCGATGCCCTGGGTGGACGCGGTGCAACTGCGTCGGCGCTGGCCGGACACCCTGGAGATTCATGTGACCGAGCCAGTTCCGGTGGCCCAGTGGGGCGACGACCACCTGGTCGACCGCCATGGGCGCCTGTTCGGGCCGGTGGATCTCGCCGTTTGGGATTTCCTGCCGGCACTCGCTGGGGAAGACGGCCGCCAAGTCGTGCTGATGCACCGCTACCTGGAAGTTTCCGCGCGCCTGGCCGACGCCGGGTTCGAGGTGGTGGGCGTTCACGAGGGCAAGCGGCATGACTGGACCATCCACCTGGCCGATGGCGCCGAGGTCCTGATGGGCCGTGACGTGAATCTGAACCGGCTGGGCCAGTTGGTACGCGCGGCTCCGGCCCTGCGGGCGCGTGAGGACGCCCCGATTACACGAGTGGACCTGCGTTACCCGCACGGTCTGGCCGTGGCCTGGGCCGAAGAAGCGGACAACAACGGCGGCAACGCCCGATGACACGAACGACAGGACGCAGAAAGATGATGGCAAAGAAGTCGGAACCCGGACTGATCGTTGGCCTGGATGTCGGCACCTCGAAGATCGAGGCGATCGTCGGCGAGCTGACCGACGAGGGCGAGATCGAGATCATCGGCATCGGCTCCTCGCCGTCGCGCGGGCTGAAGAAGGGTGTGGTCGTCAACATCGAGTCCACCGTCCAGTCGATCCAGCGCGCGGTCGAGGAGGCCGAGCTGATGGCCGGCTGCGAGATCCACTCGGTCTACACCGGGATCGCCGGTTCCCACATCAAGAGCTACAACTCCACCGGCGTGGTCGCGATCAAGGACGGCGAGGTGGTCGCCGGCGACGTCGATCGGGTGATCGATGCCGCCCGCGCGATCGCGATCCCGGCCGACCAGCGCATCCTCCACGTGCTGCCGCAGGAATACATCATCGACGAGCAGGAGGGCATCCGCGAGCCGATCGGGATGTCCGGGGTGCGGCTGGAGGCCAAGGTGCACCTGGTCACCGGCGCGGTGTCCGCGGCGCAGAACATCGTCAAGTGCGTGGAGCGCTGCGGGCTGCGGGTGGACGACATCATCCTCGAACAGCTCGCCTCCAGCTATTCGGTGCTCAGCGAGGACGAGAAGGACCTGGGCGTCTGCCTGGTGGACATCGGCGGCGGGACCACCGACATCGCGGTGTTCGCCCACGGCGCGATCATGCACACCGCGGTGATCCCGATTGCCGGGGATCAGGTGACCAACGACATCGCGGTCGCCCTGCGCACGCCGACCCAGTACGCCGATGAACTCAAGATCAAGTACGCCTGCGCGCTGCGCACGCTGGCCGACCCGGGCGAGACCATCGAGGTCCCGGGTGTCGGCGATCGCGCCGCGCGCCGGCTGTCGCGCCAGACGCTCGCCTCCGTGGTCGAGCCGCGCTACGAGGAACTGCTGCAGCTGGTGCAGGCGGAACTACGCCGCAGCGGTACCGAGGAAATGATTGCCGCCGGGGTGGTGCTTACCGGCGGCTCGTCCCGAATGGAAGGTGTGGTGGACCTTGCCGAAGAGGTCTTTCACATGCCCGTACGCCTGGGGGTGCCGCAACGCGTCACCGGGCTCCTGGATGTGGTGAAGAACCCGATCCACGCGACAGGGGTGGGGCTGCTGCTCTACGCCCGCGAGTCGCGTGCGGAACAGGAGGCCCGGCCCGTGAGCAGCGGGTTCCAGGGTGTATGGGCGCGCATGAAGCGCTGGTTTTCCGGCCAGTTCTGATGACCAGAACCGCCGGGGTTATGGGGGTCGGACCGCTCTCCGACCATAGGCAAACGACTGACATGTACACACGAACCGAGAGGACGCAGCCATGACGTTCGAACTGATGGATACCTTTAGCCAGAACGCCACGATCAAGGTCGTTGGTGTTGGGGGTGGTGGCGGCAATGCCGTACAGCACATGGTTCACTCGCAACTCGACGGCGTGGACTTCATCTGCGCCAATACCGATGCCCAGGCCCTGAAGAGCCTGGACTCCAAGACGCTGTTGCAGCTGGGCGGCGACATCACCAAGGGCCTGGGTGCCGGGGCCGATCCGTCGGTCGGGCGCGAGGCGGCCCTGGAAGACCGCGAGCGCATCCAGGACCTGCTCCAGGGTGCGGACATGGTGTTCATTACCGCCGGTATGGGTGGCGGTACGGGCACCGGTGCGGCCCCGGTCGTTGCGCAGATCGCCAAGGAGATGGGCATCCTGACGGTCGCGGTGGTCACCAAGCCGTTCCCGTTCGAGGGCAAGAAGCGCATGCAGGTGGCCGTGTCCGGGATCAAGGCGCTGACCGAGCAGGTCGATTCGCTGATCACCATCCCGAACGAGAAGCTGCTGACCGTGCTGGGCAAGAACACCACGCTGCTGGATGCCTTCAAGGCCGCCAACGACGTGCTGTTCGGTGCGGTGCAGGGGATCGCGGAGCTGATCACCCGTCCCGGCCTGATCAACGTCGACTTTGCCGACGTGCGCAACGTGATGCGCGAGATGGGCATGGCGATGATGGGTACCGGCACGGGTACCGGCGAGGATCGTGCGCGTCAGGCTGCCGAGGCCGCGATTGCCAGCCCGCTGCTCGAGGATGTCGATATCTCCGGTGCCCGCGGGATTCTGGTGAACGTCACCGGGGGCATGGATGTCGGTATCGGCGAGTTCGAGGAGGTCGGTGAAGCGGTGAAGGCCCTCGCCTCCGAGGATGCGACCGTGGTGGTCGGTACCGTGATCGATCCCGAGATGAGCGACGAGCTCCGCGTGACCCTGGTGGCCACCGGTCTGGGCGCCCAGTCGTCCCAGCAGGAGCGCCCACAGGTGCGCGTCGTCGATGCCCAACCGAAGCGCGCAGTGGGTTCCGATGTCGAGGTGGACCTCGATCAGCCGACGGTCAAGCGCCGCGGCGGGGACAACCTTGCGGTCGACTACAACCAGCAGCAGGGCATTGATGTGCTGGATATTCCGGCATTCCTGCGCAAACAAGCCGACTGAGCAAGGGGCCGCATGCAGGGAGAGCGGAAACTTGCAATAATGCGGTAATCGTTGTGTGCATGAGGAGCCCGGGAGGGCCCGGGCTCCACTATGCACTTTAAAAACAAGAGGTTATCTGCGTTGATTCGACAAAGAACGCTGAAAAACAGCATTCGGGCCACTGGCGTGGGTCTGCATACCGGGGAAAAGGTCGTGCTGACGTTGCGACCGGCGCCGGTGAATACCGGGATCGTCTTCCATCGAAGCGACCTGGACCCCGTCGTGGAAATCCCGGCCCGTGCGGAGAACGTGGGCGACACGCGCTTGTCGACAACGCTGGTCAAGGGAGACGTGCGCGTCTCCACAGTGGAACACCTGCTCTCCGCGATCGCGGGGCTGGGCATCGACAACCTGCACGTGGATGTCAGTGCCGCCGAGGTCCCGATCATGGACGGCAGTGCCGGGCCGTTTGTATTCCTGTTGCAGTCCGCCGGGCTGAAGGAACAGGACGCCCCCAAGGAATTCATCCGGGTGAAGCGCAGCGTGGAAGTCCGCGAGGGCGACAAATGGGTGCGCTTCGACCCCTATGACGGGTTCAAGGTCGGTTTCTGCATCGACTTCGAACACCCGATGTTTACCGACGGAAGCCAGCGCGCCGAGCTGGACTTCTCGTCCACCTCCTTCGTGAAGGAGGTTTCGCGTGCCCGGACCTTCGGGTTCATGCGCGACATCGAGGCCCTGCGCGCCAATCAGCTGGCACTGGGTGGCAGCCTGGACAACGCAGTAGTGCTCGATGACTACAAGATCCTGAACGAAAACGGTCTGCGCTATGACAACGAGCTGGTCAAGCACAAGATCCTCGACGTGGTCGGTGATCTGTACCTGCTGGGCCACAGCCTGATCGGTGCGTTCACGGGCCACAAGTCCGGACACGCCCTCAACAATCAGTTGATTCGCCAACTGGCTGCGGACCAGACGGCCTGGGAAAAGGTCACCTTCGAGGACCCCTCGGAGCGACTGCCGATTTCCTTCGGGCAGTTGGCGCCAACGATCGCTGGCAGTTAGGACGGTCCTGTCCTGTGCAGCGAGGGCTAGCGTCGCTGCGGGGGCAATGCCGCCAGGCGTTTTAGTGCCTCGGCCAGTTCCGGGTCGCTGACCGAGCGCGCGGTCTGCATGAGTAGCGAGCGGGCCGACTCCGGGATCTCGCGCTGGACCGCGACCGCCTCGGGTTGCGGCGCGCGCGGCGTGCTGTCGAGCCGGATGCGCACCTCGGCAGGGGCCTCGATGCCGGCCGCCGCGAGCGTCTTGAGTAATTCGCGCTGCTGGAAGCGGATCTCGGTTGCCAGGGCGCGATCGGCGCAGACCGCGATCAGGGTGGCCCCCTGTCGCGTCAGCGCCAGGCGTCCGCTCTGCAACTCGTCTCCGACCAGCGGGGCGAGGGCGCGTTCCAGTTCCCGGTCGCGGGAACAGTGAGCGCTCAGGTCCGCCGCGACAAAGCGGTTCGCGGGGCGCGGCATCATCGACGCGGCTCCGCGAACACTGACAGTACAAGAGTGATTGAGAAACGCATGCAACTGATCGTACTACGACCGGATGGCTTTTGTACCCGACTGCCATTTCGTACCGCCCTGATCCTTGGCTTCACGATGCTCGCCCTGGTGGTGGCCTCGGTCGGCGCTGCCTACTGGGTCGGACAGCAACAGCGCGAGGTCATCCAGGTCCCGGTGGTGCCGGGCAGCGACCAGGCCGTGATCGAGGCCGCCGAGCGTGAGGTCGCGCACGAGGGCCTGAAACATCTGGCGGAGCGTGTGGTTGCGCTGGAGCGCCAGCTTGCTCGTGTGGATCTGCGTATGCGTTCGGTCGGCGAGACCCTCGACCTGGATCTCTCCGAGCTGGGGCTCGCGATGGGTGGGCAGGGTGGCCCCGAGCTCGAGGGCCCGAATTCCCCTGTTGCGATGGATGAACGCCTCCAAGCCCTGGAACGCCTGCTCAACCGGCACCAGGCGTCAGTGGCCCTGATCGACGACACACTGCGCGAGGATGCCTCGCGTGAGGCCCTGCTCCCGCAGCTCATGCCGGTGGACGACGAGGCCTGGATCAGTTCCGCGTTTGGGTATCGCAACGATCCCTTTACGGGTGAGCGGCGCTTCCATTCCGGCATGGATTTCGCCGGTAGCCATGGATCTGAGATCCGTGCCGCCGGTGGTGGGATCGTCGTGTTCTCGGGCAAGCGCGACGCCTACGGCAAGATGATCGAGATCGACCACGGGGGTGGCCTGCGTACCCGCTATGCCCACAACTCGGAGCTACTGGTCGATCCCGGGCAGCGGGTGAGCGCCGGTGACACCATCGCGCGGATGGGCCGTACGGGGCGTGCCACCGATACGCACCTTCATTACGAGGTGCTGAAAGCCGGGCAGGCAGTCAACCCCTACGATTTCCTGCCCTCGGACGATTAAGCTAGCGTCCACTGAACGTTGAAAACCTTTCCCGGCTCCGCCACCGCGCAGCTGGTGGGCGGATGGTTTATCCTAGATAGGTTTCGGACAACGGCGGGTTCTAGCAAACCCCCTCAAGCGGATCCCTATGGTCAAGCAGCTCGTACAGAAGTTCTTCGGCAGTCGCAACGACCGCATCATCAAGCGTTATCGCAAGCAGGTCGAGCAGATAAACGCCCTGGCGGAAGCCACGGAGGCCCTGCCACGCGAGGAGCTTCGCAGCAAGACCACGGAACTGCGCCAGCGCGCCCAGGACGGCGAGTCTCTCGACAAGCTGCTGCCCGAGGCCTTTGCAGTCTGCCGGGCCATGAGCGTCCATGTGCTCGGCATGCGCCATTTCGATGTGCAGCTGATCGGTGGCATGGTCCTGAACGACGGGCGCATCGCCGAGATGCGTACCGGTGAAGGCAAGACCCTGGTCGCCACGTTGCCGGTGTACCTCAACGCCCTGACTGGTGATGGCGTACATGTGGTTACGGTCAACGACTACCTGGCCCGCCGCGATGCCGCCTGGATGGGGCGGCTCTATCACGCCCTGGGGTTGAGCATTGGCGTGGTCAACTCCTCCGGGGGGCAGGGTGTCGATACGTCTTCGTATCTCTACGACCCGGAGTACAAGGCCGAGGAAGGGGGGATGGACCACCTGCGTCCCGTGACCCGCCGCGAGGCCTATGCCGCGGATATCACCTACGGCACCAACAACGAGTTCGGCTTTGACTACCTGCGCGACAACATGGCCTTCTCGGCCGATCAGCGCGTGCAGCGCGGGCTCAATTTCGCAGTAGTCGACGAGGTCGACTCGATCCTGATCGACGAGGCCCGGACCCCGCTGATCATCTCCGGCCCCAGCGGCGACAGCTCCGAGCTGTATGAGCGGCTGAACAAGATCCCGCCCCAGCTCACCCGTCAGGAGGACGAGGAGAGCGAGGGCGACTACTACGTCGACGAGAAAGCCAAGCAGGTCTTTTTGAGCGAGGACGGTCACGAGAAGGCCGAGCAGTTGCTGCGCGAGGAGGGCTTGCTGGAGGAATACCAGTCCCTGTACGACGCCGGTTCGATCCAGGTCCTGCATCACCTGAACGCCGCGCTGCGGGCCCACGCCCTGTTCCATCGGGATGTCGACTATCTGGTGCGCGACAACAAGGTACAGATCATCGACGAATTCACCGGCCGTATCATGGGCGGCCGGCGCTGGTCCGAGGGCCTGCATCAGGCGATCGAGGCGAAAGAGGGTGTGCCGATTCAGCGTGAAAACCAGACGCTGGCTTCGATCACCTTCCAGAACTACTTCCGTCTGTACGAAAAGCTGTCTGGCATGACCGGGACCGCGGACACCGAGGCCTACGAGTTCCAGACGATCTATGGTCTCGAAGTCGTGGTGGTGCCCGGCAACAAGCCGCTGGTGCGCGACGACATGCAGGACCTCGTCTATCTGACCCAGGAGGAGAAGTACCAGGCGATCATCAAGGAGATCCAGTGGTGCGTGGATCGTGGCCAGCCCGTGCTGGTCGGCACCGCATCCGTCGAGGCCTCCGAGCGCCTGGCCCAGGCCCTGAAAAAGACCGGGATCAAGTTCGAGGTGCTCAACGCGAAGCAGCACGAGCGCGAGGCCGCGATCATTGCCCATGCCGGGCGCCCGGGCGCGATCACGCTGGCGACCAACATGGCCGGTCGCGGGACCGACATCGTGCTGGGCGGATCGCTGGATGCCGAGCTGGCCGAGGCGGATCCGGACGACACCGAGACGCAGGAGAAGATCAAGGCCGACTGGCAGAAGCGCCACGATGCCGTGCTCGAGTCCGGCGGCCTGCACATTATCGGTTCCGAGCGCCACGAATCCCGCCGTATCGACAACCAGTTGCGTGGTCGTTCCGGGCGCCAGGGCGATCCGGGGTCCAGCCGCTTCTTCCTCTCGCTGGAAGACAACCTGATGCGGGTGTTCGCCTCCGAGCGCGTGCGCGGGCTGATGCAGCGCCTGGGCATGAAGGAGGGCGAGGCGATCGAGAACGCCTGGGTCTCGCGCGCGATCGAGAACGCCCAGCGCAAGGTCGAGGCGCACAACTTTGATATCCGCAAACAACTGCTGGAGTACGACGACGTCGCGAATGACCAGCGGCGGGTCATCTACGAGCAGCGGGCGGAACTGCTGACCACCGAGGACATCAGCGATACCATCGACGCGTTGCTCGGCGACGTGGTCAATGCCCAGATCAGCGAGTACATCCCGCCGGGCTCGATCGAGGACGAATGGGACGTCGCGGGCCTGGAGCAGGCCCTGGCCGGGGAGTTCGGGATCGAGCTTCCCGTGAAGCAGTGGCTGGAAGATGAGGACGATCTGCACGAGGAGCCGCTGCGCGAGCGCATTGTCGAGCATGCCCGCACGCTGCTCGCCGGCAAGCGCGAACAGCTGGGCGACACCACGATGAATCGCCTGCAGCGCGACATGATGCTGCAGGTTCTGGATACCCAGTGGAAGGAACATCTGGCGGCGATGGATTACCTGCGTCAGGGCATCGGGCTGCGCGGGTACGCGCAGCGCAACCCGAAGCAGGAATACAAGAAAGAAGCCTTTGCGATGTTCCAGACCCTGCTGGAGCGCATCAAGCACGATGTCATCAAGTACTTGCTGCGCATCCAGCTGCGTTCACCCGAAGAGGTCGAGGCGTTGCAGCCGAAAAAGAAGGCGCCGGCCGAGTCGGACATGAAGTTCCAGCACGAGAACCCGGACAGCGCGCTGAATACCGGGACGGGGGAACGCGAGCCGGTGGCCACTGGCGATACGCCTTATCGTCGGGAGGGCCCCAAACTCGGTCGCAACGAACCCTGCTGGTGCGGTTCGGGCAAGAAGTACAAGCAGTGCCACGGCAAGCTCTGAGCGTCTAGGTATGGCCGTTGGGCTGCAACCCCCGGATACATTACTGCCGGTGCCGGGCATCCGTCTGGCCACGACGGCAGCGGGTATCCGCTACGCCGGACGCGATGACCTGGTGTTGATCGACGCGGGGCCGGATGCCGCCATTGCCGCGCTGTACACCACCAACGCCTTCTGCGCTGCTCCGGTCATCGTGGCCCGCGACCACCAGGCTGTGACTTCGGGCCGCTGGCTGCTGATCAACGCGGGCAACGCCAATGCCGGTACCGGCGAGCCGGGACTCGCCGCTGCGCGGGCCTGCTGCGAGGCGGTCGCCGATGTGGTGGGTGGCGAAGCTCGCACGGTGTTGCCGTTTTCCACCGGCGTGATCGGCGAGCCATTGCCAGTCGAGCGGATCACCACGGCCTTGCCTACACTGTACGCCGCTATGGTCCCGAATGGCTGGATGCAGGCGGGCCGCGCAATCATGACCACGGATACCGTGCTCAAAGGCGGCAGTCGTCGCATCGAGCTCTCGGGCGGTAGCGTGACTCTGACCGGGATCGCCAAGGGCTCGGGGATGATTCACCCGAACATGGCCACCATGCTCGGGTTCATCGGGACCGATCTCGCCATCACCGAAGCCGATCTGCTGCCTTTGCTGCGCGAAGCGAATGCGGACAGTTTCAATGCCATTACGGTGGATGGCGATACCTCCACCAACGATGCGCTCGTCTGCATGGCCTCGGGTGCCAGTGGTGCGGCGCTGGCCACGACCGAGGACCGCGAGGCCTTTACGCGCGCTCTCGGGGGGCTGTGCCTCGAACTCGCCCAGGCGATCGTGCGTGACGGTGAAGGTGCGACCAAGTTCGTGACCGTGGTGGTTGAGTCGGCACGTGACGAAGCCGAGGCCGCACGGGTGGCCGAAACCGTGGCCCTGTCGCCCCTGGTCAAGACCGCTCTGTTCGCGTCCGATCCCAATTGGGGGCGCATCCTGGCCGCAGTCGGTCGCGCCGGCGTCACGGATCTGGTGATCGAGCAGGTCGCCATCACCGTAAATGATGTCGAGATTGTGCGCGGGGGCGGGCGTTCCCCGGGCTACACCGAGGCAGCCGGGCAGCAGGCCTTCGCGCAGGACGAGATCGAGATCCGCATCGCGCTCGGTCGAGGTCCCGCAGTCGCCCGCAAGTACACCTGTGACTTCTCCCACGAGTACGTTCGTATCAATGCCGAATACCGGTCCTGAGCCGGTGGATCCCGACTCTCCACTGGAAGTTGCGGTGGGGCTGGTCCTTGATGCGACGGGGCGGGTTCTGGTCAGCCGTCGGCTGGCGGGCCGGCACCTGGCCGGCTTCTGGGAGTTTCCTGGCGGCAAGATCGACTCGGGCGAGAGCGCCTTCGCGGGCCTCGCGCGCGAGCTGCACGAGGAGCTCGGGATTCTCGTTCATGCGGGTGTTCAGTGCCTGACCGTGCGTCATGACTTTTCCGAGTGCTCCGTGGCCCTGCGCGTGTTCCGGGTGACGGACTGGTCGGGCGAGGTGCATGGCCGCGAGGGCCAGGAATGGGCCTGGCGTGATCCCGGCACTCTGGACCCGACGGATTTCCCCGCCGCCAACCATCCGATGTTCCAGGCCCTGGTCCTGCCGCATCGCTATCTGATCACCCCGGAGCCCACTAGTGCGGCGGAGATCCCGACGGTGGTCGAACAGGTCCAGGCGGCGCTGGCTCGCTTGACCAGCCCCATGTTGCAGGTGCGTGCCCCGAGTCTGGGGCGGGCGGATTACCGTGCCCTGATCGAGCCGCTGTATGGCTTCGCCCATGCCCGTGGCATCCCGCTACTCGCGAATGCACCGTGGGCGTGGGTAGACGATCTCCCGGGTGTGGGCTGGCACCTGCCGGAACGGCGCTGGCGTGAGTGCTCCGCGCGCCCGGTGGTGTCGGGACCGGTAGCCGCTTCGGTGCACGATGCCGAGGGGCTGTCCATGGCCACCCGGTTGGGGCTCGATTTCGCGGTCTTGAGTCCGGTCCGGGCCACCGCATCCCACCGTGGTGTGCCCGGTATGGGATGGGAGGCGTTTGCCGAGCAGGTGCGCGAGGCGGGAATCCCGGTTTATGCCCTTGGTGGCATGCAGGAGGGTGACCTGGAGCGCGCTCGGGCCCTTGGCGCGCAGGGTATCGCGGCGATCCGGGGATTGCTGGGCTAAGCCTCTCGCTCAGGGTCGAGTTGGGGGGCGTGCCGCGGGCTTACAGGGCGCAGCAGCACAGCTGGAATTCGATGTCTCTCGCCGCTGGGACGGGGCGGCTGCGAAAGTCCTCGGGGGAAAAAAACCGTACCGTGAAGCGCTGGCGTCCGGCGCTGATCTCCGGATAGTACCCCAGGTCGGGGTCGACACTGACCCGGATCAGCTGCCATGCATGACTCGTATCCAGGCTGCGTTCGAAATAGCCGTCTTCGGCGAGTGCTGACTCGGAACGCCCGGAGCGGCGCATGTAGGACAATACCTGGATGGTCGCTTCCGCGACCGTGTTGAGTGGCTCGAACCACTCCAGTAGCAGTGCGGTCCGTTCCTGGGAGCTCTGGGCCAGCCAGTGGTGGTAGATCGGCAGATCGAAATCGAAGGCCCCTCCAGGCAGGGCCATGCGCTGGCGCACGCTGTTGAAGAACTCGTTACCGCGTACCCGGTGGTCGAGTGCACCCGCCTGGGCCTCCAGCGCCGTGTGCAGGCGTGTCTGGGCCTCCATCGTCTCGGTAAAGCGCTCGGGGTCGACGCCGGGCTGGTGCGTGAGTCGGTTCAGATTCGCCGTCTGGCGCTCGATCTCGCCCATCAGTTCGCGCTTGATGTCGACGCGTGTGACCAGGGCATAGATGTCGACCAGCGATACGAGTGCCTCGTGGTGGTCGAAGGGCCGGCCGGATTCCAGGGCGTCGCCGAACCGCTGCGCCAGGGCCTCCAAACGCAGCAGCAGTCGCACACGTTCATGCAGCGGTTGTTCGAAGGTGAGCAATTGGATCACGGGCGGCCCGTCCGGCTTGGGTTCGCAGTGTTGCGGGGCAACGAGGTTTCGGCAGTATCCGGTATTCCGGGGGCGACTTTCCACCCGGTCCGGAAAGACGTCGGAACTGCACGCGGCTCGTGGCCGTATTCCGGACCGCGTACGAAGTTACCCATCACCCGTTTCGTCACGCAACTGCCTGTGCAGCGCGGCCACCTGCTGACGCAGGTTTTCATCAGTGGTCGCGCTGTCATTGGTGATGAGGTGGTCGGCCCGCTGCCGGCGCTCCTCCGGGGTCAACTGGCAGTCCATGATCGCCTGTATTTCAGCGTGGCTGCGACCGTCGCGAGTCACGACCCTTTCAATCTGTTCCGCTGGCTCGCAGTCGACTACGATGACCTCGTCAAACCCGTTCTCCCATCCGGCCTCGAACAAGAGTGGCACGACGATCAGGATATAGCCGGTGGCGTCTGGCAGTTCGCGGAGTCGCCGTTCCAGCTCCGCGTGCACGGCCGGGTGCACCAGTGCTTCCAGTGCCTTGCGCTCGTCCGGCTGCGCAAAGACCCGTGCGCGCAAAGCCCCGCGATCCAGCCGGCCGCGGGCGTCCAGTATGCCCGGGCCAAAACGGCGGACAATTGCCGCATGCAGGTCGTGGCCGGGCTGCTGCAGTTCACGGGTGATCCGATCGGCATCCACGACCGGCACCCCCAGGCTGGCGAACAGTCCGGCGACGCGGCTCTTGCCGCAGCCAATCCCCCCTGTCAGTCCGACCCGACGCATGAAACTAGAGCCCCTGTGGGAAGTAGAGCGCCACCAGCGTATCGCCCCAGATCAGCGCCAGCCACCCGGCGGCCGCCAGATAGGGCCCGAATGGGATCGGGATATTGCGGTCGCGCCCGCGCAGGAGGATCAGCAGGATGCCGACGATCGCCCCGACCAGGGAGGCCAGCAGCAGGATTACCGGCAGGGCCTGCCAGCCGAGCCATGCGCCCAGTGCGGCGAGCAGCTTGAAATCGCCATACCCCATGCCCTCCTTGCCGGTGGCCAGGCGAAAGCCATGATAGATCAGCCACAGGACCAGGTAGCCGGCGGCCGCTCCGATCACGGCCGACTGCAGATCGGTGAAGGTGCCCGGGATATTGACCAGTAGCCCCAGCCAGAGCAACGGCAGGGTCAGTTGGTCCGGGAGCAGGGTGGTGCGCGCGTCGATTCCGGCGGCGGCGATCAGAATGCCGGTGAAAATCAGCGCCAGCAGTGCCGTCGTGTCGGCTCCGAAGTGCCAGATGGTCAGGGCAAACAGGGCCGCGGTGAGGATCTCGACCAACGGATACTGCCAACTGATGGCCGTGCCGCAGCCCGGACAGCGGCCGCGCAGCCAGAGAAAGCTGAGCACGGGGATATTCTCGTGCGCGCGGATCGGCCGCTCGCAGTGGGGACAGCGCGAACGCGGGCGCAGCAGGTCGAACGGGGTGTCGTCCGCCGGGGGCTCCTGTTCCAGGATGGCCCGCGCCTCGGCATTCCAGCCACGCTCCAGCATTACCGGCAGCCGGGCGATCACCACGTTCAGAAAGCTGCCGATCAGCAGCCCGAATACCGCTGCGACCGCGATTGCCCAGGGTGGCGACAGGAACTCTTCCGTGCCGAGCATCCTAGGGAAGCCCTGACCAATGTGCACGCTCGCGCTCGAGTCGCTTTTGCGTGCGAACAAGGCGCGGCGACTGCCGTGCAGTCATTCTGCACAAGGGAGCCGCAACGCCGTGCGCGCGCCCGTTTTTAATAACAACGGGCGGCCGAGCCCCTGCTTTCAATGGTTTGTGGGGTTGGTACCCCAGGTTCCTCGATACGGCGTTGCGCCCCGAATCAACCGAAAACGGGCGGGTAGAACCACTACCCGCTGCACGACGAGCCTTGTCTCGGAAAACCTGGGGTACCAACGTGAGTGTGTACATTGGTCAGGGCTTCCCTAGATGACCTGACCCATCTGGAAGATGGGCAGGTACATCGCGATCACCAGGCCGCCGACCAGTACGCCGAGTACGACCATGATCAGGGGTTCGAGCAGGCTCGAGAGACTGTCCACGGCGTTGTCCACCTCGGCCTCGTAGAAGTCCGCCACTTTCGCCAGCATCGAGTCCAGCGAGCCGGATTCCTCGCCGATCGCGACCATCTGCACGACCATGTTGGGGAACACGCCGGTGTTGCGCATCGACCACTGCAACTGGGCCCCGGCCGAGGTTTCGTCCCGCATGCGCAGCGTGGCCTCGCGATACAGGGCGTTGCCGGTGGCGCCGGAGACCGAGGTGAGGGCATCGACCAGTGGTACACCGGCCGAAAACATGGTCGACAGCGTTCGCGCGAAGCGGGCGATCGCGGCCTTGCGCAGGATCGGACCGAAGGCCGGGGCCTTTAGGATGGCGATATCGAGAAAGCGCGCGAACCGGGGTGAACGCTGTCGAGTCTGCATGAAGGCGAAGCCGATCGCGACCATGGCCGCGAGAATCAGCCACCACCAGGACTGCACAAACCCCGAGAGATCGACCACCATGCGGGTAAAGACCGGCAGGTCCGCGCCAAAGCCCTGGAATAGCGATTCGAACTGCGGGACCACGTAGATCAGCAGGATGGCCGTGACCACGATCGCGACCACGATGACCGCTGCCGGGTAGAACATCGCCTTGCGGATCTTGGCCTTCAGCGCCTCGGTCTTTTCCTTGTAGGTGGCCACCTTGTCCAGCAGGGTCTCGAGCGTCCCCGCCTGCTCGCCGGCCTCGACCAGATTGACGACCAGGTCATCGAAGTACTTGGGCTGCTTGGCCAGCGCGGCGGCAAAGGTCTCGCCGCCCTCGACGTCGGCCTTGAGCTTGAGTACGAGATCGCGCATCGCCGGCTTCTCGTTGCCTCGCCCGACGATCTCGAACGCCTGAACCAGCGGCACGCCGGACTGCAGCATCGTGGTCATCTGCCGCAGGAAGTAGGCGATGTCCGCGGGGACGATCTTCTTCTTGCCGGCGGAAAAGAGCGATTTCGGTTTCTTGCGAATCTTGACGACATTGATGCCGTTCTTGCGCAGCTCGGAGCGTGCGACGGCTTCGCTGTCGGCCGGGGTCTCGCCCTTGACCCGGTCGCCGTTCTTGTTCAGTCCTTCCCAAGCGTAGATTGTCCCGGAATCGGCCATCTACCTGTCCCCCTGTGCTGTTGACCCGAACCGGAGCCCTTCCGGCGTCTCCTAGTCCTTGGTCACGCGGTTAACTTCCTCGAGGCTGGTCATCCCTGCCATGACTTTCATCAGGCCGGCGCGACGCAGATCCTCGACCCCTTCCTTTTCGGCCTGCTGGGCCAGCTGCATGGAGTTGTAGCCCTCCAGAATGCCGCGCTGCATTTCTTCGCTGATCGGCATGACCTGATAGATGCCGACCCGTCCCTTGTAGCCGTTCGTGCACTGATCGCAGCCCACCGCCCGGTAGGCTGTGACTCCGGCCTGGATGTCGGCGTCGGTGAAGCCCTCCTTGCGCAGGACCTCTTCCGGGAGATCCTCCGGTTCCTTGCAGTTAGTGCACAGTCGGCGCGCCAGGCGCTGCGCGATGATCAGCAGGATCGAGGAGGCGATGTTGTAGGGGGGTACCCCCATGTTCGCCAGTCGGGTCAGGGTCTGCGGGGCGTCGTTGGTATGCAACGTGGAGAGGACCAGGTGCCCTGTCTGTGCGGCCTTGATCGCGATCTCCGCGGTCTCCAGGTCGCGAATCTCCCCCACCATGATGACGTCGGGATCCTGGCGCAGGAAGGCTCGCAGGGCACTGGCGAACGTCAGTCCGACTTTTGGGTTGATGTTGACCTGGTTGACCCCGGGCATGTTGATTTCCGAGGGGTCCTCTGCTGTGGAGATATTGCGGTCCGCCGTGTTCAGAATCCCGAGACCGGTATACAGCGAGACGGTCTTCCCCGAGCCGGTCGGACCGGTCACCAGGATCATTCCGTAGGGGCGCTTGAGTGCCTGGAGATAATCCTCTTTCTGGTGTTCCTCGTAGCCGAGCTGGTCAATGCCCATCTGGGTGCTGCTCGGGTCGAGGATACGCATGACGATCTTTTCGCCGTACAGCGTGGGCAGCGAGGAAACACGGAAGTCGATCGAGCGCGTGCGCGAGAGTTTCAGCTTGATGCGCCCGTCCTGCGGTACCCGCCGTTCGGCGATGTCCATGCGTGACATGACCTTCACGCGCGCGGTGATGCGCGGCGCCAGGTTGTTGGGTGGGTGAGCGACCTCGTGCAGTACCCCGTCGATGCGGAAGCGCACGCGAAAGTCCTTTTCGAACGGCTCGAGGTGGATGTCCGATGCCTTGCGGTTGATCGCGTCCATCAGCAGTTTGTTGACGAAACGCACCACCGGTGCATCGTCCACCGCGTCGGCTGCGTCCGGAGACTCCTGGTCTTCGCCGCCGCCGGATTCGATCGCGAGGTTCTCGAGATCGTCGTCCCCGAGATCGTCCATCAGTGACGAGGCGGCGCTCAGCGCGCTGTCGATCAGGCGGTCAAGCTTGTGCCCCTCCACCAGCACGGCCTCAACGGGCATCCCGGTAGCGAACTTGAACTCGTCGGTCGCGCCCAGGTTGGTGGGGTCGGAGACGGCAATGTAAAGCCGGTTGCCGCGCTGCATGATCGGCAGGGCGTGGTGCTTCTGGATCAGCTTCTCGTTCAGGTGATCCTTGGGCAGCAGCTCTGGATCAAAGCATGACAAATCCAGTACCGGCAGCCCGAATTCCTCGGCGGCGGCCTCGGCCAGACGGGCTTCGGAAACCTGCCCCTTGCTGGCGAGCAGGGGCATTAGCGGGGTCTGCTGAGCGCGCGATTCCTCGGCGATCTGGGCAGCAATATCTTCTGCGATCAGGCCAGCGTCCACCAGACGCTTGGCCAGACCCGGCAGGCGGGGCGCCGTTGTCGTGTTGGGCATGGGCGTCTACGCGCGAATCCTTGTCCTTAATAAACACACTCTACGTGCGTCTGCGGTGGAATGGAAACCGTCAGACGTCGGGTATGAGCCAGACCATGGGGGAGTGAGGAAGGGGTGGCTCCGGGTGCCCGCGGCGCGGATCACATCCAGTGTGTCGCGTATGCAATCCTCGCTTGACGCTGCGCTTCGCGCTGGTTCAGAATACGCGGCTTGATCGAGGAGGGATACCCAAGCGGTCAACGGGGGCAGACTGTAAATCTGCTGGCTCAGCCTTCGGAGGTTCGAATCCTCCTCCCTCCACCATCGGGTTTTCAAGCCAGCGGCCTGTAGCGGGCGGTGGTTCGGCAAGCCAGGGTTCTGCGGGTGTAGTTCAATGGTAGAACCTCAGCCTTCCAAGCTGATGATGTGGGTTCGATTCCCATCACCCGCTCCAATTGATCCGAACGGTTCGGGTCTGCCCCTGGCCAGGTAAGTCAGGCTCATGTAGCTCAGTCGGTAGAGCACTTCCTTGGTAAGGAAGAGGTCACCGGTTCAAATCCGGTCATGAGCTCCAAATTTTGTAAGTCAGCGTACAACCTGCGTCGCTTGTGAAAGCGTCACGATCCGGGGAAGCGAGAGATGTCCAAGGAAAAGTTCGAGCGTAAGAAGCCGCATGTGAATGTGGGGACGATTGGTCATGTGGACCATGGCAAGACCACGCTGACGGCGGCGATGACGGCGGTGCTGGGCAAGAAGTACGGCAGTGAGGCCCGTGCGTTTGACCAGATCGACAATGCGCCGGAAGAGAAGGCGCGCGGGATTACGATTGCGACCGCGCACGTGGAATACGAGTCTGACGTTCGTCACTACGCGCATGTGGACTGCCCCGGGCACGCGGACTACGTGAAGAACATGATCACGGGTGCGGCGCAGATGGACGGCGCGATCCTGGTGGTGTCGGCGGCCGACGGCCCGATGCCGCAGACGCGCGAGCACATTCTGCTGGCGCGTCAGGTGGGCGTGCCGTACATCGTGGTGTTCCTGAACAAGGCCGACATGGTGGACGACCCCGAGCTGCTTGAGCTGGTCGAGATGGAAGTGCGCGATCTGCTGTCCTCGTATGATTTCCCGGGTGACGACACTCCGGTGGTCACCGGTTCCGCGCTGAAGGCGCTGGAAGGGGACGACAGCGAAGTGGGCGCGCAGGCCATTTACAAGCTGGTCGAGGCGATGGACAGCTGGATTCCGGAGCCGGAGCGCGCGGTGGACGGTGACTTCCTGATGCCGGTGGAAGACGTGTTCTCGATCTCTGGTCGCGGCACGGTGGTGACGGGTCGTATCGAGCGCGGTGTGGTCAAGGTGGGCGAGGAGATCGAGATTGTCGGGATCCGCGACACCCAGAAGACCACCGTTACCGGTGTGGAGATGTTCCGCAAGCTGCTGGACCAGGGCGAAGCGGGCGACAACGTGGGCGTGCTGCTGCGTGGTACCAAGCGCGACGAGGTGCAGCGTGGCCAGGTGCTGTGCAAGCCGGGTTCGATCACCCCGCACACGCACTTCGAAGCCGAGGTGTACATCCTGGGCAAGGACGAGGGCGGCCGTCATACCCCGTTCTTCAATGGCTATCGCCCGCAGTTCTATTTCCGGACGACGGACGTGACGGGCTCGGTGGAGCTGCCGGAAGGCACCGAGATGGTGATGCCGGGTGACAACGTGAAGATGACCGTGTCGCTGATCAGCCCGATCGCGATGGAAGATGGTCTGCGCTTTGCGATCCGTGAAGGCGGCCGCACCGTCGGCGCCGGCGTCGTATCCAAGAT
>NZ_KB906246.1:0-148222 GCF_000381245.1 Thioalkalivibrio sp. ALD1 | reverse complement strand
GGTAGAACCACTACCCGCTGCACGACGCGCCTTGTCTCGGAAAACAGGGGGCACCAACGCGGACGTGCGATTAAATCAGCGTCTCCCTAGCGTCTCGCCATACGGTCGTCCCTCGCGACCTCGGCGCCCCTCTTCAGATATCCGACATCCCATAGTGGCACACCAATTGCTTCGTCCCTGTCATACGGGGCGAAGCGGTTTCGTCCCGAGGAACCTGAAGTTCGCCAGTGGCGGACGGGGTACGACGGATGAGTCTCTCTCTCGACAAGGCGATGGGTATTCTCCCGGAGGCGGTTAACGTCCGTGCGAAGCGGATGGAACTGTTGGCCTCGAACATCGCGAATGCCGACACGCCCAACTACAAGGCGCGCGACATCGACTTTCGGTCGGTGCTGCAGGCGGCGGCCGGCGAGGGCGGGAACCTGCCGATGGCGCGTACGCAGCAGGGCCACATCGGCCCCGGCGGGACGGGCAGTGCCAACGGGTCACTGGAGACGCTTTATCGCGTGCCGTCGCAGCCCTCTCTGGATGGCAACACGGTGGACCCGCAGCTCGAGCGAGCGGCCTTTGCCGAGAATTCCCTGCAGTACCAGAGCAGTCTCGAGTTCCTGAACCGCCGGGTTTCCGGTATCCGCGATGCCCTGCGAGGCGAGCGCTAGTGCGAGCGCCAACGACGGGACCAGGAGAGTGATGTCGTGAGTGATCTGTTCAAGCTGTTCAACACCTCGGCCTCCGCGCTGACCGCGCAGTCGGTACGACTGAATACGGTGGCCTCGAATCTTGCGAACGCCAATACCGTGGCGAGCAACCCTGACGAGGCCTACCGAGCGAAGCAGGTGCTGTTTCAGACCGTGATGAACCAGGCCGACCCGAACGGTGCCTCTAACGGCGTACGGGTGGCGGGCATTGACGAGTCACGCGCGCCGCCACAGGCGCACTACGAGCCGAACCACCCGCAGGCCAATGAAGACGGCTACATCTTCCGACCCGCGATCAGCGTGGTGGAGGAGATGGCCAACATGATGTCGGCCTCGCGCAACTACGAAGCGAACGTCGAGGTGATGGAGACCTCGCGCCAGCTGCTGCAGCGCACGTTGCAGATCGGCCAGGGCTAAACCGGAGCGCCCCATGACACAGATTTCACCGGACATTCTGGATCGGCTGGGCCTTTCCCGGACCCGACAGGACGACAAGCAGACCGATCGTCTGGGCCAGGATGATTTCCTGAAGCTGATGGTGACTCAGCTACAGAACCAGGATCCGTTCGAGCCAATGGAGAACGGCGAATTCATCGGGCAGATGGCGCAGTTCTCGACGGTTACCGGGATCGAGGAACTGTCCAAGTCATTCGAGAAACTGGCGCAGTCCATGGGACAGAGCCAGACGCTGCAGGCAGCCTCCCTGGTTGGCAAGGACGTGCTGGTCCCGACGGACTTCAGTGAGCTGGGGCCGGACGGCGTGGTGCGCGGGGCAGTCGATCTCGATCAGTCCACCGGCCAGTTGCAACTGGAGGTGTACAGCCCAACGGGTGAGCGCATACGGAGCATGAATCTGGGCTCGGCCGGGGAAGGGCTGCAGGAGTTTACCTGGGACGGGTTGCGCGATGACGGAACGCCTGCGGCCCCGGGCGTGTACGAGTTTCGGGCCTCGGCCCAGAGCGGTTCCGGTAGCGAATCAGTGGATGTCTTTCTCGACGCCCGCGTCGAGAGCGTTTCGGTAGGTGACGACTCCAGACTCGGCCTGATGGTCCGGGGCCTGGGCGAGATCAATTTCTCGGATGTCCGACGCATCAGCAGTTGACGGACACCAATGGTGGATGGACAGGAGGTAGACGAGCATGCCCTTCAATATCGGATTGAGCGGACTGAATTCGGCGCAGGCCGATTTGCAGGCCACCGGTAACAATGTCTCCAACGCAGGAACCACCGGGTTCAAGCGCTCGCGGGCGGAGTTCGGTGACGTCTTTGCCCAGAGCTTCGGCGGTGTCAGCCAGACCGCCACTGGTGGCGGATCGCGCCTGATGGCGGTCACTCAGCAGTTCTCCCAGGGGCGGATGGAGTTCACCGAGAACGGGCTCGACCTGGCCATCGATGGAGAGGGCTTCTTCGTCATGAATGATGGTGGCAATCGTGTCTATACCCGCGCGGGCGAGTTTCAGGTGAACCGTGACGGCAATCTGGTGAACAACCAGGGTCAGCAGTTGCAGGGCTATCCACCGATCAACCCCGGCAGTACCGATACCGAATTCAATACCGGGCAGTTGGGCGATCTGCGCTTGCAAACGGGTGCCTCGTCGCCCCAGGCCACCAGCGAGATCGAGGCGCTGGTCAACCTGCAGTCGAGCGCCCAGGGGCTGGATCCGGATGCCTTCGATTTCGATGATCCCGACACCTACAACTATTCGACCTCGCTGACCGTGTACGACTCGCTGGGGACCTCGCGAGATGCACGCATCTACTTTGTGAAGAACGAGGGCGCGGACCGTGAATGGACTGCGTTCATGACCATCGACGGCGAGCCGGCGGTGGATGACGAGGGCGACCCGGCTGCGTTCGGGCTCGAGTTCGACGGTTCCGGTCAGTTGACCGGGGATACGGAGTTCGACTTTGTACGCGGCGGTTTCGATAACGGTGCCGACCCGATTGAAGGAACGATCGACTTTTCCGGTACCACGCAGTTCGGTGGCGATTTCGCCGTCAATGACCTGGGGCAGAATGGCTTTGCATCGGGCCGCCTGACGGGGGTCGACATCGACTCCAGTGGTGTGGTGTTTGCGCGCTTCACCAATGGCCAGTCGTCCGTGCTGGGACAGGTGGCGCTGGCCAACTTCACCAACCCGCAGGGTCTGGAGCAGCTCGGCAACAACAACTGGGCCGAGACCTTCGCCGCCGGTGATCCAGTGTTCGCGTCGCCCGGTACGGGCAACCTGGGCCAGATTCAGTCCGGGGCGCTGGAGTCATCCAATGTGGATATCGCTCAGGAGCTGGTGAACCTGATCACCGCGCAGCGCAACTTTCAAGCGAATGCACAGACGATCTCCACGGCCGATCAGGTTACCCAGACCATCATCAACATCCGCTAGGTCAGGGACAGGGACACGAGGGCACAGGCATGGATCGATTCCTCTACATCGCGATGTCCGGCGCGAAGGAGACCATGCACGCGCAGGCAGTCAACAACCACAACCTGGCGAATGCCAATACCGACGGCTTTCGCCAGGCTCTGGCCAATGCCAATACCGTCCCTGTACGCGGGCCGGTGTTCGCCTCGCGCGACTATGCACAGCTGGGCACCGATGGCACGGACTTCTCCAAGGGCCAGATGCAAAGCACCGGGCGTGATCTGGATATCGCGATCGAGGATCGGGGCTTCATCGCGGTGCAGGGGCCGAACGGGGAGGAAGGGTACACCCGCGCGGGCTCCCTGCATGTGGATGCCTTCGGGCTCTTGCGAACGGCGCAAGGGCACCAGGTCCTGGGGGATGGCGGCCCGATCGCGATCCCGCCGGCGGAGAAGATCGAGATCGGCACGGATGGCACCATCAGCGTCCGCCCGCAGGGCGTGGGGCCGGAGGCGCTGGCTGCGATCGAGCGTATTCGGCTGGTGAATCCCGAAGTGAGCGAGCTGGAACGGGGTGATGACGGCCTGTTCCGCATGGCCGATGGCAGCGAGGCGCCGCCGGATGCCGAAGTGCGGGTGGTCTCGGGCATGCTCGAGGGCAGCAACGTGAATACCGTCGAGGCGCTGACGCGGATGATCGAGCTGTCCCGCCACTTCGAGATGCAGGTGAAGATGATGGACAGCGCCAACACGCTGGAACAAAGCAGCAATCGGCTGCTGGGTATCGGCTAGCGCAGCACTGGCTGGCGCCGCCCTTTAGAGATAACAGGAGAACACCATGAACCAGGCACTGTGGATTGCCAAGACCGGCCTCGACGCGCAGCACACGCGCATGTCGACGGTCTCGAACAACCTGGCCAACGTGAACACCACCGGTTTCAAGAAGGACCGCGCGGTGTTCGAGGATCTGATCTACCAGACCGTGCGTCAGCCAGGCGCGCAGGCCACCCAGGATCAGCAATTGCCCTCGGGGCTGCAGATCGGTACCGGCGTGCGCGCCGTGTCCACCGAGAAGATGTTTACCCAGGGCAACCTGCAACAGACCGACAATTCGCTGGATGTCGCGATCGAGGGCCGTGGCTTCTTCCAGGTCCTGATGCCCAATGGGGACATTGGCTACACGCGTGACGGCAGCTTCCAGCTCAATGCCGATGGCGAGGTGGTGATGTCCAATGGCTATCCGCTGCAGCCGGGCCTGTTCGTGCCGCAGGACACCCAGTCGCTGGCGATTGGCAAGGACGGGACCGTCACTGCACAAATTCCGGGGCAGGCCGATCCGGTGGAACTGGGGAACATCCAGCTCGCGGACTTCGTGAATCCGGCGGGGCTGCAGGCGATCGGCGAGAACCTGTTCCAGGAGACGGCCGCCTCCGGCGTGGCCCAGCAGGCCCAGCCTGGCCTGAACGGCACCGGCACCCTGGTGCAGGGCTCGCTGGAGACCTCGAACGTGAATATCGCCGAGGAGCTGGTGAACATGATCGAGACCCAGCGCGCCTACGAGGTCAACTCCAAGGCGATCTCCGCAGCCGACCAGTCGCTGCAGTTCGTCAATCAGACGATCGGGTAACGCCATGAACCGCCTTGAGACCCTGATGCGACCGATCCTGGGCCTGGCGGCCGTGGTGGTACTGTCCGCCTGCGCTGCCACCCAGCCGACGATGCCCGGGGACAATCCGGACTACAACCCCGTGATGCCGCCGCAACCGGTGCCACAGGCCCAGAACAACGGGGGAATCTTCCAGGTCGCTCAGCCCCAGGGCCTGTTCGAGGACTACAAGGCACGCCAGGTGGGCGACATTCTGACGGTGATTCTGGCCGAGAGCACCCAGGCCCAAAAGTCCGCGTCGACCTCTACGCAGAAGGACTCGAATCTGGATCTCGGCAACCTGCAGGCCTTTGGTGGCCAGGCGACTCACCGTGGCCGGCCGTTGTTCGGCGCCAGCAATACCAGCAGCCGGGACTTTGACGGCTCCGGCGACTCGTCCCAGAGCAATCAGCTGGATGGCGAGATCACCGTGACCGTGGCCGAGGTGCTGCCGAACGGCAATCTCGTGGTGCAGGGCGAGAAGTGGCTGGGTATCAACCAGGGCGAGGAATATGTGCGCTTTCGCGGGATCGTGCGCCCGGTGGACGTGACTACAAACAACACCGTCCTGTCGACGCAGGTGGCCAATGCGCGTGTCTATTATGGCGGCACCGGGATGCTGGCCGACAGCAACACGCCCGGGTGGATCACCCGCTTCTTCAATAGCCCCTGGTGGCCGTTCTGAGCGGGAGAGCCGAGATGCAGCGAACAGGGTACAAGACGGATCGGTACAGCAGGCGTCGCCACGCAGGCCGTGCGCTTCCCGGCTTGATTGCCGCCATGGGGCTGCTGCTAGGCGGGATTGCCGGCGCGCAGGCCCAGACAGCGATCCAGCAACAGGCGGCAATGCAGGAGCGCACCTACACCGAGCGGGTCAAGGATGTGGCCAGTGTGTTCGGCGTGCGCGAGAACCAGTTGGTGGGCTATGGCCTGGTCGTGGGGCTGGACGGCACGGGTGACCAGACCACGCAGACGCCGTTCACCATCCAGAGCCTCAACAACATGCTCGGGCAGCTGGGCCTGACCCCGGACGCCGGCAACCCGCAGCTGCGCAATGTCGCGGCCGTCATGGTCACGGCCGACCTGCCCCCGTTCTCCAAGCCCGGTCAGCGCATCGATGTGACCGTCTCCTCGATGGGGAACGCGACCAGCCTGAGGGGCGGGACCCTGCTGATGACGCCGCTGAAGGGTGCGGACGGTCAGACCTACAGCATCGCCCAGGGCAACCTGATCGTGGGCGGCTTCGGTGCGGAGGGGCAGGACGGGTCACGCATCACCGTGAACGTTCCCAGCGTGGGGCGTATACCGAACGGCGCGACGGTGGAGCGCGAGGTGCCGACTGCCTTTGCCCAGGGCGACCATGTGACCCTGAACCTGAACCGTCCGGACTTTACGACAGCCAACCGCCTGGTGGAGACGGTCAACGATACCTTCGGGCCCGGTGTGGCTCATGCGCTGGACGGCTCTTCGGTGCGTGTGCGTGCACCCCAGAACCCGGATCAGCGGGTGGGTTTCGTTGCGGAACTGGAGAACCTGCCCATCGAACGTGGGGCACCCCCGGCCCGGGTAATCGTGAACTCGCGCACCGGGACTGTGGTGATTGGCTCGAGCGTGCAGGTGACCCCGGCAGCGGTCTCCCATGGCAGCCTGACCGTCACCATCAGCGAGGCACCACAGGTGGTGCAGCCGATGCCCTTTGCCGAGGGCGAGACCGCAGTGCAGCCGCAGACCGACATCGCCATCCAGCAGGATGACAGCACCATGTTCCTGTTCGACCCCGGCACCTCGCTGGACGAGATCGTGCGCGCGGTGAACAACGTGGGGGCGGCTCCGGGTGATCTGGTGGCCATCCTCGAGGCACTGCGCGAGGCGGGCGCCCTGCGCGCGGAGCTGGTGGTCATCTGATGATCTCCTCCGGCCATGATCTCTCCATGCAGGCACGCTCGGCGCTGGCCAGTGATCCGAGCGGCCTGCGTGACCTCGGGCGTGCGGCCCAGGCGGGGGGAGACGAGGCGCTGGAGGCAGTCGCGCGCGAGTTCGAGGCGATGCTGATCGGCCAGATGCTCAAGCAGATGCGCGAGGCCTCGCTGGGCGATGGGCTGTTCGACAATGAACAGAGCAAGATGTACCTCGAGATGCAGGATCAGGAATTCGCCAAGGCCATGAGTCAGGGCGACGGGATCGGCCTGCGCGAAGTGCTGATGCAGCAGCTGTCGCAGCAGAGTCAGCCGCAGGACGGACAGACCCTTCGGGATCCCGAGCGCCTGGCGGCCCTGGACCTCCCGCAACGCCGGGGTGATCTGGACTTTCGGCGTTTTTCCGACGAGCAACGCGAGCTCGAACCGGTCGCGCCCATGCGACCTGTGCGGGATGATCCCGGGGCGCAGGCCGGTGGATTCCGGCGGCTGGGCGGCGAGGCGGGTCCGCTGGCGATCGACTGGCCGCCACGCGACCCGTCGGAGTTTGTCGCGACCCTGGAACCCCTGGCGCGGGAAGCGGCCGCCGACCTGGGCGTGGAGCCCGGAATTTTGCTGGCGCAAAGTGCGCTGGAGACGGGCTGGGGCCGCCACGTGCCCTCGCGCGACAACGGCCAGCCGACCTTCAACCTGTTCGGGATCAAGGCCGATTCCCGCTGGGATGGTGATCAGGTCGCCGTGGGCACCCTGGAATACCGCGATGGCGTGGCCCAGCGCGAGCAGGCGCGTTTCCGGGCCTATGCCGACCCGGCGGATTCCTTCGCCGACTATGTCGATTTCATTCGTAATAACCCGCGCTATCACCGTGCTCTGCAGGCTGGCGACGATGTCCAGTACATCCGCGAGTTGCAGGCCGCCGGCTACGCGACCGATCCCGCCTATGCGGACAAGGTGCTGCGGGTGCGCGAACAGTTGTCGGGCTACGTGAATTCCGCACCGACTCAAGCATTGGCCGAGCCGGCCGTTACCCGAGACGAGGGGTAGACCATGTCGCAGACACGTAAATCCAGCTGGGTGAGCCTGACCGGGAGGGGCCGGGTATGAGCGTCTCCGGTATTGGGACCTCTGCACTGCTGGCGTTTCAGCGTGCGATCGGCACGACCAGCAACAACATTGCCAACTCCGCGACCGAGGGCTACAGCCGTCAGCGCACCGAACTGGGCAACCTGAGCCCGCAGTTCCTGGGTGGTTCCTATCAGGGCCAGGGTGTGGGCGTGGATGCCATTCGTCGAATCTCGGATGACTTCGTCAACACCCAGTTGCGTACGAGCATCTCCGAGCAGTCCAACGCCCAGGCGAAGGCGGATCTGGCCAAGCGTATCGACAGCCTCCTGGCGGACGAGGCCAGTGGCCTCGCGCCGGTGCTGCAGGATTTCTTCGATGCGGCTTCCGACGTGGCCAATGATCCGACCTCCAATGCCGCACGCACGGTCTTTCTCACCGAGGCGGAATCCCTGGCTGAACGCTTCAAGGCCATCAACGGGCGTCTGGAGGAACAGCGCCGCATCCTGAATGGGCAGATCGAGACCAACGTCAAGGAGATCAACCAGCTCGCCGAGTCGCTGGCCGGACTCAACCGCGAGATCGTCTCCAAGAGCACTCAAGGTACACCGAACGATCTGCTGGACCAGCGCGATCGTGTGCTGAACCAGCTGGCGGAGAAGATCGACGTCACGACGGTCGAGCAGGACGATGGTGCGCTGAATGTCTTCATCGGTAATGGTCAGGCGCTGGTGCTGGGCGGAAACAACCAGTCGCTGGTGGCCGATTCCTTCTCCGGCGACCCCGGCAGGGTGGAGGTTGGGCTCCAGTCGGGTGGTAGCGTGGCCAACATCACCCGTTTCCTGCAGGGGGGCGAGCTCGGGGGGCTGCTGGAGATTCGCGACTCGGTAATTGACACCGCGCAGAATTCGCTCGGCCAGATTGCCACCCAGCTCGGCCAGGCCTTTAACGACCAGAATGCCAAGGGGCTCGATGCCGACGGCCAGATTGGAGGTGACATCTTCGGGATTGCGGAACCGACAGTCTGGGGCCGCTCCAGTAACAGCACCAGCGATGTGCCCACGGTCGGTTTTGGTGACGTCAACGCCTTGACCACCTCGGACTACCGACTGAGGGTCAACGACGATGGCGACTTCCAGCTGGTGCGTTTGTCCAATAACCAGGTCGTCGCGGAACTGGATCCGGAGGACGGGGATACGCTTGAGGCGGACGGTCTGGTTGTGGATGTAAGCGGGCTGGACGACGCCGAGGCGGGAGACAACTGGCTGATCCAGCCGACGCGATATGGCGCGCGTGACCTCGAAGTCGTTCTCGATGATCCCTCGGGTATCGCGGCCGCGGGGGTCACCCTGCAGGCATCCGCTGTCGACGGGAATGAAGGCGACGCAGTAATCGAGGGAATCCAGGTCACGGGCGACGATTTCGATCCCGCCGTTCTGGATGAGCCGCTGACCGTCACGGTGGTGGAGGACGACGGCGACCTGTACTACGAGGTCAACGGCGAGCAGTTCGCGGTGGCGGATGACGGCCCGACGGTCATCGAGATGGACGGCTGGGAGCTCACGCTCGCCGGGGAGCCCCAGGAGGGCGACGAGTTCGTTGTCGAACTCGACCGTGACCGGCCCGGCGACAACCGCAACATGCTCGAAATGGCCGATCTGTCCGAAACCCGAACGATCCAGACGGAAAATGGTGAGCGCCGCGTCCCGGGCTTTGGCGACGCCTACAACAGCCTGATCGCGAACGTCGGCACGCGCACGCGACAGGCCAATGTGGCGCTGGACTCCGCGAATGCGCAGCTGGAGCAGGCCAAGGCCCAGCGCGAGTCGATCTCGGGCGTGAATCTGGATGAAGAGGCCGCCGACCTGATCCGCTACCAGCAGGCCTATCAGGCCGCCGCCCAGGTGATCCAGGTCAGCAACTCGCTGTTCGACAGCCTGCTGGGCGCGTTCCGCCGCTAGGCAGCTGGCAATTCGAGGGAACCCCGATGCGTATCTCCACGACCCAGATCTTCCAGAGCGGCATTAACCAGATCCAGGCGGGCCAGGGCGAGCTTAGCCGTACCTCGCTGCAGCTGGGCTCTGGCAAGCGCATCCTGTCGCCATCGGACGACCCCAGCGGGACCACCCAGATCAATCAGTTCGAACGCATCATCAAGGCGACCAAGCAGTTCCAGCGCAACATGGATAACACGCAGCCGCGCATGCAGCAGCAGGAGTCGCTGCTGCAGCAGGGTACCGATTCCCTGCAGCGGGCACGTGAGTTGGTGGTCACCGGCAACAACGACAGCCAGACGCGCGAGACGCGTGGGTATCTGGCGGACGAGTTGCGGCAGATTCGTGACGGGCTGCTGGATATGGCCAATACCAAAGACCCCAATGGCGAATACATCTTTGCCGGTACCAAGTCCCAGAATCAGCCCTTCCGGCAGGATGGCGAAGGCAATATCCGCTACGAAGGTGCATCCGGCGCGGGCAGTGTGCGCGAGGTCGCCGTTTCGGCCGATCGCAAGATTGCGGTGGGCCACGATGGTGCGGCCGTGTTCATGGATATCCCGGAGAACGACGGCCGTGTCGGGGCCGGGGTCGTCCAGAACAATGGGTCCATGGTCCTGGAGAAAACCGGTGTCACCAGCGTTTCCGAGCTGGATGATCGCGAGTACACCATCGCCTTCGACGAGAACGAAGATGGCGATCTGGTCTACACCATTACGTACGTCAACGATGACGGCGACGTCGTTTCGCTGGAAGAAGACGCAGAGGGCGACCCGGTTCAGTATCCCTACGTGCCGCGCGAGTCAATCGAGTTCGCCGGACGCAGCGTCACTATCAGTGGTACGCCCGAGCCGGGCGACGCGGTGGTCTCGCGGCCGGCGGAGAACGCAAGCGTGTTCGAAACCCTGGACCGCATCATCGATGCGCTGGAGCGCAGTGGCGATTCCGCCAGCGCCCGGGCCGATCTGGCCAGTGCCACCAATACGGCCCTGGCCAATCTGGATGCCATACTCGGAAATTTCAGCGACCAGCGCGCCGACCTGGGGGGCAAGCTGAAGGCGTTCGATCAGCAGAAGGAGCTGAACGAAGATCGCTTGCTGGATCTGGAAAGCGCCGTCTCGCAGATTCGCGATCTGGACTACGCCGAGGCAATCAGCCGGTTCAACCAGCAGCAGGTGGCACTTCAGGCGGCCCAGCAGACCTATACGCAGGTCAACCGCCTCTCGCTGTTCGACTTTATCTAGCGAGCGCGCCTGCGCACACGCGTGGGCGTCTGTGCGACCATATTGCGATCCCCATGATGCGTCCAGCAAGGACGGGACCTAGTAATGGCCAAATCCCAGGAACCCTCCGCCCCGATCCAGTACCGCTCCACCGGGCGGCCCCCGCGCTATCTGATCGTCCTGCTGGTGCTCGCGGTCATCTGGGCCGGGTTCTGGGGTGTGGTCATGTTGCAGTCCGGCGAGCCGAAACCCGTGATCCTGAGCGAGCAGGAGCAGGTGGAGCTCGAGGCCAAGCTGCAGGCGATCTCCGCACCCGACGCGCCGCGCCCCGATCAGGCCCCCAGTGAGCCGATTATTGATCTCGAAGCCGACGCGGAGCCGCTGATCCCCGAGCTCTACGAGGAAACCGACGAGGCCCGGATCGTTCAGTTCAGCGAGCGCGAGTTGAATGCCCTGATCGCGCGCGATCCGGACCTGGCCGGCCGGGTGGCGGTCCGCCTGACACCGGGGCAGGTGAGCACGCGCGTGCGCATCGACGTACCGGCGGACGTGCCGCTCATGGGCGGGCGTGTGCTGAACGTGCGCTCCGGTGTGCGCTTCGAGACCGAGGGCGAAGAATTGCAGGCGCGACTCGTCGGCGTGTCCGTCGCCGGCATCCCTCTGCCGGATGCCTGGCTGGGTGGCCTGAAAGACGAGGACCTGCTGGCGCTGGAGCCCTTCCAGCACCTTCGTGCCGGGATCGAGAGTATCGATGTGCGCGAAGGGGAACTGGCCCTGCATCTCGCGCGGTAGTGAGCGGGTGCAGACCGCTTACGGGACGACGCGCAGCGTCTCGCCTCCCAAGGCCTCGACTTTGGCCCGGACGGTGACAGATACCGTGGAGGTCCCGGCCTCCAGTGCAGGCTGGCTGACGGATTCCTCCATCGCACGCATGGCCATCATCGGCTGCGGGCGGTCATAGCCGCTGTCGACGAGCTCGATTTCCACCGGGCGCAAGTGAGTGGCCCCCAGTGAGCGTGCGATCGCGCGTGCCTGTTCCTTCCAGTCCTCCATGGCAGCCTCGAGCAACGCCTCACGGTGCTCCTGTTGTTTCTCGCGGCTGAGGGAAAAGCGAATCTGCCCGACGGTTAGTTCGTCTCCCTGGAGGACCCCCACCAGTTCGGTGAGGCCTTCGAAATCATCGCTCACCAGCTCCAGGGTCTGCTGGACCTCCCAGGCAGTGATCTGGCCGGGTTCCTTGCGGTCATGGATGGCCTGTGTCGTGTAGCTGCGGGTCGAGGCCTCGACCGCGTCATACTCCTCTGCCCGAGCCAGGGCCTGTTCCATACGGCGATTGACTGTTGCGGCGGCGTCGCGTGCGTCCGGCGCCCGGGCCTGGGCCTGCATCTGTACCGTCATGCGGTCGTTTTCCACCTGCCGCTCGGCGTGGCCGGAAAGCGTCAGTGTCGTGTTGCCATCCGCCATGGCGACGGCCGGCAGTAGCAGCCAGGCACCGAGCCAGAGGCATGCGAGGAGGGGACGCAGGGAAGCAGTGCGGGTCATGGGGCAGTATCCGGTGAGATCAGGGTTTTATCGTACGCGCGAGGCGCACGCCGGCAAAGACATGGCGCTTCTCCGGGGTGAAGAAGTTGCGCATGCTCGGCCGTTTCAGCAGGGGGTCGCTCCAGTCGCTTCCACCGCGCAGCACGTAGTGATGGCCGTCGAACCAGGGCGCCGAGTATTCGTCGTAGGGGAACGGGCGGAACCCGGGGTAGGGCGCGAACGGATTCTCGCACCATTCCCAAACCCGCCCGGTGCCTCGCAGGGCTCCGTCGCGCTGGGCATGTTCCCATTCGTGTTCGTGGGGCAGTCGGGCGCCCGCCCACCGCGCAAAGGCGTCGGCCTCGAAGCGGGATACGCCCACCACCGGGGCGTTCGGGTTGCGCTGGACCGTACCCTCCGGCAGAACCTGCAGGTCAATGTCGGTTCCTGGCCGCAACCACCCGAGCGGGGCCTGGATTCCGTTTGCGTTGCGCCAGTCCCACCCCTCGCGACTCCATAGTTCGGGGCGGCGATAGCCGTCCTCCTGGATGAACGCCAGCCATTCAGCGTTGGTGACGGGATCCCGCCGAATGGCAAAGGGGTTGAGCTTTTTCCCGTGAATGCGCTGTTCATTGTCGAACGCCAGTACATCGTCGCTGCCGACAATGGTCTGTACGGCATCCCATTCGAGCCAGGATTGCGAGGGGACTTCGGGCTCTTGCCGGATGGGCTCCGGATGAGCAGGGACGGGCCCCTGAAGACGGGCAAACCAGCGTACCTGGGCCAGAGTCTCCAGATGCATCGCGTGGTGCTGGGCGAGAAACCCGATGAGGTACTCGTCGGCCATCAGTGGATGGTTGCGGATGTCCGCGTGGCTGGCGAGCCAGTCGCGATGGCGGCACTGGAGTTCACGTCCCCATCGGAGGAGCGGATCCAGGGCGGGCAAACGACCACCCCGGCGCCATTTGGGACTCAGCTCGGGGAAATAGAGGTCATGCCAGTCCTGCGTGCGGGGTGGCACGAGTCCCAGAATACGTTCGCGTAGCCAGACGGCCTCGATGAAGTGGCAGTGGGCGTAATGCCAGCCGATCGGGCTGAGGTCCGGGTGGTACTGGTTGCGCCACACGCGAGCCGGTGTCGCTTCCAGTGCCGCGTTGAGGCGGTGGTGCTGACGGACAAGGGCATCCAGCATGTCTGTGGAAGATGCAGGGGTTGCGGTTAGCTCGCAGTTCGGGGTGCTCATACCGGGTGGAGCGACTACAGGGCGAGTAGTTCCGGGGGTTCTTCAGGGTCCAGGATCAGGATGTGTCCCGAAGGAACGGGGCGCCAGCGTTCCCGGTCCGTCAGTGGCTCCGAGGCGACCACTACCGAGTCCTCGGGGAAGTCATCATCGTCCGAGGTGTAGTACAGGCTGGGACAGGGGCTGTTGATCGCATGGCGACTGGCGACCAGCCGGCGCCCGTCGGACAGGAGGACGTTGAGCAGAGCCATGTCCTCGCCCAGCCAGGTTTCCAATGTTGAGAAGGCCTCGCCCAGGGCGCCTTCCAGCGTGGCGTTCTCGTCGTCCGCCAGGAACTGGCGGACCAGGGCGAACAGGTACTCGGAATCCGTGGTTCCCTGGATGCCCGCCTCGATCTCGGGCGCCAGCAGGTTCTCGACCTGGCGGCGGATCTGTGGCCTGAATCCTCCAATGAGCCCGTTGTGGCTGTAGAGCAAACCGTCCATGCAGAAGGGCTGGGCATTGACCGTATCGCCGCCAAACCCGGGAGTTGCGCTGCGTATGGCTGCCATCCAGAGCGGCTCCTCCAGTGTATCGGCCAGCGTTTGCAGGTTCGGGTCCTGCCACAGGGGATCGGCGCGACGATAGCAACGGGCGTGACCGTCTTCACCGAACCAGCCAAAGCCGAATCCGTCCGCGTTGACCCGGGCGTAGACCAATTCCTGCGGCGCGATCGCCTGCTCGATCAGATTGTGCGGTGGATCCAGCAGTACCCGCCTGAGTACCAGCGGCGGGCCCAGATAGGCTAGATGGCGACACATTGGCGCAGACTCGCGGTTGGGAGGCCAGAAGTTTCATGGTAGCGTGCCGGGAACCCCGAAGCACGGATGTGCCAATGAAGCCCGAGAGTCCCGCCATACCGCTCCCGGAGCGTTATAGCCGTCATGTGGTGCAGGTGCGTGATCCCCATGCGGAACTGGTGGCGGACTTTTGTGAGGGCATGCTGGAGGCACCACGCTGGCTTCCGCCAAAGTATTTCTACGATGCCCGTGGTTCGCAGCTGTTTGATGCCATTTGTGACACACCGGAGTATTACCCGACGCGTCTGGAATCCGCCCTGCTGGAATCTCGAGCGGCCGAGATCATCGAGACTTCGGGTGCCCATACGCTGATCGAACTCGGCAGCGGGACCTCGCGCAAGACCGAGTACCTGATCGCCGCGCTGAACGAGCGTGTCGACGATCCGTATTACGTCGCCAATGATGTCTGTGGCGAGATCCTCGACGAAGCGGCCGAGCGCCTGCTGAGACGATTCCCTTCGCTCGTGATCGAGGCCCTGTGTGGTGACTATCTTGCGGCCCTGTCGACGCTGACATCCGTTCCAGCGGCCCCGCGCCTGTTCAGCTTTCTCGGCGGCAGCCTGGGGAATTTCGAGGACGCGGAGGCGATCGCCCTGCTGTCACAGATTCGCGCGGCCATGGGTGCGGAGGATCGGGTCCTGCTCGGGCTGGACCGGGTCAAGGCCATCCCTGTTCTGGAGGCGGCCTACAACGACGCGGCTGGTGTGACGGCAGCGTTTAACCTGAACCTGCTGTCCGTCCTCAATCGTGAGTTGGGAGCCGACTTTGATCCCGATGGTTTCCGCCATCGCGCCCCGTTCGTCGAGGCGCATTCGCGCATCGAGATGCACCTGGTCGCCGAGGGTGACCAGACCGTCCAGGTCTCCGAACCCGCGACCACTCTCCAGTTCGCCGATGGCGAGTCCATTCGCACCGAGATCTCGCGCAAGTTTACGCGCCCGATGGTGCAGCAACTGCTGTCCAGCGCCGGACTGGCACAGGTGGCGGAGTGGTCAGCGCCGGATGAGGCCTACAGCCTGTTCCTGCTGGCCCCGGGGGGCGCATAAGCATGAGCCGGAGCCCGCGTCTCGTGCTGGTCCGCCACGCCCAGGCGGGCAACGCAGGGGACTGGGAAGGCGCCGACCGGGATCGGCCGTTGAGCGAGGCCGGCCAGGTGAGCGCCCGGCGCATGGCCGCCTCGCTGACCGGTTTGCTTTACGGGCATGTGGAACTGCTAACCAGCCCTTACCTGCGTGCGCGTCAAACGGCGTCACCCATCGCCGAAGCACTGGGCGTCCCGGTGCGCCAGAAGAAATGGCTGGCACCTGGGCAGGTGGCCGGGGTGGAGCTGGAGGCCCTGGCGGCGCGGCTGCCGGCCGACGGCAGTCTGGTGGTGGTCGGCCATGAGCCGGACCTCTCCTCGCTGGCGGGGCGCCTGATGGGCTGTCCGTCCGCGGCTGCCGGGGTGCATATGGGCAAGGGTTCGGTCTGCGCCCTGGGGGGCGGTCTTCCCGGCCCAATGCAATTGCTCTGGCTGTTGCCGCGCCGGGTGCTGGAAGGTCTCTCGGGAGAGCACGGGTAGATGGCGATGGACGGGCAGGGCGAGACTGTCGCAGCGGTCGATCTGGGGTCCAACAGCTTCCACATGATCGTGGCCCGGCGTCACGACGGCGAGGTCCTGAAGTTGGACCGCCTGAAGGAGACGGTGCGACTGGCGAGCGGTCTGGATGCCCGCGGCCGCCTTGATGCGACGGTCGAACGTCGCGCGCTGGACTGCCTGGAACGGTTCGGCCAGCGGCTGCGCCAGCTACGCCAGGGCAGTGTGCGCGTCGTGGGCACCAATACCCTGCGTCAAATGGCCGACAGTCAACGTTTTCTGGCCGCCGCGGAGCAGGCGCTCGGGCATCCAGTGGAGATCATCGCCGGGCGTGAAGAGGCGCGGCTGATCTATCTGGGCGTGGCTCATACGCTCGCCGATGACGAGGGGCGGCGTCTGGTGATGGATATCGGTGGCGGCAGCACCGAGTTCGTTATTGGCGAGCGCTTCCAGCCCATGCTCGCGGAGAGCCTGGAGATGGGCTGCGTGACCTTCACCCGCAGGCACTTCTCCGACGGCCGCCTGACGCCCCGGGCGTTTGCCGCTGCCGAGCTGCATGCTGGCCAGGAACTGCAACCGATTGCCGCTACGTACCGGGAAGCTGGGTGGGATCAGGCGTTGGGAGCCTCCGGTACGATCTTGGCGCTGGATCGAATTGTGCGCGAGGCCGGGATTGACGAGGCACCGGGCATGACGCTTGATGCGTTGCGCACCCTGCGCGATCAAATGATCGAAGTCGGGCGCCTGGACAAGCTGGACCTGCCGGGGCTGTCCGAAGACCGGGTTCCGGTGATTGCGGGCGGGCTGGCAGTGCTGAGCGGGGCGTTCGAGGCGCTGGGGATCGAGCGGTTGCATCCTTCGGATGGTGCACTGCGCGAGGGGGTCATCCACGATCTGCTGGGCCGATTCCGGCACGAGGATGTCCGTGGTCTGACGATTCACAACCTGCGCCGTCGTTTTGCGGTGGACGAGGCTCAGGCCGCGCGGGTACAGGCTATGGCGGCACGCCTGCTGGGGGCGGTCCGGGCCCGCTGGGGGTTGGACGAGAGTGACGGCGAGCGTCTGGACTGGGCGGCCGAGCTGCACGAGGTGGGGCTGGCACTCGCGCACAGCAAGTATCACAAGCATGGCGAATACATCCTCAACTGGGCCGATCTGCCGGGCTTCTCGCAACCCGAGCAGCACGAGTTGGCGCTGCTGGTGCGCCTGCACCGCCGCGCGTTCAAGCCGAAGCTGCTGAATGACGTACGTCAGGCGCGGGTCGAGCCCCTGTTGCGTCTAGCCAGTCTGCTGCGACTGGCAGTGCTGCTGCATCGTTCGCGTGCGCCGGAGCCCCCGCCACTGGAACGGATCGAGGCGCGCGAGCGCGGGCTGGTGCTGGGTTTTGCCGCGGGCTGGCTGGATGCGCATCCGCTGACGCGAGCAGATCTGGAGGAGGAGGCCGGGCAGTGGGCGCGCCACGACCTGGAGCTGGCGTTCAGCTAGCGAGGGTCGTGAGCAACTGCTGTTGTGCGGAATGGGGGGGCTCGTCCGTGGGCGGCTCGACCCGCTGGTAACTCCCGTCGGGCTGCAGGGTCCAGGCGCTGGCGGTGTCCCGCAGGTAGTTGAACAGCGACTCCTCGGCAACGCGCTCCCGCATGACGGCGTCGCGAATCGGAAAGGCGACTTCCACGCGGCGGAAGAAGTTGCGGGGCATCCAGTCGGCGCTGGACAGATACAGCTCGGGCTCGCCCCCGTTCTCGAAATAGAACACCCGCGAGTGCTCCAGAAAACGGCCGAGGACCGAGCGCACCTCGATGTTCTCGGAGATGCCCGGCACGCCGGGTCGCAGACTGCAGATGCCGCGCACGATCAGCTGAATCTTCACGCCCGCCTGTGATGCGTAATAAAGCGCCTGGATGATGCCGGTCTCGTTCAGCGAGTTCATTCGCGCGACGATCCGCGCGGGGCGGCCTTCGCGCGCGTTCTCGGCCTCGCGTTCGATCTTCTCGCACATCGCATCGTGCAGACGGAAAGGCGCCTGGATCAGCTCGCGCAGGCGCTCCACCTTGCCAAGGCCCGTGAGCTGCTGAAACACGCGATGGACGTCCTCAGTGAGGACCGGATCGGCCGTCAGCAGGCCGTAATCGGTATAGGCCTTGGCGGTGCCCGAGTGGTAGTTGCCCGTGCCCAGGTGGGCGTAGCGCACGAGCTTGTCGCCGTTACGACGCACCACCAGCGCGAGCTTCGCATGCGTCTTGTAGCCGACCACCCCGTAGGTCACATGCACGCCCGCATCCTGCATGCGGTTGGCCAGCTCGATGTTGTCGGCCTCGTCGAAGCGGGCGCGCAGCTCGATGACCACCGTCACTTCCTTGCCTGACTGTGCGGCCTCGATCAGCGTCTCCACCAGCGGCGACTGGGTACCCGTGCGATAAAGCGTCTGCTTGATCGCCAGCACGCGCGGGTCGCTGGCGGCCTGGCGCAGGAAATCCACCACTGGCATGAACGACTGGTAGGGATGATGCAGCAGCAGGTCCTGCTCGCGTATGGAGGCAAAAATGCTTTCTCCGCTGGCTTCCGTGCGCGGCAGGGCGGGGATGAACGGGGGAAACTTGAGATCGGGTCGGTCGACCAGGTCGTACACGGCCATCATGCGGTTCAGATTGACCAGACCGGTGACCTGGTAGAGGTCGTCCGCCTCCAGATGGAATTCCTGCAGCAGAAACTGGGCAGCCTCGTCCGGGCAGTTGTCCGCGACTTCCAGACGTACCCCGGCGCCGTAGTTGCGGCTTGGCAACTCGCCCTCCAGGGCGTTCAGCAGGTCGTCGATCTCTTCTTCTTGCACGAACAGATCAGAGTTGCGGGTCAGCCGGAACTGGTAGCAGCCGGTGACCTTCATGCCCTTGAACAGCTCGCCGACATGGGCGTGCAGGATGGACGACAGCAGCACGAAATCGGAATCGCCGCTGGCCACTTCGCGCGGGAGCTTTACCAGGCGCGGGAGCGAGCGTGGCGCCTGGACCACAGCGCGCCCGGACTCGCGGCCGAACGCATCCTTGCCCTTGAGCGTGACGATAAAGTTCAGGCTCTTGTTCAGGATGCGCGGGAATGGGTGTGCGGGGTCGAGCCCGATCGGGCTCAGGACCGGCTGCAGCTGCTCGTGAAAAAACTGGCGTACCCAGGCCTTCTGCTGCTCGCTCCAGTGTGAGCGACGCACAAAATGGATGCCTTCCTCGGCCAGCGCCGGGATCAGTTCGTCGTTGAGTGCGCGATACTGGTCGTCGACCAGGGCGTGGGCCCGGGGCGCGATCTGGCGCAACTGCTCGGGCGCGGACAGGCCGTCCGGTCCGGGCGTCTGGACGTTCAGGTCGATCTGTTGGCGCAGCGAGCCCACGCGGACCTCGAAGAACTCGTCGAGATTGGTGGAGGAGATGCTCAAGTAGCGCAGGCGCTCCAGCAGGGGAAAGTCCGGATCGCGCGCCAGATCCAGCACGCGCCGGTTGAACTCCAGCAGTGACAGCTCGCGGTTGAGGAAGAGCTCGGTATCGGTCACGTCGGTATCCGGCATGCATGACTCCGGCCAGAATGTGGGGCCGGAGTGTATGCGGGCATTATGTCAGTTTCGTGACGGGGCCGGCTCTGGATCAGCTGCCGCGGGTCAGCAGGAATTCCATCAGGGCCTTCTGTGCATGCAGGCGGTTTTCCGCCTCGTCCCAGACCACGCTTTGCGGGCCTTCGAGGACTTCGGTGGAGACCTCTTCCTCGCGGTGCGCGGGCAGGCAGTGCATGAACAGGGCGTCGTCGTTGGCCAGACGCATCAGGTCGGCGTCCACGAAGAACCCGGCAAAGGCCCGGCGGCGGGCACTCTTCTCCTGTTCCTGGCCCATGCTGGCCCAGACATCGGTGACCACGAGGTCCGCGCCCTCGGCCGCCGCGCGCGCATCGCGCGTGAGCTCGAAATGGTCGCGCGTGGCCTCTACGACATCCTCTTCCGGGTCGTAGCCCTCGGGACAGGCCGCCACCAGCTGAAAGTCCAGCAGGTGAGCCGCATACATGTAGCTGTGGCACATGTTGTTGCCATCGCCAATCCAGGCCACGCGCTTGCCCCGGATATCGCCCCGGTGCTCCAGGTAGGTCTGCAGGTCGGCCAGGAGCTGCGCGGGGTGCTCCCGGTCGGTCAGGCCGTTGATCACGGGGACCGAGGAGTGCTGGGCGAACAACTCAATCTTCTCGTGTTCGTAAGTGCGGATCATCACGCAGTCGATCATGCGCGAAAGAACGCGGGCGGTGTCCTCGATCGGCTCCCCGCGGCCCAGCTGCGTGTCGCGGGGGGAGAGGAACAGGGCGTTGCCGCCCAACTGCTGCATGCCGACCTCGAACGAGACGCGCGTCCGGGTGGAGGACTTCTCGAAGATCATCCCCAGCGTCTTGCCGCGCAGGATGGTGTCGTGGTGCTCGCCCGCGTGGGTCTGGCGCTTCAGTTCGACGGCACGTGCCAGCACGGCGCGCGTCTCGTCCGCGGAGAGGTCTTTGAACGACAGGAAATGGCGGGGTTTCATGCCTGTGCCTCCTGGGATACTTCGGACGCGAGCAGCGAGTCGACCAGCGCGGCCACGGTGCTGGCGATCTGCTCGACCTGGGCGTCGTCCACAATGAGTGGCGGGAGTAGCCGGATCACTCGCTGCGCCGTCACGTTGAGGATCAGCCCCTCGGCCAAAGCCGCCTGGACCAGGGACCCGGCAGGGCGATCCAGTTCGACGCCGATCATCAGGCCTCGGCCGCGCACGGCGACCACCCCGGCCTTGCCCTCCAGCCGGTCGGCCAGTCGCCGACGCAGGGTTTCGCCCTGACGTGCGGCCTCCTCGCACAGGCCCTCGTCCTGCATCACATCGAGCACGGCCAGGGCCGCCCGGCAGACCAGCGGATTGCCGCCGAAGGTGGTGCCGTGGGTACCTGGCGTGAACAGTCCGGACGCACGGCCGGCCACCAGGTTGGCCCCGATCGGGATGCCGTTACCCAGACCCTTGGCGAGTGACACGACGTCGGGCGTGATGCCTTCGTGCTGGAATGCAAACCAGTGTCCGGTGCGGCCGATCCCGGCCTGGATTTCGTCCAGCATCAGCAGCCAGTCGTACTGGTCGGCCAGCTCGCGCAGGCGTCTCAGATATCCGGGCGGGGGTACGTGGATGCCGCCTTCACCGGTGATGGGCTCCACCAGGATGGCGACCACGTCCGGATCGTTCGCCAGGGCCTCGACAGCGTCGGCGTCACCATGGGGTATGTGCACAAACCCTTCCACCAGAGGCTCGAAGCCGGCGTGGATCTTTTCGTTGCCGGTGGCCGACAGGGTTGCAAGGGTGCGGCCGTGGAAGCTGCCATGCATCACAATGACCTTGGGCTTTTCGACACCCCGGCGGCGGGCATGCAGGCGAGCCAGCTTGATCGCCGCTTCGTTGGCCTCTGCGCCAGAGTTGCAGAAGAAGGCCTGGTTCATGTCGGACAGTGCACACAGCCGGCGCGCCAGCTGCTCTTGCAAGGGGATGCGGAACAGGTTCGAGGTATGTACCAGCGTCTGGGCCTGGTCGCAGATCGCATGCGCCACTTTCGGGTGAGCGTGTCCAAGGCCGCAGACCGCAATGCCGGACAGGGCATCAAGGTAGCGATTGCCCTCGGTATCCCAGAGCCAGGCGCCTTCCCCCCGTTCGAAGGCGACCGGCAGACGGCTGTAAGTGTTCTGCAGGACGTCAGTCATCGTAAGTTTCTCCCAAATGAAGAAGCCGGCGAGCGAGCCGCCGGCTTCTGCCCGGGGTACCGCCCTGGGCGGCACCCGATCGCGTTTGCGCGACTTATTTCATCTGCTGGGCGACGAAATCCCAGTTCACCACGGTCCAGAAATTCTCCAGATACTTCGGACGCGCATTGCGGTAATCGATGTAATAGGCATGCTCCCAGACATCGCAGGTCAGCAGCGGGGTCTTGCCATCACGCATCGGGTTCGCCGCATTGGAGGTGTTGACGATTTCGACCGAACCGTCGCCATTTTGCACCAGCCAGGTCCAGCCGGAGCCAAAATTGCCGACCGCGGCCTCGTTGAACTTCTCCTTGAAGGCATCAAAGGAGCCAAACGCGTTGTTGATGGCGTCAGCCAGCTTGCCGGACGGCTCGCCGCCGCCGTTCGGGCCCATGCAGTTGAAATAGAAGGTGTGATTCCAGACCTGGGCACCATTGTTGAAGATCCCGCCGGCCGGGGCCTTCTTGATGATGTCCTCCAGCGAGGCATTCTCGAACTCGGAGCCCGGCAGCAGGCCGTTCAGCTTGGTCACGTAGGTCGCGTGGTGCTTGTCGTGATGGTATTCCAGCGTCTCGGCGGAGATGTGCGGCTCCAGCGCGTTCTTGGCATAGGGGAGATCGGGCAGTTCGTAGGCCATGAAAGACTCCTTGTAAAAAAACATGCGAGACTGCGGCTGGCCGACCGTTGGCGGCCATGCCAGTAAACCCGTCAACGATAGTCACGTTGCCCGGGCGATGCAATTTCCGATGGTGTGGCTTGGTTATCGGTCGGCGGAAGTGTGAAGGAGCCAGGGTATGCCCCCGCACGATACGGATCGACAAACCACGGCCGAAACCCCGGAAGCGGACAGGAGCCCGCCTCGCAGTGCGTACGGCTGGCGCGGCCGCGTGGGGCTTGTGCTGGGGCCGCTTGTCATGCTGGCGTTCCTGCTTGCTCCACCTCCCGAGGGAATCGGAAGCGAGGCCTGGTGGGTGCTGGGCCTGACCCTGTTCATGGCCATCTGGTGGATTACCGAAGCCCTTCCGCTGCCCGTGACGGCACTTTTGCCCATTGCACTACTGCCACTGCTGGGCGTGATGCCGATGGACGAGGCCACCGCGCCCTATGCCAATCCCATCATCTTTCTGTTCATGGGGGGCTTTGCGATCGCGCTGGCGGTGCAGCGCTGGGGGCTCCATCAGCGCATTGCTCTTTCGATCGTCGGCCGTGCTGGTGATCGCCTGCATCTCCTTGTTGGGGCCTTCATGCTGGCGACCGCGGGCCTGTCGATGTGGGTCAGCAACACGGCGACCGCCGCGCTGATGCTGCCGATTGCCCTGTCGGTCCTGGCGTTGGTGGAGCGCGATACGCAAATTGCGGGAAACGGTGCCGGCTCCGGTTCACGGCGGCCCGCGCTCGCGCTCCTGCTGGGCATCGCATTCGCCGCCAATATTGGGGGTATGGCGACCATCATTGGCTCTCCACCGAATGCGCTGACTGCCGCCTATCTGGGCGATCGGCACGGGATCGAGATCGGCTTTGTCCAGTGGATGATGCTGGGCCTGCCACTGGCCATCGGTCTGCTGCTGCTGGCCTGGTGGTTGCTGACACGCTGGGTCTTCCAGGTTCATCGTGTGCGTCTGGAAGGGCTGAGGGCGATGATGGACGAACGGCGTGCCGAGATCGGGGCGTGGTCGCGTGCCGAGTACCGCGTGGCGAGCGTCTTCCTGCTGGTGGCGCTGGCGTGGCTGTCGCGCCCCTTCCTGGAAGATGTCCTGCCGATCCACCTGACCGATGCCGGCATTGCCATCCTGGGGGCCGGGCTGCTGTTTCTGCTGCCTTCCGGAGCGCAGGAGCAGCGCCGGCTTCTGGCCTGGGACAACACGCGCGAGCTGCCCTGGGGCGTCCTGCTGTTGGTCGGCGGTGGTCTCAGCCTGGGTTCGGCCATCGAGGCGAGCGGCCTGGCGGAGCTGGCGGCAGAAGGATTCGGTGCCGCACAGACGTGGCCCCTCTTGTTGATCATCGCCGGGGCCGTCGTGGTGACCATGCTGTTGTCGCATGTGACCAGCAATACGGCCACGGCCGCCACGCTGCTACCGCTGGTGGCCGCGCTGGCCATGCGCATGGAAGTACCGGTCGTGCTTCTTGCGCTACCGGTGGCATTCGCGGCCTCCGTGGCCTTTATGCTGCCGGTCGCCACGCCACCGAACGCCATCGTGTTCGCCAGCAACCGACTGCGGGTGGTGGACATGGTGCGCGGCGGAGCACTGCTCTCGCTGGTGGCGATTGCCATGGTCACCCTCGCTGTATATGCCTTTGCCGAGATGATGCTGATGGGCCAGTAGGCCATCTCCCCGGGTGCTCGACTTCCTGTGACGCCCCTCAAGTTTTATGCTTCGCCGCCGCTATCGTCGGTGAACAGCCGCAGCAAGGATGCCGCGAGTCCGCAACGCCTTAACTTGGGGAGAGTCTTCAACATGTTCGATAACATCCGAATCGGGGTCCGGCTGATGGTCGGGATCATCGCGGTCGTCTTGCTGGCCGTGATCCTGACGCTCGTGGTCGTGATGAACAGCCTTGGCACCATGGCCGACCGTGCCGAACAGCGCGAGCTGACTGATCTGGCCGCGCAGCTGGTCGGCCGGCTGGACCAGGAGGCCGCGCGGGCCACTGCGATGGCGGAAACCGTGGCGAAGATCCCCGACATTGAGGAGGCGATGGCGGCGGGCGATCGCGAGCGCCTGGCCGAGATGACCGTCCCGAGTTTCGCATCGCTGAGCGAGCGCTACGGGGTGCATCAATACCAGTTCCACACCCCACCGGCGACGTCGTTCCTGCGCGTGCACTCGCCCGACAACTATGGTGACGACCTGTCCGATTTCCGCCAGACGGTGGTCGACACCAACGAGAAGCGCACCCCGATCTCGGGGCTTGAGGAAGGCGTGGCGGGTCTCGGCATTCGCGGGGTTGTGCCCATCGAACACAACGGCGACCACGTCGGCTCGGTGGAGTTTGGTCTGTCGTTCGGCGACTCCTTCTTCGAGGAATTCACTGCGGATACGAACTCGCCGGTCGCGCTTTATCTGCGCGATGGCCGTTCGTTCAGCCGTTTCCGCGGCACGATCAGTGGTGATCCGACCTTCAGTGATGCCGAAATGCGTGAGGTCATGGAGGGCGAAGAGTTGGTGCGCAACGTGACCTATGAAGGTACCCCCATGGCCGTGGTGGCGCGTCCCGTTACAGACTTCTCCGGTGATGTAGTGGGTGTGCTTGAGGTCATGGTGGACCGTAGCGCATATGTGGTGATGGCACGCAATGCGACCGGTACCGTGGTTGCGGTCGGCGTGATTGCCGTGGCGCTTGGTGCGCTCCTGGCCTGGCTCCTGACTCGCAGCATCGTTCGTCCCCTGAACCGCACGGTGGCCCGCCTGAACGATATCGCGGGAGGCGAGGGCGACCTGACCCGTACGCTGGAGGTCTCTGGAAAGAACGAACTCGGAGAGCTGGCGGAGGCGTTCAACAACTTCGTCACGAAGATCCGGGGCCTCGTGTCCACGGTTGCGGCCGGTGGCGATCAGGTTGCCGCGGCAGCGAACGAGCTGTCCGCCACCAGCGAGCAAACCAACGAGCAGGTGCGGCGGCAGAAGTCGGAGATCGATCAGGTGGCCACGGCCATGAACGAGATGACGGCAACGGTGCAGGAGGTGGCCCGCAACGCGGCGGACGCCGCCGCCGCGGCTCAGAACACCGACCAGGACGCCAACGAGGGTCAGCAGGTGGTGCAGCGCACCGTGGCCGCGATCAATGCGCTGTCGCAGCAGGTCGATGGTGCTGCCGACGTGGTCAGCCGTCTGTCGCAGGATGCCGAGGAGATCAACAAGGTCCTGGAAGTGATCGGCGACATCGCCGACCAGACCAACCTGCTGGCGCTGAATGCGGCGATCGAGGCGGCGCGTGCGGGCGAACAGGGTCGCGGTTTCGCGGTGGTCGCCGACGAAGTCCGGACCCTGGCCAGTCGCACGCAGGACTCGACCCACGAGATCCAGCAGATGATCGAGCGGGTGCAAAGCGGTACCCGCGAGGCGGTGCAGGCGATGGAAGATGGCCGTTCCAAGGCGCATCAGAGCGTGGAGCAGGTCAATCTGGCGGGCGAATCGCTGACCGCGATCACCCAGTCGGTCACCCGCATCAGCGACATGAACACGCAGATCGCCAGTGCCGCCGAGGAGCAGTCGACGGTGGCCGAGGAGATCAACCGCAACGTCGCCAACGTGACTGAGGTGCTGGATCAGACCGCGGCCGGATCGGAACAGATCCGCAATGCCTCGGAGGAGCTGTCCAAGCTGGCCTCCGAACAGCAGCAGCGAGTGGGGCAGTTCAAGGTGTAAGCCTCGAGCCGTCCGACGTTGAGCCCGGGTCCGGAAACGGTCCCGGGCTTTTTTGTGGCCGGGTTACCGGCTCTCGGCGGGCGGAAACAGGCGCTCGCCGTTCTCCCGGGCGATCATGCGCTGGACGTTGGGCGGCAGTTGTTCGAGCCAGTCCCGTGTGCCGTCCTTCAGCACGGTAAAGTGCTCCCAGCGGGCCAGGCTGAAGGTGTCGTTGCCGATCAGGAAGCGGTCCGGATAGTCGAGGAACAGCTCGAACCAGTCGGCGTCGATGATGCCGGCTGGGTTGATGCGCGGATTGCGCATGGAGACATCCATGACCATGTTGGGGTGCCGGTCCAGATAGTCACGCACCAGTGGCGGGTAGGCGTAGGAACCGGCGTGCGCCCAGAGGATGCGTACCTCGGGCTGGATGGCGTAGGCATGGTCGATCACGGCCGGATCGCCATGGATCACGATCCACAAATCGCGTTCGACTGCCAGTTCCAGCAGGTCCTCGAAGCCGTGGGCAAAGCGGTCGTCGGCCTGGATGTGCAATTCCCCGATCCCGCGCCACTGGATGCAGCTTCGGTCGAGTATGGTCTCGACCTGTTCCCGCAGACCGTCCTCGTACATCCAGTCCATCTTGCGCCCCAGACGCTGGGAGATCTCGAGGAACGGGACGATCCGTGCATCCACCTCCGTTTCCAGCGCCTCGATCAGCTTTGCGCGCGGTGCCATCACGATCGCGGACTGGATCGAATTCTCCTCTAGCGTGCGCGCGACGGCCTCCGGCGGGAAGTGTTCCATCTGCCGGTCGCGGTAGTGCAGGTGGGCATCGAACAGGGGTTCAAGTGCCTGGGCAGAGGCGGCGCCAAGCAGCGAGCCAAGCAATAGAGTCGCGGCCGGCAGAATGAAAAGACGGGGCAGTATTTGAGAGCGGGTCGGGGCAGCCATCCAGTGGGATCCTAGGGTACGTACGGAACCCCAATCTTATACCGCGTCGTGCCGCCAGATCTGGAGTCGTGGCCCAAGTTTCCGGGCGTCACCGTCAGGTGCGGGAGTCACCGGATACCGCAGCATCCTTGGAGTTGCCATCCTGGCGGTTCGGGTCGAAGCGCTCGCGCAGGTATTCGCCGATCACGTCCGACTCGTACAGCCAGCGCACCTGGCCGTCGGGTTCCTCGATTCGCAGGCAGGGGACCTGCAGTTTGCCGCCCTCGGTTTGCAGTTCCTCGCGGTGCGGGCCGGCCGCCTGGGCGTTGCGCAGTTCGATATTCAGGGAAAGGCGCTGCATGGTGCGCCGTGCCCGGATGCAGAAAGGGCAGGCCGGGAAATGATAAAGCGCGAGCTGCCGCGTCTGTTCGTCAACGCGGGCCTGGTCGGCGGGGTCGCGCTCGATGCCGCGCGGACGCGACAGGCGCTCGCCAATCAGCATGAATGGGGTGAGGATCAGGCGTACGCCACGAAAAAACCATCGGATCAGAAATCGCATGCGCGAAAGGATGCCACAAGCCCCCTGACGGGTGACAGAGGCCGCATCGGGCGTGCGCACGTCAGGGCTGGCCGAAGTCGAACTCCCAGGGGTCTTCCGCCGGGGTATCCAGCAGGGACGGGCGCAGGCGGATCAGGGTGTAGCCGGCGGCCTCCAGCTCCTCCAGCCGGTCCGGTGCGGCCGTGGCCACCTCGACATGTTCGGGGAACGCATCGGGTTCGAGATCGCGCCAGCCGGCGAAGGTCCCGCAGACCACGACGTTGACCCCGTCATCCATCACCAGTGACTCGATCTCGGCGTGAAGCGAGCCATGTGCGACCGCTTCGGCACGGGTGAGGGTGAACTGCTCGGCCCCGTGGGTGACGACCGCGATCGGCAACTCCGGTTCGCGCTGGCGCAGCACCCAGATGTTCGCTTGAATTTCGGGCAGCAGGGCGCTCAGGGCCGCACGGTCATTCTCGACAATCTCGAATGCGACGCCATTGGGGAGTTCGTCCTGCTCGAGCAGGTCCACCACCTCGGAAGAGGGAGCGGCCTCTTCGATTTCGTCCGCACCCCAAGCAGTTCCAACGGCCATGAACAGGGGCAGGCTGGCAAGGGCAAACAACGTGGAGAGGAAGCGCGGCATCGGGTTGCACGGTCCGGGCATGAGTGTGCTGAACCCTATTTTGAGCCTGACTGCCCGGTCGTTGTCTACTCGGGCCGAGTTTGTCGCTTTCCTAGTGACGATCCCCCGTGGCTTCGGCCGCCATCTGATCGTAACTGGTGTGACGGACGTTCTTGCCCTTCACGAAGTACACCACGTACTCGCAGATGTTGCGCGCGCGGTCCCCGATGCGTTCCAGCGCGCGGGTCGCCCAGACGATGTCCATCAGGCGTGGCACGGCATCGGGGGAGGCGGTCATCTGTTTCATCAGCTTGTGCGTGATGGCCTCGTACAGGCTGTCGATCTGGATGTCCTGCTGCGCGACTCGAACCGCCTGCTCGGTGTCCATGCGCGCGAAGGCATCCAGCACGCCGCGCGTCATCTCGCGCACGAGTTGGCCCATCTTTGCAATCTCGTCCATCGGCGCTTCGCGGCGATCGGATTCCTGCAGTTGCAGACCCATACGACCCACACGCTCGGCCTCATCGCCCATGCGTTCCAGGTCGGTGATGGTCTTGATGACCGCAATCACCAGGCGCAGGTCGGAGGCCGTGGGCTGGCGCCGGGCGAGGATATGGGTGCATTCCTCGTCGATCTCGACCTCGAGCGCGTTGACCTTGTAGTCGGAGGTCATCACGGTTTCCGCCAGCGCGGTGTCGCCCTCGACCATCGCGGTCACCGCGTCGCCGAGCTGCTGCTCGACCAGGCCCCCCATGGTCATCACCTTCTTGATGATGTCCTCCAGCTCGGCATTGAACTGCTGGGAGATGTGCTGTTTGAAGAAACTCTTGTCCATGATCCGGACTCCTGATCCGAAATGGCCTAACCGAAGCGGCCAGTGATGTAATCCTCGGTCTGCTTTCTGGCAGGCGAGGTGAACAGGGTGTCGGTGTCGGCGTATTCGATCAGCTCGCCCATGTACATGAAGGCGGTGTAATCGGACACGCGCGCGGCCTGCTGCATGTTGTGCGTAACGATGACCAGCGTGTAGTCCTTCTTCAGCTCGATCATCAGCTCCTCGATCTTCAGCGTGGCCAGAGGGTCCAGCGCGGAGCAGGGCTCGTCCAGCAGCAGGACCTCGGGGTCGATCGCGATCGCTCGGGCGATCACCAGGCGCTGCTGCTGACCGCCGGACAGGCCGAAGGCGTTCTCGTGCAGGCGATCCTTCACCTCGTCCCACAGCGCCGCGCGCTTGAGCGACTTCTCCACCACCTCGTCCAGTCGCCGCCGGTTCTTCACACCCTGCAGGCGCAGGCCGTAGGCGACGTTCTCGTAGATGGACTTCGGGAACGGATTCGGCTTCTGGAACACCATGCCGACGCGGCGGCGCAGCTCCGGCACATCCACGGCTTTTTCGTAGATGTCGTCGCCGTCGAGCCGGATCGTCCCCTCGATGCGGGCGGCATCGATCAGGTCGTTCATGCGGTTGAAGCAGCGCAGGAACGTCGATTTTCCGCAGCCGGAGGGGCCGATGAACGCCGTGATCCGGTTCTTCGGGATCTGGATGTCGATGCCCTTCAGGGCCTGATCCTTGTCGTAGAACAGCTTCAGGTCCTCGGCGGTCAGGCAGATCTCCTCACTGGAGAGCCGCAGGCCGCGGTCGGGTCGGTCGCCTTGCGTCATGTTGACGGCGTGGGTAGCGGTGTCACTCATCTCGGGTACTCCATCGGGAATTCGGTTCGGCGCGGGCCGCCAAAAGGCCTCCAGGGGCCTTCCGGGACTGACTGCGTCGCTGCTGGGCTTGAAAGTCTGCGCATGACGGACCTCAATCGCTGTCGGCGCGGTATTTCTCGCGCAGGTAATTGCGGATCGAGATCGCGGTCAGGTTGAGCACGATGATCAGCAGCACCAGCACCAGGGCGGTGGCGTAGACCAGCGGGCGGCCAGCCTCGACGTTCGGGCTCTGGAAGCCGACGTCGAAGATGTGAAAGCCCAGGTGCATGAACGCGCGGTCCAGGTGCAGATAGGGGAAGTTGCCGTCCAGCGGCAGGGTCGGGGCCAGCTTGACCACGCCCACCAGCATCAGCGGGGCCACTTCGCCGGCGGCCCGGGCTACGGCCAGGATCAGGCCGGTCATCATCGCCGGGGCCGACAGCGGCACGATCAGGCGCCACAGGGTCTCGGCCTTGGTCGCGCCCAGTGCCAGCGAGCCGTGGCGGATGCTGGCGCCGATACGGGTCAGGCCCTCCTCGGTGGAGACGATCACCACCGGCAGCGTCAGCAGCGCGAGCGTCAGCGAGGCCCAGATGATCGCGGGCGAGCCGAAGGTCGGCGAGGGCAGGGCATCGCGGAAGAAGATCTGGTCGATGTTGCCGCCGATCAGGTAGACGAAGAACCCGAGGCCGAACACCCCGAATACGATGGACGGAACCCCGGCGAGGTTGTTGACCGAGATACGGATGGTGCGCACCAGCGGTCCCTGCTTCGCGTATTCGCGCAGGTAGATCGCGGCGAGCACGCCGAACGGGGTGACGACGATGGACATCAGGATGACCATCAGCACGGTGCCGAAGATCGCCGGCAGGATGCCGCCCTCGGTGTTAGCCTCGCGCGGGTAGCCGGTCATGAAGTCCCAGAATGCGACGACATAGTGGCGCAGCTTGGCTGGCACGCTCATGTCGTTCGGCCACCAGGCGTTCACGATGCGCGAGAGCGGGATCGTCGCGTGTTGCCCGTCGGCGGTCTCCAGCACGATCGCAAAGCGGCCCAGTTCGTCACGCAGGGCGTTGCGTTCGGCCTCGAGTTCGGCGTAGCGGGCGTCCAGCTCCGCGCGTTCGGCGTCCAGTTCCTCCTGGCGCTGGCCGCGTTCTTCGGGCGACAGGTCGGTGGCCCGCTCGACGCCACGTTGGGCGATGCGCAGCCGCTCCAGATCGAAGTTCACCCGGCCGATCTCGATGCGCTCGATGCGCTCGATCTGCTGGGCCAGCTCGCGGGTCTGCGGCATGCGTGCCTCGAACGCGGTGCGCGCCTGCTCACCCTCGGCGACCGTCTCGCCGTCCTCTCGGTATTCGCGGATGTAGCCGTAGAAGTCGCCCCATTGCAGGCGTTCCAGCACCACCGCGTCGTGCGGGCGCTCCCACTCGGACATGAAGTCGTCCAGGTACCACTGGAAGTCGCGGCTGTCGAGGTCGCGGTTGCCGCGCTTGATCAGATGGCGGACCACGATGTCCTGACCTTCGGCGACGTCAAAACCGGCATCGCGCATCGCCTGGGCGGTCATCGTCTCCGAGCGCTGCAGCTCGCCCATGATGCGTCGGGGCTCGGCGTCCTGCTCGGTCTGGTATTCGAATTCGATAACCTCGGAGGGCCAGAAGAAGGAGAGGCCGTTCACGGCGATCATCAGGATCAGGCCGAAGACCATCACCAGCGAGGCCGCGACTGCTCCGGCATTCAGCCAGATCCACGGGGTGCCGGATTTGAACCAACGATTCATCGGGTATGCCTCAAAGGGAGCTGTATTTCTGGCGCAGCCGCTGGCGCACGATCTCGGCGACCGTGTTCACCGCAAAGGTCAGCGCGAACAGGACCAGTGCGGCCAGGAACAGGATGCGGAAGTGGGTGCTGCCGACGGCGGCCTCCGGCATCTCCACCGCGATATTCGCGGAGAGCGTGCGCATGCCCTCGAAGATGTTGAAGTTGACCACCGGCGAGTTGCCGGTCGCCATCAGTACGATCATGGTCTCGCCCACCGCGCGGCCGAAGCCGATCATCACTGCGGAGAAGATCCCGGGGCTGGCGGTCAGTAGCACCACGCGCACGACCGTCTGCCATGGCGTCGCGCCCAGCGCCAGCGAGCCCTGGGTCAGGTGCCTGGGCACATTGAAGACCGCGTCCTCGGAGATCGAGTAGATGGTCGGGATTACGGCGAAGCCCATCGCGATGCCGATGACGAGCGCGTTGCGCTGGTCGTAGGTGATGCCCTGGTTGGTCAGCCACTGGCGGGCATCGCCACCGAACATCCAGACCTCGATCAACGGGCTCATGGAGACGGAGAGCCAGCCGATGGCCAGGATCACCGGGATCAGGATGGCGGCCTCCCAGCCGGCTGGCACGAGATTGCGCAGATTCTCTGGCAGCACACGGGTCCATAGGAACGCAGCGACCAGCATCCCCAGCGGCATCAGGATCAGGATGCTGGCGATCGCCGGCAGATTGGCCTCGATGAACGGGGCCAGCCACAATCCGGCCAGGAAGCCGAGGATGACCGTCGGCAGCGCCTCCATCAGCTCGATCGAGGGCTTGGTGATGCTGCGCATGCGCCGCGACATGAAATAGGCGCTGTAGATCGCGCCCATGATTGCCAGCGGAGTGGCGAACAGCATTGCGTAGAACGCGGCCTTGATGGTGCCGATGGTGAGGGGTACCAGCGAGAACTTCGGTTCGAACTCGTCGGTGGCCGAGGACGACTGCCAGACGTAGTCACCCCCGGAGCGGCCCTCGTACCAGACCTTCTGCCACAGCACGTGGAAGGAGACCTCCGGGTGCGGGTTGGACAGGTCCTGCAGGTGCCAGGTCTCATGGTCGTCGATGCCGATCAGCAGGCGGTTGCGCGGGTCGACATAAACCCGGTGCAGCGGCTGGTCGGTGATCTGGCGTTCGATCAGGGTCCGCTGCGAGGTGGAGTAGTGGACCTTGACCTCGCCGCGGTCGTCGGCGGTCAGGAAGCCCTTGCGGATGTACTCCGGCTGGATGTTGCGGATCGAACCGGCATGCGACGGGAAATCGCGGACGCGGGTGATGCGGTTTACGTTGTCGTCGTCGCGCACCAGCATGTACTGCGTGACCGTCCCGTCGGACCCACCGACGATGATGGATACCGTGCCCAGCAGATATTCCAGCGAGGTCACCTCGGCCGCGTCGCCGCCGATCACACGCTTGCTGTCGACCAGGCTGGCGCGGGCGGGGTTGTTGATGTCGAAGAAGTGCAGCTGCCCCTGATCGTCGCCCACCAGCATGTGGCGGCCCGTGATATCGAGCAGGATGCGGGTCGGCGTTGCGCCATCCGGGAGTGAGGGCAGGTCGTAGGCCGACCGTTGGACCTCGGTTTCGCCGGTCATCATCGAGGTGCGTTTCTCGAAGCGCACCAGCTTCAGATCGCCATCTTCCGTCGCGGCGGCGACGCGGATGCCGCTGGAGCCACGCTGCACGCCAACCACCGAAATCGCGCGGCCGTCGTCATCCACATCCAGCAGCGCGGAGTCTTCATCTCCTAGCGGGTAGACCAGCGCCGGGTCGTACAGACGGCCTTCGGGGCTGAAGCGCTCGTTGTATTCGTACTCGATGGCAAGTACCTGCCCGTTGTCCAGGCCCGCGGCCACCAGGCGCGTGCGTGGCTCGGCGGCGCTGAAGGTGGTGACCTTCGCATCCTCGGGGATCGGCAGTGACTGTTCTTTCACGATCTCGCCGCTGTAGGGGCGGAAGAACAGAGCGCGCCGGTCCTCGGTCAGGCGCACCGCCATCTCGCGATGGCGGTTCACGGCGAGGTGGATGGTCCGGGTGTCGGCGCCGCCAGGGGCCGCGTATTCGGTGCGTGGCTCCAGCGTCGCCCCCTGGAACATGGGCAGCGTCTCGCTGGCCAGGTACACGAACATCAGGGTCAGGGCGCCAATCACGGCCACACCGAAAAAGCCGATGGTATAACGGGCGGTACGGTCCTTGGCGCGGCGCCAGCGCTGGAAGCGCCCGAGCGTCGTGGTAGCGGTGAGGCTGGACATTCAGGGTCCCCTGATGCGGCAGGTGTAGGATGGAACTGGCCGGCATGCTACGGCCGCTTCGTGACAGAAACGTGACAGCCATGTGACGGACCGTTGAACGCTGTATTGCGGGTCGAGCAGGCGGACTGCATGAGGCGGACACAAGAAAACCGGGCCCCGCGAGGAACCCGGTTCGGGCCATCCGTAGATGGCCGGCCCGCCACCTGGATTATTCCAGGCCGAGGTTCTTGCGCTCGCGTTCGGCCACGGCGGCCGGTAGCGGGATGAACCCGTCACGCACCACGACTTCCTGGCCTTCCTTCGACAGCACCATCTTCAGGAACTCGGCCGCGCGTGGGGTCAGACCGTCTTCCGGGTGCTTGTTGACCATCACGTACAGGAAGCGGGCCAGCGGGTAATCGCCGGTGGAGGCATTTTCGGCGTTCGGTTCGTAGTACTCGCCTTCGTTTTGACCCAGCGGGACGGCGCGCACGCCGGAGGTCATGTAGCCGATGCCGGAGTAGCCGATGCCGTTCAGCGATTCGGAGACACCCTGGACCACGGAGGCGGAACCGGGCTGTTCGTTGACCGAATCCTTGAAGTCACCGTCGCACAGGGCGTGCTGGCGGAAGAAGCCATAGGTGCCGGAGACCGCGTTACGGCTGTAGAGCGTGATGTCGCGGTTGTTCCAGGAACCGTCCAGGCCGACTTGGCCCCAGCGGGTGATGTCCTCGGCGCCACCGCAGCGACGGGTGGAGGAGAAGATCGCGTCGGTCTGCTCGAGCGTCAGGCCCTCGATCGGGTTGTCGCGATTCACGTACACGGCGATGGTGTCGATCGCGACCGGGACGGCGGTCATCTCGTAGCCGTGGCGCTGCTCGAACTCGGCGTGTTCGCTGTCACGCGGCATGCGCGACATCGGGCCGAAGTCGGCGGTGCCCTCGGTCAGGGCCGGCGGTGCTGTGGAGGTGCCGGCGCCCTGGATCTGGACGTTGACGTTCGGGTAGAAATTCTGGAACTCCTCGGCCCACAGCGTCATCAGGTTGTTCAGGGTGTCGGAGCCGATGCTTGACAGGTTGCCGGAAATCCCGGAAACCGCCTCGTAGGCCGGGATGTCGGCATCGACTTCGGCGGAGGCGGTAAACGGCGTAACGGCCAGTGCAGTGGCGGTGGCCAGGGCCAGAATGCTGCGCTTCAACAACATGGGAATCTCCCCTTGAATGGAATTCTCGCAAGGACGCCTCGAGCGACCTTGGTGGGGGATTATGCGCAGCCGGCTTGACGCTCCCGTGACGGGCGTGTGACAGCCATGTGACATCGTGCGGACTCAGCCGCTGGCGGCTTCGGCCGGTTTGGTGCGGGTGATCGAGAGAGGGAACAGGCAGGTGAAACGTGTGCCGCGACCGAGCTGGCTGTCGATCTCCAGATGGCCGCCATGGCGGGCGAGCACATGCTTGACGATGGCCAATCCGAGCCCGGTCCCGCCGCGGCGCTGGTCGCGGCCGGCGTCCACCCGGTAGAAGCGTTCGGTCAGGCGGTGCAGGTGGTGGCGGGCGATCCCCGGTCCTTCGTCGATCATGCTCAGACGCGCACCGTCCGGGTCGGACCGCCAGCGGATCTCGATGCGGGTGCCCGAAGGCGTGTACTTGACGGCATTGAACAACAGGTTGGCGAAGGCCGAGCGCAGTTCGCTCTCGGTCCCCTGCAACTCGAGTCCGGCCTGCGCGTGGATCTCGATACGATGGCGCTGGTCGCCGGAGAGCAGTTCCGCCTCGCCTTTCAGCGTGTCCAGCATGGCCTCGACGTCGACCCATTGTGGTGGTCCCTGCGGGCTACCGGTCTCCAGACGTGAGAGGGTCAGCAAGTCGTCGACCAGCAACTTCATGCGTTCGGACTGTTCGCGAAGCAACTGGACCGAGCGTACCTTGTCCGGCTGGTCGGCCAGTTCGTCCTCCAGCGTCTCCACAACGCCGTACAGTACGGTCAGCGGCGTGCGCAGCTCGTGCGAGACATTTGCGATGAAGTCACGCCGCATTACTTCCAGCCGGTGCAGGTGGGTGGTGTCCCGTGCCAGCAGCAGGTACTGCGCATCGCCATAGGGGACCAGCCGGAATTCCAGTTGCTGGTCGTCGTACAGCGGGGAGGGCGTGGTCACGCTGCCCGGCGTGGTGCGCGCACGCTCCATGAACGCGATGAACGCTGGATTACGCAGCAGATGGGTGATGCGCTGGCCCTCGTCCTCCGGCCAGTTCAGGCCCAGCAGCTGCGTGGCCATTTCGTTCAGCCATTCGATGCGCAGATCGTCATTCAGCACGACGACTGCGTCCGGCATCGCCCGCGCCGAGTCACGGTAGCGTTCGAGGTATTGGCGCAGCCGATGGACGCGGTGTTCGTGACGGCGCCGGCGGCGGTAAAGATGGTCGAAGGCCAGCCCCCAAAGTCCGCGCACATCCGGCGGTTCGCTGCGCCCACCCTGGCGCAGCCAGCGCTCCAGCAACAACAGATGCGAGAGGTTCCAGAACAGCGCCGCCCCCAGCAGAAAGGCAATCGTGGCCCAGAACTGCCCCATGCTCCAGCCAAGCAGCGCGATCGGGACGCCGACCAGCAGGGTTCCCGCGATGACACCAGGCCAGGGGTTGCGTGATTGCATCGGACGACCGAGTGGGGTGATGGGAGACCGCGGCGCCGGCCGCGGTCAGGGAGTCTGCGAGAAACGGTACCCCGATCCGCGTACGGTTTGCACGAGGTGGTCATGCCTGGTCAGCGCCAGCGCCTTGCGCAGGCGCCGGATATGCACGTCCACAGTGCGTTCCTCGACGTAGACGTTGGTGCCCCAGACCTGGTCCAGTAGCTGGCCGCGGGTGAATACGCGGTCCTGGTGGGTCATGAAGAAGTGCAGGAGGTTGTATTCGGTCGGGCCCATTGAAAGGGCCTCGCCGTTACCACTGACACGATGTGAAACTGGGTCCAGGCGCAGACCCTCGACCTCCACCGGTTCTTCGCTGGTGATCGGCGCGGTACGCCGCAACACGGCCTTGATACGGGCAACCAGTTCGCGCGGCGAGAACGGTTTGGTCACGTAGTCGTCCGCACCCACATCCAGCCCGCGCACACGATCTTCTTCCTCGCCGCGGGCGGTCAGCATGATGATCGGGATGTCCTTGGTGATCGGGCTGGCCTTCAGCGTGCGCGCCCAGTCGAGACCGCTGGTGTCCGGTAGCATCCAGTCGAGCAGGACCAGGTCTGGAGGATCTCCCAATAGCAGGCCCTTGGCGGTGCGGACATCACCCGCTTCGCGCACCGCGTATCCGGCCTTGTGCAGCGGCAGCTGGAGCATTTCGCGGATTGCGGTGTCATCCTCGACCAGCAGAATCTTCACAGCCATAACCCATTCCAGAGTTCAGGATGCCCTGCATTAGATAGCAGGGATGTTACAGCTGTGTGACGGCGAGCGAATGGCCGGCACCAGGCCGGGGCATCGCGGCTGAGGACCTATGAGGACCTATCCCGCCTTGAGAGTTCTGTTCTGGGCGTGCAGTTCGAAACGCTCGGCGCCCTCCAGCAAGACCATGCGGCTGGCATATTGCGACTGCTGGAGTTGCTGGCGGATGGCCATCTCGTGCCCGGGCTTGAGATGGGTGATGGCGATCCGCGGGTCGTGACGCAATGCATCCAGATCGTCCGAGAGCCGATGTGGGGTGTAGTGCTTGGACAGATCGGCCAGGCTGTCCATCTCGTCGGGCAACCCGGACTCGATCATCAGCAAGTCCAGATAGGGCAGCGCATTCAGGGCATCCCAAAGGGCCTCCGACGACGTGGTGTCGCCGGTAAACGCAAAGCCCATGCCGTCGTGATGAATCACACCGTAACCCACGGTGGGAACGGTATGCAGGGCCGGCAGTGCGCGAACCTCGCGCGACCCGATGGTGACCTGTTCTTCCGACCCGATTGGGCGGAACTCCAGGATGGGCTGCGCGGGTGTTGGGAGACAGGTGAAATCGGGCCAGATCACCCAGTTGAACACGTGCTCGCGCAGGGCCTTCAGGGTGGCCGGCAGCGCGTGGATCTGGATCGGCGGCGAGTCTGGTGAATACACCATGTCTGCGAGCATCGGCAGAAAACCGATGTGGTCCAGATGCGAGTGGGTCAGAAATACGTGACGAATCTTCTGCAATTCGCTCAGAGTCAGGTCGCCGACCCCAATGCCGGCATCGATCAGGATATCTTCGTCGATCAGGATCGATGTCGTGCGGCGGTTGGGACCAATCCCGCCGCTAGCGCCCAGTATGCGGACAGACAGACTCATGTGGGGTCAAGCTGCAATTGGGAGAGGAAAGCGTTTCGACAGACCATGCGGCTCGGGCGCCTCTGTGAGGAACCGGCGGATACGACGGATTTCCGACGTACTTCTAACATACGTTAAGACTAGAGCAAGTCTAAGCAGGTTTGACGTGACGTGCATCATGAAAATGCCACCTGCGCGTCATGCCTCGACTGAAAAAGGTGCTCGGTTTCGCGTTTTCACCAGGACGGTGGGTCGCTGCGACCGCCCTGTGCCCTAGATGTCGGGTTGATGGGGGATCCTGCCCCGCAACGAGAAACCGCCAGAGCGGGAGTTCGGTATGGTCAGCGGGCTTCCCGCGTCCGCGCGGACTTGCTAGAATGCGCGCTTTGATTGGGGCGGTAGCTCAGCTGGGAGAGCGTCGCGTTCGCAATGCGAAGGTCGGGAGTTCGATCCTCCTCCGCTCCACCACATTCCCAAAGAAAAGGCCTGCAGATGCAGGCCTTTTCTCGTTTGTGACTTGGCGCAGGTGCGCTACCAACTCTTGTAGGGCAGGACCTTTCCGTTCCAGGTGATCTTGACGCGGTCGCCCTTCGGGTCCTCAACCTTGTCGATGTCCATGGTGAAGTCGATCGCGCTCATGATGCCGTCGCCGAATTTCTCGTGGATCAGCGCCTTCATCGTGTCGCCATAGACGTTGATCGCCTCAGATCATCGGGTCTGTCGGGAGGGTCTTGTTTCAGTGCTTGTGCGGGAACGCCTGCAGCGCCTGGGCGACCTCGGGCCCGAAGCCCGAGGAAGCCGCTCAGCTTCTCGGCCTTGGTATCCGTGTGAATGCACAACTGGCCACCTCCGATGCGGCGATCTGTGCCCTTGTCGATGGCTGTGAGTTTGGCGGCCGGTTGCGCCCCAAGCGGAGTCGTTGCGCGACCAGGCGGCAGTGCTGGCTCGAACCCTCAGTGGCGATGTGACGAAGTACCTGCCCGGGCCCGGTACGGTCTAGGTGAAGACCGCGAGCCTGCCGCTGAATGTGTGTCCGCCAGGCGATGCGGCTCGGGGCGAATGGGTCGAGACTGAATTCATCCCCTCCGGCAGTCAGCTCGAATTTCTTGCGATGGTGCACTGGCCTGGTTCGCGGTATCGGGGTCTCTGGCGGGGCGCGCGGCGAGCCTTGAGGAACGGCTCGGGCAATCCGTGGATGCCGAGCGCCCGCACATGGCCAGGGAGTCGGGCAGATGGCCACGGGGGGCAAGCCCCCGGCCCGCGTGGAAGAACCGAGTGCTGTACGGGGTGTTCGTTATACTGGGGCGCTAATGCATTTACGCGATGGTTGGTCCATCGTCGGCAGGAGAAAGCGCCTTGGCCAGTTTCACGATCACCTTGCATGCCCGCGCCGCGGACGATCCCGAAATTCAGCGCGTGTCCGTGACCGCGGGCGGGGAGGAAGAGTTGCCGGAATACGGTCAGGTCTGGGTGTGGGACATCCTCTATGCCCAGCAGCTGTTCGCCCTCGGCGAGACGCAGCCAGCGCAGGAGCTGAAGGAGACCCTGGAACTGTGGGCAGTGAACATGTCCAGCAAGGTGTTCCAGCCGCATGGCCATATCCTGGCAAAGGGCTACCTGGATCTCTCGGAAGACCTGAAGCTGATCAATGGTGACGAGGAACGCCCGGCCGCGGCCGACGGCGATCGCGAGATCGTCGTGACCGTGACCGGCCAGGCCGGCCAGCTGCCGGATGTCGCGGTCAGCCCGGAGGCGCTGGAGGCCGAGGAGCGCAAGAACCTCGTACTGGGCCTCGGGCAGTTCTTCAATTTCGACAACCCGATGTTCGCGCGCGAGCTGCCGATTCATGTGCTGGCGATGCGCAAGTTCCACGCCGACATGCACGAACCGCACACCCGCGAGGCCCTGGACGAGGCACCGTTCTACGCCATCCAGAAGGCGATGGAGTACTTCCAGGCGGCCAACCAGGGCACGGTGCAATAGGCGCGACTGCACGTCAGGACGCAGGCTGTTAGGGTCGGGGCATGCGTACCGTTTATACCGCAGCTGACCCGGTGATGGCCGGGTTTATCGAGAATCTCCTGCAGGAAGCCGGCATCCCCGCCTATGTGGCTCAGGCCGGGCTCTATGGTGCCGCCGGCGAGATCCCGCCGAACGAGTGCTGGGGGCGGGTGATGGTGGTGCACGAGGCCCAGGCCCAGGAGGCCCGCGAGCTGATCGTGGAATACCTCGAAGGCGAGCCGGAGCACGACGGGAAGGAATGGAAGTGCTCGCGTTGTGGCGAGCGGATCGAGCCGCAGTTCACCCAGTGCTGGAACTGCGGGCGCGAGCGGCGCTGATTCTCCACCACTTGCGCGGCGCTGGCCGCGCCTTTCTAGCGAATCCCGTTACCCGAGCCGTACTGGGCCCGTACCCGCTGGATGTAGGTCTGTGTTTCCGGGAAGGGGGGTACACCGCCATGACGCTCCACCGCCCCGGGCCCGGCATTGTAGGCGGCCAGGGCCAGATCCAGATCCCCGTCGAAGCGTTGCAGCATCTCGGCCAGGTAGCGGGTGCCGCCATGGATGTTCTGGGCCGGGTCGAAGCGGTCGGTCACGCCCAGATCCGCTGCGGTGGCCGGCATCAGCTGCATCAGGCCGTGCGCGCCCACCCGCGAGACAGCCTCGGGATCGAAACAGGACTCGACGTGAATCACCGACTGCACCAGGGCCGGGTCCACACCGTTGTGGCCCGCGGCGTCGCGGATCAGGTCGGCGAACTCGCCTCCGCCACTCGCCAGCGCCTGGCGGGCCCGCTCGCCGCAGCGTGCCTGGGCCGTCGGGCGGCCGTAGGTGGCGATCAGGTTCATGTTGGCATTCTGTTGGCGCTGATTGGTAACCAGGCGCTGTCCGTCGGGGCCCTCGAATACGAAGATCTCGCTGGGCGACCAGCTACTACGCGGGGATGGGCCGCTAGGGCTGGCGGCGGTGCCGGGACGCTGGGGCGAGGGTACGGTCTCGTACTCGATGCCCTCGGGGCGCTGATCCGTAATCACACGGGCACCCGTGGCGTCGTAATAGGTGTACAGCTCGGCCTGGGCGGGCGGCGCGAGGAAACCAGCGGCCAGCAGTAATGCCGGCAGCGTGCCCGCGAAACGCTTACCATGTGCACGATTGCGCAACCGAATCCCCCCTTGCCGTCCACGCCCGCATGAACGCTCCCCAGACGACCGATCCCATTATGGCGCCGGAAACCGCGCAACTGGAAGGGCTGCTGCGCGATCGCCTGGCAGGAACCGCGCTGACCTTTTCCTATGTGGAGGTGCTGGAACGGCTGGATTCGACCAATGCGCGTCTGCTTGCGTCCGAGTCAACTCAGAGCGGCCCGAGGGTGTGCCTGGCGCGGGTGCAGATGGCCGGGCGCGGACGCCGCGGCCGGGCATGGGTGGCCTCGCCGGATGCCAGCCTTGCGCTGTCATTATCCTGGCCGATTGTGTCTGACCAGCCTGTCCCTTCGGCTTACCCGGTCGGGGTGGGCCTCGGTGTTATTCGGGGGCTGGAGGCACTGGGGTTCGCCGGCATCGGGCTCAAATGGCCGAACGATGTGGTGGTGGGCGATGCGAAGCTGGGCGGTATTCTCGTCGAACAGCGACTCCCCCGGTCGGACCGACTCGGATGCCTGGTGGTGGGTATTGGACTCAATCGGCGGGGTTCCGGAGCACTTGGCCTCGATCGAGAGGTGACCGATCTGGAAGCCCTGTCAGATGGGCAAGCGCCGGACTGGCTGGCGCTGGCGGCCGAGGTGGCCACCTGGCAGATGCGCCTGCATTCGGTGCTGATGGCGCAGGGGCTGGTGGCGCTGGGGGACGATCTTGATCGGCTCGATGTGCTGGCCGGACGTTCGATCCAGGTTCCGGATACGGGCCTGTCGGGCGTTGCACGGGGCGTTTGCCTGGATTCGGGGCGCCTGCGCGTCGAGGACGAAACGGGCGTTCTGCATCATCTCGACGCGGGGGAAGTATCCATCAGGAGGTCCGGCCATGCCTGACCGTGCGGTGGTCGACATTGGCAGTACCCGAATCAAGTGGCAGCGCCGCGATGGGGTGGGCCATGTGCTGGAAGAGGGCGCGAGCCTCGCGATCGCGGATTGTGAGCAGGCGCTGAATAACACCTGTGTGGCGATCTGGGCCGCCCGGGTCGGCAGCCCGGAGCGCCAGGCGGCGCTGGAGGCCGCGATGGGATCGGTACCCATCCACTGGGTGGGTACGCAGGGCGATGGGCGCTTTGGCGTGCGCAGTGACTATGCCAAGGGTCAGCTGGGGGTGGACCGTTTCTGTGCACTGGTGGCGGCGCGGGCGGAAGGTGCGGGACCCTGCGTGCTCGTGGATGCGGGAACGGCGATTACGGTCGACCTGCTGGATGCCGAGGGTTGGCATCGGGGCGGGTACTTGCTGCCGGGACGACAGCTGGGTTGGGAATCGCTGCAAGCCCGGCTGGCCGATCGTGTGGCCCCGCGTGATCCGGGTGCCTGGCCCGTGACCTTCGACTCGACGCCCGGGCTTGGCAGCGAACAGGGCCTGGAACGAGGCCTGACGCTCGGTTTGTCCGGCGCCGTCGACCGCCTGATCGTCGAGGCCCGCACGCACCTGGGCAGCGATACCGCCTGCTGGATCCACGGCGGGGATGCGTCCTGGCTTGCCGGACAACTCACCGAGTTTTTTACACTGCGCGAGAACCTCGTACTTGAGGGCCTGTGGCAGATCGCGCGTATCGAGGAGGGCTCGTGATGCGCTGGCTTGTCGCGCTGCTGCTGTTGGCGAATCTGGCACTTTTTGGCTGGAGTTGGCAGCAAGGGCACTGGAACGGGGATCCTTACGCCGACGTACCCTTGCCGGAGCGAGGGACACAGATGATCGAGGAGGCCGATGTCCGCGTGCGCCCCCTGGACGGGGGCGATTGAGTCAGTTACCCAGTCCCGGGATGCCGGCGCGCAGGGCCTGGAAGCCGATGGCGACATCGTCGGGATCGGCGCCGGGCTCGATGTGCAGGCGGGCGCGGACCTTCTCCGGGTCGACGTGGGATTCTTCCACCGCTTCTTCCGGCAGGAGGTGCAGCCACCAGGCCAAGGCGGCCTGGCTACGGGTCTCGGACCACGGCTCCAGCTCGGTACCGATCCGTTCGGCATGCGCATCCAGTTCTTCGTCAAAGAACGGCTCCAAGCGGTCCAGGGTGGCTACCGGGTCGGGCAGGTCGGGCTTCTCGCCCTCCAGCGCCTCGATCGCCCGGGCCAGCTCCAGACGGGCGATCTCCGGCCAGATCTGGGAGGGCAGGTAGCCCTCCATCGCCGGGCGGCCGTCGGCGGTAATGCCGTGCAGGAAACCGGCCTCGGTACCCATATAGCGCTCGAGGGCCTGCATGGCCTCGCGTGCCCATTCCAGGGTGTCCTCGTCCTCCATGACCCGCGCCATGTTGGCCAGGGCGGCGATCGCCTGGCCCGAGGTGTCCGCATAGGTGTTGCGGTCCACGCGCGGGGGGTCGGTCTCGAGCCGTTCTTCCGGTTCGAGCTGGTAGTAGTCGCGATCCGCGTACTGGCTGTTGCCGAAGCGGGCTTGATTGTCGTCCCACAGCTGCTCGCGCAGGTAGTCGCGGATCCCGCGAGCGAATTCGGCATGATGCTCCTTGCCGAAGCGCTCGTAGGCATCGGCATACAGCCAGAGGAACGCGGCGTTCTGATCCAGGCGCTTGGAAGTCTCAAGTGCCAGAACCGGATCACGCTGGTCCCAGTCGTGGAAGAAGAAGAACCCGCCTTCCACGCCGTCGTAGAGGTCTGCGGCGACCTGATCAAGCATGGCGGGCATGCGCTCTTCCCAGTCCTCCTCGTCGAGCAGGAAGCGGTAAGTCCAGGGCTGCGGGCGCTTGCTCAGTGTCCCGAAGGCCGCGCTGCCGCTCAGCCGATGGGCAGATCCGTCGTAGACCTCGTCGAGCATCTCGCGGAAGCTGTCGAGGTCGTTGATGTCTGCGTCGTCCGGGGTGATTTCGCGGCCGGTGACCGAGAACATGTCCCGCCGAGCCTCCAGGATGCCCTGAAGGTCGCGCGGATTCACATGCCCGGTAAAGCGGGTCAGCATCTCGTCCTCGTGGTTGACGATCACCACGAAGGGCAGGCCTCGGCCCCCGTAGCGACGGAACAGATCGGCGCGTTCGTCGAGGTCGACCAGAACCGGGATATAGTGCCGGTCAATGGTGTCGACGACATCGGGATTCTCCAGTGACTCGTCCTGGAAGTCGCGGCACCAGGTGCACCATTGCCCGTGGAAATAGAAGAAGATCGGGCGCTCGCGCTCCTTCGACTCCTCGAACAACGCGCTGTCCCAGGACTGCCAGTCGATCTGCGAGCCTTCCGGGTAATCGTCCACTTCATAGCCGTTGTCGGGACCGTTATCCGGCGCCTCGGCAGGGCCAGCCGCCCCTTGTGCACCCACGGGAGCCGCAAGGGCCAGTAACGTGAGTCCCATGATGGGGGCGGCCCAGCCGCGGAACGCGGTGGTCGCCCGGAAGCTTGTTGGGGAAAGGTTGCGGTCGTCCATGGCGCTTCCAGTGCGTTTGGGCTGCTTACTACGGTAGACCACAACTGTCGTTTGGCGTTCCTCGGGTCGGCATTGGGCTCGGTGGTAGCATGGTCGCGGTCAGGAAAGGGGGGAGATGGAATGCTTCGTCTGGGTGGCAGCAAATGCCGTGCGAGGGCGGCCTGAGATGGCAAGGGTGACGCTTTTGCTGCCCGGGCTTTTCCGGCGCGCCGAGGTGGCCTTGCCGAAGAACGGCGAGGACCCTCCAGGCATCCGGAAGCTGGCCCGCTGGCTCGGACGGGCGAGCCCGCTGGTACCCGGCGCTGCCGACCCCGGAGATGCGTGGGAAACACAACTCGCAAAGCGACTGGGGTTTGTGCAGCCGGATTCCGGGCCTCGTCTCTGGCTGGCAAGGCCTGTGCGTCTGACCCCGGGCATGAAAGATCTGGTGGCGGACCCGGTCGACGAGGTCCACCAGGAGGAACGCGAGGCATTGTGGGAGGCCGCCCGTCCGGAGCTGGATGCAGTGGGCGCCACGTTGCGGCTGTCCTCGGGGGGGCTGTGGATCCTGGAAATGGAGGGCGAAGGGATGGGCGCCGGGATCGCCCCCTCACAAGGCTTGGGGCGCTCCATGAGCCCCGGATCGATGGAAGGCGACATCGCGCGACGCTTGCAGATCCTCGGCAATGCCCTGCAGATGGCATGGTTCCAGCACCCGGTCAATCAGGCACGCGAGCAGTACGGGCGTGACCCTGTGCATGGGCTGTGGCTGTGGTCGCCTGGGCGACCCGAGGGGGGTACACCGGTGCGCGCAGTCTGTGGTGGTGGTCCCATCGCGCATTTTCTGGCGGACTGGACCGCGCTTGACTGGTCCCCGGATCCAGCGTCCGCCGCAGGGATGGCGCGTGATACGGTCGTGGTGCTGGATGCCCTGGGCAGCGCGCGCGATCTCGAACAGCATGCGGAGCTCATGCAGTCGCTGGCCGATGACGTTGTACAGCCATTGATGCCCCTGTTGCGCAGAGGAAGTCTGGAAGCGCTGGAGTTTCACGATCCGCTGGCGCGCTCCGAGCCGCCAAGGGTGCTGACACGCCGCAACAGCTTCGCTTTCTGGCGCCGTTCGCGCGCCCTGTAACGGGCCGTTTCCCGTTGCCCCGGACACGACAGATGGGTGCTCAGGGGTGCTATACTGCGCGGCTTTTCCGCCCACCCGGACACCGGATACGGACGCATCATGGAACTCAACCCGCTGTATTCCCAGATCGACGATTTGCAAGGCCGCTTGGAAGGCCTGAGGGGGTACCTTTGACTACCCGGTCAAGGAAGAACGCCTAGAAGAGGTCCAGCGCGAGCTGGAAAACCCGGACATCTGGAACGACCCGGATCGTGCGCAGGCGCTGGGCAAGGAACGCGCCCAGCTCGAGAACATCGTCGTCAACATCCGCGAGATTGGCACGCAGCTGGACGACAGCCGCGACCTGCTGGAAATGGCCGAGGCCGATGACGATGCCGAGACGGCATCCGCGGTGGAGGCCGACGTCGCCGCCCTGACCGCAAGGGTCGAGGCGCTGGAGTTCCGGCGCATGTTCTCCGGCGAGATGGACGAGGCCAACGCCTATCTCGACATCCAGGCCGGTTCCGGCGGGACCGAGGCCCAGGACTGGGCCAACATCCTGCTGCGCATGTACCTGCGCTGGGCCGAGGCCCACGGCTTCAAGAGCGAGATCATCGAACTGTCCGAGGGCGAGGTCGCCGGCATCAAGAGCGCGACCGTGCGCATCGAGGGCGAATACGCCTTTGGCTGGTTGCGCACCGAGACCGGTGTGCACCGCCTGGTGCGCAAGTCGCCGTTCGACTCGGGCAACCGCCGGCATACCTCGTTCGCCTCGGTGTTCGCCTCGCCGGAGGTGGACGACAGCTTCGAGATCGAGATCAACCCGGCCGATCTGCGCGTGGACACCTACCGCGCCTCCGGGGCGGGCGGGCAGCACGTCAACCGCACCGAGTCCGCGATCCGCATTACCCACGAGCCCTCCGGCATCGTGGTGGCTTGCCAGAACGACCGTTCGCAGCACAAGAACCGCGATACGGCGATGAAGCAGCTGAAGGCCAAGCTCTACGAGATGGAGATCCAGAAGCGCAATGCCGAGAAGCAGGCGGCCGAGGACGCCAAGTCCGACATCGGCTGGGGCAGCCAGATCCGCTCCTACGTGCTCGACCAGTCGCGGATCAAGGATCTACGCACCGGCGTGGAGGTTGGCAATACCCAGGCCGTGCTCGACGGCGACCTGGACCAGTTCATTGAAGCTAGCCTTAAGAGTGGGCTGTAACGCTTTCTTTTACCGGGATTCCCGATGACCGAGATTACCGACGAGAACAAGCTGATTGCCCAGCGTCGCGCCAAGCTGAACGAGCTGCGCGAGGCCGGCCCGGCCTTCCCCAACGACTTCCGCCGTGATGCCCTGGCGGCCGATCTGCACGCCGCGCATGACGACACCGAAGGCGAGCCGCTGGCGGTTCAGGGGATCCGCGTGACTGTGGCCGGGCGCATGATCGGCAAGCGCGTAATGGGCAAGGCGAGCTTTGTCCGCCTGCGCGACCAGTCCGGGGACATCCAGCTGTTCGCCCAGCGCGACAGCCTGCCGGAGGGCGTCTACGCGGCCTTCAAGCACTGGGACCTGGGCGATATCGTCGGCGGGCAGGGCACGCTGTTCAAGACCAAGACCGGCGAGCTGACGGTGCAGCTGGACGAGCTGCGTCTGCTGACCAAGAGCCTGCGCCCGCTGCCGGAGAAGTTCCACGGCCTGACCGATCAGGAACAGCGCTACCGTCAGCGCTACGTGGACCTGATCACCAGCCCGGACAGCCGCGAACTGTTCCGCACCCGCACCCGGATCGTGCGTTACATCCGCGAATACTTCGAGCGCGAGGACTTCATCGAGGTGGAGACCCCGATGATGCAGGTGATCCCGGGCGGCGCCACCGCGCGGCCGTTCACCACCCACCACAATGCGCTGGACATGCCGCTGTACCTGCGCATCGCGCCGGAGCTGTATCTGAAGCGCCTGGTCGTCGGCGGCTTCGAGAAGGTCTTCGAGATCAACCGCAATTTCCGCAACGAGGGGCTGTCCACCCGGCACAACCCCGAGTTCACCATGCTCGAGTTCTACGAGGCGTTCGTGGACCACCACGCGCTGATGGACCGCACCGAGACCCTGCTGCGCGGGCTGTGCGAGGACGTGCTGGGCACAACCACCATCGAGTACCAGGGCGAGACCTACGACTTCGGCCAGCCGTTCACCCGCATGACCGTGCGCGAGGCGATCCTCGAGCACAACCCGGAGATCAGTAGCGAGGACCTGGCGGACATCGACAAGGTACGCGCCCACTGCGAGCGCCTGGAGATCCCGATCAAGGCGAGCTTTGGCCTTGGCAAGCTGTGGACCGAGATCTTCGAGTACACCGCCGAAAACAAACTGCGCCACCCGACGTTCATCACCGCCTATCCGACCGAGGTCTCGCCGCTGGCGCGGCGCAACGACGACGACCCGTTCGTAACCGACCGCTTCGAGCTGTTCGTCGGCGGGCGCGAGATTGCCAACGGGTTCTCCGAGCTCAACGACCCCGAGGACCAGGCCGAGCGCTTCCAGGCCCAGGTCGCGGAGAAGAACGCCGGCGATGACGAGGCGATGCACTACGACGCGGACTACATCCGCGCGCTGGAATACGGCCTGCCGCCCACGGCCGGCGAGGGCATCGGCATCGACCGCCTGGTGATGCTGCTGACCAACAGCCCGTCCATCCGCGATGTGCTGCTGTTTCCCCATCTGCGGCCTGAAGCCTGAAGCGGCTCCGGTTCAGCTTCCGTCGGCGCGCCGGGTGGTACGATCGCGGGAACACCCTGTAAACCATGCCGGTCGCATGGCTGTGGTTTCATGGAAAGAACGGGAGGCTGTGATGCTGAAATACGGGTCTGTCTGGCGTAGTTTCATGGGTGCCGCGGTTGCCACGGCGTTGCTGGCCGGTGGTGCGCAGGCTGGCGAGACGGTCGAGTCCGGCATCAGTACCGAATACGAACAGTTCGACCTGGTGCGGGTCGCGGGCGATCTGGACCATCCGTGGTCGGTGGCGTTCCTGCCCGGTGGTGGCTACCTGGTCACCGAGCGCACCGGTGCGCTGAAGCATATCCGCAGGAACGGCGACGTACGCACGATCGAGGGTGTGCCGGATGTGGTGGCCCGTGATCAGGGCGGACTGCTGGACGTGTCGCTTCACCCGGATTTCAAGGACAATGGCTGGGTCTACCTCACCTACTCCAGCGGCGATGAGGATCAGTCCCATACCGCATTGGGACGCGGCCTGCTGGAAGGTGGCGAACTGCACGAGTTCGAGAAGCTCTTCGAGCAGGATCGCGGTGGCGGCAACCACGGTCATTTTGGCTCGAGGCTGGCCTGGCTCTCCGATGGCACGCTGCTGATGACGATCGGCGACCGGCGTCAGGAAGAACGCGTCCAGGATCTCTCCACTCATACGGGCAAGCTGCTGCGTCTGACCGAAGACGGCGAGGCCCCGGCGGACAACCCGTTCGCCGACCGTGATGACGCCCAGCCGCACATCTACGCCTACGGCCTGCGCAACTCTCAGGGGCTTGTAGTCGATCCCGCCGATGACACCATCTGGTTGACGGACCATGGCCCGCGTGGCGGCGACGAGCTAAACCGCGTTGAGGCGGGTGGCAACTACGGCTGGCCGGATGTCAGTCAGGGGCGCGAGTATCCCACTGAGCGTCAGTTCGGCCAGGCCCGCCGGTCTGACGACACCATCCCGCCGGTTTATGAATTCCTGCCCACGCTGGCGCCCTCCGGGTTGGCGATGGTTACCAGCAATCGTTTCGAGGCCTGGCAGGGCAATCTGCTCGCCGGTGGGCTGCGTGCAGAGCGCATCCTGCGAATCGTGATCGAGGACGACGAGGTCGTGCATATGGAGGAACTGCTGCACGGCAAGATCGGGCGTATCCGCGATGTGCGCGAGGGCCCGAACGGGCATATCTATGTGCTGACGGACGAATCCGACGGCGGGCTTTACCGGATGGAGGCCCGATAGAGAGATCGACCGGGTCCGTGATGCTCGGTGGGTAGAAGGCCCTTCCTTGCGGGAAGGGCCTTATTCTCTGGGCTGGTTACAAGAGCTCGTCCGAGATTGCGTCGATGCCCGCATTGGCGCATTCGTGGTCGATGTCTCCACTGGGTCCGCCGGAGACGCCGATGCCGCCGACGATCCGCCCGTTATCGGTGATCACCACGCCACCGCCGAGGATGCTCACGTTGGGCAGATGCTGGATGCCGTAGCTGGTCTCGTCCGGCATCGTCGATTCCCGCAGCTCCAGGGTATCGGTGCGGAAGCTGACCGCTGTCCATGCCTTGGAGACGGCGGTATCGACCGTATGGGCCCCGGCGAAGCGGTCGCGCTTGACGGCCTGGGTGACACCGAACCGATCCACTACGGCGACGGCGACCTGCGTGTCCTTGTCGCGGCAGGCTTCCATCGCGGCCTCGACCGCCTCCACTGCCAGCTCGGGGATGAGCGTCGGGATCGAAAAGGTGCCTTCGCTACTGTGTGCCGGATTGGCAGCAAAGGCTAGGGCACCGGCCAGAACCAACGGAGTGAGCTTGGTCATGCGCATGGGAACTACTCCTTCTCTGTGGTCTCGTCTTTTTTCTAGTCATTGATCGAGCATTCCGCAATGCGGAGGGCGAAGTGCGTGATTGGAAAAGGGTTCGGGATGGGTGACCTTTGCGAGCGGATCGGGCACGGTCGTGTCGTGAAAAAGATGAACCGCAGCGATTGGAGGAGGATGGGTGGAGCACCCTAGTCGAGCGCGGCTGGAAGGGGTCGATGTGGCCCGTGCGCTGGCCATGATTGGCATGCTGATGGTGCATGTGGGGCCTACGCGCCTCGATACCGTTGCGGGCCAGTGGTATGCGCTGCCTCATGGGCGCGCCTCGGTGTTGTTCATGCTGGTGGCCGGGGTTGGCATTTCGTTTCTGGCGGCGTCGCGGCGCGTCGCCGCCGAGGGGCTGTCCGGCCAGCTCCTCTGGCGTGCCCTGCTGTTGTTTCCGCTGGGTGTGGCGCTGCAGGCGATGCAGGACGAGCTGAACGTGATCCTGCAGACCTATGCCCTGTTCTTTGTGCTCTCCATTGGGCTGGTGCGGCTGCACACGACGGTACTCCTGATGATGGGGCTGTTCGCGCTGGTGTTGGGGCCGCCGCTGTATCTGTATGGACAGATGCTGGATCCCGATACCTTCCAGCGGGTTGGCATCGGGCCGGACAACCCGCCCGGCGTGATGTTGCACGCCTTGCTGTTCTCGGGGCCATACCCGCTGATCACCTGGATCGTGCCCTTCCTGGTGGGTCTGTGGCTTGGCCGCTGCGATCTGCGCAGCGATGTGCTGCGTATGCGGATGCTGTCGGTCGGGATCCTGGTCGCCGCGGCGGCCTGGGCCTTGCACGTGGGGCTCTTTGCCTGGTGGGGAGAGCCGGGTGGAGGTCTGCGCTGGGCCGATCTGGCCGACATGAAGGCGCACAGTCAGCGGCCATTATGGTTGTTGAATGCCACCGGGGTCGCCGTGGCCGTCCTCGCCGTGTGCCTGGTGTCGGCCGATCGCCTCGGCCGAGCGGTGTGGCCATTGGTCGCGACGGGGCAGCTCGCGTTGACCTTTTACGTGCTGCATCTGGTCATGATTGCTGTGTGGCGCGACCAACTGGTCTTCAAGCAGGAGGTCAGCCCCGCGTTGGTGGTAGCAGCGGTATTCACCGGGCTGTTCATGCTCTTTGCGGTCGGATGGCGCCGGGTGTTCCGCAAGGGGCCGCTGGAGAGCCTGCTGGTGGTCCCGTGGGCGTGGAGGGATCCAGCGAAGCGCTGATCAAGCGGACGCTCGGGCCTGCTGTGCAAGGCTGCGGGCGGCTTGGCGGAAAACCGGGCGCAGTGGCTTGTTAAGGAAGGTGCGGGCGCGGCTCGGTGCGATGCCCTGGTGATAGCAGAACAGGGCCAGCGCATAGACGAGATCGTCGCGGCCGAGCGAGGCCTGGCGCTCCGCGCTCGGCGCGCTACAGGATCCGCAGCCCCCGACCCGCACGTGGAAAGCCGTGTTGGCGAGCATCAGACCGAATCCCATCTGTGTGGCCAGCAGTTCGGCCACATGTCCTTCGTTGCCTGCCTGTGAAGGCGCAGGCTCAGCGGCGGTCGGGACCAGTCTTAGCGCGATCTCGCGGGCGAAGTGCCCGATCAGGGCCTCGTTCTCGCCGACCAGCCGGGGGTCGTAGGGGATCGGTACGGACTCGAGATGAGGCGCGTGGCCCCACGAGCCCATCGGTACCGGGTCGTCCAGGAGGTCGTCTGGCTGCGCGAGCCGAAACGGCCCGTCGGCAAAGCCGGCGTGGCTGCACACCGCGTCGAACACGATCTGCGCCATCCCGTGGCGGGTATCCGCCTGCCCGGGGAAATGCTCGCGAATCGGCAGAACCAGGTGGGCCTGGCCGAGCGGGCGCGCCCAGGCGGTCTGGCGTCGCGCCCACAGGGTCACGGCGCGGACCCACTGGCGGGCCTCGGTGTCGGGTTTGGGGGCGCGCTGGAACAGACGCGGGATCAGCGAGAGCATCGCGGGAGGCGGGTTTGGGTACTTCACCATTGTGCGCCAGGGCTGGGCGATTTTGCAGGCCCCGAAAGCAAAAAGGCCCGGGCATCATGCCCGGGCCTTCACTTATGGCTGCTTTAGGGAGACGCTGATTTAATCGCGCGTCCGCGCTCGAGTCGCTTTTGCGTGGGAACAAGGCGCGGTGACCGCCGTGCAGTCATTCTGCACAAAGGAGCCGCAACGCCGTTCCCGCGCCCGTTGTGGATCAAAAACGGGCGGCCGAGCCCCTGCTTTCAATGGCTTGTGGGGTTGGTGCCCCTGTTCCCCGATCCTGCGTTGCGCCGCTTGCGGGTAGAACCACTACCCGCTACACGACGCGCCTTGTCTCGGAAAACAGGGGGCACCAACGCGGACGTGCGATTAAATCAGCGTCTCCCTAGTTGAAGGCTTCGCCGGGCTTGACGCCCATGGCCTTCAGGATCATCGCCAGCGGGCAGAAGCCGGTGAACGCGGACTGCAGCAGGTTAAAGCCGACGAACAGGGTCAGCAGCAGCCACCAGGGGCTGAACACCCAGGCCAGGATGGCACTGATAATGACGACGGCGCCGGCAAAGGCAAGAACAATGCGATCGATGCTCATGGGGTTCTCCCGGGTTATCTATTAGATAAAACTAATATGGTCCCATGCGCGCGGAAATACAAGGGCCCACCGATGGATGGACCCCGCGATCACGTCGAGTGTCAGTGGAAGATCTCGCCAGGTTTCATGCCCAGGCTCCGGAGGACCATGGCCAGTGGGCAGAACCCGGTGAAGGCCGACTGGATCAGATGGACGCCGATAAAGACGGTAAGCAACAGCCACCACCCACTAGCGGCCCAGGCCAGCAGGGCACTGATCAGTACAACAATTCCGGCAAACACCAGGAAAAAGCGATCAATAGTCATGGACGTTCCCTCCCTTGTGTCCGTCATCTACCCAGTAGATAGCACTGGCGCTGTTGAAGGGCAAGGGAGGGAGAGTACCCCGGGCGTTTCTAGCGTTCCTCGATCGCGATGTACTGGCGCGAGGGGTGCCCGGTGTAGAGCTGGCGTGGACGGCCAATGCGCGATTCCGGGTCCTGCATCATCTCGTTCCAGTGTGATATCCAGCCGACCGTACGGGCTAGCGCAAAGATCACGGTGAACATGTTCAGCGGGATGCCCATCGCTCGCAGGATAATGCCGGAGTAAAAATCCACGTTCGGATAGAGCTTGCGTTCGATGAAGTAGTCGTCCTCCATCGCGATACGCTCCAGTTCCATCGCGACGTCGAACAGCGGCTGGTTGTCGGCACCCATGTCGCCCATCTCGGCCAGCAGCTCGTGGCACATCTTGCGGATGATCTTCGCCCGCGGATCGTAGTTCTTGTACACGCGGTGGCCGAAGCCCATCAGGCGGAACGGGTCGTTCTTGTCCTTCGCCCGGGCGACGAAGTCCTGCACGCTCTTGTCGGAATTCACGATCTCCTCGAGCATGCGCACAACCTTTTCGTTCGCACCGCCGTGCAGCGGGCCCCACAGCGAGGCGATGCCGGCCGAGATCGCGGCAAACGGGTTCGCCTCGGAGGAACCCGACAGGCGCACGGTGGAGGTCGAGGCGTTCTGCTCGTGGTCGGCGTGCAGGATCAGGATCAGGTCCAGCGCGCGCACGAACACCGGGTTCGGCTGGTAGGGCTCGCTGGGCACGCCGAACATCATCGACAGGAAATTGGCCGTGTAGGACAGGTTGTTGTCCGGATACATGAACGGCTGGCCGTGGGCGTACTTGTACGACCAGGCGGCGATGGTCGGCATCTTGGAGATCAGCCGGTGCGCGGCGATGCGGCGGTGTTCCGGGTTATGCACGTCGACATTGTCGTGATAGAAGGCCGACAGCGCGCCCACCACGCCGACCATGATCGCCATCGGATGCGCATCGTGACGGAAGCCGTCGAAGAAGCGGCGCACCGCCTCGTGCAGCATCGAGTGTTCCTTGATGATGCGCGAGAAGTCGTGCAGGTCGTCCGAGGAGGGCAGTTCGCCGTTGAGCAGCAGGTAGCAGACCTCGAGATAGGTGCTCTCCTCCGCCAGCTGTTCGATCGGGTAACCCCGGTAGAGCAGGGTGCCTTCGTCCCCGTCGATGAAGGTCACATCCGAGCGGCAGCTGGCCGTGGACATGAATCCCGGGTCGTAGGTGAAGTAGCCGAGTTCCTTGTACAGCGCACGGATGTCGATGCAGTTGGGGCCGTGGGCACCTTCCTGGATCGGCAGCTCGATGCTCTTGCCGGTGGTGTTGTCGGTCAGCGTGACGGTCTTGCTCATGAAACGGCCTCGAAAATTCGCTGGGGCGCCCGAATGCGCGGGGTCGAAAAGGAGCATGGTAAACCATCGACACCCACCGGGCAGCGTCGTTCGGGCCGGTTTTCGGAATTCCGGACGGGGTTGACCCTGGGCTGTCAGTGGGGGGCGCGCTGGCTGTGTTTGTCCTCGTACATGGCCTTGTCGGCATAGGCCTGAGTGGTTTGCAGGTCGCCACGCATATCGCGCGAGCACGCGCCAAGTGCAGCGGAGACGCCGGCCTGATCGAGCGCGTCACGCAGGCGCCGGGCGAGATCCGGAATGTAGTCGATGGGGGTCTCAGGGAACAGGGCTGCGAACTCGTCGCCGCCCAGGCGGGCCACCGTGTCGACTTCCCGCACGGATTCGCGCAGGGTACGCCCGGCTGTGGCGATCAGTCGGTCGCCGGCCTCGTGCCCCTCGGTGTCATTGACGGCCTTGAGGCCGTTCAGGTCGATTATGACGACCCCGGCCGGGAGGCCATGGCGAGCGCAGCGGTCTTCCTCGGCCGCGAGCGCGAGCGTCCAGCCGCGACGGTTGTAGGCGCCTGTCAGGGTATCGGTATGCGCCTCGAGAAACAGGGCTTCGCGTTCGCGCTCGAGCGAGTCAATCTGGTGGCGCATCCGTATCAGTGCCTCAAGCGCTCCGACCGCTGCCTGGATCGGTGCGTCCTGCTCAGCGGACGAGATATCCATTTTGTCCGGGTGAATGGCACACAGTACGCCGTACAACTGGTGGTCGATGTCGCGCACCGGGTAGCCGATGTAGCTGCTGATCGGTGTCTCGTTGCCGGCCGCCGCGAGGGCTTCCAGTGCCTCGGCGTAGGCCGGTTCGCTTGCGGCATCCGGCGCGATCCGGGGCGCTCGGCCTTCCAGCATGCGGATACAGAACGAGTTGCTCCAGTCGAAGGCCGTGCCGGCCTTGATGCCGTAGCCGTGGTCGTTCGCCCGCACCACTATTTGTTCATTCCCTTCCACCCGGGTCAGCATCCAGGTGTCGAGCGGGGCGAGCTGGTGCAGCAGACGCAGGGTGTTATCCACGCCCTGATTGAACGGGTCCTCGCTGTCCTTGCTCTGATCCTGGGAACGCTTCATCGGTCTTCCACGGGCGACTGTGGCCCGAGGTCTGTGGACTCCGGGCCACCTTACAAGAGTGTTTCCGGGCCTGCACTTGACCCGGTATTGGTTACCGGGCCAGTCAAAGGCGCGGCAGGTCGGGGTGCGGGAGCTCGCCGCCATGCACATGCTGGCGACCGAACTCGGCGCAGCGTGCCAGTGTGGGCACGGCCTTGCCGGGGTTCAGCAGGCCGAGCGGATCGAAGGCCTGCCGCAGCCGGTGGAACTGTTCGAGCTCGGGGGGTGCGAACTGCACACACATGCCGTCGAGCTTTTCGACGCCCACGCCGTGTTCCCCGGTGACGGTCCCGCCGACTGCCACGCACAGCTCCAGAATCTGCTGCCCGAAGGCCTCGGCCGTTTCCAGCTGGCCGGCCTGGTTGGCGTCGTAGAGGATCAGGGGGTGCAGGTTGCCGTCGCCGGCATGAAAAACGTTGCACACGCCCAGGCCATGTTCGTGCGACAGTGCATTGATGCGCTCGAGCACGGTACCCAGCTGGTGGCGTGGGATGGTCCCGTCCATGCAGTAGTAGTCCGGCGAGATCCGCCCGGCCGCGGGGAACGCGGCCTTGCGCCCGGCCCAGAACAGGGCCTGCTCCTGGGCGTCGCGCGCGGTGCGCACCTCTGTGGCGCCCAACTCGAGCAGCTTGCGGCGCACCACCATAATGTCCTCGGAGACCTCGGCGTTAGTGCCGTCGAGCTCGCACAGCAGGATCGCGGCGGCATCCACCGGATAACCGGCATGGACGAAGTCCTCGGCCGCGCGGATCGCGGCGTTGTCCATCATCTCCAGGCCGGCCGGGATCAACCCGGCCGCGATGATCCCGGCCACTGCGCGTCCGGCAGCCTCTACATCGTCGAAGCTCGCGAGCAGGACCTGGGTACGCTCGGGGCGGGGCAGCAGGCGCACGGTGACCTCGGTGACGATGCCAAGCATCCCCTCGGAGCCGATCATCAGCGCCAGCAGATCGGGGCCTGCGGTGTCCAGCGTCTTGCCGCCCAGCCGGATGATCTCGCCATCCAGCGTGATCATCTCCAGGCCCAGGACGTTGTGCACGGTGAGGCCGTATTTCAGGCAGTGCACGCCGCCGGCGTTCTCGGCGACGTTGCCGCCAATCGAGCAGGCGATCTGCGATGAGGGATCGGGGGCGTAGTAGAGGCCCTGCGGGGCGGCTGCCTCGGAGATTGCGAGGTTACGTACTCCGGGTTGTACCACAGCGCAGCGATTGTCGGCGTCGATCTCCAGGATGCGATTGAACCGTGCCAGCGACAGTAGCAATCCGGTGGCACTGGGCAGCGCTCCGCCCGAGAGCCCCGTGCCCGCGCCGCGGGGAATGATCGGGACCTGGTGCTCGCGGCAGACCCGCAGGCAGGTGAGCAGTTCCTCACGGGTCTGGGGGAGCGCGACCGCGCCGGGGGTCTGGCGATAGGCGGACAGCCCGTCACATTCGTAGGTGCGGCGTTCGTGTGCCTCCAGGATCAGGCGATCCGCGGGCAGCTCCCCCTGCAGGACCGCGATCGCGGCCGCCAGCGCTTCCAGCGCAGTGGAATCCGGGGTCAGGGGCTGTTCGGCACTCATGAGGGGCAAGGGCTTCCAAGAGCGAATTCAGCCTTCAGGTTACAGGCGGCGAGCGGTACGGGAAATGTCCGGGGCGTTCCGTGTTGTCTCTCGGCGCAGCCGATGCTGCCACGTTGGGGTGGTTCCTTTTGGCGTAGTAGAAGTCGGGAATTTTTTCGAGCCCTCAATGGTCTAGTCGTTCGCGGGATCATTAGAACGATTCCATTCCGAAAAAGGAGATTGCAATGCGGTATTCGTGGATCACGACGGCCTGTGCGGCCGCTGCCCTGGCCTCCGCCCCGGCGTTTGCGGCCGAGAAGGTCACGCTGGTACATGATGACCTGACCTTGATCGGTCATTTCCAGGAGGGGGCGGGTGCCTCGCCTGGAGATGGCGTGGTGCTGATGCTGCATGGCACGCTGGCCCACGGCCGCATGGAGATCATGCAGGCGGTTCAGGATCAACTCGCCGACCGGGGACACAATACGCTGTCGATCAACCTGAGCTACGGGATCGACGAGCGCGAGGGGATGTTCGAGTGTGACGCGCCGATTCACCATGGCGTGGACGAGCACCTGAAGGAGGTCGCTCTCTGGCAGGAATGGCTGCAGGGTGAAGGCTATGGCCCGGTCACCCTGTTCGGGCACTCGCGCGGTGGTAACCAGGTGGCGCGCTATCTGACCGAGCACGATCCGGACGACATTCGTGCGATGGTGCTGGTGGCCCCGTCCACGTTTGATGCAGACAGGGTCTCCGCGGATTACGAAGAGCAGGCCGGCGAGCCGCTGGGTGAAGTGCTGGCCCGCGCCCAGGAGAAGCACGATCGTGGCGACGGCTCCATGCTGGAAGGCGTGCGTTTTCTGCAATGCGGCGAGCTGGACGTCGCACCCCATGCGTTCCTGAGCTATTACGATCCGGCCCCCGTTCACAACACGCCCAGTGTGATCGACGGCATCCAGACCCCGACGCTCGTGGTGATCGGGGCCGAGGATGACGTGGTGGCGGATCTGCCGGAGCGGATGGATGCGGTCGAGGACAAAGAGCACATCACCGTGAACACCGTTGATGGTGCGGATCACTTCTTCCGTGATTTCTTCGCGGATGACGTGGTGGACTTCACTGTCGATTTTCTCGATCAGCACTGACTCGCTGATCTGACGCAGTCGGGCCGGCCCTGATGGGCCGGCCTTTTTTGTGCCTGCCGTAAGGAAACTCGTTTCCTTAACCGGCCCAGAGGGTCAGGTAGAGTCCGAGCATCGCGGCGGCGAACAGCAGGCCAATGGTTTCCCAGCGAGTGAGTACGCGCTCGGCCAGTTCCAGCCGTTCACGCAGCCGGTAGCGAACCCAGCGCAGGCGCGCCGGGTGGCGCCCGATGCCGATCAGTGCAGGGCGGCTGTGCCACAGGCGCTGGCTGGCGTGCGCGAGCCACTCCAGTGGCACGACCAGATCGCCTTCCTGGAGCCATGGGCGATTGCGATCTGGCAGCCATCGCCAGGCCAGCAGACCCAGTACCAGGCCCAGGCCAATCGGCCAGACCAGGCTCAGCCCCGTCAGCACAACCCAGGCCGGCACCTGCTCCGGCGGTGCAACCGCGATCCCCAGCAGGGGAAACACCAGCGACATGCCCGCCAGGCCGCCCCAGGCCCACCAGCGGCGGGAGTCCGCTCGCGGGGGCGCCTGTATGTCCTGCTGTGCTTGGTGCCAGCACCAGAGAAAGCGCAGCATCAGAAGCGTTGTGCCAGCAGCCGCGAGCGTCAGCGCGAATTCCGTGTAGGCCATCCAGCCGGCCAGGTCGGCGCCGTACAGCGGGTCTTTCAGGGTGTTTTTGGCCAGCGCCCCGCTGGTCATTGGCATCCCGGCCAGGGCGAGCGCCGGCAGCGCCGCGAACAGGAAAAAGGCCAGACGGCCTGCACCACCCGCAGGGCGCTGTGCGGTCATCCCGGCGGCCAGGAACAACGCACCCTTGGCAAAGCCGTGATGCACGGCGTAGAGCGTAACGGCCATCAGCAGCCAGGGCCGCAGGTCGGGCAGGACGAGTGCCAGTCCGACCCCGGCCGTTATCAGCCCCATCTGGCTGATGCTGGAGTAGGCGAGGATAGTCTTGGGACGCGACTGCAGAACACCGGCGAGCGCGGCGAGGAAGGCGGCCGCCAGACCCAGTAGCACGAGGGTCTCGCCGAGCAGCACATGGCCGGTCTCGTCTAGTGGCAACACGCGCAGCCAGCCCAGCACGCCGGCCTTGATCATCGCCCCCGACAGTACGGCGCTGGCCGCGACCGGTGCGGCCGGGTGGGCCAGTGGGAGCCAGAAATGCAGTGGAAGCATGCCGGCCTTGATGCCGAAACCGAGCACCAGCAGCGCAAGGCCCCAGCCCTCGGGGCGTGCCTCGGCGATTGCGGTCAACCGCGTATCCCCACCTGTCTGGTGGATCGCCATTACGAAGCCGGCAAACAACAGGATTTCGCCGACGACTGCCAGAATCAGATAGATGTGTCCGGCACGCCAGGCTTCCCCTGTATTGGAGTGCACCACCAGACCATAGGCCGCCAGGCTCATCAGGGAGAAAAACAGGTAAAAGCTCAGGGCGTCCTGTGCGAGGATCAGGCCCAGGTTCCCGGACAGCGCCAGCAGCCAGAACACGTAGAAGCGATGACGCAGCGGATCATCCTGGCGGTCGCTCAGGGCGAACAGGCCGGCGGCCAGCCAGAGCCCCGAGGTCAGTGCCAGAAAGGCCTGTCCCAGCGGGTCCAGCCCCAGCAGGGTGTTCAGCATCAGACCGTCCAGGGCGGCAGGCTCGACATCGCCCCCGAAGGCCGCCCCCGCAAGGCCTGGCAATGCCGCCCACGGGACCCACCGGTTGAAGCGGGTCCGGTGCGGCCGCAGGCCGATCAGCACCGCCAGCAGCAGCGGGATGAGGGGGATCGCGAGCCAGACCAGGGCGTTCATGGTGCGAACCCCGGGATCGAATAGTCGCGTTCCACGATCAGGGTCACCCAGTCGAGCGGGCTCAGGCTCATCCCCGCCAGCAGACCACCGAGCAGGCTCAGCGCTGCGACGAACAACGTCGGGACGAGCAGCATCCAGTGGGTTTCGAAGCGTGTGGGGCCGCTATGTTCGACCAGATGCTCGTGCCAGGGCGTGCGCCGCTCGCCCAGCCAGCCGCGGATCACCGGCGGCAGGAAGTACGCGGCATTGAGCAGGCTGCTGGCGATCAGCACGACCAGTACCCAGTGGAACTGGGCTTCCAGCGCGCCCAGGCCCAGATGCCACTTGGTGACGAAGCCGGCGAGCGGCGGGAGGCCGATCATGCCCAGGGCGCCCAGGGTAAAGGCCAGCATGGTCAGCGGCATGCGCCGGCCCACGCCGTCCAGTTCGCTGATCTTGTGGATGCCAAGAGTCTCGGCGAAGTTGCCGGCGCAGAAGAACAGCGTGATCTTGGTGATCCCCTGATGCACCAGATGCACCAGCCCGCCGATGACCCCCAGCGGCCCGGCCAGCGCAACACCCAGCACGATGTACGAGACCTGGCTGACGGTGGAAAAGGCCAGCCGCTGCTTCAGGTCGTCCGTGCGCAGGGCCTGGATCGAGCCGTACAGGATGGTGATCGCGGCGATCACCACCAGCCCCGCGGCGAGTCCGAGTTCCATCGCGACCTCGGCGCCGTAGACGTCGTTCACCACCCGCACGATCCCGAAGGCCCCGGCCTTGACCACCGCGACCGCGTGCAGCAATGCACTGACGGGGGCGGGTGCGACCATCGCGATCGGCAGCCAGGAGTGCAGAGGCACCAATGCGGCCTTGACCCCGAATCCGATCATCAGCATAACGAACAGGACCTTGAGCGTGGTCTCGTGCGTGGTCGCAAGCTCGCCCAGGTAGCCACCCGGCACGAACGGCTCGGCCCCGGCCAGCAGGGTCAGCCAGACGATCGCGGTGAACAGCACCAGCCCGCTGGTCAGCGTGTAGCCAAGATACAGCCGTCCGGCACGCAGGGCGGCGGGCGTGCCGCGGTGTACCACCAGTGGCCATGTAGCCAGCGTCAGCAGCTCGTAGAAGATCAGCAGCGTGATCAGGTTGCCCGACAGCGCGATCCCGACCGTGGCGCTGACGCAAAGGGAGAAGAACCCGAAAAAGCGGCTCCTGCGTGGTGAACCTTCCAGATAGCCGATGGCGTACACGGTGGTGACGAACCACAGCACCGCCGAGAGGGTGGCGAACAACAGCGACAGAGCGTCCGCTGCGAGCACGAAGTCGATCCCTGGCAGCAGCGGGATGCTGAGCTGATATTCATCGCCGCGCAGGACGCTCAGGAGAAGCCAGCCGACCAGTACCAGCTTGGTCCCGGCCCCGCCGAGGTTCAGGAGGGTCCGCAGGCCATAGCGCCGTTCGGGCAGGAAGAAGATCGCCAGGCCTGGGCCCAGCGAACTCAAAAGAATGGCGAGGAGCAGCCAGCCGCCGTCGCTCATGGCGCCCCCGGCGTCAGCGTCAGCGTGTGCAGCGTCAGGGTGCCGGCGAACCCGGCGGCGGCCGCGACCACGGCCAGTCCCAGCGGTACCCAGTCCATCCACGGCGAGACCGCCTCGCCGGCGTCACGGGCCCCGCGGTGAAAGGCTGGGGCTACCATGCGCAGCACGTAGCCGGCGGCGAGCAACCCGCCTCCAGCAATCGCGATCACCCACAGCACGCCGATCAGGCTGCCTGCCAGGATCGTGGACAGACCCGCCTCCAGCAACAGGTACTTGGCGATGAAGCCGCCGGTGAAGGGCAGTCCCATCAGGCTGACCCCGGCCAGTCCGAGCGCAAATACCGTCCGCCCGCGGGCGCGCAGGACCCCGCCCATCTCGGCGACGCGGTCATGCCCGGCCGCGTGTTGCAGTGTGCCGGCGGCGAGGAAGACCGAGGCTTTGGCCAGGGCATGGACGATGGCGAAGAACACCACGACTTTCCACGCCTCCGATTCGATCAGCATCAGCGGGAACGCGATTAGGAGATAGCCGAACTGGGCCACGGTCGAATACGCAACGATGGATTTCAGGCGCCCGGACCGCAGGGCTTGGGCCGAGCCCCAGACCAGCGCGGCTACGCCGAGCAGGCCCACCAGGATACCGAACGCCGGCGTGGCCAGCGGGGCAAAGGGTCCCATCCACAGACGCAGGATCAGGTAGAACGAGCCGGTGACCACCAGACCGGAGAGCACGGCGCTGACGGGCGCCGGGGCGGAGCCGTGTGCGGGGGCGAGCCAGACATGCAGCGGGAACAGCGCTGCCTTCAGCATCAGCCCGGCGGTCATCAGTACCGCGGCCATGCGCTCGGTGGGGCCGATCTCGGTGCGCGCCTCTAGCAACACCAGATCCAGCACACCGTGTTCTCCGAACAGGAGCACGACCCCCATCAGGAAACTGAGCGAGCCGAGAATATTGACCAGCAGATAGCGCATCGCCCCGGAGACGGCGGCCGCGGTACCGGTGAATGCCACCAGCGCCACCGCCGACAGCGACACCACCTCCAGCGAGATGTACAGGTTGAAGGCATCGCCGGACAGCAACAGCATGTTCAACCCGGCCCACAGCCACAGCCAGAGGGGCCAGAACTGGCGGCGTTCGATCGGGTCGTGCACGTAGCCGAGGCTGTACAGGCTGGTCGCCAGTCCGACCACGCCGGTCAGGACCAGCAGGGTCATCGACAGCCCATCCAGATGCAGCATCACGCCGAGGGGTGCCTCCCAGCCGCCCAGGGCGACGCGCGTGGCCGCGGACTCCGGTTCGGGTCCCGCAGCCACGAACAGGGCACTCAGCGCCACTACGGCTGCCGCCATCAGTACCGCGCCATAACCCCCAATCCGGTGCGCCTGGCGCGGCCAGACCGTGGCCAGGATCGCAAGCGTCAGCGACAGGGCCACCAAGCCGCTGATCGCCAGCGGGAGCATCTCGGCGGGTGCCTCGCTCATTCGCGATGCTCCCTCTCGTACTCTGCGGAGGGGGCATGCTCCTCGCGCGAGATGTCATCCACCGGTGCTTCATCGTCCGGCGGACCCGGCAGCATCATCGCCTGCCCCGTGATGCGCGCAAGGCGTACGACCAGCGCCAGCGCGAACGCCGTCGCGCTGACCGCGACCACAATGCCGGTCAGCGTGAGGGCCTGCGCGACCGGGTCCGGCGCCCCCTCGCCCCGGGCCGCAATGCCCAGCAGCACCATGAACACCCCGGAACCCATGATGTTCAGCGCCAGGATGCGCAGCACCAGGTGGTGGCGGCGGATCAGCCCGTACAGGCCCAGGGCAAACAGGAGTGCGCCCGCCGTCGGATAGATCAGGCCTGGGGCCAGCTGCTGGGCGAGCCATTCCATCAGCGTGCGTCCCCGGCCATCAGTGATCGTCTCCGGCGGGCCGGCCGGCGATGAACAGCGCCACCAGGGTGAGCGCGATCGACAGCGTGGCCGCGATCTCGATCACGATAATCAGCGGATAGGCCCATTCCGGCGGATAGCCGAGCAGACCCGGGCCGATAAACAGGCCCACGATGCCGATCGCCAGGAACAGGCCCACCCCTGCGGTCAGGCCCAGCCGCAGCGGTGTACTCGGTGCCATCGGCAGGTCGCGCGGCCGTGCCAGCACGAGCAGGATGCCGGCGGCACCCAGGATCGCCCCCGCCTGAAACGCTCCGCCCGGGGCATGGCTGCCCGCCCAGAGGATGTACACGCCCGTAACGATCGCGACCGGCACCAGAAGGCGGAGGGTGCCGGGGAGGATCGGGCCCGGCGCTGGGCGGGCCGGCAGGCGGTCGTAGCGTCCCAGCGACCAGGCCCCGAGCAGTGCAATCAGCACGATCGCCAGCTCCAGGAAGGTGTCGTAGGCGCGGAAATTCAGCAACACGGCGGTGATCGGGTGATCCACGCCCGAGACGCCCATGTGTTCGTCGACCACCGGCTCCAGGCCGACGGCGTCCGGCTGGTGCCACAGGGCGGTGACCATGAGCCCGCCCACCACCAGGGCAAAGCTCAGCGCCGGGACAAAGGTCCGTCGTGGCGGCGGCGGATCATGCAGGGCGTGCAGCAGGGCGTCGGCGCCGGCGGGGTCGGGTGGCTGGTCGGGCCGCCCGCGGCGGCGCTCGACCGCGATGCTGCGCAGCCGCTCCAGCGTGACCAACAAGAGGGCACCGGTGATCCCGGCGCCGATCGCGGCCTCGGCCAGTGCGATGTCGGGGGCCTCCAGACGCACCCAGGCCAGCGCCAGCAATAGCCCGAAGGTGATGAAGAGCACCACCGCGCGAAACAGGTCGGTGCTCGCCAGGCAGCGCCAGGCCACCCCCAGGAGCCCGGCCAGCAGGACCAGGTCGAAGATGACCAGGAGCAGGTTGCTCATCGATCGGACTCGAATTCCCCGTGGGTCCAGGTGCGTTGCGCCACCATGTGCGCAGCCGTGGTGCCGGCCGCCAGGACCAGCACCCAGATCAGAAGCAGCTTGAGGATGTCCGCTGGCCCAGCGGCCTGCAGCATCAGGCCGAGGATGACCAGACCCAGCCCGACGTTGTCCGCCTTGGTCAGGGCGTGCAGACGCGAATAGACATCGGGGAATCGCAGAAGCCCGGCCGTGCCGGCGGCAAAGAACACCAGCCCCGCGAGGATCAGGATCACGGTCAGGGTGTTAGCGATCATCGTCTGACTCCGTTTTCTGGTCGTTCTTGCGCTGGTGTACAGGCGTGCCCGAGGGCTCCGGCAGGCCATGCTGACGGACGAATGCGACGGCGGCGACGACAGCCAGTAGCGCAAATACCAGGGCAACGTCGACCAGCGCCGGGGTCTCCAGCGTCATCGAAAGCAGCAACAGGATGGTCACACCGGTCGTTCCGAACAATTGTGCGGCGAGCATGCGGTCACCCGAGCCGGGGCCACGAAGCACGCGGATCAGGCCAAGCAGAATCGTCGCCAGGAGAAAGAGCGCGGCCATCAGATAGAAGGTGATCACTGGTCCCCCCCCGATTCCTGCCGCGGGTCTTCGAATGCGGCGTGGATCCGTTTCTCCAGGTCCCGCAGGGCGCTCTCGGGGTCGCTGTGACGATCGAGTACATGCACCGTCAACAGGCGACCCTCAAGGCGCACGCTGAGCGTCCCGGGTAGCAGACTGAGCACCGCCATGAACAGTGTCAGGGGCGGCCCGTGCGGCAGGTCCGCCCGATATTCGATGAAATCGGGGGCGATGGGCAGCCTTGGATCCAGCGCACGGCGGGCAATATCGATGCCGCCGAGGAATGAGGCACGCACGAAATAGGCGGTCAGACCCGGAATGGCACGGGGGCGAATGGCGAGGGGTCGGCCGGTGGGCAGGACCAGGCTGGCGGCGCCCGCCAGCACAACCGCTAGCAGGGCCAGTGGTTCCAGCAGAGAATCGAGACCGGCCAGTATCCACCACAGGACAGCGGCGGCCAGGACAGTCCAGGCTGCCCGCCGCCAGCGTGCCCGAGCCCGGTTCAGGCCGCCTCGGCTCGTTGCGTCCCTGTGCTTTGCCACACGGGTCATTGTACCGGCCCGCGAGGCGCAGCCAAGGGCAGCCTCAGAGGCGCTCGCTGGCGTCGGTGAAGCCCATCAGCGAGACGTCGAAGGCCAGCGGCTGTTCGCCATGCAGAGGCCAGAAGCCGACCGTCAGCGCGCGACCGCCACGCATCGCGTTGAACTGGCTGTCGGAGAGCTCATGGCCCGCCACGCAACCCTGTTCCACACATGCGATATACGGGGCCTCGACCTCCTCGCCATCGTCGTTGACCTGCATCAGGATACCGGGGCGCAGGTCCACTCCCAGCGGGAGCAGGATCTCGATGATATAGCTGTCACCATCGCGAAACAGTGAAGCCTGCAGGTAGGCGCCCTGCGCCTGCTCGTCCTGGATCTGCAACGTCTGCTGCATGCGGCAGCGTTCGCCACCCTGAGTCTCGATACAGGCGACCTCCCAGTCCTGATAGGTCGTGGTCTCCGGCTCCTGCTGTTGCATCTGCTCTTCCATCTGCGGGTCGGTCTGGGCCTGGGCCAGGGTCAGGCCCGGGATGGCCAGTAGCAGCGCACCAGCGAATGCCAGGTAAGGCTTCATGTAAGGATCTCCGTCATTGCATTGGCAAACGCGTCAGCTTGAACGCGCATGGCGGCGGGTTCAAGCGCATCGGCGTGCCTGTGTGACCGTAATACCGAACAGGCGTTCGGTGGGTCACCGGCTATATCGATCGGTGAAGTCGCAGCGGCCTTCGGGCAGCCAGGTGGGGATGGTGTAGTAGTCGTCCAGGATCTCCTGCAGCACCTGTTCGTGGTAGGCCTCATACCGAAAGCCCCGACCCTCGGCGATCTCCCAGTCGATCCCGCGGATGGACTGGCGGCGGATCACGACCTCGTCGAAGAAGGGTTCCAGATCGCCCCGGTCGACCTTGCCGCGGGTCGCGACGTACAGCAGATTCTCGCCGTCGAGGGCGCGGAAGTCGGTCAGCAGGTCATCCTGGCGGCCATAGTGCGAGCCGGAGCCGAATACCCCGACCTCGCGTCCCGCGTAGTAGGCGAGGACCGCGGAGCGTGAATAGCTGCGCGTGAACACGTGCCAGTCCGGGTCATATTCGTTCACGGCCTCGGCCACGGATTCCGGGGCGAGGTAGTAGACCGCATCGCCGTAGCGGTCGTGGCCCTCGAGCCATTCCACGGGCATCAGTGCGATGGTCAAGAGTACGGCCGCGTGCACGCCGGCCAGGATGGCCGAGAGCCAGGCGCTGATGTTCAGCGAGCGGGTGCTCAGGAACAGGGCGGGCAGCAGCAGGAAGGGCACGAACACCGCCAACCAGTGCAGGCCGATGCTCTTGAACGGCGCCAGCAGGGCGAACACCGCGAGCGGGATCAGCCCGGCGCTCAGGAAGACCCCGAAGTGATGTTCGCGGATGCCGGGCCCCAGCGCGCGGAACTCGCGGGCGATGAACCACAGCAGCCAGGGGGTGAACACATAGACCAGCATCGCCGCGTAGGCGAGCACGTTGGCGGAATCGATCCCGTCGCCGCCATGCCGGTTCACGATGTTGAACATCACGTTGTACCAGCAGTTGTCCCAGTTCCAGTACAGGTTCAGGGCCACCGCCGGCACGACGCCGAGGATGATCAGCAGCAGTCCGCGCCAGTGGCGCGGCGCGAACAGCAGGATATGCAGCCCTAGCGCAATCCCGAGCAGCACCGCGAAGTACTTCGACAGGAAGGCCAGGCCCAGAGCGAATCCGGCCAGCAGGAACCAGCCGGGACGCCCGGTGCGCAGCGCTTGCCAGGTCAGACCGGTGGCCAGCAGGCCGAACAGGAGCAGCGGGGTGTCCGTGGCGGTCAGTACCGCGATGAACAGCAGCGGCACGAACAGGGCGATCAGCGAGACCAGCCGCGCCCGAACCGGGTCCTGGCGATGCCACAGCGCAAGGATCAGCAGGGCGGGGGCCATGGATACGGCGATCCCCAGCGCCCGGATCGCGAGCGGGTGGTCCGAGATCGCGAGCACCAGGCTCAGCCACCAGCCCACCATCGGGGGATGGTCGTAGTAGCCGAGATCGGGGTTCTGCCCCCAGATCAGGAAGTACGCCTCGTCGCCCGTGATCGGCAAAGTCCAGGCGATCAGGATCTTGACGGCCAGGGCGGTCAGCAATACCGCGCCGTAGTGGCGCACGAGCCAGGGCGCGCCGGGAGGCAGGCGATCTTCGCTCATGCCTCGTGCATGCCCGTCTGGGTCGGCTCGAAGCGGCCGCCCTGCAGCCGATAACCCGTGGTGACCATCTGCAGCATGGGCTCGTCGCCGGCGCTGTCACCGTAGGCGGCGTAGAGGTCGACGGGCGTCTCCGGGTCGAAGCGGCCCAGCCAGCTGGCGATCGCGGCGGGCTTGGCCGCGCCCTGGCAGTTGGTGCCGTCCAGATGCCCGCTGACGTAGCCGTGATCGTCGACCGCCAGGCGCGAGCAGATCACGTCGGCCAGGCCATGGCGCTCGGCCCAGGGGCGCAGCCACAGATCCAGCGAGGCCGAGACCAGCACGCAGGTGTCGCCGGCCGCCTGGTGATGGTTGAGGCGTTCCATGCCGACGGGTCGCAGCAAGCGGTCCAGCCCGCGATCGGCGAAGGCACGGCCCCGGGCCTGCAGATCGTCCAGGGATGCGCCGCCGATCGTCCGCTGGAGCACGGCCTCCTTGGCGACCTGGTTGGCGATGCGCCCGCGCGCGAAGCCCGCCAGTGTCGGCAGGCACCCGGGCAGGGACGCGAGAAAGCGCGGCGTACCCAGCGCAAAGCGCAGGAACGGGAACAGGCTGTCGCGCCGCGTCAGGGTCCCGTCGAAGTCGAACAGCACGATGCGTTGCGGAGCCGTCATTACAGCTTCAGGCGTTTGAACAGGTACTCGGGGATCAGGCGGATCACGGTCATGATGCCCCACCAGATCCAGGGCAGGTAGGCGACATCGCGGCCGCGGCGCATGGCCTTGACGATCCCGCGCGCGACCGTCTCGGGCTCCGCCCACAGCGCGCCGGCGCGGTTGAAGCCCTCGGTCATCGGGGTGCGCACGAAACCCGGCTTGATCGTGACCACATCCACGCCGCTGAAGAACAGCCGGTTGCGCAGCCCCTGGAGATAGGTGGCCAGCATGCCCTTGGCAGTGCCGTAGACGTAGTTGCTCTGGCGCCCGCGGTCGCCGGCGACCGACCCGATGGCGGCGATCACGCCACGGCCGCGCTGTTCGAAGTCGGGTGCTATATGGGCCAGGAAGGCGATGGCGCTGGTACCGTTCACGTGGATCGCCTCCAGCGTGGTCGCGACCGACACGTTGCAGGCCTCCTGATCCGGCAGCGCGCCCCAGGCCAGCAGCACCGCATCGATGTTGTCTCCCAGCGCCTCCTGGGCCTGTGCCCATACGTCCGCATGGGCGTCGACGTCCGCCAGGTCGGCCGTCGTGCCGAGGATGCGCGTGGCGGAGGCATCGTCGCCGCGTACGCGCAGATCCTGCAGCAGGGGCTCCAGCCGCTCGCCGTCGCGCGCGACCAGGAACAGTCGGGCGCCGTGCTCGGCGAGTTCGCGCGCGACGGCGGTGGCGATCGCCGAGGTGGCGCCGAGGATCACGACGGATTGCAAACGGTTCATTTGGTTACCCTGCGCCAGAAGCCGGAGGAGAATTCGGGGTCGACAAAGCTAGCGAACTCCTCCCAGCGGGGAAAGCCGCTGCGGAACAGCTCGGGTGACATGCGCGCATCCTTGGCCGGATACAGCGCGCCGCCGGCTTCCTGCACGATGCGGTCCAGGCGCCGGAACAGGTGCTCGGTGTCGTTGCCGCGATCGGGGAAATCCAGCGCCAGGGTCGCGCCGGGTCGGGGGAATGACAGCATCCCCGGTCCCGCGCGATCCCCGAAGCGCTTGAGCACGGCGAGGAACGAACCCTGGCCGCTGGCGGCCACGGTATCGAGCAGCGCCTGCATGCCGTCCTTCTGCGCATGCGGAGGCAGTACGCACTGGTACTGGTAAAAACCCTTGTACCCGTAGATGCGGTTCCAGTGGCGGATCGCGTCCAGCGGGAAGAGCCAGGGCAGGTGATGGACGGCGCGGGCGGTCGGGTGTACGGACTGGCGGAAATAGAGCTGGTTGAACAGCCGCAGGGTCACGCGGTTGACCAGTGACACTGGCGGGTCCAGCGGGATGGCGCGGCGGGGCTCCCGGTATCGGCTGCGTGCCGGTGCGGTGGTCGCATGGCGTGCCCCGCTGTAGATGCCGCGCCCGACCTCGCCGCGCGGGCCCGGGTTCAGGCAGTCGATCCAGGCGACGGTGTAGGGCCATTCGCGCTCGGCCCGGGCGTCCAGTTCCCAGAACTCGTCCAGGCTGTCGAAGCGCTGCGACCAGGCGCGCATCCAGGGGGTGCGCACGGGAATGAGTTGCAGCGTGACCGTCTCGATCAGGCCGGTCAGCCCGAGCCCGCCGACGGTCGCGGCGAACCAGTCCGGAGTGCCGTCGGGGGTCACTTCGAGGCATTCGCCGTTGGAGCGGCGCAGGGTCAGGGCGCGGACATGCTCGCCAAAGCTGCCGGCATGGTGGTGATTTTTGCCGTGCACGTCGTTGGCCACGGCGCCTCCGAGTGTGACAAAGCGTGTGCCGGGTACCACCGGCACGAACCAGCCGCGCGTGACCGCGAAGCGCAGCAAGTCGTCGAGGGTCAGACCGGCCTCGGCGGTAATGCGGCCGGTGTCCGTGTCGAAGGTGATGAAGCGGTCGAGGTCTCGGGTATGCAGCAGGGTCCCGCCGGGATTCAGGCAGACGTCGCCGTAGCTGCGGCCGAGGCCGTGGGCCAGCAGCGGGTGCGCAGCCTCGGGCAGGGGCTGGCCGCGCCGGGTCAGGGAGACCTCGGCGGCGTGCGCGACACGCGGGATGCGGTTCCAGCTCGTGGTCATGCCGTAGCCTCCGGTTGTTCGCGGCCGCGGGCCTCGGGGTTGGTGCCCAGTGCAATCAGGCCCAGGATGACCGCAAACCACAGGGTCGTGAAGCGGATCAGCATGGTCGCGGCAACCGCATCGGCTGCGGGCATGTCGTGCAGCAGCAACAGGCCGACCATCACGGCCTCGGTCCCGCCGAGCCCGCCGGGCAGGAAGCTCAGCGCGCCGGCCAGCATCGCCAGCGCGAACACGAATGCGGCGAAGGCAAAGCTGGCCTCGAAGCCCATCGCGTTGAGGATCCACCAGAAGGCGAGCGCCTCTGCGCTCCAGGCGACCACGCTCAGCAGGATCGTCCCGGCCAGCAGGGCCGGACGATGGCAGCGGCGGGCCTGCAGGAGGACGGTCGCCAGGTGATGAATGGTCCGCCACAGACGCTGGCCGGGTCGGTCCGTCCACGCCTGCAGCCGCGCAAGTGGTCGGCGCCACGACAGGATGACCAGCGCGAGCGCCACCGCGCCGGCCCCGCCGAGGATCAGCCAGCCACCCTTGGCCACCAGGGTGAAGCCCAGCATCGACAGCAGCACGACCGCGATCAGATCCGACAGACGCTCGCTGACAAAGGCCGCGAAGCTGTCGGGATAGGGAACATGGCGTCGCTTCAGGAGCACCCCGCGCAGCGCCTCGCCCGTCTTTCCGGGGGTGGTGGTCAGGGCGAACCCCGCCAGGTAGATGTGCGCGCTCCCGCGCAGGGGCACGTGGTGACCCAGGCGGCGCAGGTAGAGCTGCCAGCGCGTGAAACGCAGCGAATAGTTCACCAATGAGAGCGACAGTGCCAGCAGCAGGCCGCCGATCCCCACGAGGGTGAGGGCATGCCAGACCTCGGTGGCCCCCGCCCACAGCGCAACTCCGAGATACAGCACGACCGCCGCGATTACGGAGAGCATCACGGCCCGCATGCGCCAGCCGGACAGCAGCACTGCGCTCATGCGAGTACGACGATGGTGACGCCCAGCCAGACAGCGACCGTCGCGAGCAGGTGCGGGTCGGTGACCAGGTCGCGCGAGGTGTCGTTGCCCCCGCCTCGGGCATGCAGCAGGAACAGGTAGCGGAAGATGCCGTAGATTACGAGCGGCAGGGTGTAGATCAGCCCGTCGGTGCCGTGCAGGTCGATCGTCTGTGCACTGACCGTATAAAGCCCGTACGCCAGGACCGTGCAGGCTGCGCTGATCGCGATGAACTGGTCCACCAGGCCCACGCTGTAGTCATTGAGTACACGGCGCGGGCCCTCGCGCTCGGGGGACCGCTCGATCGCGGTATCCGCCAGTTCCGCACGGCGCTTGGCGAAGCCAAGAAACAGCGTGAGCATCAGGCCGCACAGCAGCAGCCACTGCGAGGGCTCGATCCCGAGGCCGAGCGTGCCGGCCAGGATGCGCAGCATGAAGCCCGCCGAGATGCTGAACACATCCAGGATGACGACATGCTTCAGCCACCAGGAGTAGGCGACGTTCAGCACCAGGTAGGCAAGCACGAGTGCGGTCACGCCGGTGCTGACCAACGCCGCCAGTACGAGCGCGACCACCACCAGCGTTGCAAAGATCGCCCAGGCGGTACTGGCCGGAATGGCCCCGCTGGCAATGGGCCGGTGGCGCTTGACCGGATGCTGGCGGTCGGCCTCGACGTCGACGATGTCGTTCAGTACATAAACGGCACTCGCCATTGCACAAAACGCGACAAAGGCGACCCCGGCGGCCAGCAGCATCGCCGGTTCCCACTCGTGGGCGAACACGACGCCCAGCAGGACAAACCCGTTCTTGATGTACTGGTGCGGCCGCAGCAGTTTGATCAGTGGCTGAACCATCGGCGGGCCCTTGGAAATTCGCGTAGGGAAACACTGGTCCATGTACACGCTCGCGTTGGTACCCCAGGTTTTCCGAGACAAGGCGTGTCGCGCAGCGGGTAGTGGTTCTACCCGCAAGCGGCGCAACGCAGGATCGGGGAACCTGGGGTACCAACCCCACAAACCATTCAATGCAGGGGCTCGACCGCCCGTTGTCATCAAAAACGGGCGCGCGCACGGCGTTGCGGCTCCCTTGTGCAGAATGACTGCACGGCAGTCACCGCGCCTTGTTCGCACGCAAAAGCGACTCGAGCGCGAGCGTGTACATGGACCAGTGTTTCCCCTGCAGTCTACTGGCGCAATGGATGCGTTACCATCGGCGGCGTTTGCCGCGTACGTCCGGTTGTTCGCGGCGCGCATTGATTCACAGCCCTGGAGGAATCCCCATGACACGATTGCCCGCACTTTTGCTTGCCGCCCTGTTTGCCACCTCGACCCTGCTGCTGGCGGGCTGCGAGGGTGGCGTCGAGGCCTCGGCCGATGACGTCGTCGAGGGCGAGACCTTCCCCGAGCGCACACTGAACGATCAACACGGGAACCCGCTACAGATCCCGGGCGCGGCGCGCGTCATCCTCAAGACGGTGGAGATGGCCCCGGCGGATATCGCCAATGCCGTTCTGGGTGAAATGACAGAAGAACAACGCAATGAAATCGGGGTGATCTATATCGCCGATATTCATCAGATGCCACCGCATGTGATGGAAAACGTCGTCCTGCCTCGCATGCAGGCACGCGAGTACCCCACCGCGATTACTCGCTCGGAAGAGGACGCGGGCTTTATGCCGCATACTCCGGAAGAGGTCACCGTCATCCTGCTCGACGGCGAGGGCACCGTCACCGGCATCCACACCGCGGCGAACGAAGACCGTCTGAAGGAGCTGCTCGAAAAGGCAGGTGAATAAGGCCCGCCGCCAGCGAGCCCCGCGTTCGCGACGGCGGTATCGCTGATGGCGTTTTTTCTCGGGCTTCTGACGGCGCTTGGGTTTGGCGCGGGCGATTTTCTTGGTGGTCTGGCCTCGCGCCGTATTCCGGCGCTGGTCGTGGCCTGTTACTCGCAGCTCCTGGCCACCGGCGTACTGCTGCTCATTGCCGTTCCGCTTGCCGGCTTTCCGGGCCCTCAGGCACTGTTCTGGGGCGGTGCCTCCGGACTGGCGCTGGCGCTCGGCCTCCTCGCCTACTACCGCGGGCTGGCAGAGGGCTCCATGGGCCTGGTGGCGGCGATTACCGGTGTGATCTCCGCGCTGGTCCCGTTGGGAGTCGGGCTGGCGCTCGGCGAGCGGCCCGGGGTGCTGGCCCTGGTCGGGATTGCCGCGATTGTGGTCGCGATCGGCATGATCTCGGGTGGGGCGCGCAAGGCCAGCCCGCGGCGTCTGGATCAACCGGTGCGTGGTCTGCTGGCGCTGGCCCGGGGTGCGCATCCGGTCAAGGGTCTGCTCAACGCCGTGATCGCGGGGGTCTGTTTCGGACTGGTGTTCGTGTTTCTCGATCAGGCCCAGACCGGGTCGCCTTTGTGGCCCGTGGTTGCGACCTCGGCGGTCGGGGCCTTTACGCTGGCCCTGGTCATGCTGGTCCTGCGGCCCGAACGCGGTATGAGCCGCTCCACCTTTGTTCTGCTGGCGCTGGCGGGGCTGTTTCAGGCCGCCGCTACACTGGCCTTCGTGGTGGCCGTGCGCATGGGGCTGTTGTCGATTATTGCAGTGGCCGGGGCACTATCACCCGCGCCGACCGCACTGATGGCCCGCCTGTTTCAGGCCGAGCGCATGTCACGCGTGCAGTTGACGGGCTTTGTGTTTGCGCTGCTGGGGATCGTGCTGATCGTCTGGGCGGGCCCAATGTAGACGCACGAGTCTGCTGGGGCAGTATCAAAAGTGCTAGTCTCGCCCAAGAGGCCTGTGATGAGCCTGACCATGCCAACGGGAGGTGCAAGGTGACCGAGGGAACAAGACCGGAAGTCGAACCAAGCGAAGTGAGCCGTCCCGTGCCGGGTCCGCGCAAGGAGCGCACCATGGTGACTGTGGTGTACGTGCTGTACCTGGTCAGTTTTCTCACCGCCCTGACCGCGATCGCGGGAGTGATTATTGCTTACATCAAGCGTCACGATGGAGACGCTGTCAGCGATACTCATTTCACATACCAGATTCGTACGTTCTGGATTGGACTGCTGGGTGTAGTCGTGGGTGCGATCCTGACCCCGGTCGGCATTGGGTTCCTGGTGTTGCTGTTCATGATCATCTGGCTATTGGTGCGCTGTATCAAGGGGCTGCTGGCAAACAACGAAGACCGGGCCATTGAGCAGCCAGAGACCTGGCTGTGGTGATCGGCGTCGGCAGGATGTAAACCCGTTGTGTGATTGACCCATTGTGAGTGCTGTGTAGGCATTGACAAGTTTTAAATTGGTCACAAAAACAGGCCGCCTTGTAGCGGCCTGTTTTTGTTTCTTCGTTTTTGTTTTTGGGAATATTAATGCCGAATATTAAATTCAATCTTAATTCTTTTGGGTGGTGAATTTCCCTCCTGCGTTTTCCCGTTCTGATCGTTCTTTTGCCCTATATTCGGCGTAGACGCTGTTGAATGCCCCGGCCCTGTCTCAGGGGGAGTCCATCGGCATATTGGCCGGGGTTTGGAACAATAGGGACGAGCATGGCCGGATCGCGAAGGTTGAACGGTTCCTTTTTGCGGTCGGTGGATGGTGGGGGTTTCCTGCCCCGGGGGGATGCCGACGGATCGCGTTATGCGCTGCAGCGCGCCTGCGCGACCTCCATGGTGCGCGAAGTGGCGTGGATGGACGCGGGGGGATGTGCATGCGACTCGCTCGCGGGCCTTTCGGATGCCTGGAAGCTGACCCATGTGCCGCGCCCGGCCGGGTCTTCCGGCGAGGTGCTGGACAAGATCCGGGTTGGGCTCCTGGACCTGGGGAGCCCGGTACCGCCCTGGGCCACCGAGCTTGTTCACACGCACCAGCACGTGAAGTGGATTGCGCTGGTGCACCCGGATTTACTGTTGCACGATGACGTTCGCGAGCTGATCCGCGAGTCCTGTTACGACTTCCATACTCTGCCACTGGACCAGGCGCGCCTTGAGATCACCCTTGGGCGGGCCTGCGGTATGGCGGCTCTGGAGGCACGGCCTGTGCGCCCGACTCGGGATGCAGAGCCGGGAGATGCGATCCCTATTATCGGGCACAGCCCTGCCATGCAGGCGTTAGCCCGTCAGATTGAACGGGTGGCCGGCTCCGAGGCGCCAGTGCTGTTTCAGGGAGAGAGCGGGACCGGGAAGGAGCTGGCCGCGCTGGCGGTACACCGGCACTCGCGGCGGGCTAACGGGCCGTTCGTCGCGGTTAATTGTGGCGCCTTGCCGGCACAACTGATCCAGTCGGAGCTGTTTGGGCACGAGGCAGGTGCCTTTACCGGAGCAGGACGTCGCAAGATCGGGCAGTTCGAGCTGGCGCATGGCGGTACCTTGCTGCTGGACGAGATCGGCGACCTCAGCCTGGATCTTCAAGTCAATCTGCTCCGCTTTCTGCAGGAAGGGACGCTGGTCAGGCTCGGTGGACTACAGTCCATCAAGGTGGATGTACGCGTCCTCGCGGCGACCCACGTTGCGCTCGACAAGGCCGTCGAAACCGGTCGGTTTCGGCAGGACCTCTATTACCGCCTGAATGTGATCCAGCTCGATGTGCCTCCTCTGCGTGAGCGGGGCACGGACCTGAAAGAGCTGGGACGTTTTTACTTCGATCAGTTTCGTCGTCAGAACCCCCGTTTGCGCGGCTTTACCCAGGCCGCGTGGCAGGCGATGCACGCCTACAGCTGGCCCGGCAACGTCCGCGAGCTGGTCAATCGTGTGCGGCGTGCGGTCACGATGGCGGAAGGACGCCTGATTCGTCCGGAGGATCTTGGACTGGCCGCGGTGCCGGCCCAGGCCGAGAAGCCACCGACGCTTGCCGAGGCGCGATCGAATGCCGAACGGGAATTGCTCATCAAGGCGCTTGGCCAGTGCGACAACAACGTCTCGCGGGCCGCACGCCAGTTGGGGGTGGGCCGGATGACGCTCTACCGCTTGCTCGCCAAGCACGGGCTGCGTTCCGACGCGCCGTGAAGGTTGTGTGGGGGAAGAGGCTGGTCCTTGCGTAACGGTTCGGCCCTTGGGGCCATGGAGAACGATGGTGGACAAGCGATGGATCAAGTGGAGTGGGTTGGGGGTTGTGCCGCTATGCTGGGGGCTGGCCGGGCCGGCCATGAGTCAGGAGGGGCGGGAGGCCGTCGGGGATGCCCCGGTCGATTCAGGTCCCGAGGTGACCGTGTTCGCGGATCGGGGCGTGCTCACGCCGAAGGGACAGTGGGTCATAGAACCGTCCTTGTCGTACGTCCACAGTAGTTCGCTGGATGTATCGATCGAGGGGTTCACCATCGTTCCGGCCCTGGCGATTGGCCTGATTGATGTCAGCGAGACAGAGCGCGACACGCTGACCGCGGCCGTAAGCTTCCGGTATGGCGTGACCGAGCGGCTCGAGGTGGGGATGAAGATCCCTTATGTCTACCGTGAGCAGCAGGTGCGCAGGCGCGACATCCTTGAGGCGACCGCACTGGAGCGCGTGACCGGCTCCACCGGGCAGGGACTGGGCGATATCGAATTCGGTCTTTCCTACCAGTTCAACATGGCGGATCGTGGCCGGCCGTTCTTTATCGGTAACCTCAAGGCCAAGAGCACAACCGGGAAGGGGCCCTTCGATGTAGCCCGCCGCGAGATTCTCGACGACGAGGGCAATCGCCTGGGCGAGATCTTCCTGGAGCAGCCCACGGGTTCCGGGTTCTGGAGCATCCAGCCCAGCGTGACGATGATCTATCCCACCGACCCGGCGGTCATCTTTGCCAATGTCAGCTATCTCTGGAATATCGAGCGCGATGTGGGTGATGGCTATGGCAAGGTCAATCCTGGCGATGCAGTCGGGATGAGCCTGGGGATGGCCATCAGTCTGAATGACCGCACCTCGATGAGCTTTGGCTATGACCACAGCACGGTATTCCGCACGCGGGTGGAAAACGATAGCGGACTCGAACCCGTGTTCGGGCGGCGCCAGGTCGGGACCGTACTGTGGGGGATCTCGCACCGGTTGACGGATCGCACCAGTGTCAACTTCTCCCTCGGGGTAGGGGCGACCGAGGCGGCCCCGGATGTCCAGGCAACCCTGCGGGTGCCGATCCGTTTCTGAGGGACATTGCCGTGGCGGGGGTGTCAGAAGCCTCCGCCGCGTTCGAGCATTTGCTGTTCCAGCGCCCGGCTGAGGTCGCCGCGTGGCATCTGCAAGTTGCCCAGCTCCAGCTGCAGGATGGTCTGGTGACGAATGTCCTGCCCGTCGAGTTCGTTCTGGATCGCGGTCACCCATCCCATGCCGGAGCTCCAGTTTTCCACGGGCATCGCGCCACCGGTCTGGATCACGACCGATCGCAGATCGCCGCCGGCCCGGCTGGCGCCGCTCGCGAGATCGCTCAGGGGGCGCAGCGTCGACTGATGGATCACCTCGCCGTTGAGGGACGTGATCTGTTCCAGTCCGAACGAGATCTCCAGGCCGTCGCGTCCGAAGAAACCGCCACGTTGGGCCTCCAGTACCGTGTCCGGCACCACGCGGTAGTCGTCGCTTGGGGGCAGGGCATCGAACGCTTGACCGGCCACCGGCCATGTCCAGCCCAGTACGATGACCAGGAGGACGCTGCAGCCAAAACGGTTCTTCGGGTTCATCTCGCGGGTCACCACTGCCCGGCGCGGGGCAGGTTCAGGGTAAAGCTCGCCAGATCGCTGCGCACGACGCCCGATTCGATCGGGGCCCGTGTGACGGCGGCCCAGGTTTCCGAGGCATTGAAGCGGTACCGGGCAAGGTCCACATCCTCGCGGATGATAAACAGGATGTCGTTGATCCAGACCCGCTGAAATTCGTTTCGGGTATAGCTGTTGACTCCCAGCGCCGGGTCGCCTACCAGCACATGGCCATCCTTGAGTCCCTTGATGACGACGAAATGCCGGTAGCCGCGGGTCTCGATCATTGCGATCGCCGGCACGCCAAGGTTCTCGAGGTCGTCGAGCCCGATGCGAAAGCCGTCGGCCGGGAGGCCCTGGTCGGCCTCCAGGTAGTGCTTCATGTCGAGCATGGAGAAGCCCTGCTCGCGTATCAGATCCTGGTCACCGTGCCGGAACATGCTGTCAAAGGTCTCGACCTCGGTGGTCGGTCGATCGTAATGGTAGGTCAGCAGAGTGGCGAGGGCCGCGGAGCCGCAACTGAAGTCGTATCGCTGTGGCACGATCGAGCGAAAGCGAAGGTCTTTCAGGCTTTCCACGGGCACATTCATGCTGCCGATTACGCCGGGAAACTGAGCCCCGCTGGCCCAGGCCGACAAGCCCGGAGCAAGCGCCAGTGTGGCTGCGATGATCAATGCAGGGAACCATCGGCGGGCTCGCATCGAGACTCCCTCAGGGATTGATCGTGATGTTCACGATCATGGATTCCTGTATGGCAACGTTGTTGCCGCTGTTCTGGATGACCGTGGAGATCCCGCGGGCGTTGTCAAAGGCCCCGGGCGCCACCAGATTCCTGCCAGTAGAGGAGTTCACGACCTGGTTGTTGGTCAGATCGATGCGCGAATGAATCTGGCCCAGCTGAATGTTGGTCACGCCCTGACGTGCCCGCTGTGCATCCAGGGTGGCCATGTCCACCACCTCGTATTCCCCGGCGCCAAATTCGAGGGAGGGGGGAGTGCTGGCAGGCGTCATGTCGGCGTGGGCCACGCCCGCAGCCAGCATCATGCCGATGGACAAAAAGGCGGCAGAACCGATGCCGCCGCGACGGGCTGACGGATTACACATGACCGGACCCTCTTGCATGGCAGGGAGAATGCGGCGGGGAAGACCCCCGCCGCATGCCGTTCCGACAACGTATGTCGGCTAGTTGCCCAGGTTCAGGTGCGCCTGCACCGAAACCTGCTGCTGGGTCAGGCTGTTGGCGCCACTGTTCTGTGACACCTGGGTAATCCCCGCCGGAGACACGAAGGAATCCGCCCCAATGCTGTTGGAGCTCATCTGAGACGCCTCGGGCGCAACGTCAACATGGTTCCCGGTCACGGTACCCGACAGCTCGTTCTGGCTGACCACGGCGTTCACCTGCAGCGTTGTGTTGAAGCTGTCGGTCGCGGTGCTGTTGCCGGAGTCCATGATGGCCAGGCTGTTGTCCGAGTTGTCGCTCTGGTCACGGGTCACCGAGGCGGTGGAGCCATTATTGGCGGCCGCGCTGTTGTCGTCCGCGTGGGCCATGCTGTTGTCGGAGTTGTCGTTACCCGAATCCGAGATGTTCAGACTGTTGTCGGAACTGTCGTTCCCGGAGTCCGAGATGTTGGTGCTGTTGTCGGAACTGTCATTCCCCGAGTCGGAGATGTTCAGGCTGTTGTCCGAGTTGTCGTTGCCCGAGTCCGAAACCATGGTGTTGCCGGACTCGGAGATGTTGGTGCTGTTGTCGGAGCTGTCGTTGCCGGAGTCGGCGATATTGAGGCTGTTATCCGAGCTGTCATTGCCCGAATCCGAAACCGTGGTGTTCCCGGAATCCGAGATCGAGGTGCTGTTGTCCGAGCTGTTCGACAGGTCGGAGTCGTTAATCGCCAACGCCTGGGAATACTCGTTCGCCGAGGCGCCGCCGCCGTCCGCCGAGGAGGTGGCGGTGGCGGTTTGATCACCGACTTCGCCGTCGGCGGTATTGGTCGGGTTGGCCAGGGCCAGGCCCGAGCTCAGGCCGAAGGCCAGGGCGACAGCGGAAGCAATCAGGGTCTTTTTGAAGTTCATGGTCAAGTCTCCATTGGCTAGCTAGCAATAGACGGTTGTCGTAGCCCCGGTGTACGAGGTACCGCGCTACGTAGCCATACCACTAGCAGGAGTCAGGCCAATACATGGAAACCTCGCAGGAACAGTGACTTGGAACGATTCGTGGAATGATGACGAGGCGCAAACTGCGCCAGTTGTGATACAGATCACTCGGCCACACTCTGAAAGAGTGAAGCTAACGCATTGAAATGATGAGCCTATCCCGCGCGATGCGGATGGATCATTGCGGAGACACTGCCGTGCATTACGTGGCAAGGAGTGTTCGAAGGCGGGTGAACCGGTGTCGTAGAGGCCGGGAGAGGCGTCGTGGGGTGTGACGCCTGGCCCCACGGGGTGGCACCTTGTTGCGCCGTGTTGGGGGTAGAATCATTACCCGCTGCACGACGCGTCTTGTCTCGTAAGGAAGGGGGCGCCCACGCGGACGTGGGACTACATCAGCGTTTCCTTAGCGTTCCAGGTACTGCAACTTGCCTTCCACGCCGTCCCACTCCTCGGCGTCGTCCGGCGGGTCCTTGCGCGCGGTGATCACCGGCCATGTACGCGAGAGTTCGGCGTTCAGCTCGATAAACTCCAGCTGATCCTCCGGGACGTCGTCCTCCGGCACAATCGCCTCGGCGGGACATTCCGGTTCGCAAAGCGTGCAGTCGATGCACTCGTCGGGGTCGATCGCAAGGAAATTCGGGCCTTCATGGAAGCAATCGACCGGGCAGACCTCGACGCAATCGGTGTACTTGCACTTGATGCAGTTATCGAGAACGACAAACGTCATTGGTTTCTCCCTGAAATCAGTAAATTGCGGTCCCGTTTGCCCGTGAAATCGCGAGCCTGGCTCCGCGCGGCCCCTGGGTCCGCATATGGGCTACATCGCGCATTGTAACGCCAGGCTGGGGCCGAGACACGTGAATCGGCGCTCAGGCGTTGCGGCTACCGTAAGTTACGACCGACTCGATGCGCTGGGCGCGCTCGAGGTCCATGCCATCGATCTCGGCCAGTTGCTGTGCATCCGTGTTCATTACGTCGCGCACGCTGCCGAACTGGCGCAGCAGATCGCGGGCCTGGTCGGGCTCCACACCCGGCAGGCCACTGACGATGAACTCTGCTGCTTCGCGGCGCTTTTCGGGCTTGGCGGGTCGCGCGGCCGGGTCGGGATCGACCTGGGCGTTCAGACCCAGCAGGTAGATCAGCATGCCGCTGGTGTCCTCGTCATTGGAGGGCAGTACGCTGATCCCGAGTGCGATCGTCAGGTGCGTAAGGGCGCGATGGATGTCCAGCGCCTGTTGATGAAAGCGCGGTTCGTACAGGTCGCCCTCGACCACGTAGATGACCTTGTCGTACTGCGCCTTCAGCTTGGCCGCGTTCTCCCACAGCGTCTGGTCCACGACGCTCAGGACCATGTCAGTGGCGGACTTGCGCTCGACGACGACTCCGTTGGGGAGCTCGTAGTCGCCTACATCGAGATCGGTGAACTCCAGCTCCACGCCCTCCAGGCGCTCCAGGCGCTGGATGATCTTGCCCTGTTCGCGGCGGTCCACGCGGATCGGAAGCTGCAGCTGGCTCATCGGGATACTCCATTGCGGTTGATCGGGCGAGTGTAGGGCCTGCGGGGTCTGCCCCCAAAAGGCCTGATCTTCCCCATGTCTCCCCGCCGTACGAAAACAGGAATGTCTCCTATACTCCGATGGGCATGCCATTCGATGCATGCCGGATATAACGAAAACAACAGGAGGGAGTGATGGCGATTCAGATCGCAATTGTCGGTCTTGGCCGTGTGGGAGGGCGTTTCCTGGAACTGCTGCTGGACAGCGACACGCCGGGGATGGAGATCTGCGCGGTATCCGAGCAGGGCGAAACCGATGGCCGCAAGCTGGCGCAGGCGCGGGGAATTCCGGTGGAATCGGTCGAACAGATCCTGGCCCGTGGTGACCAGGTGGATGTGGTCTACGACCTGACGGGACGCGCCGAGGTGCGCCAGCGCCTGCGCGAAGGGATGCAGAAAGACGGGAATCGCCATACGGTGGTGGCGCCCGAGGTCATGGCGCATCTGACGTGGTCGTTGTTGACGCACGAAGCCCCGCCAGACGTTCACGCCAATATGGGCTACTGAAGCAGACAAACCAGGCGGCCGGGGCCGGGCTCCGGCCGCCTGGTCTTCATGCGCGAATCAGTTGGCAACCGAGCCGGTACGCGGGCTGTCCTTGACGACCACCGGGCACGGCTCGAGGGGTTCCGGAAGATGCAGCCCGAATCCCTGGGCATAGTCCACGCCAACCAGCCGCAGGGAGTCCAGCATGCTCTCGTGCGAGACACACTCCGCGATGGTCTGGACTCCGATCACGCGTCCAATGTGGTGAATGCTTTCGACCATCGCTCGGCTGATGCGGTCGTCCGCCATGTTGCGTACGAAGCTGCCATCGATCTTCAGGTAGTCAATCTTCAGTGTCTTGAGGTAGCCGAACGAGGCCATCCCCGTGCCGAAGTCATCCAGGGAGAACTGGCAGCCCAGGCCGCGCAGTACGCGAATAAAACGGCTGGCCTGGCTCAGGTTGGCGATGGCAGCGGTCTCCGTGATCTCGAAACAGATACGGCCGGGATCGACGCCGCTTTGCTCGAGCTGTTCGACGATGTAGTCCAGCATGCCGCGGTCGCACAGGGAGTGCCCGGACAGGTTGACGGCAAAGTGACCCTCGGTATCGGTGTCGTTGGCGACGTGCTTCAGCACCCGTTTGATGACCCAGCGGTCGATCGCAGGCATTTGCCCGTAGCGTTCGGCGGCGGGAATGAAGGTGGCCGGCAGTACCACCGTGCCATCGTCTTCGACCATGCGCAGCAGGATCTCGGTATGCGCGGGATCGTCGCTGGAAACGGGGACGATTCTTTGTCCATGCAGCCAGAAACGATTGTGCTGCAGCGCATAGGTGATGCGCTGGACACAGTTCATTTCGCCCTGACAATGCGACAGCTCGGTGTCGCCAGCGCGCGAGACGTGGATACGATTGCGTCCCTGCTCCTTGGCCAGATAACAGGCGGCGTCGGCTTCGCTCATGTACTGCGCGGTATCCTTGGTGTGTCCGAATACCGGGACCACGCCAATGCTGATACCTACGCGAAAGATGCGTCCCTGCCATTCGAAGCGGTAGCTGTCGACCGTCGCGCGCAGGTTTTCCGCGATGCGTTCCGCCTGTACGAGCGGGCAGTTCGACAGCAGCACGCCGAACTCGTCGCCCCCGAGGCGGGCCAGGGTGTCGCTCTCGCGGAGCTGGCTGTGTAGCTGCGAGGTCAACTGGCACAACAGGTCGTCGCCGGCCCCGTGCCCGCAGGTATCGTTCACCAGCTTGAACTGGTCCAGGTCCATGTAGAGCAGGGCGTGCTCGCGGTTTTCCTGGTGGGCCGTGGCCACCAGCTGGGCGAGGCGGCGTTCGAACTCCGCGCGGTTGGCCAGCGAGGTCAGGCAGTCGTGGGTGGCGGCCCAGGACAGTTCGCGCGCCATCTCGCGGGCCCGGGAAACATCGCGGAACACCAGGGCCGCACCAATGGTGGTGCCATCGCGGTCACGGATGGGGGCCGAGACCTCCTCGATCGCATGCTCGCGCCCCTCAGTCGAGATCAGGATGGCCTCCTGATCGAGCGTGCATGCCGTGCCGTCCGGCAGGCGTTCGGTCAAAGGATGATGGAGCCGTTCGCCAGTGGACTCGCGGATGATGTGAAAAACGCGTGAAAGCGGCTGACCGCGAGCGGCTTCCTGGTCCCAGCCCGTCAGGTGTTCGGCGACCGGGTTGAGGTAGTCGATCCGGCCCTCCAGATCCGTGGTGATCACGCCGTCACCAATGGCGTGCAGCGTGACCTGGGCGCGCTCTTTCTCCTCGAACAGGGCCGATTCGATTCGCCGCGTATGCCGCAGCACGCCCAGGGTAATCAGCATCCCCATCAGTAGCGCGGCGCCACCGAGCACCAGCTTCAGGACGACCGCGGTACGATACTGCCGTGCCGTATCACGCACAGCGGCCACACTGGCCTCCTTCTGCAACCCGATCATCGCGTCCAGGTGCTCGAGCACCCGTCCCTGTTTCGGGATGGCCTCCGCGAGCAGCCAGTTCGTGGCTTCTTCCGTCTGGCCTTCCAGAATGAGGTCGAGCACGCGCTCCTGGACCTCGACTGCGCGTTCGGTCAGCCCGCGGGACTCGTCGAGCAGTCTCTGTTCTTCCGCGGTCATCGGCATGGCATCCAGTTGCTGGCGGTTGACCATGAAATCCGATGCGTGGCCGCGAAACGTCATGATCCCCTCGTCGAGATCGAAGGGGTCGGTGGTGATCGACAACTGGAGCAGGGTGACCGACCGTTCGCGCGCCGCATTGCGCATGTTGCCGAGCAGCTCGGTCTTGACGTTGTGTTCGTGCACGATCAGTTCGAGACGGTCGTGCACCTGCGCCATGCGGTTCAGCCCCAGGGCGATCATCACCGTCATCAGGACCAGCACAACCGTGAACCCGAGCCCGATCACCCAGGTTGAGCGTGTGTGCGGCGTCGGAGTATGGCCACTGCCTGGCCCCGACGCCGTGCCAATACGGAATCTCCCTGTCACGCTGACTCCCTGCGTCGCGAGGGGATTCGGCCAATAGGGCGTTCCCCTTCGTTATTGCGCCCGCCAATGTAAAACAGGCGTTATGTACCTGATTCAATGGGAACGTTAGCCTTGTGTCAAACAGCGAATGCTAATGCATATTTGAACTGCGCTCGGCTGGGTCGGTTTCAGGCCTTTAGTTGAGAATGGATGGTGGCATTGAATTCCTGAATGGTCAGTGCCGGCGAATGCAGCCACCCCTGATACAAGTCGCAGCCTTCCCGCTGCAGGAAGGCGAGATGCTCGGCCGTCTCCACGCCCTCCGCCACGAGATTCAGGTGCAGGCTGTCACCCAGGCTCATCACCGAGCGCAGGATCATCTCGGCGTCGCGGTCGCGGCCGATGTCGGCAATGAACGAGCGGTCGATCTTGATCTTGTCGATCGGCAATGACTTGAGATAGGCGAGGGAGGAATACCCCGTACCAAAATCATCCAGCGACACGCGTACGCCCAGCGCCTTGAGGCCGGAGAGGTGCTCGCGAGCCAGGCCGACATCGGCCATGGCCACCGTTTCGGTGACCTCAATCTCCAGTCGTTCGGGCGCTGCGGAGGTCTCCCTCAGGGTCTGCCGTAGCTGGTCGACGAAATCCAGCTGGCGGAACTGAAGCGCCGAGATGTTGATGGACAGGGACAAATCGGCGCCCTGGCGTTCCCAGCTGGCCAGTTGCTGGCACGCATGCCGAATCACCCATGCGCCGAGCGGCAGGATCAGACCGCTGGCCTCGGCGCTGGGAATAAAGCTGGACGGCGCCACGGAGCCCAATTCCGGGTCGTCCCAGCGCAGCAGGGCTTCAGCGCCGACAACGGCTCCGGTGTGAACGTCGATTACCGGCTGGAAGTGCAGTGCCAGCTGGTCATTTTCCAGCGCGCGCTTCAGGCGTTCCTGGAGTTGCTGTTCCGCGCGTACCTGGTCATCGAGATGCGCGGAATAAAAGGCGTAAGTATTGCGGCCGGTGCGCTTGGCTTCGTACATGGCCATGTCGGCGTAACGGACCAGCGTGTGTTCATCGCGCGCGTCCTCGGGGAACAACGCAATCCCGATGCTGGCACTCGAGGTGAACTGGCGGGCCGGCCCCGTGTGAAACGGCCGGTCAAACAGCTCCAGGATCTGCTGGGCCAGCTCTCCGATCCGCAGGCTGTCCGAAACGTCCGGGAGCAGGATCATGAACTCGTCGCCGCCAAATCGTCCGATAGTGGCATCGGCGCCAACGACGTCTTTCAGGCGCTGTGCAACCTCCCGCAGCAGTTCGTCGCCCTCGTGGTGGCCGAAGGTGTCGTTGATCATCTTGAAGTGATCCAGATCAAGCAGCATCACCGCGATCCGGTGGTGGTGACGGTTGGCATGGGCAATGCCCTGGGTGAGCCGGTCGTGCAGGAGCCAGCGGTTGGGCAGGCCGGTCAGGCTGTCGTGGGTCGCCTGGTGCTGGATGCGCGCTTCTCGGCGCTGACGGTCCGTGACGTCGCGAATAAAGGCCGTGATTCGATAGCCGTCCTCGTCCTCAAGGGCGTTGAGACTGATGTCGACCGGAATTTCCGAGCCGTCGAGCCGGCGCCCGCGCAGATCGGGTACCTCGCCCATGGTGCGTTCCGAGACGTTGTCGCCCTGCCGTTCGCGCATCGAACGATGATGTTCGCGCAGGCGCTCGGGAACCAGCGTCTCCACGGATTCGCCGATCAGGTGCCGGCGCGGGTAGCCAAACAGGCGCTCAATGTTGCGGTTCGCCATCAGGATGGTCCCGTTCGCGTCGGTGACCAGCACCCCGTCCGGGGCCGTGTCGATCAGTTGTTCATAACGTTTTTGGCGCAGTTCGACATCCTGATGGGCGGCTCTTAGCTGCTCCATGGGTGTGCGTACGCTTGCGATGAATACGCCCCAGTAGATCAGCGCGTAGCCCGCCACCTTGTAGACGTGGCCGAGCACGAAGAAGCCGTCGGACAGGCTGCCGTAGAGGGTGAAGAACACCTCGCTCGACATCAGGATCATGAGTGCGGCGGCCACCAGGGGCATGCCCGGGCGTTGCAGCAACTGTGGCCGCAGCAGGAGGATGAGCAGCGTTGCGGCATGCAGTGCGACCACCACGCCTTCCAGGGCGATCTTCACGGGTGTCAGCCCCTCGCCCGGGATGAACAGCGCCGGGATGCGGTGCTCGTGCCAGAGCCCAATCCACGCGAGGAATGCGACCAGGACCAGGGCTCCGGCCAGAAATGTCATAGGGGCCGGTTCGCGATTGCGTGCTATCAGCGGCAAGGCGACATATAACAGAAGCGCCAGGGCGGCAATGAGCCGGGCGGCGAGCCAGAAGAAGATCGTCTGCTGAGAAGAATTTCGGGTAATGAAATCCGGCATCTGCGGATAGGTCATCAGATGCAGGAAATCGAGCAAACCCACTGCGAGGAAGCCGGTGGCGAGGATCAGAGTGGCCAGCACCCGTCGCCGGTCGCGCACATGATAGGCCACCGCGAACACCCCGATCGCCACCACCACCGCGAACAGCTCGGTGGCTGTGTGGAACGCTGTCATGTGTTCCAGCGGAACCAGCGGCGGGACGGGGATCCCGGCCATCCACAGAAACACGGGCAGCATGAACAGGGCCAGCAATGCCAGCCAGGCCAGTGGCGTATGACGCACTGGCCATGAGCGGGGGAACGTTCTCATCCGGCCGCCATGCATCCACGTGCCCGCGAACGAGCTTGGCGATCTGCCATGCCGTTGGTGACCAGACCACGCGTGGCCCGGACGAACTCCTTCATCGTGCCCCTCCAGAGTCGGCAACGGACGATCAATTTGCTGGGTGTATGCCGTTGCCGCGAAGCACGCGCGTTTGACCCTTGGGCGAAATGGACGCATCTCTCGATGGTGCAGGCCGCCCGGCCTTCCCTGGCGCGATTATTCTTATATTCTTGGTAATATACGACAGTAATTAGAACAGGGGGTAGAGATCTTTAGTGTCGCGGTAGGATTTATCGGCGGAATAAGCTTGCTTTCGTGTCCCGAGCCCGTATAGTGGCCCCATCGAACGCCCCGCCCGTCAGCGTCCGTTCACCGATCCGGAACCTTTTCGGTTCCCGTCCCCCCGATTTCGTCATACCCCGATGGGCGCCCCTCGAGTACGAGTGGCGGGTAGCCGTTGGAGTATTGCATGTCTTCCGTTTCTTCCTTTGCCGACCTTGGGTTGGCCGAACCCCTTATGCGCGCGCTGGACCAGGCCGGTTACAAAACGCCGACCCCGATCCAGACCCAGGCAATTCCCGAAGTCCTGAAAGGCGGGGATCTGCTGGCCGCTGCGCAGACCGGGACCGGCAAGACCGCCGGTTTTACGCTGCCGATCCTGCAGCGACTGACTACCGGGCAAGCGCCCGAGCGCAAGCCAGGGCGTCCGCGGGCACTCATCCTGACGCCGACGCGCGAGTTGGCTGCACAGGTCCACGATTCCGTTCGTACCTACGGTCGCCACCTGTCGTTGAAGTCGATGACCATCTTCGGCGGGGTGAACATGAACCCGCAGATCAAAGCACTGCGGGGCCCGATGGATATCGTCGTGGCCACCCCGGGTCGTCTGCTGGACCATGCTGGCCAGAAGACGATCGACCTCTCCGGCGTGGAGATCCTAGTGCTGGACGAGGCCGATCGAATGCTGGATATGGGCTTCATCCGCGATATTCGCCGGCTGATTGCCCTGATGCCCAAGCAGCGCCAGAACCTGATGTTCTCGGCGACCTTCTCCGGCGAGATCCGTTCTCTGGCCTCGAGCCTGCTGAACAAGCCGGCAGAGGTCGACGTAGCGCCGCGCAACACCGCTGCCGAGACGGTGCAGCAGACGGTGCATTTGGTGGAGACCAGCCGCAAGCGCGAACTGCTGAGCCACCTGATTCGCAGCAACGACTGGGGCCAGGTGCTGGTGTTCACCCGCACCAAGCACGGAGCCAACCGCCTGGCACAGAAGCTGACGCAGGACGGTGTGCCGTCCGAGGCCATCCATGGCAACAAGAGCCAGGCGGCGCGTACCCGGGCACTCAAGCAGTTCAAGACCGGGGCCGTGCCGGTGCTGGTCGCCACCGATATTGCGGCCCGAGGGCTGGACATCGACCAGTTGCCGCAGGTGGTCAACTTCGAACTGCCGAATGTGCCGGAAGATTATGTCCACCGCATCGGGCGTACCGGTCGTGCCGGGTCCGTTGGTGCCGCACTGTCGCTGGTGGATGGCGAAGAGATGAAGCTCCTGAAGGGCATCGAACGCCTGATTCAGCGCCCGATCGATCGGATCGAAACCGAGGGTTTCGCGGCCCCGAAGCCGGCGGCCAACGATGGCAATGGTCATCGCCGTGGCGGCAAGCCGGGTGGCGGCGCACGCAATGGCAAGCCGCGCCAGGGCCGTGGGGCCAAGCCCGGCGGCAATCGCGGTGGTGGCCAGGGCCGTGCGGCGCAGGGCAATCGGGCTGCACGCAGCCGCTAGATTCCTCGCCGTTCTGACCGAATCCGCCCGCGTCTCCCATGGGGACGCGGTTTTTTTTGTGTCTGTAAACCTGTGTACTGAACTTGATCCGGATCACCTGCTCTTGGCGTCGCCCACGCGAAGATGGGCGCGCTATAAAGTACCGGCCAGCCCGGCCGTTATAGCGGGGAAAGGAGGAACCCCATGAACCGGCTTCTGAAGATCGGCGGACTGCGCCTCAAGCTCGTGATCCTTGTGATCCTTGTCAGCACCATCCCGCTTTCCATCATGGGCGGGGTAACCTTCCACGTGATGAAGGGCGATCTGGCAGCGGGCGTTGACGCCGCATTGGTGGACCAGCTGTGGTGGCTGCTCTGGGGCTTGTGGGTGGTGGCCTTTCTGGTCGCCTTGGCGATCGGCTGGTTCGCGGCCACGATGCTGGTTCGGCCCCTGGAGCGACTGGCTACGGGGCTGGAGGCAATCGCTTCGGGACAGGCGGATCTCGGCCATCGTGTCGAGATCACCACCGATGACGAAATCGGGCGTACCAGCACCGCGTTCAATGCGGTCATGGAGCGGTTGTCGGGCCTGATCACGCAGGTGGCGGATGCGGCTGACGGGATCGCCGCCTCGGCGCGCCAGCTGGAAGGCCGCAGCAACGAGTTGAGTCGCGCGACCAACGATCAGCGCTCCGATGTCGAGCAGGTGGTCACCGCGATGAACCAGATGTCGGCGACCGTGCAGGAGGTGGCCAACAACACCCAGAGCACGGCGGAAAGCGCCGGCCAGGCCACCCGCGCGGCCGAGGGTGGACGCAATGTAGTGCAGGCGACCCAGGGGTCGATCAATGCGCTGGCCAGCGAGATTCGCAAGGCCAGCACCGTCATCGACGAGCTGAAGGGCGACTCCGACAATATCGGGTCCATCCTCGAGGTCATCGAGGAGATCGCCGAGAAAACCAACCTGCTGGCCCTCAACGCCGCGATTGAGGCGGCCCGGGCCGGCGAGGCGGGCCGCGGCTTTGCCGTGGTCGCCGACGAGGTGCGCCACCTGGCCCAGCGCACCAACGATTCCACCGGCGAGATCCGCGAGATCATCCAGCGCCTGCAGGGTGCGGCCGGCAAGGCCGTGCAGGCGATGGAGGTCAGTCAACAGCAGGCCGAGTCTTCAGTCAGCAAGGCCGGCGAGGCGGAGGAGACGCTGGGATACATCCACGACTCCGTCACCACCATCGACGACATGACGCGCCAGGTCGCTTCGGCCACGGAGCAGCAGAGCCAGGTCGCCGAGGAGATTAACCGCAACATCCACCACATCAACGACATCGCGGTACGCAGTGCCGATGGCGCCCGCGAGATGCAGGAGGCCGTCGAGGCCCTGGAAGGCCTCGCCGAACGCCTGCAGGCCGAGGTAGCCGGCTTCCGCCAGCAACGCGCCTGATCTGGTTGCGGTCAGATCTGGTATACGGTCTGTCGCGTAGGGTGCCGTTGAGCGCAGCGAAACGCACCGTTCCAACGGCGGGGCTAACCCTGATGCGATTCGCTGCGCTCATCCGCATCGTACGGTGGGGTCTGGCGCCCGCTGGCGAGACAGCGCAGGCAGGCGGCGGACCGAAGCCACCGTAAACTCCAATGCGGCACCAGGCCCAGCCAAAACGAAGCAAGCAAGAGCCGGAGCGCTGGAGCCTGCTAGAAACAGCTAGCCAGCCCCAAGCTCACGCGCGGTCGCCGCATTCCAGCCGACGTACACGTCGTCGCCACGCTCGACGACCGGGCGCTTGATCAGCGTCGGATGTTCGAGCATCAGGGCGATCGCGCGCTCCTGGTCGATGGCCTCGCGCGCATCCTCGGGGAGCTGGCGCCAGGTGGTACCGCGCTGGTTGACGAGGGTGTCCCAGCCGACGGCATCCAGCCAGCGGCGCAACTGCGCCTCCTTGAGTCCGTCCTTGCGAAAGTCAACAAAGCGGAACTCCACGCCGGCCGCATCCAGCGCCCGGCGTGCCTTGCGCACGGTGTCGCAGTTGGCGATCCCGTAGAGGACGAGATCAGACATCGCGCAGCAGGGCGTTCAGGCCGACCTTGGCCTTGGTCTTCTCGTCCACGCGCTTCACGATCACCGCACAGTACAGCGAGTACTTGCCGTCTTTCGAGGGCAGGTTACCCGGTACCACCACTGCGCCGGCCGGCACGCGGCCGAACAGGATCTCGTCGTTCTCGCGGTCGTAGATGCGGGTCGACTGGCCGAGATACACGCCCATGGAGATCACCGCGCCTTCCTCGACGATCACGCCCTCGACCACCTCGGAGCGCGCACCGATAAAGCAGTTGTCCTCGATGATGGTGGGCGCGGCCTGCAGTGGCTCCAGCACCCCGCCGATACCGACGCCGCCGGACAGATGTACGTTCTTGCCAATCTGGGCGCAGGAGCCGACGGTCGCCCAGGTGTCCACCATGGTGCCTTCGTCAACGTAGGCGCCAATGTTCACGTAGGAGGGCATCAGCACCACGTTGGGGGCGATGTAGCTGCCGCGGCGGGCGGTAGCGGGCGGCACCACGCGCACGCCGCCTTCGCGAAAGTCACGGCTGGAGGTGTCGGCGTACTTGGACGGCACCTTGTCGTAGTAGTTGGTGAAGCCGCCCTTGATGAATTCGTTCTCGGCAATGCGGAACGACAGCAGAACAGCCTTCTTCAGCCATTCGTTGACCACCCAGTCGCCGCCCTTCTTCTGGGCGACACGCTCCTGGCCGCTGTCCAGCATCTCCATGGCTTCGTTCACGGCGTCACGGACGTTGGTTTCCACGTTGCGCGGGTTGATCTCGGCGCGGTGTTCGAAGGCGGTTTCGATGATGCTTTTGATATCCGACATGAAATGTCCTTTGTAATTATATAAAAATCGGTTCTATCGATAGAGTGAAACGATGCGTTCGGCTGCTTCGATGCAGGCGGCCGGTTCGGCGACCAGCGCCATGCGCACGTGTCCCGCCCCGGGATTGTGCCCGGTCTCGGGGTCGCTGCGGGAGAGGTAGCGCCCGGCCAGGACCGTCACCCCGGCTTCGGCATAGAGGCGGCGGGCGAAGGCCTCGTCGTCACCATCGGGGACACGCGGCCAGAGGTAGAAGCCGGCCTGTGGCCGCTCGACATCCATGACCTGCTGCAGGATCGGTACGACTGCCGCGAACTTTTCGGCGTACAGCGCACGATTGTCGGCGACATGGTCCTCGTCCGCCCAGGCGGCGCGACTGACGGCCTGGGTCGGGGGTGGCAGGGTGCAGCCATGATAGGTGCGATACAGCGTGAAGCGCTCAAGCAGGTCGGCATCACCGGCGACGAAGCCCGAGCGCAGGCCCGGAAGGTTGGATCGCTTGGACAGGCTGTGAAACACGATACAGCGCTCGAAGCCCGTGCGCCCCATGCGGGTGGCGGCGCCGAGCAGTCCGGCCGGCGGTTCGGCCTCCGGGTGATAGATCTCGGAATAGCACTCGTCGGCGGCGATCACGAAGTCGTGCCGGTCGGCCAGGCCAAGTAATTCCTGCATCGCAGCCTCGGACATGCAGGCCCCGGCGGGGTTTCCGGGGTTGCAGATGTACACCAGCTGTACTTCATCCCAGGTCGCTGCATCCACGTGCGAGAAGTCCGGCAGGTAGCCGCTCTCCGGGGCCAGATCATAGAAGGCCGGCTCTGCCCCGGCCAGCCGGGCCGCACCTTCGTAGATCTGGTAGAAGGGGTTGGGCATCAGAACACGTGCGCCGGGCTTCCCGGCCACGACGGCCTGGGCAATCGCGAACAGGGCCTCCCGGGTGCCGCTGACGGGCAGCACTTGGCGCTCCGCATCCACTGCATCCAGGCCGAAGCGCTTTTCCAGCCAGGCGGCGATGGTCTCGCGCAGCTCGAGCTCGCCGCGGGTGGTGGGGTAGTGATTGAATCCCAGGATCGAATCGCGCAGTACCGGCTCGACGAAGCCCGGCAGCGCGTGGCGCGGCTCGCCGATCGAAAGGGCAATCGGTTCGCGGTCCGCGGGTTGCTCCAGATCCTCGAACAGCCGGCGCAGGCGTTCGAACGGGTAGGGCTGTAGCCGGTCCAGGCGCGGGTTCATGGCGGCTCGGGTGTGTTCTTCGACGGAAACGAAAGACCGGGCAGTATACCGGAGCCAGGCACCAAGTGGAGACCCCGAGCTTGCAGGCTGGATCACCCGATACCTCAATCCCCTGGCCGGGTGTACCAGAACCAGGCCAGGCGGCGCGAGCGCAGGCTCCAGGGCAGCAGTAGGGCCTGGAACACCACCAGGATGTGCTGGGCGGGGCTGAACCAGTCCGCCTTGCGCCCCGAGGTCAGCACCGGGGTGTCCAGCATCCGGAACCGCTGCCCGTGGTGGCGGCCCCAGCGGGCCATCGCGCGCGACAGGATGACCTCCTCGCCGGCATAGACCCGCTCGCTGAAACCGCCGACTGCCTCGAAGGCCTCGCGGGTGCAGAAGACGTAGCAGCCGGCGGCGATTCCCAAACGTGCCGACAGGGTGTTCCAGGCCGCCGCGCCCCAGCGGTAGATGCGATGGGTCAGGTGATCGAATGCGACTCGCGCGCCGCCGCCGCAAACCTCGCCGCTGTCCAGTGCTGTGAGCGTCGCACGGATCAGATCGGCGTCGGGCCAGGTGTCGGCATCGACGAACAGCAGGTAATCGCCACAGGCTGCCCGGGCGCCCGCGTTGCGGGAGCGGCTGATCTGCCGTGCGGGCTCGAACACGACCCGGCAACCCGCCTGTTGCGCGATCTGTGGGGTGCTATCGGTGGATGCGTTGTCGACGACAATGATCTCGGTCTTGCGGTCAATGCCCGCGAGGGCCTGCTGCAGGGCCGCCAGGGTCTCTGGCAGCCACTGCGCCTCGTTCCACGCCGGGACGATGACCGACAGGGCCGGGAGCCCGCGCACGGGAGGGATCAGTAGGTCGCCATGTGCGGGTCGACGTCACGCGCCCAGGCGTCGATGCCGCCGGCCAGATTGACCACCCTGTGGAACCCGGCCTGGCTCAGAAACCAGCACACCTGCTGGCTGCGCACCCCGTGGTGACAGATCACCACGATCTCGTCGTCGGGGTTCAACTCCTGGTAGGCGGACGGAATCTCGCCCATCGGGATCAGCTTCGAGCCGTCGATACGGCAGCGCTGGTACTCCCAGGGCTCGCGAACATCGAGCAGGACGGGTGGTTGGTCAGCTTCGGCGAGGTGGTCCTGCAATTCCCGGGGGGACATCTGGCGCATGGCGGATTCCGTGTCGGATGATGCCGACACGCTAAGTTCACTGGAGATAGGTCGCAAGTGGCCAGCTGTCGTGCAAGGGAGGAGTAGGCGAGGACGCCTTGCCGGTGAGTGGCGGTCGTTCAACCGCGGCGCAGGCGGTCCTCTTCGCGGCTGCGTCGCTCCAGCCAGCGGCTGCCTTCCTCGGGGCCCAGCAGTGTGGCGGCCAGGGCGACCAGCGCGAACACGATCGCGGGTGCGACGGCCCCTGAAAGGGCCAGGATGTAGGCGGCATAGGCGGTGGGTACGGCGACGGCAACCGCCAGCACGACCACGCCCGGATAGGCCATGCGGTACAGCCAGCGCGGATCGACCGACAGGGCCAGCACCGCCACCGAACCCAGCAGGCCGAGAAGAATCCACCCGGCCGCCGCGGCTTCAAACTCCGCGGCCATCAGGGCGATCGCCAGCACCAGGCCGAGGGCGACGTGCCGCAGGCGGGTGGAGGCCTGTGGGGTGATCAGCGCATCCATCCAGCAGGGACGGAGGCCGGGGGAGGCGTCGGGAACGGGGCTGGTGAGTGGATACATGAGAGGTGATTTCTGGGTCGATCGAACCAACGTGTCTGTCCGGAGGCTCGAATCCTTTGAGATCGGACAAACGAAAAAGGGCAGCCCGACATGGGTGCCCTTTCTCAGGAATATGGCGCGCCCGGAAGGATAGCGGCGGCGCTGCGCGCCTGGCCCTTCCGGGTGTCGGCCGGTGGCCGACACGTTCCTCGCTGCGCTCGGGATCGAACCGACGTGTTTATCGGAGGTTCGAATCCTTTGGGGCTTTCTACAATGAAAAAGGGCACCCGGATCTGGATGCCCTCTCTCGGGAATATGGCGCGCCCGGAAGGATTCGAACCTCCGACCACCTGGTTCGTAGCCAGGTACTCTATCCAGCTGAGCTACGGGCGCATCGACTGAAGGCGCGCATTATCGCGATTGGTCCCGAGGGATGCAAGCGCCATGAGGCATTGCCTCAGCCGCGTGGGATGGGGTGGTAGGGCGTGGAGCGCACCCGGTCGTGTTCGTGCATGCGGTAGTGGACGAATTCGTCCTTGTCGTGGAAGTGCAGGAACGGGTTGCCTTGGTCCTGTTCGGCGAGGGTCGATTCGACTTTCTCCGCGTAGTTGTGCCCCGGGTGGATGCAGGTATGCGCCGGGAGCCCCTCGCGCAGCCCGTTCAGCGTATGGAACATCTGCTCCGGGTCGCCCCCGGAGAGGTCGCAGCGGCCGCAGCCGAACACGAACAGCGTGTCACCGGTAATCAGGTCGTCGCCGGCCGGCATATGGAAGCAGGCGGAGCCGGGGGTGTGGCCGGGCGTGTGCAGGAGGCGGATCTCGGTGTCGCCGAGGTTCATCGTGTCGCCGCCGTGGTGGAGTTCCGGGCGCTCCAGCTCTTTTCCCCAGAACTCGGCCTCGGGCTTGAGGATATGCAGCCGGGCATTGGGGTACTGTTCCAGGATCGCCTCGACGCCGTTGATGTGGTCGTGGTGGCTGTGCGTCAGCAGGATGTCGGAGATGGTCACGTCTTTCTCGCGCGCCTGGCTGAGGATCGCGTCCGGCTCCCAGGCCGGGTCCACCACTGCCGCGCGGCGGCTGGCCATGTCCTCGATCAGGTAGACGAAGTTCTCCATCGGCCCGAGTTCCTGGCGGTGGATGCGGTAGGGCAGGTCGTTGCGGTCCATCGGCATCTCCATTGAGTTGTTTCCATCTTGGTAGGCTCTACTACTCGAGAGGTTCCATCGTCCGCAGGGAAGGAGAGAGATGCAAAATTCCGAAGAGTCGTCCGCCGTTAACGCCGTCCTGGATGCGGAGGCCGACTGGGAGTCCCGCTATCAGGAGGGCTCCACACGCTGGGATCGCGGTGGCCCCAGCCCGTCGCTGGAGGCCTGGCTGGCGATCACCGACCTGGCGAAAGGCGCGCGGATCGTGGTGCCGGGCTGCGGCTTCGGGCACGAGGTCCCGGCCCTGGCGCGCCTCGGGTATTACCCGATTGGTCTGGATGTGGCCCCCACACCGGTGCGCCATCTGCGCGAACAGCTGGAGCGGGAGGGACTTTCGGCGGAGGTCGTCCAGGCCGATATGCTGGCATGGCAGCCGGAGACGCCGGTGGATGGGGTCTACGAGCAGACCTCCCTGTGCGCGATCCCGCCCGAGCAGTGGGCGGCCTACGAGCGGCAGCTGCATGCCTGGCTGCGCCCGGGCGGCGAGCTGTTCGCGTGCTTCATGCAGACCGGGCGCGAGGGCGGGCCGCCGTTTCACTGCGAGATGGCCGACATGCGTGCGCTGTTCCCGGACAGCCGCTGGGAGTGGCGCAATGACGCCGGGCGGACCGAGCACACCAACGGCAAGTTCGAGTTGCTTCATCGCCTGATTCGGCGTTGAATCGGGTGAAGGGCACACCCGTGCCCCGGGCCGGGGCACACGGATTCCGGCCGGATACCGCGTGACGTACCGCGGCAAGGGGGATACCCATGCTTAACTCTACGCCGGAGAGAATGGAGCAGGTCCGCGCACTGTTGCTGGACCTTTCCGGTGTGCTGTACGTGGGCGACGAGGCCCTCCCTGGCGCCATCGAGGCCGTGCGGCGGGTACAGGCCGCCGGGCTCCCGATCCGCCTGATCACCAACACAACACGCGAGCCGCGTGCAGCCATCATCGACAAGCTGGCCGGCCTCGGCTTCGCGTTCGAGCCCGCGCAGCTGACGACGGCCCCCTCCGCCATCCGCGAGCGGCTTGAGTCCGAGTCACGCACCCCGCTGCTGCTGGTACACCCGGCGCTGGAACCCGAATTCGAGGGCGTGCCCACGGGCGAGCCGGACGTGGTCGTGTTGGGGGATATGGGCGCCGCGTTCGACTACACCGTGCTCAACCGTGCGTTTCGCGTGCTGATGGAGGGCGCACCGCTGTGGGTGATGGGGACCAACCGCTATTTTCGCGAGGCGGATGGCCTGTCGCTGGATATCGGCCCGTTCGTACGCGCACTGGAGTATGCGGCCGATGTGGAGGCCGAGAACTTCGGCAAGCCGGATGCCCGGCTGTTCCATGCGGCGATTGCGGATCTGGATCTGCCACCGGAGCAGGTGCTGATGGTGGGCGACGATGTGTCGGGGGATGTGGACGGCGCGCGCGCCGCGGGTCTGGCGGCCTGTCTGGTGCGCACCGGCAAGTATCAGGACGGCGACGAACAGCGGGCACAACACCCCGGTGCCGGCCTGGCGGACTGCCTGGCCGACATCGTGGATATGCTACTGAGTTGAGGTTATCGCACGCCGGTCATCAACGGCCGGCGCGCGGGTCCTGGCGGGGATCAGGCCGAGCGGCGTTTGACCGACAGCGTGCCGTCACCGCGGCTGGCGGCGGCCTTGCGGCCCGGCGCCTTGCGCGGCTTTCCGGCGGCCGCATAGGCCGGGCGCTTGCCGTTGGCCGGGGCCGGGCCACGCCGCTTGGCGGCCGGCTTGCCCGGGCCGTGGGGCTTGCGCGCGGCCGGGGCCTGGCGCTCGGTCGCACGCGAGTCGCGGGTCGGGACGGAGCGACCCATCTCCAGGCGACGGTTGGCGACATGGATATTGCCCAGGCGGCGCACCACGGCCTCGTCCAGCGCGGCCGGCAGGTCCACATGGCTGTGGTCGTCCTGCAGGCCGATCCGGCCGATGTCGCGGCCGTTCAGGCCACCCTCGTTGGCCAGGGCCCCGACAATCGCGCCGGGGGCGATGCCGTGGTTACGCCCGACCGGCATGTAGTAGCGCACCATGTCCGCTTCCGGCCCGCGGTCCTTGCCACGGCTGGGGCGGGGGGCGCGGTCACGGTTGCGATCCGCACGATGGCTGTCGCGTTCGGGGCGGCTGGCGGCCGCCGTTACGGGATCGTGGGCATTGGGCGTGCCATCCAGCGGCGTGCCCTGGGTCGCCAGGGCGAGCAGGGCGCGGGCGAGATCGCGTTCGCCCATCTGGCCGTTGGCCAGCAGCCGATCCAGGAGGGCGTCAAGCTGCGGCGACGCTTCGCCGGCCAGCTCGGCCTGCAGACGCTCGGCCAGGCGCTCCTCGCGGCGGGCGATCACTGCAGCGCGATCCGGGACCTTCTGCTCGCGCACGGGCTTGCCGGTCAGGCGTTCGATATCGCGCAGCATGCGCCGCTTGCGCGGCTCCAGGAACAGGATCGCGCGGCCCTTGCGACCGGCACGGCCGGTACGCCCGATGCGGTGCACGTAGACCTCGGCATCGCCCGGGGCGTCGTAGTTGAAGACATGGGTGATGCGCGGGACATCGATGCCGCGGGCGGCGACGTCGGTGGCCACGATCACGTCCAGGCGGCCATCGCGCAGATCGGACACCACGCGCTCGCGCTCGCCCTGTTCCATGTCGCCATTGAGCGGGGAGGCCTGCACGCCCTGGGCATTCAGGGCCTCGGCGATCTCGGCGGTGGCGGCCTTGGTGCGGGCGAACACGATCGCCGCGTCCAGTTCCGGTTCCACCTCGATCATCCGGCACAGGGCCTCGGTCTTGTGGCGCTGGTCGACCAGGCAATAGCTCTGGTCGATGTCGGTGCCGGCCTCGTTGCCAGCGCCAATGCGGATCTCCTGCGGCTCGCGCATGTGGCGGTGCGCGATGCGACGAATCGGCGCCGGCATGGTCGCGGAGAACAGCGTGGTCTGGCGTTCGGCCGGGGTCTGTTCGAGGATCCACTCGATCTCCTCGACAAAGCCCATGCGCAGCATCTCGTCGGCCTCGTCCAGTACCACCATGCGCAGCGCATCCAGCGTCAGGGTGCCGCGCTTGATGTGGTCGACCACGCGGCCGGGCGTTCCGACCACGACCTGCGCACCATCGCGCAGGGCGCGGATCTGCACGCCCATCGGCTGGCCGCCGTAGACCGGCAGGATCTCGAGCCCGTCGATACTGGCCGCGAAGCCCTCCAGGGCGGTGGCGACCTGGCCGGCCAGCTCGCGGGTCGGCGCGAGGATCAGCGCCTGCACGCGACGCTGCGCGGGATCGATCGAGTCGATCAGCGGCAGGCCGAAGGCGCCGGTCTTGCCGGTGCCGGTCTGGGCCTCGCCCAGCACGTCGTCGCCGGCCAGCAGGGCCGGGATACACGCGGCCTGGACCGGGGTCGGGGTGGTAAAGCCCAGTTGCAACAGGGCACGGGCCAACGACTCGGACAGGCCGAGTTCGGCGAAGGAGGGGGATTCGGACATCTGGAGGTACTCGGGCGGGCCGGAACAAAGGCCCGGCGAAAATCGGATGAAGCTACTCAGCGCGCATCATACACGAAATGCGGCTGTGCATAGGGGGCAGTCGAGATCTTTCAATGCCCCAGGCCGGTGAGCCGGGCGGGTTCGAGGATCTCGATCCAGTAGCCGTCCACGTCCTTTACGAAGGCGATGTCCTTCAGCCCGCCCTCGTCCGGACGCTTCACAAACTCGACGTTGTTCTCGTCGAGCCAGCGCACGGCCGCATCCAGGTCGGGCACCGAGAAACAGATGTGGCCAAAGCCCTGCGGTTCCTCGTTGCCGTCGTGGTAGTGGAAGTCGGCGTCCTTCTCCGTGCCGTAGTTGTAGGTCAGCTCCAGGATGCCGCGCTGGCTGAACATCCAGCGGGTGGCCTCGCCGCCGTCCTTGGGCGGGTGCGGCTCGTCCTCTCCGAGCTGCGCCAGGAAGTAGAGCGTGAACTCGAAGTCCGGGAAGTCCAGCGTCTTGACCAGCTGCATGCCGAACACGCGCTGGTAGAACTCCAGCGCCTTCTGCGGGTCCTTCACGCGCAGCATGGTGTGGTTCAAGCGAAAGCCTGCAGTGGGGTTGTCGCTCATGGTGCGTCCTTGTCTCGGCTAAAGGGCCTGTCCCGGAAGACTGGAACACAGGCTGCGAGGTTCCCACAAATACCGCCGTCACGCCGCGTTCGATCCCTCGTCACTGCGTACTTCGCGATAAGGGAGGATGATCCGAGACGGGTCGGCTACTGCCGGCAGAACGGCCCGAACTGGTAGAAGCGGCGGCAGCGGAACTCGGACTCGCAGCTTTGCAGCTGGGACTCGTAGCGGCTGGCCCGCTGTGCGACCTGACGCGCGGCCGCCTGGACCTGCGGCTTGCTCCGGTAACTGCCGCGGTTATAGCCGCCCTGGCCCTCGTGGTAGGCCAGATACAGGTGTTCGGGGTTGTCCAGCGAGACGCCGGTGATCCGCTGCGTGCGCGCGTTGTACCAGCCGATAAAGTCGGTCGCGTGCTTCATGTGCGTGCGCCGCGCCATCATGCTGCCGGCATCCTCGCGGTATTCGCCCCAGACCGGGTCCTGCGCTTGGGCATAGCCATAGGCGGAGGACGGCCGGCGCCACGGGATGATCCCGAGCAACCGCTCGCGATCCGGGCGCACGTGGCTACGGAACGAGGACTCCTGCTGGATGAACGACATCTGGGTGGCGATGGGCGTGCCCCATTCGCGTTCGGAGTCGCGGGCGTAGTCGTACCAGCGCGGCTGCTCGCGGAAGATCTCGCAGATATTGCTCTGGTCCGACGGCGGCGATGGCGCCAGCGTTGCACAGCCCGCCGTGATCGCGGCCAGCGCCACCAGCAGGCCCGCGCGCAGCCCATTGAGCGCCATGGCCCGCCATTCCCCCTGATATGCCTTGCCCACCCGAATCTCCCGCTCGGTTCCCCAGTGGCCGGGAGTATAAAGCACCCTCGGCCGGTGCAAAGGGCGGGTGGTGGGGGCCTTGTGACAGAGGTTGTGGGAGCGGGCTTGCCCGCGAAGCGCCTGCCCGCGTCGGACATTGGCAAGGGCCATTCGCAGGCAAGCCCGCTCCCACAAGGAGTACTTGCGACGCTTGTACTACGGGGCGGTGTTCCAGTCGGGGTCGAGCGGGCTCAGGGCGGGATCGACCCGCCAGGGTCCGGGTGCCTCGGGCGCGTGCGCGATCTCGTGGATGCGTGCGATGAACTCGCGTCGGGGCAGGGTGATCGCGCCGAGGTTGCGCAGGTGCTCGGTCTCCATCTGCACGTCCACCAGGGGCCAGTCCCAGGAGACGAGGTGGCGGCACAGCCAGGCCAGCGCGATCTTGGAGGCGTCGCGCTCGCGCGAGAACATTGATTCGCCGCAGAACAGCCGTCCCACGGCCACGCCATAGAGCCCGCCGATCAGGCGCGGGCCGTCCCAGACCTCCACCGAATGCGCGTGCCCCGTGCGGTGCATGGCGATGTAGGCCTGCTGCATGCTCGCGGTGATCCAGGTGCCTTCGGCGTACTCGCGCGGCCCGGCGCAGCCCTGGATCACCGCCTCGAACGCGCGATCGAAGCTGACGGTATAGCCGCGATTGCGGATCGCTTTTTTCAGACTGCGGTGCATCCGGAAGTGGCCCGGCTCCAGCACCGCGCGCGGATCCGGGCTCCACCACAGGATCGGCTGCCCGGCCTCGAACCAGGGGAACACGCCCGAGCGATAGGCATTCAGCAGCCGCGGCACGGAGAGATCGCCGCCGGCCGCGAGCAGGCCGTTTGGTTCGGGAAGGGCATGTGCCGGGTCCGGGAACGGCGCCTCCGGGTGTTCCGGGTCCAGCCAGGGCAGGGTGATCTGCGGGCCGGAGGTCATGGGGTGGCGCTCCATCGGCCAGAGGGCTGGCCTCCTACAGGTTGGGTCGGCCGTAGGAGCGTAGCCCTCTGCGCGATTGGGCGTGGGGATGGGCCCCATCGGCCAGAGGGCTGGCCTCCTACAGGTTGGGTCGGGCGTGCGGGGCCTTGTAGGAGCGCAGCCCACTGCGCGATTGGGCGTGGGGATGGGTCCCATCGGCCAGGGGGCTGGCCTCCTACAGGTTGGGTCGGGCGTGCGGGGCCTTGTAGGAGCGCAGCCCTCTGCGCGATTGGGCGTGGGGATCGGCCCCATCGGCCAGAGGGCTGGCCTCCTACAGGGGGTGGCTCAGGGGTGATCATCGTTGGGTTGGACTTGCCGGTAGGGCGAGTGTTCGTGCAGGCGTTCGCACTGGGTGCGCATCAGCTGGGCCTCGCGTTCGCAGAAGTCGCGCACGGGCTGGTCGAAGCCCTCGGTCAGGATCATGTGGGCGGAGTAGGTGGGCGTGGGCAGGAACCCGCGCGGGATTTTGTGCTCGCCCTGGGCGCCGGGTTCGAAGCGGGCCAGGCCTTCGCGGATGCAGAACTCGATGCCCTGGTAGTAGCAGGTCTCGAAGTGCAGGTCGGCCATCTCCTCGGTGCAGCCCCAGAAGCGCCCGTACAGGGTGTCGTGGCTGCGATAGCAAAGGGCCGCGGCGATGGTCTCGTCGTCGCCCACCTTGCCTGGGCGCCTTGCCTCGAACAGCACCACCTGGTCGCCCAGTGTCGCCGCCGTCTCCACAAAAAAGGCCTCCGACAGGGTCGGGATGCCCATGTGCTTCTCGAAGGTGTCGACGTAGAAGCGGTGGAAGCGCGCCCAGTCCTCGGGCGATCCGGTGGCCCCGGTCAGCGTGCGGAACTCGATGCCGGTCTCGGCAACGCGGCGGCGTTCGCGCTTGATGTTCTTGCGCTTTTTCGAGCTGAGCGCGGCCAGGAAATCGTCGAAGCTTCCGTAGTCGGCGTTCGTCCAGTGGTACTGGCAGCCCATGCGCTCGGCCAAGCCCAGTTCGCGGGTCACGTCCAGATCATCCTGGTTGGGGAACAGGATGTTCACGCCCGAGGCGTTCAGCTCGCGCCCACGGGTGGCCAGGGCGCGCACCAGCAGGGTGCGCAGGTGATCGAAGTCCGGCGCCTCCGGGTGCACCAGCAGGCGCGGCCCGGTGGCCGGCGTGTAGGGCACGGAGACGACCAGCTTGGGGTAGTAGTTGAGCCCGTGGCGGCTCCACGCGCTCTCCCAGGCGAAATCGAACACGAACTCGCCGTAGTTGTTGGTCTTGGCGTAGGCGGGCGCGGCCGCGATCAGCGTCCCGTCACGGAAGATCAGCACGTGCTGCGGGAACCAGCCGAACTGCCGCCCCAGGCAGCCGTGGCGCTCCAGGCCCTCCAGGAAGGCATGGCGCAGGAACGGCTCGGTGCCGCCGGTCAGGGCGTCCCAGGCGGGCTGGTCCACGTCGGCCAGGCCGTCACGCAGTTCGATGCGCTCGGCCGGGTCTTCCGGCGGGGCCGTCCGGGTATCGCCCTCGGCGCTCACGACTCAGCCGTTCTCTTCGAGGTACTTCTCCGCGTCCAGTGCGGCCATGCAGCCGGTGCCGGCGGAGGTGACCGCCTGGCGGTAGACATGATCCATCACGTCGCCGGCGGCGAACACGCCCGGTACGGAGGTTGCGGTGGCGTTGCCTTTCAGCCCGCTTTGCACCTGGATGTAGCCACCCTCCATGTCCAGCTGGCCCTGGAAGATGTCGGTGTTCGGCTTGTGGCCGATCGCGATGAACACGCCCATCAGCTCGATGTCCTTCGTCTCGCCGCTTTGCGCGTGCTTGATGCGCATGCCGGTCACGCCGGAGTCGTCGCCCAGGACCTCGTCCAGGGTGTGGTTCCATTCGATGGTGACGTTGCCGTTCTTTTCTTTCTCGAACAGCTTGTCCTGCAGGATCTTCTCCGCACGCAGGGCATCGCGGCGGTGCACCAGGGTGACCTCGGAGGCGATGTTGGACAGGTACAGCGCTTCCTCAACGGCGGTATTGCCGCCGCCGATCACCGCGACCTTCTGGTTGCGGTAGAAGAAGCCGTCGCAGGTCGCGCAGGCGGACACGCCCTTGCCCATGAATGCCTGTTCGGAGTCCAGGCCCAGATACTGGGCGGACGCTCCGGTGCAGATGATCAGTGCATCACAGGTGTACTCGCCGGAATCGCCGACCAGGCGATAGGGCTTGTCTTTCAGATGCACCGTATGGATGTGATCAAAGATCACTTCCGTATCAAAGCGTTCTGCATGTTTTTTCATGCGCTCCATGAGTTCAGGGCCCTGCACTCCCTCATTGTCGCCCGGCCAGTTGTCCACGTCGGTGGTGGTCATCAGTTGGCCGCCTTGCTCCAGGCCCGTGATCACCACCGGGTTCAGGTTGGCGCGCGCGGCGTAGACGGCTGCGGTCCAGCCGGCGGGGCCGGAGCCCAGGATCAGCAAGGGGCAGTGGCGCGGTTTCTTGTCGTCGCCGCCTTTCTTGCCCTTGGGCTCGGTCTCGCCGCCTCCGGAGAGCGAGACGGCGCCAGTCGCCGCCTGGACAGACCCGGTGGCGACGGCGGCCTTGGGCCCGGCCTTTTTCTCGGCCTTCTTGCTCTTCTTGTCGGATGGGTCCTTGGCGTCGCTCATGCGGTACTCCCTGTCAATTCGATGAATACGGCTGGCACCGGCGGTCGGACCGACGGCGCGCAAGACGGGTTCGATAAGGCGGGGATTATTGGTACCCGGCGGGGGTTTGTCCAACACCGACACCGCGCGCGAGGGTCCATCGGATGGATGCGGTTGGCGGATACCGATTCGGTAATCGCGGACCATAAAACATTTTCATGTTCGGCTTTGCTAATGCTCGGTCCGCTCAATCACAACAGCGCCGATTTATCCACCGTGGGCCGAACTGGCCGGGAATGGCGGCGGGACGCGGAATCGGCGTTTTTATCCACAGTTTGCCCACGGCTTGTGCGCCGGTTATTCGAACAGAAGGCACAATATATTGTGTCTAGGCACTTACCGATCCCCGATCTATAGTACTTCACGTCCACTACCCACAGTTACGCGTGAGGCCGCCACCATGTACAGCGACACCCCGACCGCCGAAGCCCAAGAGGGCATCCAGTACCCGCCGCAAGCCGAGCCATCGGCCGAGGTCCTGGCGACCAGCCCGGGCCAGCACCAGGTGATCCGCCGCAACGGCAAGGTCACCGGCTTCGACGCCTCGAAGATCGAGGTCGCGGTGACCAAGGCCTTCCTTGCGGTGGAGGGCGGCAGTGCTGCGGCCAGCCGTCGCATCCACGAGATCTCCAGGGAGGTCGCCGGCCAGGTGGTGGACAGCCTGTTCCGCCGTGCCGGCACCCAGGGCATGACGGTGCATATCGAGGATATCCAGGACCAGGTGGAACTGGCCCTGATGCGCGGCGGCCACCACAAGGTCGCGCGGGCCTACGTGATCTACCGCGAACAGCAGGCGCAAAAGCGCGCCGCCGAGGCCGCCGAGCAGGGCGTGGACGAGCAGGAAGTCGCCCCGACCCTGAACGTGACCCGCGCCGACGGCACCCAGGCACCGCTGGACGAGGCCCGCCTGCAGGCGGTGGTGGACGAGGCCTGTTCCGGCATCGAGCACGTCGATGGCCAGAAGATCCTGACCGAGGCGCGCCGCAACCTGTTCGACGGCGTCGCCGAGAAGGACGTGGCCACCGCGCTGGTGATGGCGGCCCGCGTGATGATCGAGCAGGAGCCGAACTACTCCGAGGTCACCGCGCGCCTGCTGCTGGACTCGCTGCGCCGCGAGGCCCTGAGCTTCGTGCACGGCCGCCCGGAAGAGGCCACCCAGGCGCAGCTGGCCGAGCGCTACGCCGAGTATTTCGGCGCCTACATCCGCCGCGCCGCCGATCTGGAGCTGGTCGACAGCGAGCTGACCCGCTACGACCTCGACAAGCTGGGCGCGGCGATCAAGCCCGAGCGCGACCTGCAGTTCACTTACCTCGGCCTGCAGACCCTGTACGACCGCTACTTCATCCATAGCGATGGCACCCGCTTCGAGCTGCCGCAGGCGTTCTTCATGCGTGTGGCGATGGGCCTGGCGATCAACGAGATCGACCGCGAGGCGCGCGCGATCGAGTTCTACAACCTGCTGAGCTCGTTCGACTTCATGAGCTCCACGCCGACGCTGTTCAACTCCGGCACCCTGCGCCCGCAGCTCTCCAGCTGCTACCTGACCAGCGTCCCGGACGACCTGGACGGCATCTACAGCGCGATCCGCGACAACGCGCTGCTGTCCAAGTTTGCCGGCGGCCTGGGCAACGACTGGACCCGCGTGCGCGGCATGGGTGCCCACATCAAGGGCACCAACGGCAAGTCGCAGGGCGTGGTCCCGTTCCTGAAGGTGGCCAACGACACCGCCGTGGCGGTGAACCAGGGTGGCAAGCGCAAGGGCGCCGTGTGCGCCTACCTCGAGACCTGGCACATCGATGTCGAGGAGTTCATCGAGCTGCGCAAGAACACCGGCGACGACCGCCGCCGCACCCACGACATGAACAGCGCCAACTGGATCCCGGACCTGTTCATGAAGCGCGCGGCCGAGGACGGCGATTGGACCCTGTTCTCCCCGAACGAGACCCCGGACCTGCACGACCTGGTCGGCGCCGAGTTCGAGAAGCGCTACTGCGAATACGAAGAGAAGGCCGCGCGCGGCGAGCTGCGCGTGCACAAGACCATGAAGGCCGTGGACCTGTGGCGGAAGATGCTCGGCATGCTGTTCGAGACTGGCCATCCGTGGATGACCTTCAAGGACCCGTGCAACCTGCGCAGCCCGCAGCAACACACCGGCGTGGTCCACAGCTCCAACCTGTGCACCGAGATCACCCTGAACACCTCGGATGACGAGATCGCGGTGTGCAACCTGGGCTCGATCAACTTGGCCGCGCATGTGAACGAGTCGGGCGAGCTGGATCACGCCAAGCTCGAGCAGACGGTGAACACCGCCATGCGCATGCTCGACAACGTGATCGACTACAACTACTACTCCGTGCCGCAGGCGCGGCGCTCCAACCTGCGCCACCGCCCGGTGGGGCTGGGGGTCATGGGCTTCCAGGACGCGCTGTACAAGCTGCGCGTGCCGTATGCCTCCGAGGCGGCGGTGGAGTTTGCCGATACCTCCATGGAGGCGGTGTCCTACTACGCCATCAAGGCCTCGACCGACCTGGCCGAGGAACGCGGGCGCTACGAGAGCTTCCCCGGCAGCCTGTGGAGCCAGGGCATCCTGCCGATCGACTCCATCGACAAGCTGGCCGAGACCCGCGGCGACTACCTGCAGATGGACACCACCCAGCGCCTGGAGTGGGACAAGCTGCGCAAGCGGGTGAAGAAGGTCGGCATGCGCAACTCCAACACCATGGCGATCGCGCCGACCGCGACCATCTCCAACATCTGCGGGGTCAGCCAGTCGATCGAGCCGACCTACCAGAACCTGTTCGTCAAATCGAACCTGTCCGGCGAGTTCACCGTGATCAACCCGTACCTGGTGCGCGACCTGAAAGACCGCGAGCTGTGGGACGAGGTGATGGTCAACGACCTCAAGTACTACGACGGCTCCGTGCAGCCGCTGGACCGCGTGCCGGAGGACATCAAGGCCCTGTACGCCACCGCGTTCGAGCTGGACACCCGCTGGCTGGTCGAGGCCGCCTCGCGCCGGCAGAAGTGGATCGACCAGGCGCAGAGCCTGAACCTCTACATGGCCGAGCCCTCCGGGCCCAAGCTGGACGCCCTGTACAAGCTGGCCTGGATCCGCGGGCTGAAGACGACCTACTACCTGCGCTCCATGGGCGCCACCCACGTGGAAAAGAGCACCGTGGCCGACTCCTCGCGCGCCAACAAGCTGAACGCCGTCTCCGGCGGCCAGCAGGCGGCCGAGCCGGAAGCACCCAAGGCGTGCTCGATCCTCGACCCGGATTGCGAGGCCTGCCAGTAAGGCGGCCTCGCCCACGGGCACCGAATACGCAGCACGCACTGATCACAACGCACTGAACCAAAGGCCCGGCCACCGCGCCGGGCCGCCACCGAAAAGAAGAGGGGACACTATGCTTTCCTGGGACGATCCGATCGCAGCCATCAAAGGCAAAGGCCAGAAAGAACCCGCCGTCCGCCCCGGCATGGGCTTTCAGGAGAACGAAGCCCTGATGAGCACCGCCGGCGCCGCGCCCAGCGTCTCGCCGGAGCCGGAAAACGCCGGCCAGCCGCTGGCCGAGCCGAACGAAGACGCCCTGACCGGCACCGGTCTGGAAGACATCGAGATGGGTGCCGAGCGCATCCGCGTCGATGACAAGAAGATCATCAACTGCCACGCGGACCTCAACCAGCTCGTGCCCTTCAAGTACAAGTGGGCCTGGCAGAAGTACCTGGACGGCTGCGCCAACCACTGGATGCCGCAGGAAATCAACATGAACGCGGACATCGCCCTGTGGAAGGACCCGAATGGGCTGACCGAGGACGAGCGCACCATCGTCAAGCGCAACCTGGGTTTCTTCTCCACCGCCGACTCGCTGGTGGCGAACAACCTGGTGCTGGCCGTGTACCGCCACATCACCAACCCCGAGTGCCGCCAGTACCTGCTGCGCCAGGCCTTCGAGGAGGCGCTGCACACCCACGCCTACCAGTACTGCGTGGAGTCCCTGGGCCTGGACGAGGGCGAGATCTTCAACATGTACCGCGAGGTGCCCTCCGTGGCCACCAAGGCGGAGTGGGCGCTGCCGTTCACCAAGCACCTGGCAGACCCGAACTTCCGCACCGGCACCCCGGAGGCGGACCAGAAGCTGCTGCGCGAGCTGATCGCCTTCTACGTTGTGTTCGAAGGGATCTTCTTCTACGTCGGCTTCGTGCAGATCCTCTCCATGGGCCGGCGCAACAAGATGACCGGTGTCGCCGAGCAGTTCCAGTACATCCTGCGCGACGAGTCCATGCACATGAACTTCGGCATCGACGTGATCAACCAGATCAAGCTCGAAAACCCGCACCTGTGGACTGAAGACTTCAAGAACGAGATGCGCACCCTGATCAGCGATGCGGTGGAGCTGGAGGCGCAGTACGCCCGCGACACCATGCCCCGCGGGGTGCTCGGCATGAACGCGCAGATGTTCGAGGAATACCTGCACTTCATCGCCAACCGCCGCTGCGCCCAGATCGGCCTGGCCGAGCTGTACCCGGGGGCCGACAACCCGTTCCCGTGGATGAGCGAGGTGCTCGATCTGAAGAAGGAGAAGAACTTCTTTGAGACGCGGGTTACGGAGTATCAGACGGGTGGGGCTTTGAGCTGGGATTGAGGCTGGGAAGCCCAGCCCTAACGAAGCGGAACCAGGGAAATGGTCACGCAGCAACAGAAGAGGGCGCCGGAAGACGGCGCCCTTTTTTGTGGAGGCTTACGCTAGGTTCAGCGGCCTGCGTACCGCAAGCCCCCGAGCCGACGACTTCTGCCCCTCGCTGGTCAGATACTGAGCGATGTCTTTCGACACCAGATATCACCAATATGACAGATTCCGTCTAATCTACTGTCATACAAGGAAGGAGCAACGATGACCTCGCCGAAACTCTTTATCTCGTACAGCTGGTCGAGCACAGAGCATGAGCAATGGGTGTTGCAACTGGCCACAGAGCTGAGAGAAAGCGGCGTTGATGTGATTCTCGATAAGTGGGACTTGAAGGAGGGGCACGATGCAATCGTATTTATGGAACAGATGGTGAATGACCCTGACATCGGAAAGGTCGTACTTATTTGTGATCAGGAATATTCCGCCAAAGCGGATGGAAGGTCCGGTGGAGTTGGGACAGAAACTCAGATAATCTCAAAAGAAATTTACGAGCAGCAGTCACAAGAAAAGTTTGTTGCGGTTGTTTGCGAGAAAGATGAAGCAGGAAAAGCGTACCTTCCCGCGTACTATCGGTCCAGGATATACATTGATCTTAGCGAGGATGATCGATACTCGGAAAATTTCGAAAAACTGCTACGTTGGGTTTTTGATAAGCCACTTTATGTGAAGCCAGAGATAGGCACCACGCCATCATTCTTAGAAAGTGGTGACCATGTGTCGCTTGGCACGACCGCAGCCTATAGGCGTTGCATTGACGCCATTAAGAACCAAAAGTCATATGCAAAGGGTTCATTTGACGAGTATTGCAATATTCTTGCTCATAATCTCGACCGCTTTCGGCTAAAAGGCGTAGAAGGGGAATTCGATGATGCTGTGATTAAGAGTGTCGAAGACTTTTTGCCGTATCGAAATGAAGCGATCCAGGTTTTCTCAACCATTGCACAATATGGCGCTGATGAAGAGTACGTGCGTAGAATCCATAAGCTATTTGAAGAATTGATTCCGTACATGCATCGGCCGAAGGATGTAAACCAGTGGAACGACTGGGATTTTGATAATTTTCGATTCGTCGTGCATGAGCTATTTCTTTATGCCCTAGCTTGTTTGCTACGAAATGAACGTTTCGAGGTGGCGGATATTCTATTAGGACAACAATACTATTTGCCCGGAAACATGGAATATGGCCACAATGCCATGAGGGGATTTGTCGCGCTAAGAGAGTATATGCGCTCATTGGAGCATAGAAATAAGCGCTTGGACCTAAGACGGCTTTCTCTTCGAGCGGATGTATTGCGCGAGCGCTGTACTGGTGTGGGTATAGAGTTCCGAGAATTGATGCAGGCGGACTTTATTGCGTTTATGCGCGCCGAGATAGAGGCCGAAGAGGACTTTTCGATGTGGTGGCCAGAAACACTCCTATACTGCCATCGACCTCATGGTCCATTTGAAATGTTTGCCAGAGCTCGGTCGAGGGCGTATTTTGAAAAGATAAAACATTTGTTGCTAATTGATAAACCAAAAGACCTCGAGCCATTGCTCCAAAGTTACGCTGATCGATCACGGCGGCTACCACGCTGGGAATTCGAGGGGTTTTCGCCGGTAGTTTTGCTGGGATATAAGGAATTATGTACACGTCCATAACGAAGAAGAGGACACCCATGATTTCATGGAACGGCCTACACTTCGTCTCGGCCGCCCCTAGCAAAACGTTGGGCATAGAAAACGCAGAATGACACAGTACTTTCATGCCATCGATCCGCGCGATGAGATCTTTTGTCATAACGTTGGCTTGGCAAAGGGGTGTCTTAGAGCGGTATCTCTTAGACGCGAAGCCATGCCTGAGCTGGGAGGGCTGCGCTCACCGTACGAGGTCTACACGCTAGAGGCCGAGAAGGAGGCAGTACTTGAGGCCGTGCGACTGAAGGAGTTTCCGCACGCGCCTTCAAGAATGGGCGCAATCTATCTCTTTGCTTCAGCGGAGGACGCGGCGGCGGCTAACGAGAAGTGGTGGCAAGGTGCGCGGGTTGTGCTTGCAGCCAGTATCGTTGAAACATCCCGTTTTGGATCTTTTGATGCCGCTTACCTTGATGCGCCGCCTGAAGGCTGGGATGCGGCGGCGCGCTCATATTGGCGCGGACACGTTACAAATCAGCCACAGATAGAAGTGATTGTTGAGGGGGTTGTTCAGCTTCATGGCTGGGAGCCGTACGCGCGTCTCTTAAGTGGTTCGTAATCATAAAAATAACAGGACACTCGTGATTTTTTGGGAATATTCGGTTGCCCTTGCGGTTGGCTATGACGCGCAATCAGCGACGTTTGATTCCAAGGGTGGTCTCAAACGCCTTAATTGGATATTGCTGGTCGGTGAGGTTCGTACGGGAGTCGGAATGCCGTCGCATTGCCGTTTCTCATGTACCAGCAATTTTTTGTCAATGCAGATGTCTGATTAATCGTGAGATTAGAGATTCCGTCGGCGCCGAGAACATAGGCGGCGATCTTGAGGTCCAGTATAAGTATATCTTCGTTAGGGCTTGTTTCTACGAATGAGCGATGACAGCGTCCAGCGTCAACGGTTCCCAGTAGAATCGCACCTTCCGGTGTTTCATCGTACAAGTGGACGTTTAATGATGCGTCACGTTGGTCGGATAGGCTAACGTATGTTAGGTCGTTTCCGACTCGGACGTTTGAGCTATAGGTGGAGCAAGATGCAAGCAACAATGAAAGGGACAAAACGGTGATTGTCCGGGCGATCACGGTGGGTCTCCGCTAGGTGGTAGTGTGGGGTTTTCGATGGCAAGAACAACAAGGTCGAGAGTTTACTGCCAACGGTTAAAAGATGGTAGTGTTTTTTCGGAACGCAGAAAGAAGAGAGGAAGAAGAGGACACCCATGATTTTTTGACGGTCTTAGGCGGGCTGTCTAGGTTTTGGGGCAGTGCATGGACCAGGGAGGGTCCGGAGATGACGCGAGCCAGGAAGGAACTCGTCTCGGTCGAGACGACGCCGTATTACCACTGCATTTGTCGTTGTGTTCGCCGCGCGTTCCTGTGCGGCGAGGATTCCTATTCGGGCAAGAACTACGAGCACCGGCGGGGCTGGGTGCTGGAGCGCCTGCGAGAGCTGCAGGGCGTGTCGCGTTCAATAACGGGGTCGGACCACGGTAACCCACGGAAAGATCGAAGGAAGATGGTCTAGAAAGGGGTCGCGTTCAATAACGGCCAATAACGGGGTCGGACCACGGTAACCCACGGAAAGATCGAAGGAAGATGGTCTAGAAAGGGTGTAATTGGAGCTTATCGCGGCCATTTTGGCCAGGAAAAGGGCCTTCCAGGGAGGGAAGCCATGCCACGGGCGAATCGCCATCACTTGCCGGGGCATGTCTGGCATATCACGCACCGGTGCCATAAGCAGGAGTTTCTGCTGAAGTTCGCGCGCGACCGCCGGTTGTGGCGGTACTGGTTGTATCAAGCGCGGCTACGCTATGGGCTGTGCGTGTTGAATTACATCGTCACGTCCAACCATGTGCACCTGCTGGTGCGGGATGAGGGACGTGGCGAGATCCCGCGGGCCATGCAGTTGATCGCGGGGCGGGTCGGCCAGACGTACAACCGGCGCAAGGGCCGGAAGGGCGCGTTCTGGGAGGACCGCTACCACGCCACGGCGGTCGAGACCGGCACCCATCTGGCGCGTTGTGTGGTGTACATTGACCTGAATATGGTTCGGGCGGGGGTGGTGCAGCATCCGCGTGAGTGGGGAGCCAGCGGCTATCGAGATATCCAGGAGCCTCCGGATCGGTACCGAGTACTAGACCAGCAAGCGCTGCTGGAGTCATTGGAGATTGGTTCGTTCTCAGAGCTGAGGGAATGCCATCGAATGTGGGTGGAGGATGCGCTAGCTCGGGATCCTGCCAACCGGGACGATCGCTGGACAACGTCCGTGGCCGTGGGCAGTCGGGCGTATTTGGACGAAGTGCAGAAGTCATTGGGGATACCCTCGCCGGGCCGCGAGGTGGACGAGTTTGGGGGATACGGCGTGTGTTCGTGAGGGTGCAGCGGGTTATGCCATGGACGGGCGGTTTTGACCATGAAAATGGCCTATAAGACATTCATAGACGGCTTCTTGACTGAAAGTTCCATTTGAAACAGTCAGGTAGCGAGGTCCGACCCCGCTCTTGGATCTTGTTTCCCGAATCCCGATGGGGCTGGAGCAGCCTACAGTGTGATGTCGGCTTCCAGGATCAGAAACACCAGCAGGGCGAGGGTGACGGCCCACAGCAGCAGATAGCCAGCCATGCTCTGCGCAGCGGCCTCCCGCTGAGCGCGTCCGCGCGGGCGCACCCCCTGATAGAGAAACACGAGCTTGGCCGACAGGTTCACGCACACTACGTTGACCGCCAGTAGCAGGAAGGCCATGTAGGCGGCGGAGAACTCGCCGGAGCCGAGCATGATGCCAACGGTTGCGGCTGGCGGCAGTAGGGCGACGGCCACCATCACGCCGACCAGAACCGTGGGCAGGCCGGTGGTGAGCGACAGCACTGCGGCGGCTCCGGACGCCAGCGCGAGAGCGACCGAGTCGAGACCGACTTCGGTGCGCATTTGCAGTTCGCGCGCACCGACGTCCACCGACATGACAGTGGCGAGCAGGATTCCGATCAGGATAGCTCCGCCGAGTCCAACCAGGTTGGTGCGCAGGGAGCGTCCGATTAGCCGGGTATCGGCCATGGAGGTCCCCAGCGCCAGGGCCAGGTTGGGACCCAGCAGCGGAGCGATGACCATCGCGCCAATCACCACGGCCACGTTGTCCTCCAGCAGACCAATGGCCGCGACGATGGTGGACAGCACCGTCAGCACGACGAACTGGCCGGTGAGGTCGGCGCCCCCTGCAACGTTGGTGTAGAGCTCTTCACGCGAGATTGCGCGGGCCTTCTTGCCGGTGCGTGCTGCATCCTTCTCGTCGGCGCTGGAGTCCTGCAGCGGGTCGGGCAGGACCGCCTCCACCGGCAGGACCATGATGCGCGCGGTCTCGACCGCGCCCAGCACACGATAGAGGTCGTCCAGCAGGCGCTGGCGGTATTCCGTGCTGACCAGCATGTGTACGGCCATGCGGTCACGGTTCTCGTCCACCCCGTGCCAGAGAACATCGACGGCCAGCCCGTCGGCGATTCCCAGTACGGTATCCAGATGCCCGGCCGGGCCGACGACTTCGATGATCTTGCTGCTCATGGGCGCCCCTTTGCTTTGCGGCATCATAGCAGGGGGGCTGGCACATCTTGCGACCAAAAGAAGGGCGACAAAAAAAGAAGAAAGAAGGGGACGCCCATGTTTCTAGCAGCGCGCCGCGCGGATCGCTCTACTTCCACTTTCCCGGCGGGAAGAATGACTTGGTCCTGGAGGCGGTTCGGGCCGGTGTGGCGGAGGCAAGCCGGGTGCTGCGGGATTGTCTGGGAAGTGCCCATGGCCCGGCCGAGGGGGTTCGCAGGTGTTTTCAGGCGGCGGCGGGCGAGATCAGCGAGTCCGGCTACGCGTTCGGCTGTCCGGTGGCGTCCATCGTGCTGGATATGCTGGAGGAGGAGTCCGCGCTCGCGGAAGGGTGGCATGCCAGCTTCGAGGAATGGAGGGTGATGTATCGGGATGCGCTTGTAGCGGCGGGCTTCAGGCCGTTCGAGCCGTCACCCTGGCCTGGACCATCACCTCCAGTCTGAGGGGGCTTTGATCTTTGCCCGCAGCGAACGGGACACCACCACCATCGCAGACGTTGGCAATGAGATGGCAGCCCTGATTGAAAACGCAGTGCGGCCGTAAACGTCGCCGTGGCAACGGGATGGCAAAACGGCAGACATGATTGTTGCGTCTCGATATGAGCTCGCAAGGCCTGACAACCGGCAGGCACTGCTTGAGCATTGTCGGAAGGGGGTCTAGCGTCACAGGGAAGGCCGGATGATGTCCCACGCGAACTATAACGGCCTCGTGGGACTGCCCGAGATACCGGGAAGGAGTGACCTCATGGCCAGCGATAACATCCCGACCGTGGACTGGCAGGACGGACAGAACGCGGCACGGGTGAAGTTCCAGGTGATGCACGAGGAGCCGGTGGTGTTGATGATGCCATCGGGTATGGACTGGTCGGTGGATGGCAGCGAGTTCGGGTGCACCGCTGACCCGGACAGCGGGATGCAGCGCAACTGCGAAGGTAGTGGCCTGCTGCGGAAGCTGGCCGAGCTCAACGATATGCCTAGGCTGAAGGACATCGCGGACGCCTGCGAGTATTCCGGCTCTCGTATTGATATCGATCCCGCCGGCGCACGCATCATTTTCCACGACTGAGCGTTGCTGGCGGCCATCGGCCGGGTCCACCGCAGGTGAAGGGAAGCGGATGATCTTCGTGTTCGAGATCCACCTCCGGCCGGGCTGTTCCGCCGAGGAGTATGCCGATGCCTGGGTGCGGGCCAGCCGGATCATCCAGCGGGCCCCCGGTGCCCGTGGCACCCGCTTGCACCGGAAGATTGGCGATCCGTACGTACTTCTGGCTATCGCGCACTGGGAATCAAAGGACAAGCGCGATGCGATGGAGGCGGAACAGGCGGACAGCGTGCGCCGCATCATCGAAGAGCAGGCGACGTGCGTGGACGTGCGGGTGATCGGCGAGTTCGCGGACGCCGAATGGCGCGTCGACCCACCAGGATCGGACGACACCGGTTGTCCCTGACACTTCGGGCGAAACAGGGAAGGGAACAGGGAAGAGGACACCCGTGATTTCTCGTTCTGCCAGGTCATCGAGGCGCGGGGCTTTGAGGATCTGGCGCCCACGTCAGCCCAGCCAGATCGGGGATTGTGAAACTCGAGATCCTCCTCTGTGTCCTATGCTCCCAGATTCGAGGGGATGACAGAGACGGCGAATCATGCCTCGATACAGTGATGGACGCCGCGAGGCGCTGCTGGCGAGGCTGCCGTGCCGCCGCCTCACGGTCTGACGGGGCGAGCAGGCTCTGGTATGGGAGATTTCAGGATGAGCGCGCAAACCATCGGGGAACTGCTGTCTTCCCGTTCCGTTCGCGAGGACCAGGACGCGGTCGTCTCCATGAGCCGCGATGGCTCCGATGCCCTCTCGCGGGGGGGACTGCTCGAACGGGCGGGGCGCCTGGCGGCCGGGTTGCAGCAGGCCGGAGTCGAGCAGGGCGACCGGGTCTTGATCCTGGCTCCCAACAGCGCCGAGTGGGTAGTGTCGGCCCTGGGCGTGATGAATGCCGGTGCGGTCCTCGTGCCCCTGGATACCCAGATGCCGCGCGAGGACCTGGACCACGCGATCTCGGATTCCGCACCGCGGTTCATCTTCACCACCACGAAACTCCGGGATCGGCTCCCCGAGGCACTTGGCGAGGTACGCACCTACCTGTTCGATGCGGACGCCGATGCCGCGGATGCCTGGGAGGGGCTTCTCGCGAAGGCGCCGGCAGACCCGGTGGCGGGCCCGGATGATATCGCGGCGATCTTCTATACGTCCGGTACTACGGGGCCGCCGAAGGGGGTACCGCTGACGCATGCCAACCTGAGCAGCAACGTGGAGGCGTTGTGCGACCAGGAGCTCGCGGACGATCGCGATCGGGTGCTGGTGCCCCTGCCATTTCACCATGTGTATCCGTTTACCGTGGGCATCCTGATCCCGCTGACCCTGGGCGCAACGATCATCGTGCCGTTCTCGCTGGTGGGTCCGCAGATCGTGCGCGCACTTCGCGAGGGCGAGGCCACGGTAATGCTTGGGGTGCCGCGGTTGTACGAGGCCGTGTGGCAGGCCCTGCAAGATCGGGTCGCGGGGCGCGGCGGGTTGGCGGCGTTCGTGTTCCGGCGGATCATCGGTGTCTCCAGGCTGGCGCGCCGCCGGCTCGGTCTCAACCTCGGCCGGAGGCTGCTGAAGGGCCTGCACAGTCGCCTGGCCCCGCGCCTGCGGCTGGTCGTCGCTGGCGGGTCGGCGCTCGATCCGGAGCTGGCGCGCAACCTGCAGGCGCTGGGCTGGGACGTGGCGACCGGCTACGGCCTTAGTGAGACCTCCCCGATCCTGACCTACAACCCGCCGGATCGGCTCAAGATCGAGGCCGCCGGTCTGCCGTTGCCCGGAGTCGAGCTCAAGATCGACGATTCGCAGTCTGGCGACGGGCGTGGCGAGGTGATGGCGCGCGGGCCGAACGTGTTCTCCGGCTACCTGAACCTGCCGGACAAGACCAAGGAAGCCCTGGACGAAGACGGCTGGTACCGCACCGGCGATACCGGCGAGATCGACGATGACGGTTATCTGCACCTGCACGGGCGGGAATCTTCGATGATCGTCCTCTCGGGCGGCGAGAACGTTGATCCGGAACGGGTGGAAGATGCATTGAAGACGATCGACGATGTACGCGAGGCCGGTGTTCTGGCGCACGAAGATCGCCTGGCCGCTGTCGTTGTGCCCGAATCGGGTCTGCTGCGCGAGGTGACCGGCGACGATCTCGAGAAGCGCCTGAAGGAGGCGGTGAACCGGGCGGCGAAGGAACTGCCAAGTCATCATCGCCCGGGCACGGTGCGCGTTGCGCTCGACCCGTTGCCGCGCACGCGCCTGGGCAAGCTGCGTCGGCACAAGCTGGAAGAGCTGTTCGAGGAGCTGGGTCGGGAGGACACCGTCTCCGAGGCGCGGCCGGAGCCGGTTTCGCCGGAATCCTGGGCGCCGGAAGACCAGCAGCTGCTGTCGGATCCTGCAGCGGAGCAGACATGGACCTATCTTGCGGAGCGGTTTCATGACCTGCGTCTGACGCCGGACAGCATGCTGGCAGACGAACTCGGGATCGATTCGCTCAACTGGGTGGATCTGACGCTTGCGCTGGAGGATCGCGCCGGCATCGACCTCGACGATTCGGCGATCGAGCGCGTGGAAACGGTGCGTGACCTGCTGAAGGAGGCGGCCGGAGCCGCGGAGGCGAAGGAAGGGCGAGGGGAGCTCAAGCAGCAGCTCCAGGATCCCGAGTCTTCCCTCGACTCCGTCCAGCAGCGTGCACTGGAGCCGCCGGGGACGGCCGGCCGGGTGGCCGGCCGTCTGCTCCTCGGGGGTGCGCGGCTGCTGGGCCGATTGTTGATGCGGGTGGAGGTGCAGGGCCGTCTCCCCGATCCGGACGCGGGTCCCCATATCCTCGCGCCGCGCCACCTGAGCTTCGTGGACCCGCTGGCGTTGCTGCCGGCGTTCAGCACGCGGCAGCTGGAGGCGCTGTACTGGGCGGGCCTGGAGGCCTATCTGTTTTCCAACCGGTTCTCCCGCGCGTTCAGCCGCATCGCGCGCATTCTACCGGTCGATCCCGCCGCGGCACCGCGACGCAGTCTCCTGCAGGCCGCCGCCACAGTGCAGCGTGGCCACAGCCTGGTCTGGTTTCCGGAAGGGCAGCGTTCCCCGGACGGCAGTCTCCAGCGCCTGCGGCCCGGCATCGGGCTGGTGCTCGCAGCGCAGCCCGTGCCGGTGGTGCCGATATGGATTGAGGGGACCCGTGAGGTGATGGCCCCGGGTCGGAGCTTCCCGCGGCCTGGTAAGAAGGTGCGCGTGATCATCGGCGAGCCGATTTCGGTCGATGCCTACGGCCAGGATGAGCGCGAGATCGTGCAGGTCCTTCAGGCTGCACTCGGGGACCTGGGAGGGGAACCCGCGGCCGAAGAAAAGAGGTAGTGGCTCGCACGAGGCGAGGCCACGCCATGGGGGCATATCGGGCCACAGGCGCTTGCGGCCCGCTCGTCGGAGTCGTCCTCAGGTAGGCCGAGGAGGCGGATAGAGGATCAATTGCGGTCGTCGCGCTGTACTTGCAGGCTTTCCTGTTCGCGCCATTCCATCTCCTTCTGTCGGAGGTAGGTGTTCTCGTCCAGCTCCCGCAGCTGTTCGGGATAGCGCTCGGTGAGGTCGAACCAGCGCGCCATGCGGAACGCCAGACGGTCCTCTTCCGCGACCTCAAGGCTCTCCAGATAGGCCTGGAATGCCAGGTAGAAGCGCATCACGTTGCGCTCGATGACACCTTGCAGACCGTCGACGTAGATCGGCCTCCCGGCGTTATCCTCCCCCACCACGGTGAAGCCGACCCGATCCCCGCCGCCGAAGCGGAGATAGAGGTTCAGGAAACCCCGGGCCAGGGCTCCGTAATCAACGGCATGCCGAACGTGGATAAGGGTCCGCTCGGGATCCAGAGGCACGGCCTCCAGGGTCATGCGGTAGTCCCGGATGCCGTAGGGCCCCCGGTCCCCTGCCAGTTTCACGGCCAGATAGTCCTCCTCGGAGATCTGGACCCGGAAGTCCAGGCCCACCCGATAGGCGTTTTCCGGGCGCTGGAAGCCCTTTCTGCTGATGTAGAGTTCGATGCCGGACCGCTCGCCGTCCCCATGGTGGACACAGGCCTTCACATTGATATGCAGGAAGAGGGATTCGCACCATACCGCCGCGGACCGGAATTCCTGGGACACCTGATGGAAGGGATGCTCGAGGATGGCGTCCACCTGGACCATGACGGTGTCGTTATCCTGATCGGAGTCCAGCCGTATCGGTTCGGCATCCAGAGGCGTGCGCTCGATGCCTTCGGTTGCGTCCTCGAGTCGCTCCGGCAGTGGTCCGTACTCGAGGGCAGACGCCGGGACCCACGCGCCGCCGAATACCGCCAGGGCCAGCACGGCCGAAATCAGGCCGCTACGCCGCGGGGGCGACCGTCCCGGCGGCAGATGGAGGCGCAAGGGTTGTTCCGTGTCCATACGGTGAGATTGGTCAAGGCCGGCGGAAAGTGCCAGTACCTGCTGTGCGACGCGGTAAGCACGAACGAGGTCCGGTCACGTTGACTGGAAGAACCGGCAGGGCCAGAGGTTCGAAGTTCGATCGAACGGGCAGGATTGGAAGTTCGATGCCGATGTCTGGCGGTGTCAGGCATTCGCTTCTGCGTGGTGCCGGCGATACAGCCGCCAGGACGCCAGTCCGACGAGTAGCGAAGCCAGCCCGCCGGTCACGAAGACCAGCGCCGGTGAAATGCCTGCCGGGCCGGTGAGCAGCCAGAACAGTACCGGGGCCACCAGCATCGCGGCGAATGCCAGGAAATTGCTGGCGGCGATGAAGCGGCCGCGTCGCTCGGCGGGACTGTGTCCCTGCAGATAGGCGGTGATCGGCACGATAAAGAATCCCGAGGCCACGCCCAGCAGCGCCATGAGCACCAGTGTCGCCGGGTAGCTGTCAGCGGCGAAAAACAACAGGGCGCTGATCAGGGCCGCGCCGATCATACCGGCCGGGGCGTGGTGCAGGGCAATTTCCCCACGCGACAGGTAGCCGGCCAGGATGCTGCCGGCGCCGATGCCAAGCGCCAGTGTGGTCAGGATGATGCCGGTGGCGAATTCGCCGAGTTCCAGGTGTACCTCGGCGAACAGGGGTACGTTCAGCTGGTACAGGGTGCCCAGTGCCCAGAACCACGCGATGCCCAGGATGACCAGGAACAGGATGCGGTGCGGACGAATCTCGTTGATCGACTGCACCACCGTCGCGAAGGCGTTGAGCCGGAACGGTGCGGGGTTGTCGGTGGCCACCGTCGGGGAGATGAAGAAGCTGGTTGCCAGGCCTGTAAGGGAGGATGCCACGATCAGTGCAGCCGGAATCCACAGATCCTCGCCGGCGAATTCCATCACGAACCCGGCCAGAGCGGTGCCAAGAATAATCGCCAGGAACGTCCACAGCTGGATGTGACCGTTGGCGCGGGAGAGCTGCTGGTAGCGCACCATCTCCGGCAGGATGCCGAACTTGGCCGGGCTGAAGAAGGTGCTTTGCAGGCCCATCAGGAAGGTGGTCAGGAGCAGCCCGACAAAGTTGTCGGTTATCAGCATCAGTGCGGCCGCCAGCAGAATCAGAGCCTCGGCCAGCCGCGTGGATACGATGACGCCCTTCTTGCTGTAGCGGTCGGAGATGTAGCCCGCCCAGGGAGAAAACAGCACGAACGGGAGCAGGAAGACGAAACCGACCAGACTGTAATAGAAGGTGCCCTCGCCCTCGGCGACGAACTCGCGCACGGCGATAAAGATGACCACCAGTCGGAAGAAATTGTCGTTCAGACCGTTGATGAACACGGTCGCCATGTGGGCGATGAAGCCCATTTTTCTTATATCGGATGTCCCGCTCATGGTGGCTGCCGGTTTGCGCGATTTCCAAGAAGGATTACAGGCAGGTCTGTACGGCGCAACAGGGCGGAGCGCCACATCCCGGATGGTGCGACGCCCCGCCCGCAATGGCCGTATTCCGTATATCGCGGGATAGCAGGCGGACTCAGGACTGGGTTGGGGGCCGGTGAGTGGGTCAGGTCCTGGATGTCAGCTTGTTTGTACGCTCCGGCGGTGGAGGTTGGCGGAACGGCTCACTCCATCACGCCGTGTTCGTAGCCGATGGCCCGAGCCTGTTCACGGAAAGATCGCAGTTGGGAGTCCGACGCCCCGAATTCCACGGACAGTTGCCGGGCCGCGTGCTCCTTCATTTGTTGGTACTCCGCAGTCACGTCCTGCCCAGCGCCGGCAGGGCTCTGGTCCCGCTGCATGGCCATTTGTTCCGCCACGTTTTCCATCTCCGCAAGGATTTCGTCTTTCTCGGCTTCGATGTCGCCGGCGGCCACGGGGGCGCCCAGTCCAACTGCTAAAAATACGGATCCCAGCAGCGCCAGGGAACGCTTTGGCGATGTGTTTTGCATGGTTCGCTCCTTCGTGTTGGTTCTCAGAGCATGCAGTGTCAGCAAGTGTCGCTGACGATTCTCACGTTGGAGATCCAGTGGCGTGACTTCAACGGGGGGCGGTTTTCGTGCGAGCGGTCTGAATGGAGCCCCGATCTTGGGTCCGGTCACCGCACGGCTTCCGGCCTTCCCGCAGAAACCCGAGTATGGATTGGCGAGCCTGTGATGCTAGTCTCGAATCAAAAGCCAAGCCCGGGAGTGGTGAATGGCGCATGGCAGGCGGATGCCCCGTGGGATAGCGACGCAAAGCGGCAAGCGAGTGGCCGCTAGCCAGTACTTCCTGCTGTTTCTGTTGCTCGTGCCATTGTCCCCTGCGATTCACGCGGATGCCGAGTTCACCGTGCAGCTGCGCTGGGAACATCAGTTCCAGTTTGCCGGCTACTACATGGCGCTCGAAAACGGCTACTACAAGGAGGCCGGGCTGGAGGTCGAGCTGCTGGAGGGCGGTCCGCATGCACTGCGTCCGGTAGGCGATCTACTGGACGGCCGCGTGGATTTTGCGATCAGCAACAGCGGCGTGTTGCTCGAGCGCATGGAGGGCAAGCCGGTGGTGGCGCTGGCCGCGATCGCCCAGACCTCTCCGATCGTCTGGATTGTGTTGGGGGACTCCGACATCCACACGCCGCTGGACCTTGCTGACAAGCGCCTGATGCTGATGCCACCGATGGAAAGCGCTGAGCTGCTGACGATGCTTCGGCGCGAGGGTATCGATCCCGATGAGCTCGACCTGATTCCGACCACACTCAATCTGGACGACCTGATTGAAGGCCGGGTGGACGCCTATGACGGCTACAGCTCAAACGAGCCGTGGTACCTGGAACACCGGGGTGTCGATTATCGGCTGCTGCGGCCGCGTGATTACGGGGTCAATTTCTACAACGACATCCTGATTACCCGCGAAGATCTGATCGAGCAACACCCCGACGAGGTGGACGCGTTTGTCGAGGCCACGCTGCGGGGCTGGCGCTACGCCCTGGACAACATCGACGAGGCCGTCGAGCTGATCCACCGGAAATATGCCCCGAACAAGAGTCGTGAGCATTTGCGATTCGAGGCCGAACAGTTGCGGGAACTGATCATGCCGGATCTCGTCTCCCTGGGGCACATGAATCCGGCGCGGTGGGAGCAGATCGGGGCCAAGTACGAAGCACTGGAAATGGTTTCGGGCCCGGTGGAGCTGGACGGTTTCCTTTATGAGGGACGATCGGAAACGGACTACACCTGGCTGAAGCGTGCGACCCTGCTGACGGTGGCGGTGATGGGCATGCTCGCACTCCTGGTGCTCCATTTTGTGCGGCTCAACCGGAAGCTTCAGCACGAGGCGAGCCGCCGCGTCGATGTCGAGCGCATGCTGCGCGAGAAGCAGGAAGAGCTTGTCCGGCTTGCCAGTACCGATCCTTTGACCGGGGCGTGGAATCGCCTGCGATTTGATAGAGAAGTCCGCCGCGAACTGCGGCGCAGCGAGCGTCACGGTTACCCGCTTTCCCTGATCTTCATGGATCTGGATCACTTCAAGGACATCAACGATCAGTTTGGTCACGCGGTAGGGGACGAAGTCCTGTGCCGGGTAACCGAGTGCGTGCAGAACGTGATGCGCGAATCGGATGGACTGTGTCGCTGGGGTGGCGAGGAATTTGTCGTGCTTGCGCCGCACACCGACCTCGACCAGGCCCGCCAGCTGGCGGAGCGGGTGCGGGAGGTGGTGTTGACCTCCGACTCGCGGGAGGGCGGTTCGGTCTCGGTCAGCCTTGGTGTGGCCGAACGTACGCCGGGAGAGCGACTGGAAGACTGGCTCAAGCGGGCCGACAACGCCCTGCTGCAGGCCAAGGATCAGGGCCGCAACCGGGTGGTGGTAGCGTCAGCCTGACAGGGCGGGGTCGCACCGGTCCCCCGCGACAATGAACTCTACGCCCCACGAACTCTCTTGAACGCGTTGAGCGGGATTATTGGTGGGCGGAGGGGCGTTTGCTTTGTAACCCCGATCGGTCCGTTCCGTACCGGTGGTACCTGTCTGGGCAACGTGTTGGGGTTTATCGCAATGAGCGCACCTCGTCGATGTCGGCCAGGGCGATCGGGATGACCATGTAGCCACTGCCGAAGCGCCGGCGCACGCGGATGTGCCCTTCGTGTACTTCGAGTAGTTCGCCGTTGCGGGCCCGTCCGTCGGCAAGGGTGATGCGGAGGCTGCGGCCAATGTGGTCGCCCAGTGTATTCAACGCGATGGTCGGTACACGCGGCGGCTCGGCGGTTTGACCCGAGGTATTGACAGGCGTGTCCCCCCGCGCGCCCGCAGCCGCGGCCTGTCTGGCGGGACGCGGGGAGATCGGGCGCAGATCCAGGCGACCGAAGGGCCGACCGGCCACGCTCAGACTGGACTCGACCTGCCCCAGCCACTGGGTCGGCGAGTCGAGGTTGGACCAAAGCAAGGCCGGATTTTCGATCGGGCCGAAGCGTACGGAGTAGCCCCGGGGCTGCTGGATGAAGTGGCCATAGGCCTCAACCATCAGGGGACCCGGTTGCACCCCGAAGGGTTCCCAGGCTTCGAGCCAAGCGGCTTTGTGGTGTTCGAGGTATTGCTGGTGCTCCATGCCCATCTCGGCCGCACACAACTCCATCAGAGCGGGATAGTACCCGCGGTCCTCGTAATCCACGGTCAGGGACCGCAACGAGGCCGTCATCAGGGCGGGCGCGACATCGCGGACCCGGTTCGAGGCCGCCTGGAGCTCGAAATGCCCCGTAGATGTGCCCAAGCCCAGCGGGCCCATGCCCAGGGTGCTGTGCACCGTAAAGCGGTTGTGCTGCTCTTCCAGGTGGTAGCGAATACTCATGTCCAGCGGGATGTCGCGATAGCCGAGGGCGGCCAGCAGGTCATCCGGCGGGGCGGCCTGATAGGAGCCGCAACCGGCGGTGTCGAGCCAAAGCGCCGGGACGTCGCCCTGTGCACCGGTCGTGAAGCCGGCTGGAAGGGTCAGGCCGTTGATGGCAAAGCCGAGTTGCCGGGGCAAGCGCCGGGCATCCAGGGTGTGCCGCAGGCGGAGGAGGTGCCAAAGGTTGCCGGTCTCCAGGGTGATGCGTTCGGCCCGTATGCGGCCCACGGCTGTATCGCGCGGTTCGAACAGGATCCGGTTCACATGAAGCTGGCCACCGAGGCCGATGCCGACGTCGGCGTAATGCAGCGTGCCGAGTGGCTGGAGGGTTTCCGCCATGTCGTCGAGCTTCTGTTCGACCTGGCGGATCTCGTAGTGGTAGTAGCCGATTCCTGCGGCGGCCACTGCAAGGACGCCCACGATCCATTTCCCTGGCATGTTTCCCCCTGCGGTTGCTCATGCGGGTCGCGTGATGCCGTGCCCGACGGCGGGATTGCCCTGTCCCGCGCTTAAAAGATAGCCGCTGTGCGGAGTTTCCGCACCTATATGCGGGTGTGACGGTGTCTTCGGGATCAGGTGGGCCACTGTGGGCTTCGGGCGCGGCGGTGCGTACAGAGGCTTCGGTTTGACCCCAATGCAGTTACGCGTTGATGGTGCAGCCATGAAGAGCTGGGCGGACGGTCGACAACAAGAGGGTGCGCTGCAGCAGCGGCGGAGTCCTGGCGAGTCGTGGGCTGCAACCCGCCGCAATACGCCGGGCCCCGTCCTGCGGCTCAATGCGGGCATCGTCGTCGGGTTGATTGTGGCCAGTGGCTGCACGCAGTCGGAGCAGGACGAGCCATCGCCGGGGGCACCAGGGCACGAAGAGGCCGCGATGATGGCTCCCCTCGAGATCGGCGATGACCACATTCGGGCCAGCAATGGCACCAAACTGCTCCGCATCGAGGATCTGCCCGGCGACATCCAGGTGGACGAGCAGACTGCCTTCGGTGCGGCCGACCGGTTCCGGGAGGCCGAGGCGTCCCCGGACGAAGCCTGGTTGGCGGTGACTACCAGCGGTGCGGCCCATGGCGCGGGCTGGCTGGTGCAGACGGACAGCGGCCAGGCGAGTCCGGCGGCGTTTCAGTATGGGGGAAGCGTCACGGTCGGGCCCTGGAGTGAGGATGGACGCTATGCGGTGTTCGTGCAGGAAGGGCCTGCTGGTGACCGCACTCTGACGGTGGTGGACCGTGAATCGCCGAGCGACTCGATGGACGCAAGCGCGTACCCGGTACGGGCCCCCGTGCACGACGATCTCAGCCCGGAGCAACGACAGTACGACGCGACTGGTTGGGCCGAAGGAAAGCTGCTGTTCCGCTTGGGGGACAAGCAGTGGGCGTTTGATCCAGAGGCAATGGCTGTTATGGCGAAATAGGGGCACGGTTGCCCTGCCCATCCAGCACTTTCGACACTGTCGTTCCATCCTTACGGAGAGTTGATGCTTTATTTGATATGAATCAATAAAAGCTGCGTGATCGAGGAGGATCGTGGTTCTCACCAGGCTCGGACTTAGGACCGGAGGTGAGACCATGGCAGACATCCCCCTCTCTCGTCGGCGCTTTCTGCAACTGGCCGGTTTGGCCGGCTTCGGTGCCGCCACTTACCCGGGTGCGCTGCTGGCGCAGTTCCGGTTCCTCTCGCCGGTCAGCGTCGAGAACCCGCTTGCCGATTATCCGGATCGCGACTGGGAGCAGATGTACCGGGATCTGTATCGGACCGACGGCTCCTTTGTCTTCACCTGCGCGCCTAACGATACCCACAACTGTCTGCTCCGGGCCTATTACAAGAACAAGGTCCTGGTGCGGATCGAGCCGACCTATGGCTACGGAAAGGCCACGGACCTGTACGGCAACCAGGCCTCCCACCGCTGGGATCCCCGCTGCTGCCAGAAGGGCCTGGTGCTGACCCGGCGCCTGTACGGCGACCGGCGGGTGAAGGGCGCCTTCCTGCGCAAGGGCTTCAAGGACTGGGTGGACCGTGGCTTTCCGCGTGATGCGGAGACCGGGAAACCGCCCGGCGAGTTGCTGAACCGGGGATGGGACGGCTGGATCAAGGTCGACTTCGAGGAGGCGGCCCAGTATCACGCTAAGGCCCTGAAGAACATCGCAGAAATCTACTCCGGGGACCAGGGCCGTCGGTATCTGGAGGCCCAGGGATACGAGTCGTCCATGATCGATGCGATGGAGGGCGCCGGCACCCGGACCATGAAGTACCGGGGCGGTATGGCCAAGCTCGGCGCCACCCGCATCCTGGGCAACTTCCGGATGGGCAACTCCATGGCGCTGCTGGACCACCACGTCCGCGGCGTGGACCCCGACGAGGCCAAGGGCAGCGGTGCCTGGGACTCGTACTCCTGGCATACCGACCTTCCCCCGGGGCACACCATGGTGTGCGGCGACCAGACCAACGATTTCGAGTTTCATGACTGCGAGAACGCCGAGGTGGTCATCGCCTGGGGCATGAACTGGATCTGCACCAAGATGCCCGACAGCCACTGGCTGACCGAGGCGCGGCTGAAGGGTGCCAAGACCATCGGCGTTACCGTCGAGTATTCGGCCACCGCCAACAAGTGCGATGACGTGATCGTGATCCGTCCCGGCACCGACCCGGCCCTGGCGCTGGGTGCGGCCGGCGTGATTATGAGGGAGGGCCGTTATGACGAGTCCTTCGTCAAGGGGTACACCGATCTTCCGGCGCTGGTCAGGATGGACACGCTGGAGCGTCTGAAGGCCACCGATGTGTTCCCCGACCATCAGGACGCCGAGCCGGACAACTGGACCCATGTGCTGGCGGAAGGGGAAGAGGCCCCGCTTACCCACCAGCAGGAAGGCCGCTACATCCCGGCGCACCTGAAAGGTGATTTCGCGGACTACGTGGTCTGGGATCGGAACGAGGACAAGCCGGCGGCAGTGGCCACCGACCAGGTGGGCGATCACTTCGAGAAGCTGGGGGTGGATCCGGCCCTGGAGGGCGAGTTCGAGGTACCGCTGGCCAACGGCGAGACCGTCAAGGTGCGGCCGGTCTTCGACCTGACCCGGCAGTACATCGACGAGAACCTCCAGCCCGAGCAGGTCAGCAAGATTACCTGGGCACCCGCCGAGGCCGTGACCCGGCTGGCCAACGATATTGCCGATCACCCGGGCAAGACGCTGATCGCGTGCGGCATGGGCCCGAACCAGTTCTGGAACAACGACAACAAGGATCGCGCGATCTTCATGCTGGTGGCGCTGACCGGCAGCGTGGGTCGCCACGGGGGCAATATCGGCAGCTACGCCGGCAACTACCGGGTCACGCTGTTCTCCGGGGCCGGTGAGTGGACCTCCGAGGACCCGTTCGACATCCAGCTGGACCCGAACGGGGAAGTGAAGCGGCGTTCCACCATCCGTTACGAGTCCATGCACTACTGGTCGAACGGCGAACGGATCATGAAGGCCGGGGACAAGGTCATCACCACCGGCAACCATGTGCCCACGCCGACCAAGGCGATCTGGCAGGCCAACTCCAATTCCAGCCTGGGCAACACCAAGGGCCACTACGACGTGGTCAACAACACGCTGCCCAACACGGAACTGGTGGTCTACAACGACTGGTGGTGGACCGGGTCCTGCGAGTACAGCGACATCGTCTACGGGGTGGACTCCTGGATGGAGTTCAAGTACCCGGACATGACCGCCTCGAACACCAACCCGTTCCTCCAGGTATTCCCCTCCACGCCGCTGCGGCGGACCTACGGCACCATCCACGACATGGAGACCTATCTCCTGGTATCCCGGGCCCTGGCCGAGGAGACGGGGGACCAGCGGTTCGAGGACTACTGGAAGTTTGTCGCCGACAACCGGGTGGACATCTACCTGCAGCGGATCCTGGATTACTCGGCGGCCACGCGCGGCTACCGATTCGAGACCATTAACGGGCTTGCCCGCCGGGGCGTACCCGCCCTGATGAATACCCGGACCTACCCGCGGATCTTCAGTTACGAACAGGTGCACGAATCCAAGCCCTGGTACACCAAGACCGGGCGGCTGGAGTTCTACCGTCCGGAGCAGGAGTTCATCGAGGCGGGCGAGAATCTGGTCGTCTATCGCGAGCCCTCGGATTCAACCTTCCACGAGCCCTGCGTGATCCTGGCCAAGGACCATCCGGCGATCCGCCCCAAAGTGCCGGAGGACTGGGGCATGGACCCGGACGACCTGGGCCACCAGCCCCGCCAGATGCGAAACGTCGTTCGGACCGGGGAAGAGATCCTGGCCAGCAAGCACCCACTGCTGGGGGATGGCTACCGCTACATCTTCCACACGCCGAAGTACCGGCATGGCGCCCACACGACCCCGATCGACACCGACTACATGATGGTGCTGTTCGGGCCCTTCGGCGATATCTACCGGCGCGACAAGCGGATGCCCGGCTCCAGCGAACTGTATGTGGACATCCACCCCGACGACGCCCGCGAGCTGGGCGTCGAGGACGGGGACTATGTCTGGATCGACGGGGATCCCAAGGAGCTGCCGTTCCGCGGCTGGCAGGAAGAGGGCAAGGAGGAGGCCTACAAGGTGGCCCGCCTCATGGCCCGGGCGCGGTACTACCCCGGCACGCCGCCGGGGGTCACACGGATGTGGTTCAACGGCTACATGGCTACCCCGGGCTCGGTGAAGGGGCACGAGGAACGGGAGGACGGTCTCGCCAAGAACCCCGAGACCAACTACCAGTCCATGTTCCGCTACGGCGGACACCAGAGCTTGACCCGCTCCTGGCTCAAGCCCACCCATCAGACCAACAGTCTGGTCTGGAGGAGCCTGTTCAGCCATGTCCAGGGCCGCGGTTTCGCCGCGGATGTCCACTGCGTGACGGGTGCCCCCCGCGAGGCCATGGCGAAGATCACCAAGGCCGAACCGGGCGGCATCGGGGGCGAGGGCGCCTGGCGCCCCGTCACCCTGGGGCTGCGGCCCACGTCTGAAAGCGACGCCATGAAACGCTATCTCGCGGGCGACTTCATCCGCGATACCGACGAATAACGGCTCAAGGAGACTCGCCATGTCCCGCGTCTACAACTGGCAACTCGGTCGCGAGATGGACTACCCCTTCGAGGGGGTCCGGCCCGAGAAACAATTCGCCATGATCTTCGATACCAACAAGTGCATCGCCTGCCAGACCTGCACGGTCGCCTGCAAGACGACCTGGACCTCGGGGCGTGGCCAGGAGCAGATGCTCTGGAACAACGTCGAAACCAAGCCCTACGGCTACTACCCGCTGGGCTGGGATGTGAACATTCTGGACAAGCACGGCGTGCAGGAGATGGATGGCCCCGAATACCAGGGCAGGACCCTGTTCGAGGCGGCCCCGGATGGCGAGATCGTCCTGGGCTATACACCCGATGACGAGGACTGGGCCTATCCCAACATCGGGGAAGACGACTGCACCGGATCCATGGAGCAGGGGGCGCTGCTGACCATGCCGCACATGCAGTGGATGTACTACCTGCCCCGCATCTGCAATCACTGCACCTATCCCGCCTGCCTGTCCGCCTGCCCCCGGCAGTCCATCTACAAGCGGCCGGAAGACGGGATCGTTCTCCTGGACCAGCAGCGCTGCCGGGGTTACCGGGAATGCGTCAAGGGATGTCCCTACAAGAAGGTGATGTTCAACCCGGTTACGCGTGTGTCGGAGAAGTGCATCGGCTGCTACCCGGCCATCGAGAACAACCGGCAGACCCAGTGCACGATCACCTGCATCGGCAAGATCCGGCTCCAGGGCTTCATCTCCCGGCCCGACGAGATCCGCGAGGACAACCCCATGGATTACCTGATCCATGTGGCCAAGATCGGCAAGCCGCTCTACCCCCAGTTTGGCCTGGAGCCGAACACCTTCTATATCCCGCCGATCCATGTCCCGCCGCAGTACCTGCGGCAGATGTTCGGCTGGGGCGTGGAGGACGCCATCGACACCTACAAGCGTGCGAGTGAGGACCCCCAGCTGCTGGGTGCGATGCTCCTGTTCGGCGCCACCCCCGAGATCATTCACCACTTCAAGGTCGAGGGAAGGAACGTGATCGGCTACGACGCCAAACGCGCCGAGGTGGTGCGGGTACCGATGCGCGAGCCCATCTACATGCGGGTCGAGTACGACTCGGATCTCGACGTGCACCGGACCAATGTGACCTGACAGGAGGGCCAGCCATGAACAAGACCGCATTGCACCGCAGCCTGGCCACCCTGGTGGTGGCCATGGTCGTGGCACCCATGGCCGCGGCCGATACCCTGCGCGCAGTCCCGGTGGATGCCACCGGGCCCTTCAACGATCCGGAGGCGGCGTTCTGGGAAGAGGCGCCCACTGTGACGGTACGCCTGAACCCCCAGCAGGTCACGCGGCCTCATCACGCCGATATCGCGGTGACCGAGCTGACGGTCAGGGCCGTCAACAACGGGACCTGGCTCGGGATCCTGATCGAATGGGAGGACGACACCCGCGATGACTGGTTCCTGACGGACGCCTTTGGCGACCAGGTGGCGGTCCAGTTTCCCGTGGAGGGACCCGCCAGCCCGATGATGGGCAATCCTGGGGGCAAGGTGAACATCCTCCAGTGGCGGGCCGCGTTTCAGCGCGATCTGGTCGATGGAGAGCCGGACATAAGGGATCTCTATCCCTATGCCCTGGTCGACGTTTATCCGGACGAGGTGCTGAGAGTCACCGACGCCCGGGCCTTTGCCGGGGCCATGGGTGTGGATAATCCGGTGGCCCGACCATTCGAAAGCCCCGTGCTGGAACAGATGGCGGAGGGATGGGGCAGCCTCACCGTCAAACCCATGCAGCATGCCGACGGCTGGGGTGTCTGGGAGGACGGGACCTGGCGCGTTGCGATCACACGGCCCGCCAACCAAGTGATGCCCGGCGATCCCGATCTCTCCCCGGGAACCGATACCCTTGCAGCCTTCGCTGTCTGGGACGGGGGAAACCGCGAAGTGGGTGGCCGCAAGTCCTGGTCCAGCTGGATCGACCTTAAGGTCGAGGAGTGAGCACATGTGCAGCGCGCAAAACCAATCACCGGAGCCCCAGATCTCTGATCTCCTCGCGCGGGCCTACCGATTTCGGATTCTGGGCACCTGTTTTGCCTATCCAGGACTCGGGGACGGCGCGAGGATCCACCAGGCACTGGAAGCGGCCGTTACTCCCCAGATCCTCGCCGTGCTTCCATCGGGATCCTCGGTGGTGGAAGTCTGGGCAGCAGCCGACGACGAAACCCTTAGGGCGGAGTACACGCGCCTGTTCATGGGCCGGACGGCCTGTTCCCTACACTCGGCCACTTATGCTGGCAGTACCCAGCTCGCCGGGCCGGGTCCGCTGCTGGCGGATATCAGCGGCTTCTACCAGGCCTTTGGCCTCGACACGTCGGATGAGGACGCCGAGCGACCCGATCACCTGGCCGTTCAGCTGGGGTTCTACGGGATCCTGCTGGTCAAGGAGGCCTACGCCATTTCCGAGGGGTGGGACGAACACGCGGAGGTAACCCATGAAGCCGTGGTCCGATTCCTGACGGACCATCTGGGAGGGTGGCAGGGCGTCTTGCTGCCGCTGCTGCGGGAGCAGAATGCCGCCTCCCCCTATCCGGAGACCGCGGCATGGCTGGACGAGGCACTCGCCGACGAGTGCGCCCGCCTCAATGTGGACCCAACGCCCTTCAAGTGCCCGCTCGAAGACCCCCTCCAGGCCGACGAGTTCATCTGTCCGCACGGTACGGGCGGAAGCGCCAGGGCACCCGCCGAGCAGCCGGTTCACTTCCAGCACCGGGAGGGCGCTCAGCACTGAGCGTGCACCATACGGGTGAAGGCAACAGTGGGCCTGGACACACGACAGCGATTTCACGCCAGGCTGCGGGTCAGTGTGGGGCACTACGCCACGTGCTGACCGCCAAGAATTGCCGGGCCATCCCTGGCCTGTTGCCCTTCTGCTGGCTGCATTCTTGTCTACGGTCTATTGTTGAACAGAGTGTGTTGAGCCGGCAGGCGGGTGCGCCGATCGCCCGGATTCCGTGGAAACGCGTTTCTGAAAGGGGCAGGGGATGGCCGATCCGAACCGACTTCTGATCGGGGAGTTTATGATTCCCCTCGAGCTCTATCCACACCTGCCTTCCACCGCGACCATACAAGATGCACTGACGGCCCTGGGGCACCAGCCCTGCAAGGATGGGACTCCCTATTTTCGCCACCTTCTGGTCCTGAAGGAGGATGGCGGCCTGGAAGGGATCCTGTCGATTCACACGCTGCTCAAAGCGATCGAGCCCTCGCTGCTCAAGCGGGAAGCCCGTGGTGCCGCCCAGGGGTACTGGGGTCGGGCCGATTCCGGCGAGAACGTGGCCATGCAGGTTTTCTGGGAGCGGTTGCTGGCGGACAAGCTGGAGACAAGGCTCGACCTGGCTTCGCACACCGCGGGCGATCTGGCGGAACCAGTGAGGAAAGTGCTCTCCCGTGACGACATGCTGGCGCACGGGCTTGAGGAAATGGTCGCGTGCGGTGCCTTCGTGCTTCCGGTCGTCAAGGAGGACAAGGTGGTCGGGGCGTTGCGACTGGCCGATATCTTCGACCTGGTCGTCAAGCACGTACTGGGAGAAGTCCATGAGCGAGGAGCCTAGATCGGAGTCGAAAGACGACCCGGGAGACAGCGCAGCACCGAACACGCTGGACTGGCGGCGCTGGTTGATCCTGGCCGCCGGACTGGCGGTCTTCTTCCTGTTCTGGTTCATGGACGCTCCGGCCCCGGCGGTCGACCCGGCCGGCGAGGAATTCCCGCTGAGCGACGCCGGCAAGGCCGCACTGGGGCTGTTCCTGCTGGCGGCCATCTGGTGGGTGTTCACCCCCATACCGATCGGCGTTACCGCGATTGCGATCGGTGTCTTCCAGGCCCTGTTCCTGATCCGCCCGCCCGAAGTGGCATTCGGGAATTTCATGGATCCGGCCGTGTGGTTCATCTTCGCCTCGCTGGTGATTGGCATTGCGTTCACCAAGTCGGGGCTCACCCAACGGCTTGCCTATCGCATGCTGATGTTGGTCGGGGAACGCACCAGTACCATCTACCTGGGCACGTTCCTGGTGACGGTCGCGCTCACCCTGGTCATGGCCCACACCGCGGTGGCGGCGACCATCTTCCCGGTGCTGCTGGCGATCTATTCACTGTATGACGCGGGGGATCGCCCGACACGCTTCGGCAAGGGCCTGTTCATCGGGATGGCCTTCGCGGCGGGGGCTGGCTCGATCATCACGCTGCTGGGTTCGGCGCGCGGGATCGTGGGGGTCTCCTTTGCGCGGGACGTGGCCGATATCGACGTTGGCTTTTTCGAGGTCACCTATTATCTGGCGCCGGTCGGGCTGCTGATGACGGTACTCATCTGGTGGATGATGCTGATCTTCTTCCCCCCGGAGAAAAAGCGCATCGAAGGTCTAACCGAAGTGGCCGAGCGCCGCTACCAGGAACTGGGGTCGATGAAGCGGGACGAGTGGCTCACGATACTCATCGTTCTGGGCGCCGTGCTGGTACTGGCGTTGCAGGCCATGGTCCCGGCGCTCGAGCCCGTCTCCCGCCCGGCAATCCTGTTGGTGACGACGCTGTTGTTCTTCGCGCTGGGCGTGCTCACGCTGAAGGAACTCGAGGAGATCCCCTGGAACATCATCCTGCTGTTCGGCGGTGCGATGAGTATCGGGTTCTGCCTGTGGCAGACCGGGGCCGCCGAATGGCTGGCGATCACCTGGCTCGGTATGTTCGAGGGCGCCCACTGGCTGCTGTTCGTCCTGGGGCTGGGCCTGTTCTTCGTGGTGATGACCAACGTCATCATGAATGTGGCTGCCATTGCCATCGTGCTGCCGGTCGCGCTGGTTATGGCCGGCTACATGGGCGTGAGTCCGCATGTTGTGCTGTTCGTGGCGCTGGTCGCCACTGGCATGCCCTTCCTGTTCCTGGTGGGTGCCGCACCCAATGCCATCGCCTACCAGTCCGGTCAGTTTTCCACCTGGGAATTCTTCCGTACCGGCGTTCCCGCCAGCATTGTGCTTACGGTTGTGATTGCCTTCTCGGTGCTGGTGATCTGGCCGCTTCTGGGTATGCCCATCCTTACGGGCTGAGCGGGTCGGAGCCGGCGGCGGTGGATCCCGGCTGGGCATGATGGCAGAGCATCGCGACGGGCATGACAGGGCGCCAGCAGGGGTTCGTGTCCCCTCGCTGAATCTGTGTCAGAACGAGGGGGCTCGCCTTGGAATTCCTCCAATACGAGTTTGCACGATCGGGCGTGGAAACGAGCCTGTGGCTGCCACCGCTGATCGCCTTTCTCATCTCGCTGGTGACGGCCATGGTGGGTGTCTCCGGGGCATTCCTGCTGTTGCCGTTTCAGATGAGTGTGCTGAACTACACGGCCCCATCGGTGAGCGCGACCAACCTGGTCTTCAATCTTGTTGCCATACCCTCGGGTGTCTACCGCTTTTTCCGCGAAGGGCGAATGCTGTGGTCGCTCAACTGGGTGATCGTCGCGGGAACCCTGCCCGGTGTAGGAGTTGGCTATTACGTACGGGTCTATCACCTGTACGAGCCGGCCCTGTTCAAGGTCTTCGTCGGCATGGTGCTCATGTATCTCGCCTTGCGCTTGCTGACCGATCTCGCGCCCTGGCGGGGAAAAGCCCGCTGGGGGACATCGGGAATGGCGACGGGCTCAGTCGCACGTACACGGACGGTGGACCCCTTCAGGGTTACCTTCACCTTCGGGGGAGACACGCACTCGTTCAGCCTTCCGGCGATGGCGCTGCTGGCCTTCGCCGTCGGTATCATCGGCGGCATCTACGGGATCGGCGGCGGTGCACTCATTGCACCGTTTTGCGTCGCCATCTTCCGCTTGCCGGTTTACACGGTGGCAGGTGCGGCATTGGCGGCCACCTTCATCACGTCCATCGCGGGTATCTTGATGTACAGCCTGTTGCCCGCGCCACCCGGCGTCGCTACGCGGCCGGACTGGGAGCTGGGTGTGCTGTTTGGTATCGGTGGCGCCTTGGGCATGTATGTCGGCGCGCGGCTACAGCGCTACGTGCCTCACGCGGCGCTGACGCTGCTGCTGGGGGTCGTGATTCTGGTGCTGGCGATCCATTACCTGTCGGCACTGATAACCTCGGTAGAGTAGGCAGGCCGCTTGAGCGGTAGATCGCGCCTCCGCTGACTGGGGTCTATCACGGTCCGACCGCAATGTCTGAGCCAGCCACGAGGGCGGTGGGACCGGATTAGGGCCGGCTGAATGGACCGGGCCCGGCGAGCCCCGGTTATTCTTCGCTGGCCGGCAGGGAGGCGTAATAGGCCGCCAGGGCCGCCATTTCTTCTTCTTCCAGCTCGCTGGCAATACCCTCCATCAGTCCGGCGAGCGAGGTTTCGCGCGCGCCGTGGGCATATGCCTGGAGCTGTGCCATCAGGTACTGGGGGGGATGGCCGGCCAGTGGCGGCAGGCTGGGATTGCGCTCGCGCCCCTCTTCGCCGTGGCAGGAGGCGCAGGACTGAATGTTGCGTTCTGGCAGCCCATCGAGGGCGATCTCACGCCCTTTGTTGACGAGATTGTCCGGCACGTCGTGCGGGCCGCCTGCCGGTTCCATTTCGGCGTAATAGCGGCTGATTGCTTCGATCTCGTCGTCGTCCAGATTCTGCGCGATCTGCGCCATGGTGGCGTTCGGGCGCAGGCCTTCCCGATAGGCCTCCATCTGCTCGATCAGATATTCCCTTGGCAGTCCCGCCAGGCGCGGGAATGGGGGCTGCGACTGGCCCTGACCCTGTTCGCCATGGCACTGGATGCAGGCGGTCGCACCGCGCTCGTTGCCTTCATGGGCGAGGCGTGCGCCGGGGTCTTCTTCAGCGCTGGCCGCACTCCCCAGAAGCCACAGGGAGGCGATCAGGAGCAGTAACCGGAAAGCGTTTTGGCAGGGGATGTGTGCAGCCGTCATCGGAACCCCCGGTGGCAAGGTGGTTCTTCGTATTGTAGCGGGATGGGGCCTCTGCGTGAGCGGGGTAGTCTGGAATGCCGGATGCCAAGTTTGGTGCGCCGGCCTTTGCCACTTGGGTCGGTGGGGCTATTGGGATCCCACACGGTCGGTGTGAACGCGGGCGTGCGGCGGCCTGTGGTAGTTGGCGCGGTCCGGGATGACGTTGCGGATGCCGCCTCGCGGGTCTTCGACGTCGCCCTCGTAGCGGGGGAGAACGATCACGTGCAGGTGATCGATGCTACGCCCCGCCATACGGCCGTCGTTGTTGCCGACCGTGTAGGCATCGGGCTGATTGCCTAGAAAGGGGAGTTCCAGTACGCCTTCGATGTGGTCTTTCGGGCGCTCCCGCAGATCCTCGCGAACCAGCATGCTGCGGTAGAGTTTGGTCAGGTCGGTATTTTCGATCACCTGCCGGACGCCATAAATCGCGTCGAAGTAGTCCGACTGTTCTTTTTCATCGAGTTCGAACAGGGACACGACGTGGCGTCGCGGGATCACGAGCGCATGCCCCGGGTTGACCGGGTTCGTGTCGAACAGGGCGACGAAGGAGTCGTTCTCGTAGATCAGCGGGTCGGCCAGTCTGGCCGCTACTCGGCAGAAATAACAATCCTTGTCGGTTGTGGCACTGGTCATCGAGATGCCTGGCGGTGTTCGGTTTGTTTCATGGCTTAAGCCAACGATCTTACTGGATTTTTGCGTGTTCGTGGTGGGCAGCCGCGCGCAACCTGCTTGACGGACCGCCCGGTTCCTGGCCATTCACGCCCGAGAGGTCTGGCAACTGAAGCACCATGGACCATGCCTGTACCTCTGCGCCTGATGAACGCCGCGCTTGACGCCCCGCATGGCACCACGTAAGTTCCCCAGCATTGCAAGGGGTTTTTGCGGTCTGTCCTGCGACGTTTTTCCGATCAGACCCACCATCCCCCGATACGTTTGTCGAGGTAGTACGTACGCCCCGCATCAGCGGTGGCCGCGCGCCTTGACGGTCGCGCGGATGCGCGACCTGGCAGCAGCACAAACCGGATGCCCGGATTCGCGCCGGGCAGTTGCGGCTGTCGGCAGCCTGACTGTCGGCCGTCGCGGGTGCCCGACGCCCGGATTACTTGTGCCACGACGTATCGAAGGGGGAGTCCATGTCCATGCCATTTTTTGGCCTCGTGTTTGCGCTGCTGTGCGGCGTTGCCGCGCTGGCCTATGGTCTGTTTTCCATTCGCTGGGTGCTCTCGCAATCGGAGGGAACCCAGGAAATGCAGCGCATTGCCCGTGCGGTGCAGGAAGGCGCATCGGCCTACATGAAGCGGCAGTACACGACCATTGCGGTGGTCGGCGTGGTGCTGTTCGTCGGGTTGTGGCTGGTCATTGGTGTGGGCTCCGCGGTCGGGTTCCTGATTGGTGCCGTGCTTTCGGGTGCCGCCGGCTTCATTGGCATGCATGTGGCGGTGCGCGCCAATGTGAGAACCGCCGCGGCTGCCAAGTCAGGGCTGGAAGCCGCAATGGATGTGGCCTTCCGCGGGGGTGCGGTTACCGGCCTGCTGGTGGTCGGACTCGGGCTGCTGGGGGTCGCGGGCTACTTCGCGGTGCTCTGGTGGCTCACGCCAGAGGGAGCTGACATTGGGCTTTCGCCGCTGGTCGGTCTGGCGCTGGGCGGCTCCCTGATCTCGATCTTCGCGCGTGTTGGCGGCGGCATCTTCACCAAGGGCGCGGATGTCGGAGCGGATCTGGTGGGCAAGGTCGAGGCGGGTATCCCCGAGGATGATCCCCGCAACCCGGCCGTGATCGCCGACAACGTGGGCGACAACGTCGGTGATTGCGCCGGGATGGCCGCGGACCTGTTCGAGACCTACGCGGTTACCATCATCGCCACGATGATCCTGGGAACGCTGCTGCTGCCCGAGCTGGGGCTGATGGCCGCGGTGTATCCGCTGGTGCTGGGTGGTGGGGCGATCCTCGCTTCGATTATCGGCACCTTTGCAGTCAAGGCACGCGAGGGCTCGGAGATCATCAAGGGGCTCTACAAGGGCCTGATGGTATCCGGCGGGCTGGCCGCGGTGGCATTCCTGCCGATTACGCTGGTGCTGGTGCCGGACAACGCGCTGGCCACCAGCATGGGGATCGAGAGCGGAGCGGCCCTGCGGCTATATGGCGCGGCGCTGGTGGGTCTGGTACTGACCGGTGTGATCATGGTCGCCACCGACTATTACACCTCCACCGTGTTCCGTCCGGTCCGCCATCTGGCGGAGGCCTCGACCACCGGCCACGCGACCAACATCATTGCCGGTCTGGCACTGTCGATGAAGGCTACCGCCGCGCCGGTGCTGGCAGTCTGCGCGGCGATCCTCGTCGCCTATGCCTTCGGGGGCCTGTACGGCATCGCGATTGCCGCCACCACCATGCTGTCGATGACCGGGATCATCGTGGCGATGGATGCGTACGGCCCGATTACCGACAACGCCGGTGGTATCGCGGAAATGGCCGATCTGCCCTCGGAGGTGCGTGAAACCACCGATGCACTGGATGCGGTCGGCAACACGACCAAGGCGGTGACCAAGGGCTATGCGATTGGCTCGGCGGGCCTCGCGGCGCTGGTGCTGTTCGCCGACTACACCCACGAGCTGGTGCGTCACACCGGGGATGGTCACAACTTCGAGCTGAGCAACCCGAATGTGATTGTCGGGCTGTTCATCGGAGGTCTGGTCCCGTTCCTGTTTGCGTCGATGACGATGGAATCGGTCGGCCGCGCGGCCTCGGGGATCGTGAACGAGGTGCGGCGCCAGTTCCGCGAGATCAGCGGGATCATGGAGGGCACCACCAAGCCGGACTACACCCGGGCCGTGGACATGCTCACCAGTGCGGCGATCCGCGAGATGATACTGCCCTCGCTGTTGCCGGTGCTGGTGCCGGTACTGGTGGGTGTGTTCCTTGGTACCGAGGCCCTGGGTGGCCTGCTGATCGGGACGATCGTGACCGGCTTGTTCGTGGCGATCTCCCAGACCGCCGGTGGCGGGGCTTGGGATAACGCGAAGAAGTATATTGAAGACGGGCACCACGGTGGCAAGGGCTCCGAGGCTCACCACGCGGCCGTCACCGGCGACACGGTGGGCGACCCGTACAAGGACACCTCGGGCCCGGCGATCAACCCGCTGATCAAGGTCATCAACATCATGGCGCTGCTGCTGGTGCCCGTCCTCTAGGGAGACGCTGATTTAATCGCTCGTCCGCGTTGGTGCCCCCTGTTTTCCGAGACAAGGCGCGTCGTGCAGCGGGTAGTGGTTCTACCCGCAAGCGGCGCAACGCAGGATCGGGGAACAGGGGGCACCAACCCCACAAGCCATTGAAAGCAGGGGCTCGGCCGCCCGTTTTTGATCAACAACGGGCGCGGGAACGGCGTTGCGGCTCCTTTGTGCAGAATGACTGCACGGCAGTCACCGCGCCTTGTTCCCACGCAAAAGCGACTCGAGCGCGGACGCGCGATTAAATCAGGGTCTCCCTAGGGCCCAGCGAAACGGAAGGAGAACCGAGATGCCGACAATCCGACTGCAAATGGCTCCGGATCTGGAGCTGAACATGGAGCTGGACGTCGAGGGGGTTGATTGCGACAGCCGCGACTGGGATGTCCAGCAGCACAAGGCCGAGATCTACGCCGAGTTCGAACGCCGGCTGAAGGCGGCGTTTCCCGAAGGCTTCAAGATCCATACCTTCGAGTACGGGCTGGCCTGCAAGCCGCGCTAACGGGGCGGGAGAACACGCCCATCAGCGTGTTCTCCCGAACCGAACGGTGGCTTTGGGGATGGGCGCGTGCCGTGTTGTCCCCTGACACCATGCACAAGAGCCGACTCGGAAACATCGTGATTGACTGCCGGACGCCGGACCTGGCGGCCGAGGCGCGTTTCTGGGCCAGCGCACTGGGCTTCCCGATGCCCGAGGACTTCGATGCGGCCAGCGGCTTCATCCAGCTCGTCACGCCGCCCGGGGACGTGCAGGTCATCATCCAGCGCGTGGATCACGAGCCGCGCGCACACCTGGATATCGACTCCGACTCGATCGAGGCCGAGGTTTCGCGTTTGGAGGGCCAGGGCGCGACCGTTGTGTCCCGGCACGAGGCTTGGGTGGTGATGCAGGCGCCGAGTGGCCATCGTTTTTGTGTCGGCAGTCCCTATCGCGGTGGATTCGAGCACGGAGCCAATGAGTGGGTGTGATGTCCGAGTAGTACAGCCCGGAGGTACGGGAGAGACATCATGGCAACCGTTCAGCAAAAGCTTGTGCCGCACCTGTGGTTCGAGCATCAGGCCAGGGAAGCGGCCGAGTTCTACGCCTCGGTTTTCGAGAATTCGTGGGTCGAGAGCACCGTAACCCTGGAAGACACACCGTCCGGCTCGGTGGAGGTCGTTACCTTCTTCGTCCTGGGGCAGGAGTTCCAGGCGATCAGCGCGGGCCCGCTGGTCCCGTTCAACGAGTCAATATCGTTCATGGTCAAGTGCGATACCCAGCAGGAGATCGACTACTACTGGGGTCAGCTGACGGCCGATGGCGGGCAGGAGGTCGAATGTGGCTGGCTGAAGGACAAGTTTGGACTGTCCTGGCAGATCGTCCCCGTGGTGATGGACGAGATGATGCGATCGGGCGATCCTGAGGCGCTGGCCCGGATCACGCAGGCATTTCTGAAAATGAAGAAATTCGACGTTGCGGCTCTGGTACGGGCCTACGAAGGCCGGTGAGATGGAGGTTGGCGCTCGAGGCATGGCGGAGGTGGTGCATGTGACCGTCTACATCGCCCGCTCTTCGGCGGATGTCTATGCCTTTGCCTCCGATCCCGGGAATCTCCCTTTATGGGCCGAAGGACTGGCACGTTCGGAGGTTCGGAAGGAGGGGGATGCGTGGTTGCTGGATGGGCCGCTCGGAACCGTCCGAGTTCGGTTTGCGCTACCCAACGATCTCGGCGTGATGGACCACGATGTCGAACTGCCCTCGGGCGAAGTGGTCCGCAACCCCATGCGCGTCCTGCCGAACGGCGAGGGGAGCGAATTTGTGTTCAGCCTTTTCCGGCAGCCGGGGATGTCCGCCGAGCAGTTTGCCTCGGATCGCGACGCGTTAGAGAAGGACCTGGATACCCTGAAGAGACTGCTGGAAGGGACCAGCAGGCCGCCTACCTGGAACGTAACCAGCGGGTAAACCATGCGGCTGCCAGGTCGGCTGCCTGCTCCAGCGTGCCCGGTTCCTCGAACAGGTGGCTGGCGCCGGGAATGGTCACGAGCTTGCGCGTTGCGTGCATGAGCGAAAGCGCTTCGCGGTTGAGTTCGATCACCAGGCTGTCTTCGCCACCGACAAGCAACAGGGTCGGTGATTCGACCCGGGCCAGCGCCTTGCCGATGAGGTCCGGACGCCCGCCACGGGAGACGACGGCGTGGATGTTGTCGGGGGCTTCTGCTGCGGCCAGGAGTGCCGCGGCGGCTCCGGTGCTGGCCCCAAGAAGTCCTGCCGCGAGTCGCGCGAGTCGAGGTTCGGAAGCCGCCCATTCACAGGCCTGCAGCAGGCGTTGGGCGAGTAGCGGTATATCGAAGCGGCCCTGGTAGGTGAGGTCTTCGGCCTCCGTCAGGAGGTCGAACACCAGGGTTGCAAGGCCGGCGGCCTGCAGCACATGGGCGACCTGTTGATTGCGTGGGCTTAGCCGGCTGCTGCCGCTTCCATGCGCGAACACGACCAGCCCGACAGGCCTGGCGGGCAGGCCGAGGATGCCCTGATGGGGCTGGCCATCCAGTACGAGCGTTACGTCGTGTTGTTCAGCGCGAGACATCGGGTTTCCGGGAACGATATGCGGTGGCCAGCAGATGGATGACCTCGTCGTCGGAGGTCTGCTCGAAGGATTCGTAGTAGGACCCGACCGAGCCTCGGTAGTACTGCGGGGTGTCCAGGGTCACTACGTAATCGACCTCTGTCTCGAGCAGTGCCGCCGTGTCGGCGGGCGCTACGGGGATCGCTACGACGATCTGGCTCGGGTGGCGCTGACGTGCATCGCGGATGGCTGCGCGCATGGTGAGGCCAGTGGCAATGCCGTCATCGACGATGATCGCGATTTTGTTGGTGACGTCCGGGGCGGGAGCGGTGCAATAGAGTTCGCGCCGTCGGTGAGCCTCGGCCCGCTCGCGCGCTTCGGCTTGCTCCAGCCATTCCGGGTCGACACGTTCTTCCTCGCGGGGGTTGCAGACCCGTTCGCCGCGTTCCGGGACGGCGCAGATGGCGTATTCGGGATGAAACGGATGGCCGATCTTGCGCGGGATCACGAGATCCAGGGGCATGTCGAGGTGCCGGGCGACCTCGGCCCCCAGCGGGACGCCTCCGCGTGGCAGGGCAAACACGACCCCGGGCTGACCACGGAAGCGGTCCAGGGCTTGTGCCAGCCGTCGGCCGGCGTCGGTGCGGTCCCGGAAACGCATGGGGCCTCCGTCACAAATGTACAAGAATCGCCTTGAAGTGTAGGCCCGCATGGCCCGGAAATCCGGTGGGTCTGAGCAAAATAGGAGGCCCCAGCAGGGCCTTCATACTCCGCCTTCGGCAGCAGGCCTAGTGGATCTCGAGATCGTGGTAGCGAATCACGCGATCGAGCACTTCGGGCTAAAGAGCAAGCGTGCGATGAAGGCGATGATCAGGATGATCCATCCGATGGGATAGGGCAGTACGCCGGTGAAGAATGTGGTCAGGCTGGCGATCAACAGGAGGCCGAGGATGAATAACGGGGTGTCCATACCGGTAGGATTGGGGGATACGGGGTTGGTTCGCAGACGGGTCCTTCGCGGGCCCAGGATCGGAACGACTGGCCCTGGCGCCTGACGATCGAGAGAGACTAGATGACTCAGACTGACGATACTCCGGCCAGCCCCCTCGAGATTGGCACGGTGCGCCTGCCAGAGGGCGGAACGATCGGGATGACGCCTTGTCCCGGCAAGTGCGAGCCGGGTGCGCCCGGTGGTCAGCGGGATCTGGTGGCGGATCTGGCTGCGATCCGCAGTTGGGGAGCGACGGCCGTGGTCACGCTGAACCAGGGGCATGAGCTGGACGCGCTGGGTGTGCCCGAGCTGGGCGATGCCGTGCATGCGGCGGGGATGGAGTGGCTGCACCTGCCGATCGGTGACATGGCGGCCCCGGATCGCCCATGGGAGTTACGATGGGGCGAGGTCGGCCCCGAGGTGCACCGGCGGTTGGATGCGGGTGAGGGGGTAATTTTTCACTGTGGTGGCGGGTTTGGCCGCGCGGGGACGATTGCGGCCTTGGCACTGATCGAGCGGGGCCTCGCGCCGGAGGAGGCCATCGGATCGGTGCGCGGGGCGCGCCCCGGAGCGATCGAGAGCCCGGACCAGCAGCGCTACTTGTTGGGCCCATCCGGAAACCGGGCCTGACGACCCTTGCGCGGGCCCTCTCGGTCTGCGTCTTCCCCCGATGTCTTGTGCAACTCCGCCTCCACGTTGCCGATGATCTCCCGGCTCAAGGTCTCGATGAGCGGTTTGGCCGCCTGGCGGATCGTTTTTTCCAACAATGGGTTGTCGAGTTCGTATTCGAGAAGCAGGTGGATGTTCGTGCCCCCTTGCGCGGGTGTCAGATGGTAGGTCCCGTGATTCTGCACGCCGGTCAGCGATTGCCAGGAAAAACGCTCCGGAGCTTCCGATTCTGTGATCTCGACATCGAAATTCAGGGGAATGCCGGCGATGCGCACCACCCATCGGTAGCGGGCCTCCCCGACGCGCGCTATCGTTTCGATAGCCTCGCTGTAATGGACGAACTCCTCGACCCGCGTAATCAGAGCGAATACATCGGGTCGGTCCGCTCGGATGTGGGCCTGGTGTTCGATCGTGGGCATGGTCAAAGACGGGATTCGGAGAACGTCGAGTATGCAGGGAGGCAACCCGGTATGCACCACATCCCCCGATCCGGGGCGTAGCGGTCGCGAGCCCCTTGCCGGGAGCCACCGCGCGTGAAGGTGCTCGTGATCCTGGGCCACCCGCGTACTGACAGCCTGTGCGGCGCGCTGGCCGAGGCCTACCGTGACGGGGCGCGGTCCGCCGGTGTGGACGTGCGTTCCCTGGATCTCGCGAACCTGGATTTTGACCCTTACGTTCATACACCGTCACCGAATCAGCAGGCGCTGGAACACGATCTGGATGCGGCGCGTGCACTGGTCGCCTGGGCCGATCATCTTGTATTCGTCTTTCCCACCTGGTGGGGCACCATGCCGGCCCTTCTCAAGGGCTTTCTTGATCGGGTAATGACGCCGGAGTTTGCCTTCCGAAACTGCGAGGGCGGCACCGGATACGAGGGTCTGTTGCAGGGCCGATCCGCCCAACTGATTACCACCATGGACACACCGGTACTGATTCATCGACTGATGTATCGACAGCCGGGAATCAACGCGATGGCGCGGGCAACCCTGGGTTTTTGCGGCATCCGCCCGGTGCGTTCACTCATGCTGGGCTCGGTGCGCGAGGCCGACGACCGAAAGCGCGAGGCCTGGCTCGAACGCGCACGCCAGGAAGGGCTGCGTCTGCGGCATGGGCGCGAGAGCCTGCGTGAGCGGGTGGCGTTCAAGTTGGGTGGTTGGCTACAGGCCTTGCGACTGCAGTTCTACCCGATGACATTCGTCGCCTATACCGTGGGGGCGCTCGCCGCAGCGCCGGAAGAAGGCCTGTTGCGTAATCCGGCGTTCTGGCTGGGCTATCTGTGCCTGTTCCTGCTGGAGGTCGCCACGGTTCTCGTCAATGAACGGGTGGACCTTGGCTCCGATCGCCGCAATCGCTTCTACGGCCCGTTTACCGGCGGCTCGCGGGTGCTGGTGGAGGGGCGGCTGTCGCTGCGCGAGATAACCACGGGTACGGTGGTGGCGCTGGGGGGCTTCGCAGCGGCCTTTGCGGCCCTGCTCGCGGTCGCGCCTGGCGATCTTGTTGCGCTGCTCGTGGTGACGGGGGTGCTGGCAGTGCTGGCGATTGGTTATACGGCGCCACCTGTGAAGCTCAGTTACCGCGGGCTGGGGGAGGTGGATGTCGCGCTGACCCACAGCCTGGGCGTGTTGCTGTGCGGGTATGTATTCCTCGCGGGGGACTGGATGGATCCACTGCCCTGGTGGCTGAGCCTTCCGCTGTTTCTTGCGATCATCCCGTCGATTACGCTGTCCGGTATTCCCGATCGCGAGGCGGACGCGGCTGCGGCCAAGCGCACCCTGGCGGTGCGGCTGGGGCATGGTGGTGCCCTTGGTGTGGCGCTGGGGTTCACCGTTCTGGCGGCGGTTGCGGGAACCGCATTCCACCTGACCGGTTGGGCTCAGGGGGCCTATGCAGGCATTGCCTATTTCGTCGTGCCGCATGCGCTGTGGCTGAGTTGGATGCTGTGGCGCGAGCGGCAGCGCGGTGCGCCCGGCGGGCGTATCGACGGACTGATGGCGGTATCGCTAGCCTATGTGCTGTGGTTCGGCCTGGTGCCGCTGGTGAACCTCGCCGCGGCTTGAGTGACTGGATGCCGGCCACCGGCGGATTCAGAGTCTGGACGGCATGCTATGGAGGGAGTAAGCGATGTTGGGACGGCTGTTAGCGGGTATTGCGGTATTGGGCATGTTGTCGGTGCCTGCGGTGGCGGATCAGCGCGAGGCGTTTCATATCGCGGGTGATCGGGACGAGGCGCCATATGGGTATATCAACCGCGACGGACGCTTTGTCGGCCACTACGTGCAGTTGATGCAGGAGGCCTTTGCCCATTTGTGGGTGCCACTGCGCCATGAACCTTACGAATGGGAAGAGGCGCAACGTCTGGTCAGGGAGGGCAAGGCCGATGCGATCATCACCACCATGACGGCTGAGCGCGAGGAATATCTGGTCGCGAGTGAGGTTGCCCTGGCCGAACCGGAGTGGGTGGCATTTGTACGCGAGGATCACCCGGAGCGCGATGCTTTGCTGGCCAAGGAACATCTGGAGGACTTTTCCGGTTACCGTGTGCTGGACTACGCCGGGAATGGCTGGGGCAAGGCCAACTTGGAAGGCCTGGACGTGCAGCGCGAGGGAACGCTTTCGGAAAACCTGCGCCGCCTGGCGGCCGGCGAAGGGGACGTGCTGATCAACATGAGCGAGGTGACCGAACACACGATCCGGGAACTGAAACGGGCCTACCCCGACGAGGCCGATGCCCTGGATCGGGTCGCGGCTTCCTCGAACGTCCTGGACGTGACCTCGATGCACCTGCTGGTGCGCAAGGACTCGCCACATGTGCACTTGGTGCCGCGTATCGACAAGGTTCTGCGGGAGCTGGGTATCTGAGGCCTAGGGAGACGATGATTTGATCGCACGTCCGCGTTGGTGCCCCCTGTTTTCCGAGACAAGGCGCGTCGTGTAGCGGGTAGTGGTTCTACCCGCCCGTTGCTGATTGATTCGGGGCGCAACGCAGGATCGGGGAACAGGGGGCACCAACCCCGCAAGCCATTTACTGCAGGGGCTCGGCCGCCCGTTTTTGATCAACAACGGGCGCGGGAACGGCGTTGCGGTTCCCTTGTGCAGAATGACTGCACGGCAGTCACCGCGCCTTGTTCCCACGCAAAAGCGACTCGAGCGCGGACGCGCGATTAAATCAGCGTCTCCCTAG
>NZ_KB906245.1:0-165215 GCF_000381245.1 Thioalkalivibrio sp. ALD1 | reverse complement strand
CAGTCTTCCAGCACCTCGATGTAGCGCATCAGCTCCACCGGCTCGTGGTTGCCAATGTTGTACAACCGGTAGGGCGCTGCACTGGTGGCCGAGTCCGGTGTCTCGCCACTCCAGTCCGGATTGGGCTGTGCCGGGCGATCCAGCGTGCGGATCACGCCCTCGACGATGTCGTCGATGTAGGTGAAGTCGCGCCGGTGGTGACCGTAGTTGAAGACGTCGATCGGCTCGCCCGCCAGGATCTTCCGGGTGAACAGGAACAGCGCCATGTCCGGGCGACCCCAGGGGCCATAGACGGTAAAGAAGCGCAGGCCCGTGACCGGCAGGTTGTAGAGATGGCTGTAGGTGTGCGCCATCAATTCGTTGGCCTTCTTGCTCGCGGCGTAGAGGCTCAGCGGGTGGTCGACGTTGTCGTGCACCGAGAACGGCATCGTGGTGTTGGCGCCGTAGACGGAGCTGGAACTGGCATAGACCAGGTGCTCCACGCCGTTGTGCCGGCAGCCCTCCAGGATGTTGCCAAAACCGACCAGGTTGGTGTCGACATAGGCCGCCGGGTTCTCCAGCGAGTAACGCACCCCGGCCTGGGCCGCCAGGTTCACCACCCGCTCCGGGCGGTGCTCGCGAAACACCCGGTCCATCGCCGCGCGATCCGCAATGTCCTTGTGTTCGAACACAAAGCGTCGGCGGGCGGCCGGCAGGGCGCGAATGCGATCCAGCCGGGCCCGTTTCAGGCTCGGGTCGTAATAGTCATTCATGTCGTCAACACCGATCACAGTGTCGCCGCGCTCCAGCAGGCGCAGGGCCAGGTGGGAGCCGATAAAACCTGCCGCGCCGGTGATCAGGACTTTCATGTCGCCTCTTCCTCGTCGGATGTAATGGGACCGTTGTGCCCGGGCTTCAGGTCATCCGCGGTGCGGTGTGACGGAGGTCCGGGCACTCGTTCATGAGGTGAACGCGTTGGATTCAAGCATCGGCCTGAATGGCCTCGCAACGCCGTTTGCGGGAAACGTGAGGTCGATCCTCTGAAGCTGTGATCAGCCCCTTAAGTTTCGGATCGGGGCATTGCCGGCAAGGGGTCGGCTGCCGATATTTTGCGCCAGTTCGACGAAGATCCGGGCCATTCGTGACATGGTCAGCCCGCTTGAGGCGGAGCCGGTCGGGTTCGCCACGATGAATCGCAAGGTGACGACGCGACCGCTGGTGCCATGGGCGTAGCGGAAACGCGCAAAAGAGGAAGATCCATGAACGAGATTCCCCCCGTACGCTGGACCCTGTTGCTGGTCATCTCGGTGGTGTTGGGTGGCTGCGCCTGGGCCCCTGGCGGGCACATCTCCGAGCGCACCTCGAGCGCCCCGGTCGAGGACATCGTCGATATCGAACCGATTACCTTTGGCCTGATTCGAGCCCAGGAGACGCGATCGGTACCGCCCGATCTGCGCCAGGCCAGTGACGAAATGGCACAAGATCTCGACGAATACGACTACCGCATCGGCCGTGGTGACGTGCTGGCCGTCATTGTCTACGAACACCCTGAACTGACCATTCCGGCCGGGAGCGAGCGTTCCGCCGTCGAATCGGGCAATACCGTGCACCCGGACGGGACCATCTTCTATCCCTATATCGGTCGCGTCGAAGTCGAGGGGTACACCGTTTCCCAAGTGCGTGACCGGATCGCCCGCGACCTCGCGACTTTCGTGAACGAGCCTCAGGTCGAGGTGCGCGTGGCGGCCTTCAACTCGCAAAAGGTGCAGGTGACGGGCTCGGTGCGCGAGCCGGGCGTACAGCCGGTCACCAATGTCCCGCTGACCGTGCTGGATGCGATCCACCATGCAGGTGGGCTTGCCGAAGACGCCAACTGGCATGAGGTGATCCTGACCCGGGAGGGCGAGGAAATCGTCATCTCGCTGTACGACATGCTGCGTTACGGCGACATGTCGCAAAACCGGCTCCTGCGCGATGGCGATGTACTGCATGTCCCGGATACCGCCGGTCAGCAGGTCTATGTGATGGGCGAGGTGGGTGACCCGCAGCGTTTGCCCTTGGGCCGCGGTCAGTTGACGCTGATGGATGCGCTCAGCCAGGCCGGTGGCTTCAACGAAACCCGGGCGGATGCCAGTGGCATCTTCGTGATCCGCCGTGCGTCGCCCGAGAGCGACAAGCTCGCGACTGTCTATCAGCTGGATGCGCGCAACGCCTCCGCATTGATGCTGGGTGCCGAATTCGAGTTGGAGCCGCTGGACATCGTGTACGTAACGACGACGTCGCTGGGCCGCTGGAACCGCGTGATCAGCCAGCTGTTGCCCACGGTCAGCGCCGTTTATCAATCCTCCCGTACCACGCGCGACGTGCGCCGCCTCTCGGATGACTTCTAGCCATGTTTAACCGGATTCTGGTCGTTTGTACCGGCAATATCTGCCGCAGTCCCGTGGGCGAGGCCCTGCTGCGTGACCGTTTGCCCGACCGCTCGGTGGAATCGGCGGGCCTTGGGGCCATGGTCGGGGAGGGCGTCCACCCCGAGGCGCTACGCCTGGCCGAGGCCGACGGTCTGGATGTCTCCGCCCACACGGCGCGGCAGATCGAACCGGACTGGTTGCACAACGCCGATCTGGTGCTGGTGATGAGTGAGGGCCAGCGCCAGGCGGTGGGCGGACAACACCCCGAGGTGCTCGGCAAGACCATGCGCTTTGGCCACTGGCTGGAAGGCGGCCGGGGCCGCGACATTCCCGATCCCTACGGCAAGAGCCCCGAGGTCTTCGCCCAGGCTCATGCCCTGCTCGTGGAGGCCGCCGATGCCTGGGCTTCGCGGCTGAACCGATGATCTCCGACACAGGTATATCCCGATGACAAAGAACCATTCCCCCGGGGTGCCGGAAGGCGAACTGGATATTGGCCGACTGCTTGGCCAGTTGCTGGATCACAAGTGGCTGATCATATTCATCACCGCGCTGTTCGCCCTCGCGGGCGCGGCCTATTCGACACTGTCCACCCCGATCTATCAGGCGGATTCGCTGGTGCAGGTGGAGGACATGGGACGCTTTAGCAGTCCCTTGTCGAACATGCGCGAGATGCTGGGCCAGGAGCCCCGGGTCGAGGCGGAACTGCAGATCTTGCGTTCACGCATGGTGCTCGGGCGCACGGTCGACCAGGAGGCGCTGGATCTGGTGGTGCGCCCGCACCGCATGCCGGTGGTGGGCGACTACCTGGTTCGCCGGGGCATGGAACGCCCCGCCTTTGCCCAGTCCAGTGTCTGGGCGGGCGAGTCGATCAACGTGGGCGAGTTCCAGGTGGCCCGCGCCTACGAAGGGCGCACCTTTACGCTGGAGGTCCTGGACGACGATCGTTACCGCCTGCTCAACGGCGAGAATGAACTGGGTGAGGGGCGTGTTGGCGAGGACGTGGAGTTCTTCGACGGTGATGTACGTCTGCGCCTGGCCGAGCTGGACGCGGGTCCGGGTGCGCGTTTCGATATCCAGCGCCGCTCGCGTCTGGCTGCGATCAATACCCTGCGTACGCAGTTCGAAGCGGGCCAGCAGGGTCGCGAGAGTGGTGTCTTCAGCCTGACGCTGACCGATCCCGATCCGCAGCATGCTCAGCGCGTCCTGAACACGATCAGCCAGATCTACCTGACGCAGAACGTTCAGCGCAAGGCCGCCGAGGCCGAGAAGAGTCTCGAGTTCCTGGAGGACAAAGTGCCGGACGTGCGGGAGCAACTGCAAACGGCCGAGGATGCACTGAACGAGTACCGCACGGAGCGCGACAGCGTGGATCTCTCGCAGGAGACGCGTGCCGTGCTCGACCGGCTGGTCAACCTTGAGCGCCAGCTCAACGAGCTGGAGTTCGAGGAAGCCGAAATCTCCCGGCGGTACACGCCCAGCCATCCGACCTATGCGGCTCTGATCGACAAGCGTCAGAAGCTGCAGGAGGAGCGCAACCGGCTGAACCAGGAGGTCAGCGCCCTGCCGGAAACCCAGCAGCAGATCCTGCGTCTGAACCGAGACGTCGAGGTTAATCAGGACATCTACGTCCAGCTGCTCAATCGCATGCAGGAGATGGATATCGCCCGTGCTAGCACGGTTGGCAATGTCCGCATCCTGGACGATGCCCAGGCGGGGCTCTCGCCGGTCGAGCCGCAGCGAAACATGATCGTGATGCTGTCCACGGTATTTGGCGGTGGCCTGGCCATTGCGCTGGTGCTAGTGCGCGGGATGTTCAACCGCGGGGTGGAATCGCAGGAGGAGATCGAAGGTATCGACCTCCCCGTCTACGCGAGCGTGCCGCGTTCCAGGGCGCAGGAAAATCTCCTGCGCCGGGTGAAGCGGCGCAACCAGTCGCGTGGCCATGACGTCCCCGGGGGCGTGCTGGCCTCGCAGGATCCGGCCGACGATGCCGTCGAGGCCCTTCGTGGCCTGCGCAGCAGCCTGCACTTCGCGATGCTCGAGGCCGAAAACAACCGTCTGGTGATCACCGGCCCGAGCCCGAATGTGGGCAAGAGCTTTGTCTCGGTCAACCTGGCAACTGTTTGTGCCCAGGCGGGGCAACGCGTGCTGATCATCGATGCTGACCTGCGCAAGGGGCATGTGCACCACGCCTTCGGACAGCGCAGCGACGGGGGGCTTTCGGAGTTCCTGGGAGGCCAGGAGTCCCTGGAGGGGGTGCTGCGTCGCACGGACACCCAGGGGTTGGACTACATCGCGCGCGGCAGTGCCCCGCCGAACCCGTCGGAGTTGCTGATGAGTGACCGTTTCAGCCGCATGCTGGAACAGCTCAGCCGCGACTACGACCTGGTGCTGATCGACACGCCGCCGATCCTGGCGGTCACCGATGCCGCCGTGGTCGCGCGCCAGTGCTCGACTACCTTGATGGTGGTGCGCTTCCAGATGAATCCGCTGCGCGAGATCGAGTCGGCACGGCACCGTCTCGATTCGGCGGGGGTCGATGTGCGTGGCTGTATCCTGAACTCGATCGAGTACAAGGCCTCGACCAGTTACGGCTACGGTTACTACCACTACTCCTACAAATAGAGTGGTCCCAGGGGTCTCTAAACGGCGGTCCCGACTGGCTCACCCCTGGCCCCGGCACTTGCCGGGGCTTTTTTGTGGCGCTGCTCGGGTGCAGTGCGTCATTGGGCGCGCCGCAACCTGGGCGGTGTGGGGCGAATGTGCCAGCTGCGTGGGGGCGAAGTTCCAGCTGCATGCCTGGAGGATGATCGTGGCAGCCTGAACTGGCGACCGGACGTTGGGGTACCCAGTCGTTCGGGCAGCTGGAGAGGATTCCCTGGCCGGCGGTGGAGAGCTGAAAGCCAGCGTACCGGGTGCATCTCGGGAGCGGGCGAAGCCTGCTGGTCGGTTCCGGTCAGGGATGTGCGACCGTCGCGGACCTCTCGATTCAGAGGTGGTCTGGTTGCGTCGAGCGTGGCTGTGGACAAGGGTGCATGCACGCGGGGAGGGTCTGTGGAGGGAGGCGGGTGCCCGGGATTCGGAGCCCCGCCACCTGGCCCTAGCGCCAGGTGGCGTCGGGCTCGTCCCAGTAGCGGCCGACCTGGCGCTCCTCGGTGATGTCGAACAGCTGATGGCGCCGATTCAGGCGTGCACCACCGTCGCGGGTCAGCGGCTGCCAGGCGATGTTGGCCCGGTTGCGGCTGGAGGTCGAGAAGAAGGAGTCGTAGGGGACTGACAGGTACAGGCCCTTGTCGAAACTGCCTTCGCCGAAGTCTTCGCCGGCGTCGGTGAAGGTCGACCAGGCCCCGACCCGCACGCCGTTGGCAAACTCGCGCGAGAAGTCGAGGGTGGTCCCGTAATCGCCGGCCAGATAACGGCCCACGCTCACCCTCGCATGGATGTCCTGTATCCCGGTGTCGACATAAGTGGTGACATGACCGGTCACTTGCTCATAGTCCCGAAGGCCAAACTGCTGGTTGAATTCGCGCTTGCGTACCCAGTTGGCATCCACGCCAATGGCCCAGCGACTGTTGAACGGACGGTAGAGCACCTCGGCCCCCACGCCGGCATACATCGTCTCCAGAATGCCGCCATAGCCCATCGCGTACCAGTTGTCGCCCAGGCGCTTGGTATGGGTAGCCTGAAGGTTGGTGATGCCGACGTTCGTCTCGGCGAGATAGTCACCGATGTGCGTACGCACGCGGGGCAGATCCGAATCGGCAATGTATTCGTAGTTCTCGAGGTTGTCGGCCAGGGTCGTCGAGAGCATCGACGAGATCCAGGTTCCCTGGGCGAGGTGGTAACTGGCGTCGAGATAGGCGGACAGGCGATACAAATAGCCATCCGGTCCGCCAAAATTCTGCTCCAGAGACGGCCCTACCCCCCATTCAAAGCGGCGCGGCTCGGCTGCGTACAGGACCTCGCCACGATCCTCGTTCGCGGTGGGTTCGATGTCGCGTACCCGCACGCTGTGGCGGTAGTCGGTTTCGTGATCAGCGGAGGCCAGGGCGCGGCCGAAGGCCTCGCGGTCATGCAGACTCTCGCGCAGGTCGAGGCCCAGCGTCTGCCAGCGGTACTGGAAGGTGTGGATGCCGGCATCGGCCTGGGCCTCGAGCAGGCGGTTGGCCCGCCCCTCGGATTGTTTCAGGTTGCGGAATCGGCTGGGTTCGCCCGTTACCTCGATGGTGTCGCCGACCTGACGAATCTCGGTGACGTATATCCCGGCATTGGTGTTGAGGTCGGCGGCCACCGCGTCCCAGTCGCGCTGTTCCACATGAGCGGGGTCGACCGGGGCCGGATCGTCGGCCTTGGGCTGTGAGAGTCGCGCGAGATTCGTCGTGAAATGCAGCCCGACCATCGCGGTATTGCCACGCTGCCAGCCGGTATGCAGTTCCACATTGTTGGTCAGGCGCAGCCGCGCGCCGAAATTGAAGCGCGAATCCTGCTCCTGGAAGTTGTCCTGCGGCTCGTTTTGATAGGTGTTGCCCTCGTATTCGACCTGCAGCAGCAGGCGGTCCCAGGGCGTCTGGTACTCGACCCCGCCGAACAGGGCGGCCGGGCCACGGAACATCTGATGCGTCGCGATCTCGCCCCCCTGTCCGCCACCGGCGGAACGTGGCCGCTCGTCGAAACTGTCGTCAATCCAGCCAAGTGGCGATTCGATGTCGCCGTGATTGCCGAGGTAGCCCCAGCCAATGCCCAGAGAAAAGTCGAAGTTGTTCCAGCGTTTGTTGGCAACGAGGTATTCACCGCCAAACAGGGTGGTGCCGCCCAGATCCTGAAAGCCAAGCGCGACCTCCGGAATGAATCGGGTTTCCTCGACCAGGCGGAGTTTCAGGTCCGCCCCCTTGTCGATGTTGTGGCGGTCATCGTCACCCGCGGCCAGGAAGGGGCGGTTCTCGATCTGTACGTAGCGAAATCCGAGTTCCATCCAGTCGAGCGGCTGGACGAACACGCTCCAGCGGCGGTAGGGAAAGGTGCGGTTCCAGCCCGCGGCGAAGTGGCCGGCATCACCGGTGCGGGCCGTTGGGGTTTGCATCAGACCAATACCGCCGGTATCCCGCTGACCCTGGCCAAGCCCGAACTCCTCGGCCTGTGCGGTGGGCAGGCCCAGGCCGAGGAGCACGGCGACCACCAGGTTGCGGCGGCGCATGCGCAAAGGAGTAGCGTTCATGGCATTTTCCGAATTGTGCAGTTGTCACCCGGCAGGCGGGTTGCGAGAAAGCGGGGCAGGCGCTGGTTGAGCAGATCGCCCTCCACCGACCCTCCCAGGTCACGGATATGGAGATGCGCCATCACCCGGGTCCCGGGAGCAATTGCCGTGTTCTCGCGGTTCCAGGGCGCGACCCCAAACTCGTGGACCTCACCCAGGGGAGAGACCACGGCAGCGGTATCGGTACCGCGCAGCGCGGCGCGTGGGGGTTTGGCCAGCAGGTCCTGCAGGGTCATGCCCGGGGTCCATTCGTGGCGGTCGACTCCGTCCAGCGACCACAACTCGACCCAGTCGGGTGGGGTGCAGTAGCCAATGTGCTCGATGTTCGCCGCGGCCGGTGCATGGCGCAGGTTGGCCAGGAGCCATGGCAGGTCGAGGCGTTCCGCGCTGCGTGCCTCGGGTGCCGCCTCCATGGCTTCGACCGTATTGCTCCAGGCCCCCAGTGCCTGGGCCACCTCCGGGCGGCCTGCGATATCCATTGTCTGTCCGACCAGTTCGATCTCGGCCAGAAGCCGCCTGCGCTCGTGCTCGATGGGGCGCACATCGCGGCTGCGCAGTGCGAAGCCATAGGCCCAGTCGATGGGCTCGGACAGTTCGTCCTGCCAGGCCACCCAGGTCTCGGCGAGCGAGTCTTCGGCGGGCGCATCGTCGGCCGAACCAGCAGAAGGGGCCAGGGCCAGCAAGCCGAGGGCCAGCCAAAGGGTGTGGACATGTTTGCGCATCAGGCCTCCTGTGAGGACTACCACCAGGGGCGGGCCACTTGCCAGGCAATCGAGGGGCCGTCCGGCCAGGCCTGGCCGTCGTAGGCCCACAAGTCGAGGGTTTCAGGTTCGCGCCACAGTTCAGCGCGCGTCGTTCCGGCACCTTCCCAGTCAATGCGTTCGCGGCAGCGCTCAAGCTCCAGGGTCACCAGCGGCAAGTCCCGCGATGTGCGAGTCCTGCATTCCAGCGTGCCTTCGCCAACATGCCGCACGACCGCCCCGGTGGGCCCGCGCACATGGCGTTCGACGCGATAGGTTTCGGGGGTTGCCTGGCGCCAGGGGGGCGAGTCGGCACCGGGGTGGTGCGTCCCCAGCAAGTCCTGCTCAAGGCCGGACGTGGCAAACAGCCCGCCGTCCCGCAGTTGCAGCGAGAGCCCCTCAGCGCTCGGCCAGTAGGTGTGCTCATTGGATGTGGCCCCAAGGATCAGCAGCCCCTGGTGATCGTCCGTCTCGACCGCAAGCGAGGCATACGGCATCTCTTCCGCACGGGAGCTGACGTCCGGGCCGCCCGACACCATGCCCTGTAGCGAGGCCCCAAGCGGCGTGGGCCCCCCGCTGCCACAGCCCGTGACCACGCTCACGAAAACTCCAAGCCCCAGACATGCGAAAGCCGCCCGGAGGCGGCCTTCGCGAAGGAAGTGCGAATTGGTTCGCATGGGCTTTCGCTACCGGGTGCCTGTCGCCGGGGTAGTGCCGGTTCCCGGGGTCGTGCCGGTGGAGGCAATCAAGCCCACCAAGCGGCCGGAACGGGTGGCGATACGGGAGACGGCGCCCGGTTCCGAGCGTGCCGCCGCGGAAATGCCACCCGAGGGCGAGCCGCCAGCGACGGGCGAGCTGGCGTTCCCCTGCGGGGCACTGGCACTCGCGCCCGCGCCGGCACCAGCGGAGGCGCCCGCGCCGGCCGACTGCGCCATCACGGGGCCGGATACGAAAAGACTGGCAACAATTGCCGTGGCAAATATCTTCTTGATCATAGTCACATTCCTCGCTTCACCGGGGGTGTCTGTTACCCGCTGGACAGTCTAGGAAGGAGGGCCACGGGGGAACAGGGGATGCAACCAATTCTGAGAGGTCAGTACGAGGTTTCTCGCACGTGTTTTGAACGGATTGGAAGTTTTGCGGACTGGAGGTCACATTCGGTCGGCCGGGTTCGTTTTGCCTGCTGTCTTCACGCAGCGTTCAGGTCTCGCTCGCTAGCCTGATCACTGTAGTTGAGTAGCGCGGTCATGTGGCCGCGCAACGGAGGCAGAGATGAAGAAGGCAGTGGTGTTAGCGGCGGTGGCGAGCATGGTCTTTGTGCTTGCCGGGTGCCAGACCCCGCCCACCAAGGAGCAGACCGGGGCGGTGATTGGCGGCGCGGCCGGTGGCGTGATCGGTTCCCAGATTGGTGGTGGCCGCGGGCGTACCGCGGCGATTATCGCCGGTACCCTCGCGGGTGCGGCAGTCGGCGGATCGGTGGGGCGCACGATGGATCAGGTCGATCGCCAGCAGGTGTCCCATACCCTGGAGCACAACCCGGACCATCGTGCATCCACCTGGCAGAACCCGAATACCGGGCATCAGTATCAGGCAACCCCCACGCGGACCTATGAGTCCGATGGGCAGGACTGCCGGGACTACCAGGTGCAGACGACGATGAACGGACAGCCGGAAACGGTCACCGGTACAGCGTGCCGGAATGCGCAAGGACAGTGGGTGAATCAGTAAGCGCAATAACCACCCACGAAAAAGCCCCGCATTGCGGGGCTTTTTCGTCCCAGGGCCTGCTGCGGGATCAGGCGGGACGATACATGTCCTCGGTCGTTGGGATATAACCGAGGTTGTCCTCGTTGATGCCCTTGACCTTCGGCTCGTTCAGTTCGCTGATGCGTACGCCATCGGTCTGATTGCGCAGGTACTCGGCGACGTTGTCCCAGATCATCGTGCCGGTACCGCCTGGCGGCTCCTGCTGGACACTGGCCCAACCGGCGACAATGTATTCCTTGTCCGGGTCGATCTTCTCGCCGCCCAGCTCCATTTCGGAGATACGGTTGCCAACCTCGGCTTCCGGATCGATCGCGTACCTCAGGCCACCGACGCGCACCATGTCGCCACCCTGCTGGTAGAACGGGTCGGCATTGAACAGGTTGTCGGCGACGTCTTCCAGGATGTCCTTGATCTGCGCGCCGGTCATGGCGTTGCGGGTCGTCTCCGGATAGGTCAGGCCGGTCTGGTCCATGACGTGCTCGAAGGTGATCGGCATGCCGGGGAGCACGGTCGTGCCCCAGCGGAAGCCCGGCGAGAACGCGATCTCGGCGTCGTGGACCTCCATCAGCGCATCACAGATCAGCTGGTCGAAGGTGCCGTTGAAGTTGCCGCGGCGGAACAGCAGGTCCTCGGCCACGGCCAGTTCCTCCGATAGCTTCTCCTCCATATTGAAGGTGTCGCCGTCGTAGGTGACTTCCTGGCTGCGCATGTTGTTGACGAATTCGGCCATTTCCGGATCTTCGTCCAGGAGGTTGGCGAATACCGGGACCAGGCGGTACTCCCAGTCCTTGATCTCGCCGTCGCGGAAATCGAAGTCCAGCACACCGACGAACTTCGCATTGGAGCCGGCGTTGGTGACCAGGCAAGTGCCCCCATCGGGGCGTTCCACTGGCAGCGGCTGCGGGACGGCATCATGCGTGTGACCACCCATGATGGCATCCAGGCCCTCGACCATGCCGGCCATCTTGATATCCACATCCATGCCGTTGTGTGACAGGGCGACCACGATCTCGGCGCCTTCTTCGCGCGCGGCGTTGACCTGCTGCTGCATGTCGTCCGGGCGAATACCGAACGACCACTGCTCGACCATCCAGCGCGGGTTGGCGATTGGGGTGTAGGGGAACGCCTGGCCAATCACCGCGACGTTGACGCCGTTCACTTCCCGAATCACGTACGGTTTGAAGATCAGGTCACCCCAGTCCACGTCACGCACGTTCTGGGCGACGAAGTCGATGCCGGCATCGGCGAAGTCACCATTGACGACCTCTTCCACGCGGTCGGCCCCGTAGGTGAATTCCCAGTGGGCCGTCATGATGTCGATGCCCAGCAGCTTCTGCGCATCGACCATGTCCTGGGCGTTGGTCCACAGCGCGGTCCCCGATCCGCCACCCCAGGTGTCGCCGCCGTCCAGCAGCAGGGAGTTGGGGCGTGAGTCACGCAGCTTCTTGACCAGCGTTTTCAGCTGAGGGAAGCCGCCGACGCGACCGTACTGTTCGGCCGCTTCCATGAAATTCAGGTTGGTATAGGCGTGCGCGAAGATGCTGTCGCGCTCGACGTCATAGTGTTTGAGGAAGTGCTCGCCGACGATGTGTGGCGGGCGGTTGCGCATCTCGGCCACGCCCAGGTTCACGTTGGGCTCGCGAAAATAGATCGGCTTGAGTTGCGCATGGCAGTCGGTGTAGTGCAACAGATGCACATTGCCGAAGCGATCCAGCATGTCGTACGGGTCTCCCGAGGTACCGTACTTGCCACTGGTGGCCTTGCCGCAGCCTGCCAGGGGGAAGCCGGCCACGCTGGCGGCCGCCAGCAGCTGCATGAATTCGCGGCGTGAGATATGCATGAGGGCCCTACCTTTCTCTAAATTGGTTTATTGTGATCTCAAAGCAGCAATCTAGACGCTGGGTCTTTGTGGAACATTCCCCGAGCATGGAACTCCCTTGCCGACCGGGCGGCGCCCGGCTGGTATGAGGCCGTATTCAGCGTGCAGTGCTCCAGAGCCGGATTCCCGGTTTCTGGCCGTGGCGGATGCTGATGTCTGCCTGACCGTGCCCCGTGTCTTCGTGGGGTGCGGCGTCTCCCTAACGGCGCTGCTCGCGCGCCTGCCGCGCGGTTTCCTTGGCCGTGTCGCGCTTGTCCTCGATCCGCTGGATATCGCGCTCGCTGGCATCGCGTGCGTCGATCGCGGCCTCGAACTGGCGCACGGACTCTTCGTACTGTGCCCGGTGGAAGAAATATTCGGCCATGGCCTCGCGGCTGATCGCAATATAGCCGGCTCCGTCGGCGATGTCTGCCTTCAGTCGCAGGAGCTCGGGGTTGGGTGCCCGTTCATGGCGGATCATCTCGTTCACGATGCGGATGGCGCGGTCGGGGTTGCCGAGATCGCGGTGTACGCGGGCCAGCAACTCCTGAATCACCGGGTGGCCCGGGTAGACCGCGTCCAGGTCGTTGAGGATCTCGAGGGCCGCGTCGTGGTCGCCGCGCTCGCGTTCCAATGACGCGCGCGCCAGTTCCAGCGTCATCCCGGGGGCTTCCTCGACGGGGATTTCCTCCAACCGTTCGGCGGCCCGTTCCAGTTCACCACGCTCCAGGTGCGCGACCATGGCGCCGTAGATCTGGTGAGCGGCCGGGTCCGAGGCCCCGCGATGGATCTCGATCGCACGGCGCGGATCCTTCAGGGCGCGCGTTCGCGCCTGCATCCATTGAAACTCGGGTCCGCGGTTGCGCGTCTCCACCGCGGGCAGGCCTGCCGCGCGGTTGCGGGCATCGGTGATGCGGTCGAGCGTGACCGGGTGGGTGCGCAAGTATTCGGGTACTGCGTCGCCCGCGCCGCGCGAGAGTTCCTGCAGACGCTCAAAGAAATCCGCCATGGCGTTCGGGTCGAAGTCGGCGCTGGCCAGGATGCGCATGCCCGCGCGGTCGGCCTCGGCCTCGTTGGCACGGGTAAAGTTGATCTGCTGCTGGATGCCGCCCGCGACACCGCCGGTGATGATGGCCGACCCCAGGGTCGGGTCTGCCATGGATGCCAGGACGCCAGCGAGGATTGCAAGGCCGGTGGTGAAGTTCACCTCCCGTCCACGTGCGAACATGCGGGCCAGGTGGCGCTGCGTGACGTGCGCGATTTCGTGGGCCATGACGGCGGCCAGTTCGGCCTCGTCGCGGACCTCGAGCATCAGTCCCGAGTGCACGCCGATGATGCCGCCGGGCATGGCGAAGGCGTTGACCTGACCATTGTCGATGGTCAGGAAATAGAACGGGCCGTCGGCATCGGGGGCGTTGGCGAGTAACTGCCGACCCAGCGAATCGACGTAGAAAGAGATTTCCGGGTCGGTTACCAGCGGCAGCGACCGTCGGATCTCGCGAAGCAGGGAGCGGCCGAGTTCGCGCTCCTCCGCGGGGGTCAGCACACCACCGGAGGCCTCGCCCAGATCGGGCAGGGCGGTCCCGGAGGCCGAAACTGCTGGCGCTCCCAGCGTGAGCGCCAGGAGCAGGGTCGAAAGTAGTGTAAGAAGCCGTGTCTTCATACGACGGAGGCCGGCCAGTGGGGCCGGCCTCCGAAGGATCTTGGCATCGCGGGGTCGGTTACTTGCCGAGGCCCGGAGCCGAGGAATAGGTACGCATGCTGTCACGGGTTTCCCAGAGCTTCGGCTTGAGCATGGCTTCCGGAACCATGAACTTCTTGCGATCCAGCACCTTGTGGGTGCGCACGATCTTGACCACGTCGTCGTACTTCAGCTTGAACAGCAGGCCCACATCGCCGCCGGAGGTGCGGCGCACGATCATGTAGCCATCCTGCATGTCGTGCACGTAGATGTTGGCCGGGCGCAGCTTGCCGTTTTCGTCCTTCATCGTCACGGCATAGTGGCCGTCGACCTGGAATTCGCTCTTGTCCACCGCAAAGTCCTCCGCGAATGAATCTTAGGGGTTGATCGTCTGGCCGCGCCCGGAAGAGGGCCGCGTCCATCAGTGTTTGCTTCAACTCGGAACGATAGCACGACTTCTGTCCGCGAGAGAACAAACCACCCGCCGCGGGTTGGACATGTTTGCATTTGCGGGCCGTTTCGCTATCCTCCGCGCCCATCCTTTGCGACCGGCCGCCCTGGATGTTGGTGGCCGCGAGCGGGGTGAACAGACTTGGTTTTGGCAACTCGGAGCAATGCACGTGTACGGATTCTCGGAGATTACGGCCGACGAACTCGAACAGTGGCGTGCGGAAGGCAAGAGCTTCCGGCTCGTGGATGTGCGCTCCCCCGGCGAAACCGCGCGGGGGGTCATACCCGGTGCCGAGTTGATGCCGCTTGCTGTCCTCCCGTTGCGCAAGGACGAGTTTCTGGAGGGCGATACGCCGCTGGTTCTGTATTGCCAGAGCGGCGCTCGTTCCGCCCAGGCCTGCGCGTTCCTGGCGCAGCAAGGGCTGGAGACCGCGAATAGTCTGCGTGGCGGTATCGTGGGGTGGGCTCAGGCCGGCAAGTCGGTCGTCACCCCGGATTAGAATTCGGTTGTATTCCGATCCCGTTTCCCCTATAAGGGTGGATTCGGCTGGCAAGGGTTCGATTGTCGTGGTCGCCTGACCACCCCGATCCGGGCCTCAGCACCCAACTGATTTTGGTAACGCACTAAAGGAGACACACCATGGCCAACTTTGACCAAGAACTCGACGCTTCCGGCCTGAACTGCCCGCTGCCGATCCTGCGCGCCAAGAAGGCCCTGGCGGCCATGGATTCCGGTCAGGTTCTGCACATCATCGCCACCGATCCGGGTGCCGTGAAGGACTTCCAGGCCTTTGCCAAGCAGACCGGCAACGAGCTGATGGAACACAAGGAAGAAGGCGGCAAGTTCTACTTCCTCGTGAAGAAAGCCTGAGGCGTCTCTAAGTGCCTGAAACGGGGCGGCGATCCGGCAGGGTCGACCGCCCCGATTCCTGAAAAACGACGGTTGCCATGCGGTAACTGGATAGGTGCCTGGACGAGGTCTAGGCTGGCTGATCAAGGTTCTCAGAAACCTGCATCGCCAACAGCGAAGAGGTGACATATGGCGACATACGCTGAGATGCAGCAAATCTTCGACGACATCCGCGGAGATTTTCGCTACGACCACGAACTCAACGGCTGCCTGAACTGCGGCATCTGCACGGCGACCTGCCCCTCCGCCCAGTTCTACGACTACTCCCCGCGCGAGATCGTCCAGCTGCTGTGGACCGAGAACGTCGAGCAGATCTACGACGCGATGCAGGAGAAGATCTGGGCCTGCGCTCAGTGCATGACCTGTGCCGCGCGCTGCCCGTTCAAGAATTCGCCTGGTGGCCTGGTCGCGATCATGCGCGAAGTGGCCATCAAGCACGAAATGCAATCCGCGAAGGACGTGCTGCGCCCGTTCGGTCGCGTGATGCTGAAGCTGATCACCACGGGTAACCAGCTGTCGCCCGACATGATCCAGCCCGACCACTTCCCCGACTGGGGTCCCAACATCCAGAAGGTGGAAGGTGACCTGCGCATCCTGCGCAAGGCCATTCCGGTGAAGACGCTGCAGACGGTCGAGACCGCCTGGGAAGTGTCCCTGAAAACCTCGGTCGAGATGTACACCATCTGGGAAATGACCGGGGTGCTGAAGTCCCTCGAGCTGATGGACGAGAACCTCTTCGACGTGATCGAAGACTTCATCGACGAGAAGCGCGAGGACTACGAAGACTGGCTCGAGGAGCAGGAAGAGGAAGACGACGAGTAAGTCGTCCCGTTTCCGACTCCACTCCAGGACATCAGGAGAAGCGTTATGAGTGAACAGACCCCAGGCAATCACAATCAGAACGGCGAAGGTGCCGGTGCTGGCACCATGAAGCCCGGTTTCCACAACACCGATGGTCAGGGTATTGCCGGCCACGGTTCCTTCTTCCAGGCGACCGACCTGTCCAAGGAAGATGCGATCAAGGCGACCGACTGGGTGCGCAAGCACGTCGACCGTCGCACGATCGACCTCGGCGACCGCATGGATGACGTCCGCGAGCACATGTACGAGCTCGAGAAGGACGGCCAGATCATCATCCACCGTGTCGAGGACCAGCACGAGCCGGTCACCGTGAACACCCTGTTCGGCTGGGACAAGAAGATTCCGAGCAAGCAGCTGTGGCACCACAAGTCCTGCGGTCAGTGCGGGAACATCCCGGGCTACCCGACCTCGCTGCTGTGGTTCATGAACAAGTTCGGCTTCGAGCCGGGCAAGGACTACCTTGACGAGACCGACCAGACCTCCTGCACCGCGTGGAACTACCACGGCTCCGGTATCGGGAACGTCGAGTCGCTGGCGGCGGTGTTCCTGCGCAACTTCCACCAGGCCTACGTCTCCGGCAAGCAGCACGGTCACGAACTGGGTCACTTCTACCCGCTCGTCCACTGTGGCACCTCCTTCGGCAACTACAAGGAGATCCGCAAGTATCTGGTCGAGTCCGCCGAGCTGCGCGAGAAGGTCACCAAGATCCTTGGCAAGCTGGGTCGCCTGGTGGACGGCAAGCTGGTCATCCCGGAAGAGGTCATCCACTACTCCGAGTGGGTGCACGTGATGCGCAACCGCATCGCCTCCGAGCTGCAGACCATCGATGTCTCCAACATCCGTACCACCGCCCACGTGGCCTGCCATTACTACAAGATGGTCCACGAGGATGCGATCTACGACCCGTCCGTGCTGGGCGGCAACCGTACCGCGATCATCACCTCCACCGCCCAGGCCCTGGGTGCGCAGGTGATCGACTACTCCACGTGGTATGACTGCTGCGGTTTCGGATTCCGCCACATCATCTCCGAGCGCGAGTTCACCCGCTCCTTCACGATGGATCGCAAGATCCGTGTGGCGCGTGAGGAAGCCAACGCCGACGTGCTGCTGGCCAACGACACCGGCTGCGTCACGACCATGGACAAGAACCAGTGGATCGGCAAGGCCCACAACCAGAACTTCCAGATTCCGATCATGGCGGAAGTCCAGTTCGCGGCCCTGGCCTGCGGCGCGGATCCGTTCAAGATCGTCCAGCTGCAGTGGCATGCATCGCCCTGCGAAGATCTGGTCGAGAAGATGGGAATCTCCTGGGATGAGGCCAAGAAGACCTTCCAGGAATACCTGAAGGAAGTCGAGGCCGGCAATATCGAATACCTCTACAATCCTGAGCTCGCTTACGGGGGCAAAGTCTGATGCAGCAAGATACTGTTCTAGTAGTGGGTGGCGGCCCGGCTGGGCTGGCCGCCGCCGCCAATGTCACCTCGGCCGGTTTCAAGGCCGTGATGGTCGAAAAGGAAGACGTCCTCGGTGGCGCGCCGATTCTCTCGGGCTACGCCAAGCTGGTGCCCTCCGGCGAGTGGGCGAAGGACGCCATTGGTCGCATGGTCAAACGCGTGGAAGACGATTCCAGCGCGACTGTGCACAAGGGTGCGAAGGTCGAGAAGCTGGAAGGCGAGGCCGGTAACTTCACCGCCACGCTGACCAACGGCGAATCGGTCCAGGCCGGTGCCGTCGTGCTCGCCACGGGCTTCACCCATTTCGATTCGATCAACAAGCCGGAATGGGGCTTTGGTACGTACGAAGACGTGCTGACCACGACCCAGATGGAACAGATGGTGGGCTCTGGCAAGATCGCCTGCCCGTCCGACGGCCGTGTGCCGGAGCGGGTCTGCATCCTGCTGTGTGTGGGTTCGCGCGATCGCCAGATCGGCCGTGAGTGGTGCTCCAAGATCTGCTGCACCGTCTCCGCCAATCTGGCCATGGAGATCAAGGAACTCTCGCCGGAAACGGACGTGTTCATCTACTACATGGACATCCGTACGTACGGTCTGTACGAGGACAAGTTCTACTGGAAGTCCCAGGAAGAGTTCAAAACCAAGTTCGTCAAGGCGCGTATCGCGGAAGTCACCGCCTCGGGCGACGGCCGGCTGCTGGTCAAGGGTGAGGACACCCTCGTCAAGCGCCCGATCGTGATCCCGTTCGATATCGTCGTGCATGCGATTGGCATGGATCCGAACGCCGACAATCCCGAGATCTCGCAGGTCTTCGGAGTCGGCCTGGAGAAGCACGGATTCATCGAGAAGGCCGAGCAGTACACCAACACCTGTGGCACCACCCGCAAGGGGATCTACTCCTGCGGCGCGGCCTATGGCCCCGAGACGATCGATGACTCGATCACCCAGGGTGCCGCTGCCGGTGGCCGTGCGGTGGCGGATCTGCATGCGCTGGTTTCGAAAGCCGGCTGAGGTCGTCAGTGACGAAGCGGCTTCGGGTGTGCACCCGGAGCCGCTGCAGGTGACCTTTGATCAGGAGATCCTGGCGACGAAGCTGAACAGTCTGAATGAGGCCATCGCCGAAGCCGGCGGGGTCAATGGGCTGGAAACCTTTATCGAGGCCTTGCGGGCGAAGCACGAAGTGTTCGCCACGACCGTCGCCAAGGGCGACGAGATGGATGCCGAGGATTTGCGTACCCTGGGCGGCCTGGTCTTCGCCGTTCGCCGCAAGCTGGCGGGGGTGATGGCCGAACGCCAGGGCGCTCTTGTTGACGGGATGCGCGCTTTGGTGCGCCCGGATACGGACCTGGATTCGCGGCTGGCGGCGTTTGCCAACCTCGCTGGAGACGACAAGAAGCTGCGACGCGGGTTCTGGGACTTCGGTGCCGAGATCCTGCATTTCGCCGATCCCGAGACGGTCCCGCTGTCCACGCGCTGGGTCTGGGACACGGGGACGACGACCGGGGCATTGCGCGAGTTCATTCGCGGGAACGACACCCTGCGTTCGATCCCGATTGGCGAGACCGTCGGCGCGATCGAGGGGGCCAGACGCTGGTTCTATGACGCGCTGGCCGAGGAAGGCTTCTACCGCGACCTGCCGTTCGTAACGGATCTGGTCTGGGTGCAGGCTTACTCGGACTACGCACGGGCGCTGTCGATGAGTCTGGGCATGATCGATAACCAGTTCGGTGCCAAGCAGGATCCACTGGAACTGGGCGTAAAGCTCCTGGGGATTGATTCCCAGGAAGGCCGCCTGAAAGGTCACGATGCGTCGCTGCATTGAATAATGAAACGAACTTGAGCCTGGCTACACAGGTTTTCGGAGAGACGTCATGGCAATACATGAAAAGGCACTGATCGAGGACGAGCGCCTCCAGCAGCACGACGAGCTGGTGGTGGACGGGGTGGATGTGTCCGGGCACTGGAACACCATGATCGCCCCGCGTACGGTCCGCGATTACGACGACGATTTCGAGTCGAAGATTCAGGGCTATGCCGGTGGCGAGTATGTGCACCGTTGCTGGCAGTGCGGGTCCTGCACCAACTCCTGCACGATGTACGCGCAGAACGTGCAGTTCAATCCGCGCTACTGGATCTACCTGACCCGCCTCGGGATGAAGGAAGAGCTGGTCAAGGACAAGGACATCATCTGGCAGTGCGTCTCGTGCAACAAGTGCACCAATATCTGCCCGAAGGACGTGAAGCCGGAGGGCGTGATGAAGGCGCTGTCGCACTGGATGGAAGAGGAAGGGATCACCGAGAAGGCCCCGTCCACCATCTTCGACGAAGAGTTTGCCGATCAGATCTACAAGACCGGCCGCATCGAAGACGGCAAGGTTGCGCAGAACTTCTTCAAGAAAACCGGCCAGCCGCTCTTGCAGGAATGGCTGAAGCTGTTCGTGTTCCGCATGATGAAGCATCTGCCGGTGAAGCACCTGATGCGGATGGGCTTCAACACCGTACATACGCCGCGCACCAAGTCCTGGGGCAAAACCGGAGACGTGCTGAAGAATTACGTGCGCGAACAGAAGGAGGCCGCTCATGGCTAAGGTTGCTTACTATCCGGGTTGCGCGCTCGAGGGCTCTGGCGGCCCGTACGACCGCTCCACCCGCGTGCTGGTCAAGGCGCTGGGGCTCGAGATGGAGAACCTGCGCGACTACAACTGCTGTGGCGCGATGGAGGTGAAGAACATTCACCCAATGCTGCAGACCTACCTGTCGGCACGGAACATGGCGATTGCTTCCGAGCAGATGGGCATGGACACCGTGATGGCACCGTGCAACGGCTGCTACCACAACCTGAAGAAGGCCGAGTACGAGACCGCCACTTCCCAGGATGCGATGGACACCGTCCAGGATCTGGCGCGCAAGTCCGACGACCCGGTCTACACCGGTGATGTCCGGACCCTGCATCTGCTCGAGTGGCTGATGGAAGAGCTGGGGCCCGAGGGCATCAAGCAGAAGATGACCAAGAGCCTGAACGGGATCAAGATCGCCAACTACTACGGCTGCATGTACACCCGTCCGCGCCAGATCTTCCCCGAGAAGGACAATGGCCCGGGATCGGATTCCAGCTATCAGCCGCATTTCATGGACGATCTGCTGGGTGCCGCCGGCGCGGTCAACGTGGACTATCCGCTGAAGACCGCCTGCTGCGGTGGTGCGCACACCCTTTCGGATTCCGATACGTCGACCCAGCTGGTGTTGAACCTGCTGCAGTCGGCTGAAGATTCCGGGGCCGAGGTGATCGCCACCGAATGTCCGACCTGCCACTCCGGTCTGGAAATGCACCAGGTCCGGGCCGAGACCGAGTTCGGTATCAAGACCGACGTGAAGGTGCTGTACTTCACGCAGTTGCTGGGTCTGGCGATGGGGCTCTCCCCGCGCAAGCTGGGTATCCACGAGAACGTGAGTGACTCCATCGGGCTGCTGAAGGAGAAGGGGGTCATCTGATCCCCGGATTCAAGGCCCGTATGGCCCAGTAGTATCTTCGAAAAACGGGCGCCTCGCGCCCGTTTTTTGTGTCGATGCCGGGAACGAGGCGAAACATGGATTGCAACGGTTGCGAGTTTCATCCCGAACTGTTCTACGACGACGAGTTTCAGATCTGGCTTCGTCGCGAGGACGACGACACCCTTACCGTGGGGATGACGGATCTGTCGCAGACCATCGCGGGCAAGATCATCCACGTGCGAGTGCGCCGACCCGGGACTCGGCGGCCCCCGGGGAAGCCGGTGGCGACCATCGAGAGCGGCAAGTGGGCCGGGCCGATCCCGAACTTCATCGACTGCAAGATCGTCGAGGGCAATGAAGAGGTGCTGGAGAATCCGGTACTGTTGAACTCCGACCCCTACAATGCATGGATCGCGCGTGTCGAGGCCACTAACGGCGCCGACGACGCCCTGGAGCAGTTCCTCACCGGCGACAAGGCGGAGGAAGGCTACTGCAAGCGGGCCAAGGATGAAGACATCGAGTGTCAGCGCAAGCTGCGATAGAGAGCACGATGGCCGATCTGGACAACGAATATTATCTGGACAATGACGAGCAGACGGTCGTGATCATCATGACCTCCGGTCCGTCGACTCCGCATCGATGTGCCACGCCGTTCTATCTTGGAGCGGTTATGGCCTCGATGGATGTGGATGTCTATATCTTTTTCACCATGGAAGGCGTGCGCCTGATGGAGAAGGGGGTCGCGGACGATCTGCGGGCTATGGAAGACGGCAAGCTGATCAAGGATTTTATCCAGGACGCAAAACGCGCAGGTGTGCGCTTGCACGTTTGCCAGCCCGCTTTGCCGGGGTATAGAATCGACGCGTCTTCGGATCTCATCGACGAGGTCGATGAAGTGAATCGGGCGAGCGAGCTGGCAGACCTGATTTTGCGTAGCGACAAAACGATAACGTTTTAATTTTTCCCGCATTTTTACTTTCACGCTTGGAGGAAAACATGGGCGCAGTACGGGGTTGTGATATTCCGGAAGATCTGATGTACAACGTTGAAAACAACGTGTGGGTGCGCAAGGAAAGCGACGGCACCGCGACTGTGGGCCTGACCTCCTACGCGTGTTCGCTGGCCGGCACGATCGTGTCCTACACCCCCAAGAAAGTCGGCAAGAACGTGAAGAAGGACAAGTCCTGCACCACCGTCGAATCCGGCAAGTGGGTCGGTCCGGCCAAGACCCCGGTGACCGGTGAAGTGACCGAGACCAACGACAAAGTGGCCTCCAACCCGGGTCTGATCAACGAAGATCCCTACGGCGAAGGCTGGCTGATCAAGCTGAAGCCGGAAGACTGGGACGGCGAAGCCGGCGACCTGAAGACCGGCTCCGACGCCCTGTCCGCGTTCGAATCCAAGATGGAAGCGGACGGTTTCGGCGGCTGTTAAGTGCCGATCGAGCCTCGGGCCGCCGTTCCCCAGCGTTCGGCGGCCTTTTTTGATTCTGCGGTATCCGGAGCAAGCTGATGACGACCTGGAACGAGGTGATCCAGCGGGTTGAACCCCTGGAAGACATCCCTGTCGATGCGGCGTTGGTGAACGATCTCCAGCATAGCGCTCAGCCGGGCTCTGATCCCGGATCGGTGCATTTCTACACCCCGACGTTCAAGTCGTACCAGTCCAGCGAGCTTGCGGATTGCGGCAAGAGCGCATGGCCGGCGATGTCGATCACCGGTGGTGACTGCAAGCTCGCCTGTGATCACTGCAAGGCCAAGATTCTGGAGCCGATGATCCCGGTGCGTACCCCGGAAGACCTCTGGGCCCAGGTAAACAATGTGATCGAGTCCGGAGCGCAGGGCATGCTCCTGACCGGCGGCTCGAATCATCGTAATGAGGTCGAGTACGACCCGTACTACTCCACGATTCGCCGCATCAAGGACGAATTCCCCGAATTCCGTATCGCGCTGCACACTGCACTGGTCGACGACAACATCGCGACGTCGATGGAGCAGGCCGGCATCGACGCGGCGATGATGGACGTGATCGGTGCTCAGGACACCATCACGCAGGTCTACCATCTGCGCCGTAGCGTGGATGACTTCGAGCAGACGCTCGAGAGCCTGGTCAACACCAATATGAAGGTGGTGCCGCACATCGTGATCGGCCTGCACTACGGCAAGCTGCTGGGCGAGTGGAACGCGCTGGAGATGCTCGCGCGCCACCTGCCGGACGCCGTGGTGCTGGTGGTCGTGATGCCGTTTTACGCCCCTGCCAGTCGCCCGTTCGAGACCCCGGACGTGCATGCGGTCGGGCGCTTCTTCCACGATGCTCGCGAGCGCCTGGGGGATACCCCGTTGCTGCTGGGCTGTGCGCGTCCGCCGGGCGAGGCCAAGAGCCAGATCGACAGCTATGCGGTGATGGCCGGCCTGTCCGGTATTGCGCACCCGGCCGAGGGTGTGGTCGAACTGGCGGCACGTCTGGGCAAGAAGGTCCGTGTGACGCCGGCCTGCTGTTCGATTGCCGTGGGCGACGAGGTGATGGCGGACGGTACCGCGGTCGACAGCGGTGTCGAGATCGATCTCGACACCATCGTCGCCGAGGAAACCCGGCGTCGCGAGCAAGAACGCAAGGCGCGCCAGGGCCTGGGCGGGATCCGCATCGTGACCGAGGGCAATGTCGCGGCCGGAGGCGGTTGCCATGTCTGAACGAGATCAAAACACCCTGCGCGTTCTCGACACCGGTCTGCGCCCGGCGGCCGAGAACATGGCCTTTAACCGGTCTCTGCTCGAGTGCCACCAGGAAGGCGTGTCTCCGCACACCCTGCGTTTCCTGCAGTTCGAGCCCTGCGCGCTGGTGGGCTTTCACCAGAACGTGGATCAGGAGATCAATACCGAGTACTGCAAGGAAAATGGTATTGCGATCCAGCGCCGGATCACCGGCGGCGGCGCGATCTACTTCGATTCCACCCAGCTTGGCTGGGAGCTGTACCTCGACAAACGCTTCCTCGGGACGGCGGACATGGGGCAGATCGCGCAGCGCATCTGCAATGCCGCGGCCGCCGGGATCCGTACGCTGGGCGTGGATGCACAGTTCCGTCCGCGCAACGACATCGAGGTCGATGGCCGCAAGATCTCCGGCACGGGGGGTGCATTCGACGGCGACTCGATCATGTATCAGGGCACGTTGCTGATCGAGTTCGATGTCGAGGACATGCTGCGCATTCTGCGGATTCCGGCCGAGAAGCTCTCCAACAAGGCGATCGAGTCGGCGCGTGACCGGGTGGTCAATCTGGCCACGCTGTTGGGCGAGCGCCCGGACCTGGACTACGTGAAGGACGCGATCGCCAGGGCCTTTGCGGCAGAGTTCGCGGTCGAACTGGCGCCGTCGGATCTGCTGCCCGAGGAGCAGAAGTCCTTCGAAGAGGCCCTGTCCGAGATCGACACCGAAGAGTGGGTCTACCAACGCAATCGTCCGGCCACCGATGCCCCGATGTTCGAGAGCATCTTCAAGTCTGACGGCGGGTTGATGCGCGTCGGTGTGGCCCTGGACCCGGAGCGCAAGCGCCTGAAGCAGCTGTGGCTGACCGGCGATATCTTCGTGAAGCCCGCGCGCACCATTGCCGATCTCGAAGCGGCCCTGCGCGATACGCCACAGGCCGAGATGGAAGAGCGCGTGCGCGCCTTCTTTGCCGAGCGTGATGTCGAGATGCTGCAGTTGACGGTGGATGACGTCATCGCAGCGATCCAGTCCGCCCTGGCGATGGCCGAGACCGAGGAATCGGCGGGATGAAGTCCCTGCGTACTCTCCTGGCCGGGAGGAAGTCGTAATGCTCCCCGGAAAAGTCGATGTCGTGGTCGTCGGACTGGGGCCGGGCGGCGCCTCGGCGGCACGTGTGTGCGCGTCGGCCGGCCTGTCGGTACTGGCGGTGGAGCGCAACAAGGCCTTCGGCGAGCCGGTGCAGTGTGCCGAGTTCATCCCGAACCCGATGGGCGCTTATGCCAGGGCGGACGGCGTTCTGCTGCAGCGCATCGACTCGATGCAGAGCTTCCTGCCCTCCGGGGCCGTAGAGCACTCCGACTTCCCTGGCCTGATGGTGGATCGCGGCGAGTTCGACCGGGCGATCATCCAGGCGGCGAAGGCCAACGGCGCGCAACTGGTGACCTCGACACCGCTGCAACGCGTGGAGGCCAAACGGCATGTGGCGACCGTGAAGCACCAGGGGCAGGAGCACACGGTCGAGTACCGTGTGCTGATCGCCGCCGATGGCCCGCATTCCCCCGTGGCCGAGTCTCTGGGCCTGCCCGCGCTTCCGGTCGTGCAGACCCGGCAGTACACGGTGCCGCTGAAAAAGCCGTACACCGCGACCGATGTCTGGCTGTCGGACGACTACCCGGGTGGATACGCCTGGCTGTTCCCCAAGGGGGAATGGGCGAACCTCGGGCTGGGCGCGGACAAGCGTATCGAACACGACATGAAGACGCCGCTGGAATCCCTGCATGCCCAGCTCGTCGAGCAGGGGCTGCTGGGCGAGGAGATCCGCCACCGCACGGGTGGCGCGATCCCGGTTGGTGGCCTGCGCGATTCGCTGTACCAGGGCGATGTCCTGTTCGTGGGTGATGCCGGAGGGTTTACCCACCCGATTACCGGGGCGGGGATTGCCGCGGCGGTGGTGTCGGGCGAGGCGGCGGGCGAGGCCGCGATCGCGCATCTCGAGGGTGACGCCGAGGCCTTCGACGATTACGATGAAGAGATGCGCGATCAGTACGGTCCGGCCCTGGAACGCGCCTGCAAGCGCCGCGCGTTCCTCAATGAACACTGGCGGACGCCGCGGGCCCAGGACGATGCCACGCAGCGCCGCGGATGGATTGCTTTTTCCGAATATTTCAACGATGGTGACCAGGCCGCGTAGGCCCGGTTGGCGGGTGCCCCGCACCCGGTGAACAACGCTGGAGGAATTCCATGAGTGCAAGTGCAGAGGAGATGGTCGCGCCGATCAACTTTTACCGGCCCGATTATCACATCAAGACCCCGGACATGCGTTCGCCGGAATACGTGCAGATGTCCACGGCGGCTGCGATCACGCTGGGCTTGGTGCCGGGCACCATGCACCGCACGTCCTGCACCCACTGCCTGAACCTGCTGGTGACCTACCCGGAAGGCTGCCGTGCGAACTGCTCGTACTGCGGCCTGGCGCGCCACCGCGAGGAATCGCGTGACTACGCCGACCGCAACTTCATCCGCGTCGACTGGCCGACCGCCAAGTACGACGAGGTGATCGAACGCGTCAAAAACAACTCCGACGCCGGTCAGTTCGAGCGTATGTGCATCTCCATGATCACGCACCCGAACTCCGATGCCGACACCGTCGAGCTGCTGGAGAAATGGGTCGCCGAGGTCAACCACATCCCGGTGTCGATCCTGTCCAACCCGACCACCATGAGCTACGAGGACCTCCAGCTCCTGCGGGACAAGGGCGCGGACATCTTCACCGTCGCACTGGACGCGGTCACGCCGGAGATCTTCGAGCGCACCCGCGGCAAGTCGGTCGAGAGCCCGCACACCTGGGACAAGTACTGGCAGGCGATCGAGTGGGCCGCCGAGATCTTCGGCCCGGAAAAGTTCGGTGCACACCTGATCTGCGGCATGGGCGAGACCGAGGAAGAGATCCTGCAGGTCTGTCAGCGCATCCGCGACCTGGGTGGCCACAACCACATGTTTGCCTTCTTCCCGGAAGAGGGCTCGCTGATGGAGGACTGGAACCCGGTCCCGCGTGACCAGTGGCGCCGCGTACAGCTGGGCCGCTTCGTGATCGACTACGCCGGCGGCCGTATCGACGACATGAAGTTCAATGCCGACGGCCAGGTGGTGGACTTCGGCCTGCCGCAGTCCGAGGTCGACGAATTGATTGCTTCCGGCAAGCCGTTCCAGACCTCCGGCTGCCCCGGGAAGTCGGACGAGGAGGTCTCGGCCTGTAACCGCCCCTACGGCGATTCCAGCCCGACGGACATCCTGTCCTTTCCGTTTGCCCTCAACTCGACGGACGTCGGGTTTGTCCAGCGGCAAATGGCCGGGGAGGATGTCGGCACCTTCGACTTCGATGCCGACGAGGCCGAGGACGAGAAGTCCGCATAAAACTCGATGTATGCTGAAAGCCCCGGTCTTCCGGGGCTTTCGCACGTCAGGGGGGTCGATTAGACTTTTTGAATATTCAGGTTTCGAGTGGGGATATGTCAGGGGCCCCGCCGAAAGAACTCCCGGGGGGATGGGTCGTCCACCCGCGAGTGGTCGCTGCACCACAAAACCGGACCCGCGGCAGACAAGGGGGCCGCAGGTAACCGGAGGTGCCGGGACCATACAACAAGAAGACCACCAAAGGAGAACAACATGGAAGCACGCATCATTCGCCGCAGTCTGGTGACGCTCGCGGTCGGCCTTGCAATGGGCAGCGCCAGCGTCGCCAATGCCACCAACGGCTATTTCGCTCACGGTTTCGGCACCAAGGCCAAGGGCATGGGCGGGGTCGGCATGGCCATCTCCCAGGACGCCTACGCCCCTGGCATCAACCCCGCCGGTATCGCCGGCATGGAAACCCGCTTCGACGCATCGGTCGCCTACTTCCGCCCGGAACGCTCGTTCGAGGCTAGCGATCCGCACCGGCAGCCACAGCAAGGTGAATTTCCGCTTGCCGGCGGCAGTGTCGACAGCGACAGCAACAACTTCTTCATTCCCTCCCTCGCCTTTGTCCAGCAGATCGATGCGGATCGCTCCTGGGGCATCGCGTTGCTTGGTAACGGAGGGATGAACACTGATTATCCGGCCATTGATAGAGAGTGCCAGGATCAGCAGGGCAATCCCGTGCCAGGGCGAGGTGTTTTTTGTGATGGCACTGCGGGTGTGAATCTCGAACAGCTGGCCATCATTCCCACCTATGCCCAGAAGTTCGCCGATGGCCGGGTGAGTGTTGGTTTCAGTCCGATCATTAGCTACCAGCGGTTCAGCGCCGAGGGGATTGGGTCGTTCGGCCCGATGAGCGAAGACCCTGACAACCTGAGTAGTGGGCGCACCGATTCCAGTTGGGGCTACGGCGCCCAGATCGGGTTTCAGGCCGAGCTTGCCGAAGGTGCCCGGGTCGGCGCGAGCTATCGCTCGAAAATCCGTGCGGGTGACTTCGATCGCTACGCGGGGCTGTTTGCCAATGGGGGAGAATTCGATATCCCGTCGACATACGGTCTTGGCGTCTCGCTGGACGTGAGCCCCCGTGTGACGCTATCGGCCGACTATCAGAAGATTCGCTACTCGGAGATCGATGCGATCTCGAATCCCAGCACCAATCAGGCACCGTTCGGAGCCGACGGCGGACCTGGGTTCGGCTGGGAGGACGTGAATATCTTCAAGTTTGGTGCGCAGATCGACGGTGGCAACGGCTGGACGTGGCGAGTCGGGTACAACCGCGGTGAAAACCCCGTTCAGTCCCGTGATGTGATGCTGAACATCCTGGCACCCGGGGTGGTGAAGCATCACTTTACCGCCGGATTTACTCGCGAGTTTGGTCCTCACGAGGTCAATTTCGCGGCGATGTACGCACCGCGTAACCGAGTATCCGGGGATAACATCATGTACCAGGGGCAGGATATCGAGATCGAGATGCGGCAGTACGAACTCGAGATCGGGTACGCGTACCGCTTCTGATCGATTGTGTCCGGGCGGCCGTCGTCGGCCGCACCGGTGCCCGGCGCGGGCTTCGGGATGAGCGACCGGCCCTTGAGTAGGGGCCGGTTGTCGCCAGGGAAGGCGGACGGCGCCGGGCACCGGGACCCATCGGGGGGTGGGGCCCGGGCCCTTTCGTCGGAAGGCATTCTGATCGAGCCTGTGCTCGAACCAAATCCAAAGGAGGATCCCATGCGAGCAATCCACGCATTGCGCGGAGGCATTCGCGTGCCTGCCGTTCTCGCGTTTTTCAGCGTGTGTCTGCTGACCCTGGGCGCGGCCGCCACGGCATTGGCGGACGATGTCTATCGCCCACTGGTGCTGGCCTATACCACGTCCGGTTCCGATGTCGGCAGTGAGGCGGAGACGGTCCGCGAACGCCTGGAAGGGGCCGATTTCCAGACCCTGGGCGAATATGCCGTCAGCGACGATCGCCATGTGATCGTGGTGACCCACGATGACCTGCTGGCGGTGGCGGGCTCCCAGGATCGGGCGGCATACATCGCACCCATCCGGGTCGCCGTGACCGCGACCAACGGCGAGGTTCAGGTCAGTTACAACAACCTCGAGTACTTTCGGCATGCCTATCGCATCGACGCGTCGGTGAACGACGTCAGTTCGCGCCTGGCCGACGTGCTGGGCGACGAGCAGCACTTTGGCTCGGAAGACGGCATGACGCCGAGGGAACTGCAGCGCTACCGCTACACCTTCGGCATGGAGCGTTTCGACGCCCCGTACGATCTGGGTAGCCATGGCTCGCGTGATGCCGCCCTGTCCGAGCTCGATCGCGGGCTGGAGGAACGGCGTGCGGGGGTATCGGAAATCTACCGGCTGGATATCCCCGGAACGGACGCTACGCTGATCGGCGTGGCGATTCGGGCCGATGATGGCGCCGATTCCGAGGCCACCGACCTCAACACCCTGGAGACGATCGACGTGCGCGAGCTTCGCCACACCGCCTACGTGCCATACGAGATCCTGGTGGAGGGGGGCGATATCGAGGCGCTGCACATGCGTTTTCGTGCGGCGCTGCACTGGCCGGATCTGCGCATGCTCGGCGATCACAGCTTCATGCAGCTTCGCCGCGTCCCGGGCGCGCTGGAAGATGCCCTGCGCGAGGTGGCCGGCTTTGAGGAGCCCGCAGACGACGGTTTCGACTGGTAGAAGCATAACGCCAGGGATGGCGAACGAACCCAGCTAATAGCCCAGGGTTCCTCTCAAGAACCCCGGTCCGCCGGGGTTTTTTTACGGCCGGGGGCTGGACTTGTTTATGCTCCCGGTTCATTCGCGGCAGGATGCACGCCCCATGAAATCGATGAAGATCGCCAACATCGGCGAGATCCGTAACGAGCTCAACAAGTACAAGAAGGGCAAGAAGCTCGATATCCACCAGTTCAACCAGGTGGCGCGTCTGGCCTGGCTGGGCAAGATCGTGATGCAGCCGCTGGATCTAGAGGACCCTGAATGCAAGTCCTTCCTGGTGTATATCCAGGAGCCGGAAGAGCTGGCCGCACATTTTTTGAATACCGACCAGGAGTTGACCGGCGGGATCCACATCATCGACGGCGAGCAGGCCATGGCCATGGTCGAGATCATGCGCGGGGGTGTCGAGGAGCGTGCCAAGCTGTACGAGGACCTCTCGCGCAGCGACTTCTACTTCCGCTACTTCTACAAGCCCGGCAAGGACGACGAGGCCCCGTCCGAGCAGGACAAACCCGAGGGCTGATCCTTGGTCGCATCCACGGTCACCCCGGAATGGATTGATGCCGGGGCCCGCTCCGCGGAAGAACTCCACGCCCTGTATACCGGCCTGGCGGGCAGCACGCCGCCGGAGTCGCCGTTGCGCGTGCTGTGGGTGCACTCGCAGGAGGCGCACATCTCCGTGGGCGCCAGCCAGGACCCGGCCGTGGATCTGGACCTTGCCGCCTGCGAGGCCAATGGCGTGCCCGTGGTGCGCCGTCCGCTCGGGGGTGGCTCCGTGTGGGTGGATGCCGACCAGGCCTGCTTCTTCCTGATTCAGCCCCGCCAGGTCCTTGCCCGTGGCCACCGGCACCTGTTCGCGCTGGGGTTGGGCATCGCGATGGATGTCCTGCGGGACCTGGGGCTCGAAGGCGTCGAGGCGCGCGGCCAGGACGTCTGGGTGCAGGGACGCAAGATCATGGGCACGGGCGCGGCCACGCTGAACGAGGGCTGTGTGTTTGGTGCCAGCTTCCTGCGCCGCTTCCCGGTGGAACAATTTCTCGCCTGCGTGCATGCCCCCAGCGACGGCTACCGAGAATGGCTGCGCCCGGCGCTGGAGGAGGGCATGACCGATTGTGCGGAACAGTGCGCCGAGGCGGCCCCGACGCCGGAACAACTGGGGGCGGCGCTGAGCGAGGTGCTGGAGCGCCGCTTCAGTACCCCCGCGCGGCCTTACCGTCCAAAGCCTGCGGAATGGGACCGGTGGCTGGCGGCCGGGCGCGAGGAGCTCGCCGACCTGGCCGACAGTCAGGGCGGGCCGGCCGTGCGCGACGGTATCCGTGTGAATCGCGACAACCATGTATTCGAGACGCGCGGGCACTGCGGCCGCCTGCGTCTGCATATCGCCGGGACACACATTGCGCGCATCTGGTGCGAGGACCCGAGCGTGGATCGCGTGCTGCGCGAGACCCTGGTGGGTGAGTCGCCGGAGCGACTGCGTGTGCGTTCGCGCCTGAACGGCCAGCTCGACGCGGTGATTGTCGACGAGGTCAGCGCCCGGATCGATGGCCTCTACCGCGGAATCGCCGCCTGATTCGGGTCCGCGCGCCGCTGGATACTTCCCCAAACAAGCTTTACGAGGCGAACCGATGTCCGAACCGACCATTGAACGGCGGCTGGAAAAACGCCTGATCCTGATGAGCCAGGATCAGGCGATGATCGAGCAGATCCGCGCCGCATTACCGGATGACTGGCATTTGCACCCGGTGACCGATCTGGAGGATCTCGGTGCCTGGAACGAGGTGCTGCTCTATCGCTTCCTGCTGCTGGACCTGGACGAGATCGAGGTGTTTGACCCGCTGGATGTGATTCGCATCCTGCGCATGGAGTATCAGATCAACCTGCCCGTGTTCTGTTTTGGCGGGGACCAGGACATCCGCGACGAGATGCGTCTGGCGCGGGCGGATCGCTTCTTCGACCGCGAAGAGATGATCGACAAGATCCCCGAGTTCATCCGCATGTACGACTGGGGCTGAGCGTCCCATCAAAAAGGCCCCGGGCGTCTGCCTCGGGGCCTTTTTGATTCGCGAATCCGCGGCGTGACGCGGATCGCGGGATATGGCTCCTAGCCGATCCAGGCGTGCTCCAGCACGTCGATGCGGATTTTCTCGTGGTAGGTCTCGCCGTTGGCCTCGATCACCAGGTCACCCATGCGGGTGCCGGCGGTATCAAAGCTGAACTTGCAGTCAAAGGTGCCCGGCAGGGACACGCTGCTCTCGCACAGCGCCTCGCCTTCCACCGAGAACTTGCACTGTGCGGTGCCGGAGCCGTTCAGCAGGGCCTGCACCCGGAATTCCTCGTTGATCGGGCGCCGGTAGACTTCCGGATCGCGATTCGGGTTGTACTGCAGGTTGTTCAGCTTGACGAGTTTGACAAGTTTCATACCGGGTCCTCTGTTGAAGCGCTGAATCCGATTTGCGGGCGCCTTCACCTGCCCGATCCCGTACCGGGGAGGGCATTTGGTTCATGGAAGTGCGCAGGTTCGATAGAATATAAACAGCCAATGATACAACAAAGCCTGCGGGAACACGACGGGATGCCACAGGGCATGCCGCCAGCCCGGCGGAGGGTAACGCCGCTCCCGCGCATACACCAGCCCCGGCCCCCGCGGTCGGCATCGGAGACCCCATGAAGAACCTGATTAACCGTATCCGCGGTGTGGAACGCGACGTGATCGAGAAGCCCGGCGATACGGGCGATGCCCCGTTCTACAAGGCCCAGGGCGACGAGATCGAGATCTTCCAGGCCGCGTACTCGAAGCGCCTGCCGGTGATGCTCAAGGGCCCGACCGGCTGCGGCAAGACCCGCTTCCTGGAACATGTCGCGCACACCCTCGGCCAGCCGCTGGTCACCGTCTCCTGCCACGAGGACCTGACTAGCTCCGACCTGGTCGGTCGCTTCCTGCTGGAGGGCGAGGAGACCGTCTGGCAGGACGGACCGCTGACCCGCTCGGTCAAGGAGGGCGCGATCTGCTACCTCGACGAGATCGTCGAGGCGCGGACCGACACCACCGTGGTGATTCATCCGCTGACCGACCACCGCCGCCAGCTCCCGCTCGACAAGAAGTCCCAGATCATCGATGCGCACGAGGACTTCATGCTGGTGATCTCCTACAACCCCGGCTACCAGACGGTACTGAAGGACCTGAAGCCCTCGACCAAGCAGCGCTTCGTCGGCATCCACTTCGACTACCCCGCCGAGGATGTCGAACGCGAGATCGTGGCCAAGGAATCCGGCGGCCTGGACGCCGACCGCGTGGAGAAGCTGGTGGCCGCCGGACGCAAGGCGCGGGCCCTGAAGGACCACGGACTGGAAGAGGCGACCTCTACCCGTGCGCTGGCCTATGCCGGCGAGCTGATGCAGGCGGGGCTGAGCCCGCGCGTGGCCTGCCGCGCCGCGATGATCGCCCCGATCACCGATGACCCCGAGCTGATTCAGGCGCTGGAAGAGATCTTCGACGCCCACTTCCCCGAGTCCGAAGCCGCGTGAGCGACCAGGCCCGCAACAGCGGCGGGGCGAACACGGAAGCCGAAGATCTCGTCGAGATCGAGGAGATCCTCCAGCATCTGGAGGACATCAGCTTCGTCGCCCACCGTGACACCAAGGAGGCCCTCCCGGCCATCCGCGCGTTCGGCGCGGCCACCGCGCGGCGCTGGATCGAGACCGTGCGCGACCTGTTCTTCCACGATCGCGAGGCCGGCAAGAGCTTCATGCGCAATTCCGCACGACTCGCGGAGCACATGCAGACAGTGGACCTGTGGCTGGAGCAGGCTGCCCGCTTCAAGCAGTGGGTCAACTCCGCCGATGCACTGGAAGGCTTTATGGCCCAGGCCGATCGCGTGTATGACGCCTGGGGCGAGGCCGGCGAGCGCGAGTGGGCCGAGATCGGTCTGCGCTGGTGCGAACGCAGCCTGCCCGATGCCCGTGCCTACTTTGAGACGCCTTTCGACAAGCTCTCCGCCGGGCGCGGCATCGAGGGCCTGCGTGCGCTGATCGAGCCGGCCGAGACACTGTTCGACGAACGCGGCCTGACCCTGGACGCCTATCTCGAGGGTGCGCCGATCGCCCGCAATCTGGTCGGTGATCAGGGCCTGCTGTCCTGGGCCCGGCGCGGCGCGGACCTGCTGAAGGCCGGGCGCTCGCGCGGCGAGGCCTACTTTCGCCTGGAGAGCGACGAGAGCCTGAAGCTGCTCCTGGAGGCGTTGCCGGGCTTTCGCCCGCGCATGCACGGGCGTTTCCTGCGCCTGGTGTTGCTGGCCTGGCTGGATGCCGATATCCCGCTGGCCGATTCCAGCTGGAAGCCGGGCGAGGGCCGCCCGATGCTCGAGACCGACGGCCGGCGACTGTTTATGCCGGCGGTGATGGATTCGCGCGAGGAGGCGATGGTCGCCACCCAGCACGCGGCCGCGCATCTCGCCTTCGATACGTATGCGCACGCCGACGTCGAGCGCCTGTTCGAGCGCGCCGGTGCCGAGCATCCGCCTCTGGATGACCGCTCGCGCATCACCTGGCGCCCACTGTTCGCGCCATTCGAGGCGCGCATGTTCCGCTTCCAGGTGCTGTTCGACCTGGCCGAGGACCTGCGTGTGAACGCGCGTCTGGCCCCGCGCATCCCGAACTTCCTGCCGCGCCTGGTGGCGCTGGCCGAAGTCCACGGGCGCCCGGAGGGCGCGGCCGGCGTCTATTTCGACTTCGCGCTGAAGGCCCACCAGGCCCTGCTACGGGGTGAGCCGCAGGACCCGCGTCTGACGCGCGTACTGGAGTCGGACGCGGACGTCGTCACCGCCTGGGCGGTTGGCGAGGAGCTGTTCGCCGACGAAGCTTTTCCCGAGATCACCATCGAGGAACGCGCGGAGGCCTATCTGCCCGGGCTGTCGCTGAACCAGTCGCTGCCGGTGTATCCGCAGAAGAAACGCGATGGCAGTCTGGCCGACTTCCGTGACCACGAGGCGCACGACGAGCACAAGTTTGAGCAGCAGAAGCAGGAGGAACAGCCGCAGCAGGCCCCGGAGCAGGCGCAGAAGGACCCGGACGCCGACATCCAGACCCCGCAGCAGGAAACCTCCGGCACCGGCGGGCGGATCGGCACCGGTATCCCGCAGCCGGCGCAGGTGGCCAAGCGCGCCGCGCCCTACATCCCGAAGAAGGACGGCATCCCGTATCCGGAATGGGACTACCGCGAGCAGCGCTACATCTCCGACTGGGTGAATCTCTACGAGCGGGTGCTGGACGACGAGAACCCGGAGCTCGCGGCCACGATCCTGTCGGATAACGCCAACACCCTGAAACGCCTGACCCGCGGTCTCGAGATGCAGCGTCCGATGCGCCTGGCGCCGCAGCGCAAGCAGATGGACGGCGACGAGCTCGACACCGAGGCAGTAATCGACTTCATCGCCGACAAGAAGGCGGGGCTGTCGCCGAAGGCCTTCATCTACCGGCGTCGTGCGGTGCAGCACCGCGACACCGGCGTAATGATGCTGGCGGACATGTCCACCTCGATCATGGCGCGCCACCCGGGCGGGCAGGGCAAGATCGTCGACCGCGTGCGCGAGGGGATGATGCTGTTCGCCGAGGCGATCGAGAAGGTCGGCGACCCCTACGCGATCTCCGGCTTCGCCTCCAAGCAGCGCGACCAGGTCAACTACTACTGGCTGAAGGACTTCAACGAAGACCTGAACGACACCGTCCGCGCCCGCATCGCCGGGGTCTCCGGGCGCCTGGCCTCGCGCATGGGCGCGGGCATTCGGCACTCGCTGGAGGCGTTCCGGCGCAGCTCGGCCCAGCGCCGGCTGCTGTTGATCCTGTCCGACGGCCGCCCGGCCGACTACGACGACGGCGGTGACCAGCGCTACTTGCACGAGGACACGCGCATGGCGATGAAGGAGGCGGTGGACGCCGGCGTGCACCCGTTCTGCATCACTCTGGATCCGTCCGGCTCCGAGTACCTGCCGGCGATCTTCGGTCCCGGTCACTACACCATCATCGACCACGTGGACGAGCTGCCGCGCCGTCTGCCCGAGATCTACCTGAGGCTGCGACAGTGAGTGCCACCCCCGAAGCCATCGATGCCTCCACCGGGGCCGCGGACCGGCACCCGGAGCCGGCCCGCCGTCATGCCACGTTGCTGCATGCCCCGCGCTACCGCGGCCACAGCTACGGCGACAACCACCCGCTCGGGATCCCGCGCGTCTCGCTGACCATCGACCTGATCGAGGCCTATGACGCGATCACGCCGCAGGAGATGGCCGTATCGCGCAAGGCACAGCCGGCCGAGCTCGAGTGGTTCCACACCCGCGAGTACGTGGCCGCGATGCAGCGCGCCGAGGCGCTCGGCAAGGTGTTCCAGCGCTACCGCGACCGCCACAACATCGGCAACTTCGAGAACCCGTTCTTTGCTGGTTTCTACTCCACGCCGGCGACCGCCACCTGGGGTTCCATCCAGGGGGCCGAGGTGGTGCTGGACGGCCGCATGGCCTTCAACCCGGCCGGGGGCATGCACCATGCCGCCCCCGACCAGGCCCGTGGATTCTGCTACTTCAATGACCCGGCACTGGCGATCCTGCGCCTGCGTCAGGCCGGGCAGCGCGTGCTGTATCTGGACATCGACGCCCACCACGGCGACGGGGTCGAGGCCGCGTTCACCGACGCCCCGGACGTGCTCACCGTCTCCCTGCACATGGATACCGAATACGGCTACCCCTTCGAGGGCGGCCGCATCGAGGACACCGGACCGCTGGGCAACGTCGTGAACCTGCCGCTGCCGAAGGAGACCAACGACAGCGAGTTTCGCGCCGCCTTCACGGCCGTCTGGGAGGCCGTGCGCATTCGCTGGCAGCCGGATGCGGTCGTGGTTCAGGCCGGTACCGATGCGCTGCTGCCGGATCCGCTCGGCAAGTTCGGCATCTCCACCCAGTGCTTCCTCGCCTGCATCGACGACGTGATCGAGACCAGCCCGCGCCACGCCGACGGCACGCCGAGGCTCCTGGTCCTGGGAGGCGGCGGCTATCACCCGCTGGCGCTGGCGCGCTGCTGGACCGGGGTCTGGGCCCTGCTGACCGGTCGCGAGCTCCCCGCCGCAATCCCGGAGGCCGGCCAGGCCCTGCTGCGCGAGGTCGACTGGGACATGGACGAAGAAGAGGAATGGTACGAGTCCCTCTTTACCTCCCGTCTCGATGCGGATCGCGCTGGTCCGGTACGCGACGAACTGCGTAATCGTCTTGACCGGCTGCTGGCAGGGCACCCGTTGCTCGGACGTTCGTAGAGGACCTGCAGTGCTGGTGCCTGCGCGTCAGCGGCTGGAGCGGTAATCGCGTTCGATGTAGCGCAGCAGCTCGGTCGTCTCCCGCAGGGTGGCGCGCTGAATGCGGGTCTCCCCGATGAATCCGGGTATCCAGAAGTCCGGTTCCACATGCATGTGTATCGTCAGACGGGTGCCGCCGGCCTCGGGCTGGAGATCCCAGCGGGTGGCGCCCGAGAGCAGATTGCTGTGTTCCGGGTCGACTTCGGCATCGATGCGTTCGGGGTAGTATTCGGTCACTCGCTCGTGCCGGCGGATGGTCCGGCAGAACACGAACACGCAGCTGTGCACGACGCTTGCGACCTCGGCTTGGTCATCGGATCGGGACACGAGCCGGCTCTCGCGGATGGATTCCGAGTAACGGTTCAGTGCGTCGTAATCCGTCAGGTACGACCACAGGGTCTCCGGTGGGACTTCGACCAGGAAGGTTACCTCCAGCGTGTACCGGTCGCCATCGGTATCAAAATGCCGTTCGAGTACCTCCACCGCGAGTGCCGCACCGGGGATCCATGAGATCGAGGCAGCCAGGAGGAGGGCGGGCCACGTTCGCATCGAATGTACCTCCCGGGTTGCGGCTGTCGCTTTATCGGCGGCCTGTCGAAGAATTCGATCTCCGGATGCGACCAGGGTTCATGCCGCCTTGCGGCAGCGGGGCGGATCGTGATGATAGGCAAGGAGTTCAGGGATCACTGTCGTGTCGGGAGTGCGTGCTCGCCGTGACGGCCTCGTTGCGGATTGGCAGGGTGGCGAGAACGGCCAGAAGACCGACGAGGTGGAGCACGATCAGGATCATCAGATAGTTGCTGGTCAGGTCGACCCCAAGCCCGGTGAGGACCGGACCCAGCGCCGCGCCGAGGGCCACGGCGGTGTAGGTCATGCCCAGCAGGCGGCCCAGGCTGTACAGGCCGAACAGGCGGGCCAGGATCGCCGGTGTCAGGGCGATGTACCCGCCGTACCCGAAACCAAGTACCACCGCGAACAGCACGAGGGTGGCATAGCTGTCTGCGGTGCCCCAGATCAGAAAGCTCAGCGTGATCAGCACGAAGCACCCGCGATAGAGATGCATCAGGGAATAGCGATCGCCCAGCATGCCGATCGCCAGCCGCCCGACCACGCTCGCCAGCCCGATGATCCCGACCAGACCCGCCGCGCGCAGCGGATCGATGCCGCCCGCCTCGGCCGCGGGCGGCAGGTGCACGAACGGGACGTACATAATCGTATTGAGCAGAAAGGTCGCCAGGTAGAGCTGGGCGAAGCGGCGCCCACCCCAGCGGGTGGTGGCGGCATGGGTACCATCCGGCGCGCGCCCGGGCCGCGGATACAGGATACCGGCCAGCGGCAGGATGATGGCCGCCGCGAGCGCGTAGAAATGGTATGTCGAGCGCCAGCCGTGGAGCTCGATCAGCCAGGCGGACAAGGGTGCAAAGCCGAGGACGCCCAGCCCGATGCCGGACACCGCGATGCCCAGGGCCATGGAGCGCCTGCGGGAGAACCAGCGCCCGACCGCGGCCACGACGGGTACGAACACGCAGCTCGCCCCGATACCCACGCCGAGACCATAGGCCAGATAGGCCTGCCAGAGTTCGCCGGCACGCGCCGTCCCGACAAGACCCGCCGCGATGAACAGGCCACCCGCAATGAGCAGCGGGCCCGGGCCGATACGGTCGGACAGAGGACCGGTTACGCCACTCAGGCCAAAGAACAACAGGGCAGTTGCGGAAAAGAACAGCGCGGATCCGGCATGCCTTGTACCGAACTCCTGTGCCATGGAGGAGAAAAACGCCCCGTAGCTGTACGCGATGCCAAAGGCCACGAACAGCGCCACAAGGGAGAGCCCGCAGGCGAGCCAGGCGGTCGGGGAGTCCAGGGAGGGATCGCCCTGATGCTGGCGTCGACGGAGGGTCATCGGCGACCCAACAGGCGACCGGCCCCCTTGCGGGTCTGGCGCCAGATCTGGCGCCAGCTTCGGGACGACGGGTGGCGCAGCAGCCGGGTCTTGCGGGTTTGCTGCATGGCCGGGATCAGCGTTTCCAGTTCACTGGTCAGGCCGTCGATGTTGTAGGGCGTTGCGCCATCGAGCCGGGCAGGAATCACCTCCTGTTCGGGCAGGCCGAAGTCCGCGGCGATCGCCTGCCGGGCGGCGGCGATGTTCTGCGCCTTTGGCCGGGCTTCCGGCGGGTCGATCGCATACGGCGGTTCCCATTCGCGTGCGGGGGACAGGCGATCGATATGGCTGGCCACAATGCGAATGGGGGGCTGGCGTCGATCCGGGTGCTCCGCAAAGAAGCGCCGTATGGCTTGCAGCGCCTTGTTGTCCGGGGAACGGTCGGCCTGGTGCGCCGGTGCGACCCAGAGCACCAGGTCCGCGGTCCGGGTGGCTTCAACCAGGGTATCGACATCCATGCGGTCGCCGAGCCCCGGGGTGTCCACCAGCAGCAGTTCCTGGCCGTCCGCGAGGGTCAGCAGATAGCCCTCCTGCTCGGCGGTCAGCGGCAGCACGTCCGTAGCCGCGCGGTATTCCCCCAGTAGCGCGTTGACCAGCGTGGATTTCCCGGCCTGTGGCTGGCCCACGACCAGTATCTTCGGCCGGCCCGGGAACGCCTCCTCTGCAGGATTACTCGCCTGTGTCTCCTGGTCGGCGATCTTGGCCAGGGCGTCGGCATCGTGCTGCAGGCGGCCGGAGTAGAGTTCGATCGCCGCGCGGCCGACCTCCTCAATCCAGATGCGTGCGACCCGTCGCAGCAGGTATTCGCGTGCGGTGCCAGAGAGCTCGTTGAAGAAGCGGTCGCGCAGCTCGGCGGCCAGGGCGTGCAGGGGATTGGCCAGGCGAGCAATACGATAGGCCTTGTAGGCCGTGCGCCCGTAGGACAACCCCGATGTCACCATGGGGCGGTAGCCCCAGATGCGCAGGATCTGGCCCATGCGCAGGCGATCCGACAACGGGACTTCCTCCAGCAGGATCTTGCGCAGCCGGGCGCTGACCCGCTCGCTGAGCAGCAGGGCCTCGGGCACGGTGAATTCCCAGATGGGGTCTTCCTGTTCCGGGTGATAGTGCGCGGCCACCGTACGCAGGGTTTCCTCGCCCGCCTCCCGCAGACGGTCGTAGTCGGTGACGATCTCGCCGCTGGCATGCTCGCTCAGGCGCATGACCTCGGCCCAGGCGGCGTGCTCCAGTGGCGCCCAGTCGCCATCGGCGGGGCGCACGGGCTCGGTCGTCCGCTCGCGGGTGTGGACCTTGATCCGGTAGCGCGCCCACAGCGTCATGCCCCATACGCTGCCCGCGGCGATGGCGGCCGCGGCGATCCAGATCAGCAGGATATTGTGTTCGTAGAGCCAGAGCAGACCCAGGACGAAGGCCACCACAAAGGGCGACAGCAGCAGGACCGCGGCGAAGGTGACGCCCGTGACCTGCAGGCGGGTGAGCCAGCGGCGTTTCATGGCGTGTCGTTCCCCGAGGGCCCGGCCTGGCGGTGCCGGGCCAGGTTCAGGGCCTCGCGCAGGGCATCGCGGTAGGCCTGTTCTACCCCGGCGGTGGCCTCGCGCCCGTCATGTCGACGGGCCAAGTAGTGACGTGCGGCATAGCCCAGCGCATAGGTGGTGGCAAAGCTGGTGGCGGCCGCCGCCGCCGCCCCCGCGGTCTGGCCGTAGACCGGGACCAGCTTGCCGACCTGCCGGGCGCCGTGGCTGAGGCCCAGGCCGAGCAGGGTGCTGGAACCGAGCGCCGCGGAGAACTCGCGCAGGCTGCGGGAATCCCAGGTGACCCCGTAGATGCTGGCCAGGCTGTGCAGCAGCTTTCCCTGGACCGCCGGCACGGAGAACAGACCCAGCAGGGGTACGGCATCGGTAGTCGCGGCCACGCTGGCGTAGCCGATGATGTGCGATCGGGCGCGCAGCCGACGGGCGTCGCCGCCTGTGGACTGGCGCAGCCCCTGCAGGATCACCCCCATGCGTTCGGGAGCCAGATTCTCCAGGGCGTCGAGCAGGGCGTCCAGCCCGTAGTGGGTCGGGGTGAAGCCCTCGTCCTCGGGCGTGATATCGACGGGCACGATCTGCACCGGTCCGGTCCCGGGCAGGTTGCGAAAGGCCTCGGCCTGGGTGCGCCGCGCGCGGTTCAGTTCCTCCAGCCCGGGGCTGCGGTCCAGCTCGGCGTAGGGCGGATGATCGCGCCCGTCGGGATAGCCCTCGTGCAGGCAGGTCTGCACCACCAGGACCGGCCAGTTCGGATGCCGGCGGCGAATGTCCCGCAGGGCATTCAGGACGGGCTCCTGCTGCAGATCCATCGCGCGCGCCACGGCGACCACCATGTGCGCGTGGCCTGCGAGCTCGGCGAGATCCTCGCCGGGGTCATAGGCGACCTCGCCCAGACCCCGCGTGTCCAGGAAGCGCAGCACCGGCGCCTCGGCCGGGAAGTCGTAGGCGCGTGCAGTCCGGGTGCAGCTCTTGAAACCGGTCCCGATCGCCACATTGGAGTCGCCCGTGATCGCGCGCACCAGCGTGCTCTTGCCGGACTGCACCTTGCCCAGCAGCCACAGCACGGGGGCCTGCTCGCGCGCCCGCTCGGCCACGACGTCGGCATCGGGGGCCTCCGCTTCGGGCCGCAGGACGACCTGCATGATCTTGCGCCAGCCGAGGCCCTTCGGCAGGCGGAGGGATTGCCAGGGCATCTTCATGCTGTGATTCCGTTTCGCGGCATGGAAACCTTTCGTCAGTGAAGAGGGCGCAACTGTGCAGGGCTTGTGAGCCAGCCCGCCGCTCAGTGTGCCATGTCTCGGCCAATGTTCGCGGCGGGCGCGGTACACTGAAATGATGAGCAATACTTCCGAAGACGACCTGTTCGGTCCGGATGCGGGCGGACTGCCCCCCGAGCCCGAACCGGCCGTACAGGGTCCGGACCCGAACGCACCGCTGGCCGAGCGCATGCGCCCGGCGCGGCTGGACGAGATGGTGGGCCAGGATCATCTGGTCGGCCCGGATGCCGCCTTGCGCCAGGCGATCGAGCAGGGGCAGACCCCGTCGATGATCCTGTGGGGCCCTCCGGGCTGCGGCAAGACCACGCTGGCCCGCCTGGTAGCGGCGGCCGGGGCGCAGCGCCTGGTGACGCTGTCCGCGGTACTGGCCGGGGTCAAGGACGTGCGCGCGGTGGTGGACGCGGCCAAGGCCCGGCGACGCAACGGGGTCGGTACGTTGCTGTTCATCGACGAGATCCATCGCTTCAACAAGGGCCAGCAGGATGCCCTGCTGCCGCACATCGAGGACGGGACACTGACCTTCGTGGGTGCGACGACCGAGAATCCCTCGTTCGCGCTCAATAGTGCGTTGCTGTCGCGAGCGCGTGTCTATCGCATGGAGTCCGTCGGCGCCGAGGCGATCGAGGCGTTGATTGACCGGGCGCTGAGCGATCCCGAGCGCGGACTCGGGGGGCGCGGGCTGCGGCTGGAGGCCACCGAATGCCAGCGGCTGGCGCGTGCGGCGGATGGCGATGCCCGGCGCGCACTGAACTGGCTGGAGACCGCCTCGGATCTGGCACGCGACGGCGAGATCACCGCCGACGCGCTGCGCGCGGTGATGGGGGCGCAGAGCCTGGCCTTCGATCGCCAGGGCGATGCCTTCTATGACCAGATCTCCGCCCTGCACAAGTCGGTGCGCGGGTCAGACCCCAGTGCGGCTGTGTACTGGCTCACGCGCATGCTGGATGCCGGCTGCGACCCGGATTATCTCGGTCGGCGCCTGCTACGCATGGCCTACGAGGACATCGGGCTGGCGGCCGTGGGGCTGGGGGCGCGGGTGCTGGCGGCCTGGCAGACCATGGAGCGCCTGGGGCGGCCGGAAGGCGACCTCGCGCTGATCCAGGTGGCGATCGAGCTGGCCGCCGCCCCCAAGAGCAACAGCGCCTATGCGGCGTTGAACGAGGTCCGCGCAAGCATCCGCGAGACGGGCAGCCCCGGCGTGCCCCTGCATCTTCGCAATGCCCCTACGGAGTTGATGCGCGAGGAGGGGTTCGGCGCGGGATATCGCTATGATCATGATGAACCGGATGGTTTCGCGCGCGGGCAGGTCTATCTGCCCGAAGGGCTGGAGGATCAGCACTTCTATCGAGCGAAACGCGAGGGTACGGAGCGCGCGCTGGCCGAGCGGCTGGAGCGACTGCGCGGCGACGACAAGGAATAGGGACCCATGCAGATACATCATCCCGGACGCTGGTGGCTGTTGGCCGCGATCCTGCTGGCAGGATCGCTGGGCTGGGTGGCGCTTACCACCGAATGGCCCGAGCTGTTGCCGCTGCAGGACGTCGAGGCGTGGCTCGCCAGCTGGGGGGCGGGCGCCTACATGGTGTTTGTGTTGGCCTTTGTCGTCCTTGCGCTGTTTCCGTTGCCCAGCACCTTCTGGATCCTGTTGGGAGGGGCGTTGTTCGGGCCGTTCACCGGCGGGGCTCTGAGCCTGCTGGCGGCGACCATCGCCGCGATCATCGCGTTCACGCTGGCGCGTACCCTGCTGCAACCCTGGCTGGAACCGCGTCTGGGTCCGCGCAGCGCACGGCTGCGCGAGGATGTGGAGGCCGAGGGCTGGCGCGTGGTCGCACTGACACGGCTGGTGCCGGTGTTCCCGTTCGCCCCGACCAACTACGCCCTGGGCCTGGTGCGCATGCCGCTCACTGTGTTCACAGTCACGACCCTGGTCGCACTGATCCCCAGCCTGTTCGCCTATTCCTGGCTGGGCCACGCCACGCGAGAGATGGTGGCAGGCGATGCGGACAACCGGGTTCAGCTGGGGCTCGCGATTCTCGCCGTACTGGCCCTTGTGCTGTTGCTTCCTCGGCTGTTGCACCGGATCTGGCAGGGGCAGAAATCCGTCCAGTCGCCCGCCTGAGTCCCACGGTAACCATGTCACGGGAGTCACCCTTCCTGTCCGTGATCATCCCGGTGCTGAACGAGGCCGGATCCCTCCCGTCCTTGCTGGATACGCTGGGCGAAATCCTCGACTGTGAGGTGATCGTGGTCGACGGGGGGAGCACGGACGGTACTGTCCAGCAGGCAGAGCAACGCGGCGTGAGCGTGCTGTCCAGTGCCCCCGGCCGCGCACGGCAGATGAATGCCGGTGCCGAGCGCGCCCGCGGCGAGGTGCTCTGGTTCCTGCATGCGGACACGGCGTTCCCGGACAGGGCTGGGGTGGCGGTGCACGCCCTGCGTGATGCGGTGGCCCGGGGCGATCGCGCCTGGGGGCGTTTCGATGTCCGGCTGTCGGGGGGGCGCGCGATATTCGCGCTGATCGGTGCGATGATGAACCTGCGCTCGCGTCTGAGCGGGATCGCGACCGGGGATCAGGGTGTCTTCGTCACGCGTTCGGCGTTCGATACCGTGGGCGGCTGGCCGGATCAGCCGCTGATGGAGGACATCGAGCTCTCGCGGCGACTGAAGCGCTCGGTGGGGCGCCCAAGGTGCCTGCGCACCCGGCTGGTCACGTCGTCGCGGCGTTGGGAACAGAAGGGCGCATGGCGCACGATCTGGCTGATGTGGCGGTTGCGCCTGGCCTACTGGCTGGGTGTAAGCCCGGATGGGCTGGCGCGACTGTATCGTGGCGATGCCTGACCGGCGGCCGTCGGAAGCACTGCGTGTACTGGTCTTTGCCCGCGCGCCCGATCCGGGCCGGACCAAGACCCGGCTGATCCCAGCGCTGGGCGCCGAGGGCGCCGCACGGCTGCACGAGCGGTTGCTGGAGCACGCGCTGGACGTGGCCCGTCAAGTGGCACCGGACCATGTGGAGCTGTGGTGCACCCCGGATACCGATCATCCGTTCCTCGAGCGTTGTGCCGAACGCTTTGGCTGTTCCCTGCACAGCCAGGTGGGTGATGACCTCGGGGCCCGCATGTGCCATGCACTGGAGGCCGGGCCGTTTCCGGCACTGGTGATGGGGTCCGACGCCCCGACGCTGGGTGTTGGGGATCTGGTCGCCGCACGTAGTGCACTGGCCGGAGGCCAGGATGTGGTAGTGATCCCGGCGCTGGATGGCGGTTACGTGCTGTTGGCCGCCGCGCGGCCCGTACCGGAGCTGTTCGAGGCCATCGAGTGGGGCAGCGACTGGGTGTTGGAACAGACCCGTGAGCGGGCCCGGGCTCAGGGTCTTGTCTGGGCGGAGCTGGAAGCGCGGGCCGACATCGACCGCCCGGAGGACCTGGCGCATTGTCCGCCGGTTCTCCTGCGTGGCATAACGACGCCTTGAGAACGGCTCTCCAGGACGCGCCCGGTCCCGGGGCAGTCGCAAGCTGGGCCAGGCTTCGGGTAGGATGCGCGCCATGAAAGCGTTTGTTGCCTGGGTCGACCGTGCCCCGTTGTGGTTGTTCATTCTGTTTGTGGCCACCCTGGGGCTGTCGCCCTATGTCCCCGAGCCGCACATCGTCGAGAAGATCCGCTGGCTCTTCCAGGGCGAACTGACTCGCGCGATCGATATCCTCGACCTGATCATGCACGCCATCCCCTGGTTGCTGATGGCCTTCAAGCTCTATCGCATGAGTATTGCGTCGAAAGGCGCTTCCTGACTCGGCGTCTCCTTGAGGCTTGTGGGAACTCGACGGCCCCGGCTTGGGTCGCTACGGTGCCTGCCACTTTGACGTGACCAAGGAGAGTCCCATGCGTTTTATCGTTTCTGTCACCGCCGGTACCGACGACCCCACCCGTGCCACCCTCGGCATGATCGCCGCCAATGTGGCCAAGCAGCAGGGCCATGACGTGACCGTCTGGCTGCAGGGCGAGGCCGTGAACATCGCCAACCGCAATGTCTACGACAAGATCGTCGGCCACAACATGCCGGCGATGAAGGACATCGTGGACTCGCTGGTCGAGGAAGGCGTCCCGTTCTGGGCCTGCGAGGCCTGCGCCAACGGCCGCGACGTCGGCGAGCACAACTTCCTGCCGAATGCCGAGATGGCCGGCATGGGTCAGTACGTCCAGGCCGTTGCCGAGTTCGATCGCTCCATGAGCTTCTGATCGAGCGGGCCGGTCCGCGGGCGGGGTGTGATCCCCCGCCCGTATTTACCCGCACTTCCTGTGCCAGTCCCTCGAACTGGCACATCGCATGCTTGTTTGTTCCGGGAATGATCCGCGGACGACGAGCATGACCCAGAACGCATCCCCGAGTTTTTCCTTCGAAGAGGCCATTGGCGATTTCCTGGTCGCCTCGCGCAAGTGCGAGGTGGTGAGCCTGGAGCGCCTGCTGGACGCAGTACAGCTGGTCGGGCGCATCCGTGCGCTGGTGCATCAGCTCCAGCGCGAACGCGGGGCCTCCAGCCTCTGGATCGGCTCCGGTGGGCAGCGCTATGCGGACGAGCTGGCGCAGTACCGAGCCGAATCCGACACTACCGCCCAAGCGTTTCGCGAACACCTCGATGGCTGGCTGGAGCCCGGGGCCTGTGCCCACGCGCGCAGTCGTCTGCTGGGGCGCATGGCGCTGGCGCTGCATGGCCTGTCGGGCCTGCCCAGCCTGCGGGCGGAGGTCAGCGAACGCACGCTCTCGCCGATGGAGGCGATGCGCGGCTTCAGCGAGCTGATCCGGTCGCTACTGGCGGTGGTGTTCGAGGCCGCCGATTCCGCCACGGACCCGGAGGTCTCGCGAGCTCTGGTCGCCCTGTTGAACTTCATGCAGGGCAAGGAGCTGGCGGGCCAGGAACGCGCGATCGGGGCCGCCGGCTTTGGCCGGGGCGCGTTTGATGGCGAACTGCGTCAGTCCCTGCTGCATCGGATCGATACGCAGGAACGCTCGTTTCGGATCTTCTCCGCGTTTGCCCCGGAGCCGGCCTGCGCGGCCTGGCAGGAACTGCAGGGCGCGGGCTTCTCGGCGGAGGTCGAGCGGCTGCGCCGTCTGGCCTGCACCCGGGACGAGTCCCTGCCGGACCCGGCCCGTGCCGAGACCTGGTTTGCCTGCACCACCGCGCGCATCGACGCGATGAAGGAGATCGAGGACCTCCTGGAGATGCACCTGAACGAGCGTTGCTCGGCACGCATTACGGCGGATCGCGCGGACCTGGGCGCGGTGCGTGACCGCATCGCCCAACTGGCGGAATCCGAGCTGCGTGACAGCGTTCCGTATGCGGTGTTCTTCGGGGCGCCGGAGGGTCTGGATCACGAGGAGGATGGCGAGACGGTGCTCAACGTCCCGATTGTCGGGCACTCGGTGATGGACCTGGTGCAGCGCCAGGCCGCCCGGTTGCAGTCGGTGGAGGACGAACTGCATGCGGCACGCCAGGCCCTGGCCGAACGCAAGACCATCGAGCGTGCCAAGGCGCTTCTGATCCAGCACCGTGGCCTCAGCGAGGACCAGGCCTACAAGCTCCTGCGCCAGACGGCGATGAACCAGAACCGGCGCCTGGCCGAGGTCGCCGAGGCGACGGTCGCGATGTCGGATCTGCTGGGCAAGGGCTTGTAGTAGTTTCCTCGCGCGGTGCACCAATGCAGTTCACCTGCACCGCCAGCGCGCCCCAGGGTGGTGCCGCTGTCTGCGGGATTGCGGTCGGCGTGGGTCTCCCGGGGTTCGATTGAGTAGCCGAGACCATCCGATTTTCCCGCGCCACGGTGCGATTCTTCCTCGCGGGGTCGATTAGTAACGGCTAACTGGCACACCTCCTGCAGGACATTGAGCAAGACGAGCCAATGGCGGTTCGTCACCTGACAACTGGGAGACCCGATGACCGGGCCTCCCATGGGACTGGACAAAGGCGTCCATCAACCGGCTGCAACCGCGGCCGGGCTGATGCGACGCCTTTTTTCGTTTCTGGGCGGAAATCTGACAAGGGGAGTGAACCCGAAATGACCGATCACACGAATGACACGAAAAAGACCTCCGGCCTGTCGCGCCGGCGTTTCCTGGGCGGCATGGCCGCCGGGATCGGCGCGACCGCGCTGGGCGTGTCCGGGGCCGCGCCCTGGGGCTATGCGAAGGCGGGCAACGGCAAGCCGGAGACCACCGAGGCGAAGCTGGGCTTTATTGCCCTGACCGATGCCGCACCGCTGTTCATCGCGCTGGAGAAGGGCTTCTTTGCCGACCACGGGATGCCAGACGTGCAGGTGCTGAAGCAGTCTTCCTGGGGCACGGTGCGCGACAACCTGGAACTGGGTTCGAGCCGCGGCGGCATCGACGGATCCCACATCCTGACGCCGATGCCCTACCTGATCCATCGCCGCGGTACGCCGATGAGCATCCTCGCGCGGCTGAACCTGGCCGGGCAGTGCATCTCGGTGGGCGATGAGTACGCCGATCTGAAGGTCGGCCTGGATACCGGCGAGTTCAAGACCGCGCTGGCGGAAAAGCGCGCCGGGGGCGACGAGGTGCGCGCGGCGATGACCTTCCCCGGCGGCACCCATGACCTGTGGATTCGCTACTGGATGGCGGCCGGCGGCATCGACCCAAACCGCGACATCTCCACCATCGTCGTGCCGCCGGCGCAGATGGTCGCCAACATGCGTGTCGGCTCCATGGACACCTTCTGTGTCTGCGAGCCCTGGAACATGCAGCTGATCAACCAGGGCATCGGCTATACCGCGAACACCACCGGCGAACTCTGGCACAACCATCCCGAGAAGGCGCTGGGCATGCGCGCGGACTGGGTAGAGGCGAACCCGAATGCGGCCCGTGCCCTGACCATGGCGGTGATGGAGGCGCAGATGTACTGCGAGGACCCGGCGAATATCGAGGAGGTCGCCGAGATCTGCTCGCGCCGGCGCTACATCCATGCCCCGTACGGCGACATCATCGACCGTATGCAGGGGCACTTCGACTACGGCACCGGCCGCGTGGTCGAGGACCACCCCGACCGCATGCGCTACTGGAACGATCAGGCCTCCTATCCCTTCAAGAGCCACGACCTGTGGTTCCTTACCGAGGACATCCGCTGGGGCTACCTGCCGCCGGATCTCGACATGCAGGCCCTGGTAGACGAGGTCAACCGCGAGGATATCTGGCGCGAGGCGGCCGACACGCTCGGCATCGACTCGGCCGCCATCCCCGAGTCGACTTCGCGTGGCAAGGAGGAATTCTTCGACGGCAAGGTCTTCGACCCGGAAGACCCGCAGGCCTACCTCGACAGCCTGGAGATCAAGGCCATCGCGTCCTGACGCGACGGCCCGACGACACCTGTACCGACGATTCAAGAGGATTGGATGATGAGTGCCATTATAGACCGCACCATGACCTTCGGTGCCGGGCGCGAACGCCCGGCGGTGAGGGAAACCTCCACGGCCCCAGTGGCCCGACAGACAGCGCCTCCGGCCCGGTCCGGCGCGGTGCCCGCCGATCCCGGCGTCTGGTCGCGGCGCCTGCGCAACGCCGCCACGGTAGTCCTGCCGCCGGTGATCGTGACTGCGTTTTTTTTGCTCATATGGGAGATGCTCTCGTCTTCCCAGGGAGCCGTGTTGCCCGCCCCGAGTCAGGTGGTCACCGACACCTGGGAACTGATCGTCAATCCGTTCTATGACCACGGTGGCAACGACGTGGGCATGGCCTGGCAGCTGCTCGCGAGTCTCGAGCGGGTGGCCTACGGCTATGCCCTGGCGGTGGTCGCCGGGATCGGTCTAGGCGTGTTGGTCGGCCAGTCCACCTGGGCGATGCGCGGGCTGGACCCGCTGTTCCAGGTGCTGCGCACCGTGCCGCCGCTGGCCTGGCTGCCGATCTCCCTGGCTGCCTTCCAGGCCAGCAACCCGTCGGCGATCTTCGTGATCTTCATCACTGCGATCTGGCCGATCATCATCAACACCTCGGTCGGCATCCGGAACATCTCGCAGGACTACGTGAACGTGGCCCGCGTGCTTCGCCTGAACGGCTACGAGTACTTCACCAAGATCATGCTCCCGGCCGCCGCGCCGTATGTCTTCTCCGGTCTGCGCATCGGCATCGGTCTCGCCTGGCTGGCGATCGTCGCCGCCGAGATGCTGATCGGCGGGGTCGGCATCGGCTTCTTCATCTGGGATGCCTGGAACGCCTCCATGCTCAGCGACATCGTGCTGGCCCTGGTCTACGTCGGCCTGGTCGGGTTCTTCCTCGACCGTCTGGTCGCGATCGTCGGCAACTGGGTCACCCGCGGCACGCAGGCCGGCTGAGCCGGCCCCCTCACAGGAGAATCATCATGACCAGCTATCTCTCCATCGAACACGTCCACAAGACCTTTGGCGAAGGCCCGACGGCGACCGAAGTGCTGCGTGACGTCGACCTGCACGTGGAGCGCGGCGAGTTCCTCTCCATCATCGGCCACTCCGGCTGCGGCAAGTCGACGGTGCTCAACATCGTCGCCGGGCTGCTGGAGACCAGTACCGGCGCGGTGATCCTGGACGGCAAGGAGGTCAGCAAGCCGGGCCCGGATCGCAGCGTCGTGTTCCAGAACCACTCCCTGCTGCCCTGGCTGACCGTGCGCGACAACGTGGCGCTGGCGGTGGACAAGACCTTCAAGGGCAAGAAGTCGGCCGCCGAGCGTCGCGAGTGGGTGAATGCCACCCTCGACATGGTCGGTATGGGCCATGCCCTGGACAAGCGCCCGGACGAGATCTCCGGTGGCATGAAGCAGCGCGTGGGCATCGCCCGAGCCCTGGCGATGGAGCCCAAGGTGCTGCTGATGGACGAGCCCTTCGGTGCGCTGGACGCGCTGACCCGGGCGCACCTGCAGGACGAGGTGATGCGCATCCAGTCGGATCTGGGCAACACCGTACTGATGGTCACCCACGACGTGGACGAGGCGGTGTTGCTGTCCGACCGCATCGTGATGATGACCAACGGCCCGGCCGCGACCATCGGCGAGATCCTGGAGATCGACCTGCCGAAGCCGCGCGAGCGCCTGGCGATGGCCGACAACGCCGAATACAACCACTACCGGGCCGAGGTGTTGCGCTTTCTCCACGAGCGCCACAAGAACCCCGAGTCGGAGGCCGCGTGATGGATACCGCGAACGAGAAGCCGCGGCTGGTCCTGATCGGCAACGGCATGGCCGGAATGCGCACGGTCGAGGAGTTGCTGAAGCTCAAGCCCGACATGTACGACATCACCGTGTTCGGTGCCGAGCCCTGGGGCAACTACAACCGCATCATGCTCTCGCCGGTGCTGGCCTCGGAGAAGACCGTCGACGAGATCATGCTGAACGACGATGCCTGGTATGCCGAACGCGGCATCACCCTGCACAAGGGCAGGCGCATCGAGCAGATCGATCGCGTGAACCGGCGGGTGATCGCCGAGGACGGCACCGAGGCGCCCTATGACCGCCTGCTGCTGGCGACCGGCTCCGATCCGGTGATGATCCCGGTGCCGGGGCACGGGCTCGAGGGCGTGGTCGCCTTCCGCGATATCCACGACGTGGACGCGATGCTCGCGGCCAGCCGCGCACACCAGCATGCGGTGGTGATCGGCGGCGGCCTGCTCGGCCTGGAGGCCGCCAACGGCCTGATGCGCCAGGGCATGGAGGTCACCGTGGTGCACCTGATGGACCACCTGATGGAGCGCCAGCTGGATGCCGAGGCCGCCGGGATGCTGCGCGGCTCGCTGGAGGAGCGCGGCATGCGTTTTCGCATGGCGCATCAGACCGAGGCGATCCTGGGCGAGGGCCGCGTTACCGGCGTGCGTTTCACCGACGGCAGCGAGGTCGAGGCGGATCTGGTGGTGATGGCGGTCGGGATCCGCCCGAACGCCGCGCTGGCCGAGTCCGCCGGGCTGCACTGCGAGCGCGGCGTGGTGGTGAACGACACGATGCAGACCTATGACCCGTCGATCTACGCGGTCGGCGAGTGTGTTCAGCACCGCGGCGCCACCTACGGCCTGGTTGCGCCCCTGTGGGAGCAGGCGAAGGTCTGCGCCAACCACCTGGCCGAGTACGGCATCGGGCGCTACGAGGGTTCGATGACCTCCACCAAGCTGAAGGTGACCGGGATCGACCTGTTCTCCGCCGGCGACTTCACCGGCGACGAGAACACCGAGGACCTGGTGTTCAAGGATGCCGCGCGCGGCGTCTACAAGCGCCTGGTGCTGAAGGACAACCGCATCCAGGGGGCCGTGCTGTACGGCGATACCCTGGACGGTTCCTGGTATTTCCAGCTGATGCGGGACGGAACGCCGGTGGCCGACATCCGCGAGAACCTGCTGTTCGGCCAGGCGCATATCGGCGACTCCGGCCACGGCGACGAGGCCTCGCGGGTCGCGGCGATGCCCGACGAGGCCGAGATCTGCGGCTGCAACGGCGTGTGCAAGGGCGAGATCGTCCAGGCGATCAGCGAGCACAAGCTGTTCACGCTGGAGGACGTGCGTGCCCACACCAAGGCGTCGAACTCCTGTGGCTCCTGCACCGGGCTGGTGGAGTCCGTGCTCGCGACCACGCTGGGTGGCGACTACTCCGACGCCCCGGCGAAAAAGCCGGTCTGCGCCTGCACCGATCACAGCCACGACGAGGTGCGCGCGGCCATTGCCCGCGACGGCCTGAAGTCGATGTCGGCGGTGTTCGAGGCCCTCGACTGGAAGACCCCGAACGGCTGCCATGTCTGCCGTCCGGCGCTCAACTACTACCTGCTGGCGGCCTGGCCGAAGGACTACCAGGACGACGCCCAGTCACGCTTCATCAACGAGCGCGCCCACGGCAACATCCAGAAGGACGGGACCTATTCCGTCGTACCGCGCATCTGGGGCGGGGTGACCACACCGGCCGAGCTGCGCGCGATCGCCGAGGTGGCCGAGCGCTACCAGGTGCCCACGGTCAAGTTCACCGGCGGCCAGCGCATCGACCTGCTGGGGGTGCAGAAGGCCGATCTGCCGGCGATGTGGCGCGATCTTGGCGACGCCGGGTTTGTCTCCGGCCATGCCTATGGCAAGGCCCTGCGCACGGTGAAGACCTGTGTCGGCTCCGAGTGGTGCCGCTTCGGCACCCAGGACTCGACCGGACTCGGCATCCAGCTGGAGCGGATGACCTGGGGCTCCTGGACCCCGCACAAGTTCAAGATGGCGGTCTCCGGCTGTCCGCGTAACTGCGCCGAGGCGACGATCAAGGACCTGGGCGTGGTCTGCGTGGACTCGGGCTACGAGCTGCACGTGGGTGGCAACGGCGGGGTGAAGGTCCGCGCCACCGACTTCCTCTGCAAGGTGGAGACCGAGGCCGAGGTACTCGAATACGCCGGGGCCTTCATGCAGTTCTACCGCGAAGACGCGCGCTATCTGGAACGCACCGCCCCGTGGATCGAGCGCGTCGGACTGACCCGGGTGAAGGAACGCCTCGTGGACGACGCCGAGAACCGCGCCGCGCTGTACGCCCGCTTCCTGGAGTCGCAGGAGGTGGCGCAGGTGGACCCCTGGGCCGAGCGGGCCGCCGGGCATGCGGCGCACGAGTTCATCCCGATCAAGCCGGTGGACGCGACCCCGCGCCAGGGGGTGTCGGCATGAGCTGGCTCGCGATCTGTCCGCTCGAGGACATCCCGTCGCTGGGTGCGCGCGTGGTGGCGGGCCCGAACGGCGACATCGCCGTGTTCCGCACCGCGGATGACCGCGTCTTTGCCCTGCGCGATCAGTGCCCGCACAAGGGTGGGCCGCTGTCGCAGGGCATCGTTCACGGCGAGCGCGTGACCTGCCCGCTGCACAACTGGGTGATCGATCTGCAGTCCGGCGAGGCCACCGGGGCGGACAGTGGCTGCACCCATGCCTTCCCGATCCGGGTGACCGACGGTCAGGTGTGGCTGGACCTCTCCGGCGCCACGGGCGACGCCGCGGACGATACCGCTGCGGCACCGGTCGCCTGCCGCGAGGCGGGCTGAGATGGCTGCGGAACAGTCGGTGACCCGTACGACCTGTCCCTATTGCGGGGTGGGCTGCGGCGTGGAGGTGACCGCGACGCCGGGCGGCGAGTTTCCGGTCGCGGTATGCGGTGATCCCGCCCATCCGGCGAATGCCGGGCGCCTGTGCTCCAAGGGCGCGGCACTGGCCGAGACCCTCGGCGACGAGGGCCGGTTGCTGCACCCGGAGATCGGTGGGCGGCGTGTCGACTGGGAGACCGCGCTGGATCATGTCGCGGACGGCTTTCGCGAGACCATCGCGGCACACGGGCCGGATGCGGTCGCCCTGTACGTCTCCGGGCAGATCCTGACCGAGGACTACTACGTAGCCAACAAGCTGATGAAGGGCTTCGTCGGCTCGGCCAATATCGACACCAACTCCCGGCTCTGCATGTCCACGGCGGTGGCCGCCCACACCCGCGCCTTCGGCGTGGACGGCGTGCCGGGAAGCTATACCGACCTCGAGCAGGCCGATCTGGTCGTGGTCACGGGCTCCAACATGGCCTGGGCCCACCCGGTACTTTTCCAGCGCCTGCAGGCCGCCCGCGCGGCGCGCCCGGAGATGAAGCTGGTGGTGATCGACCCGCGGTGCACGGCCACCGCCCAGGCGGCCGACCTGCACCTGCCGCTGGCGCCAGGCACGGATGCCTGGCTGTTCAACGGCCTGCTGGACCATCTGCGCCGGGAGGATGCGCTGGACCCCGGCTTCCTGGAGCGCCATGTCGAAGGCTTTGCCGACGCCCTGGCGGCCGCGCGGGCCTCCAGCCCGTCGATCGCCGCGACCGCCGAGGCCTGCGAGCTGGAGCCGGAGGCGGTGGCGACGTTCTTCCAGTGGTTTGCCCGTACCGAGCGCACCGTGACCGCCTTCTGCCAGGGCATCAACCAGTCCGACAGCGGCGTGGACAAGGCCGGGACGATCCTCAACGTACACCTGGCCACCGGCCGCATCGGGCGCTCGGGCATGGGCCCGTTCTCGCTGACCGGCCAGCCGAACGCGATGGGCGGGCGCGAAGTCGGCGGACTGGCCAGCCAGCTGGCCGCGCACATGGGCTTCGACGACGCGGCCCTGGACCGGGTTGGGCGCTTCTGGGGCGCACCGAACCTTGCTCGCCAGCCGGGCCTGAAGGCGCTGGACCTGTTTCGCGCGGTCGAGTCGGGGCAGGTGAAGGCGATCTGGATCATCGGCACCAATCCGCTGTTCAGCCTGCCCGAGGCCGCGCGCTTCGAGCGCGCCCTGGCCGAATGCCCGCTGGTCGTGGTCTCCGACTGCGTGCGCGAGACCGAGACCACGCGGGTGGCCGACGTATTGCTGCCGGCGACCACCTGGGGCGAGAAGGACGGCACGGTAACCAACTCCGAGCGCCGCATCTCGCGCCAGCGCCCGTTCCGGGTGCCCCCGGGCGAGGCCCGTCACGACTGGTGGGCGCTGGCCCGGGTCGCGCAGCGCCTGGGTTTCGCCGACGCCTTTCCCTATACCCATCCGGGCGAGATCTTCCGCGAGCATGCGGCGCTGTCCGCCTTCGAGAACCACGGCACGCGCGACTTCGACATCGGCGCGCTGGCCGGGCTTTCCGACGCCGAGTACGACGTCCTGGAGCCGGTGCAGTGGCCGCTGCCGGCGGGGAGCCGGACGGGTGCCGAGCACCTCTATGGCGATGGCCGTTTCTTTACCGCCAGTGGCCGGGCGCAGCTCAAGGCCGTGACCCCGCAGGCCCCGACCGACCCGGTCGCTGCCGATTATCCGCTGCGCCTGAACACCGGCCGCATCCGAGACCAGTGGCACAGCATGACCCGCACCGCACGCACCCCGCGCCTGAGTGCGCATCAGCCGGAACCGTTCGTCGAGATCCATCCGGTGGATGCCGGTCTGTTCCGGCTCCAGGCCGGCGATCTCGCCGAGGTGACCAGTCGCCACGGCCGCCTGCTGGCGCGGGTGCAGACCCGCCGCGAACAGCGCCCGGGCAGCGTGTTCGTGCCCATGCACTGGAGCCGGCCGATCGCGCGGCTCGCCCGTGTGGATGCGCTGGTGCCCGCGCATGTCGACCCGGTCTCCGGGCAGCCGGCGTTCAAGCACACGGCCGTGGCTGTGCGCCCGGCCGCGCTGGACTGGCACGGCTTCGTCTTGAGCCGCGAGCCGATCACCGCGCCGGAGGCGGACTACGCGGTCACCGCCTGCGGTCCCCGGCACCTGCGCACCGAACTGGCCGGGCGGGGCACACCGCCCACGATGGATGCGTGGCGCGAGCGCCTGGACGGGCCGGGGGAATGGCTGGAGTTCGCCGACTCCGCCGGGGGGCGCTACCGCGCCGCGCGGATCCACGAGGGGCGGCTCGCCTGCGTGTTGTTCGCGGGCCCCGATCGGGGCTTGCCCGAGCGCGAGTGGCTGGGTGGCCTGTTCGCGGCCGAGACGATCAGCGATGCCGAACGGATGGCTCTGCTGACCGGGCGACCACCGAACGGCCAGGCCGCGCGCGGACGCATGGTCTGCGCCTGCTTCGGCGTGGACGAGACGCGTATCCGCACCGCGATCCGCGAGCAGGGGCTGGCCACCTGCGAGGCCGTGGGTGCGGCCCTCGAGGCCGGGACCAACTGTGGCTCCTGTCGCCCCGAGATCCAGACCCTGTTGAACGAGGAAGCCGAGGCGCCCACGGACCCCGTGGCGCGGGAGGGATAAGCATGGAACACCTGCCGATCTATATGCAGTTGCACGGCCGCGAGGCCCTGGTGGTCGGGGCTGGGCCGGTCGCCACGCGCAAGGCTGCGCTGCTGCTGGAGGCCGGGGCGCGGGTGCGCCTGCGAGCCCCCGAGTACAGCGAGGCCGCCGAGCGCCTGCTGCGCGAACAACCGGGGTCGATCAGCCGCGATCCGGGGGTCTATGACACCGAATGCCTGGATCGTGTGGCGATCGTGATTGCCGCGACCGATGACGCGGCCGTGAACCGCCAGGTCTCGGAGGACTGCATCGCGCGTTCGATCCCGGTGAACGTCGCCGACCAGCCCGAGCTGTGCAGCTTCATCCTGCCGGCGATCGTGGAGCGCGGGCCGCTGACCATCGCGATCGGCTCGGGTGGCCGCGCCCCGGTGCTGGTGCGCCTGCTGCGCGCGAAGATCGAGAGCCTGATCCCGACCGGCTATGGTCGGCTGGCCGATCTCGCCGGGCGGCTGCGCGACCGGGTGCGCGCCCGTTTCGACCATGTGAACGCCCGCCGCGCCTTCTGGGAGCGGGCCTTTGCCGGGCCGGCCACCGAGCTCGCCCTGGCCGGGCGCATGGACGCGGCCGAGGCGCGCCTGGAGCAGGAACTGGCGGACGCCGCAACCAGCACGCCCGGCGAGGTCTACCTGATCGGCGCCGGGCCGGGCGATCCCGACCTGCTGACCTTTCGCGCGCTGCGCCTGCTGCAGCAGGCGGATGTGGTCGTCTACGACCGGCTGGTGTCCTCCGAGGTGGTGAACCTGGCGCGGCGCGAGGCCGAGCGCTTCTATGTCGGCAAGGAGCGCGACCACCACTGCGTGCCGCAGGAGGAGATCAGCGCGCTGCTCTCCCGCCTGGCGCGCAAGGGCAAGCGGGTGGCCCGGCTGAAGGGCGGCGACCCGTTCGTGTTCGGCCGGGGCGGCGAGGAGCTGGACGTGCTGGCGCGCGACGGCGTGGCCTACCAGGTCGTCCCCGGCATTACCGCGGCCAGCGGCTGTGCCGCCTATGCGGGCATACCGCTGACCCACCGCGACCATGCCCAGTCGGTGCGGTTCATCACCGGCCATACCCGCGAAGGGCGGCTGGATGTGGACTGGTCGCAGCTGACCAGTACCCGCGAGACCCTGGTGTTCTACATGGGCCGCAAGGGGGTGGGCGAGATCTGCCGGGGGCTGAAGGGTGCCGGCCGCGCCGGGCAGACACCGGCGGCGATCATCGAGAACGGCACCACCGCCCGCCAGCGCGTCGTGACCGGCACGCTGGATACGCTGGCCGCACGTGCCGAGCGCGAGCAGGTGGGTTCGCCCAGCCTGATCGTGATCGGCGAGGTGGCGGCCTGCCACACACGTCTGGCCTGGTTCCGGCCGGATGCCGGGGCCACGACGGTGTTCCCGCAGCCGATGCCGCTGTCGGGGGCAGGGTCGCGGGCCGCGGCGGCGAGCGCGGCGTGACGGACGCATCCGTCGTGCCGGAGGCGGCGGCCAGTGGCCTCGCGGGTCGCCGCGTGGCCCTGCCGGAGAGCCGGGCGCTGGAGGTCTTCGCCGGCCTGCTGGAGCGGCGTGGGGCCGAGGTCTGGCGCTGCCCGCTGATCGCGATCCACGACAGCCCCGACCGCACGGCGATCGAGGCCTGGCTGCACAGGGCGATCGAGGCGCCGTTCGACCGCCTGATTTTTCTGACCGGCGAGGGCTTCACCCGCCTGACCGGTTTTGCCCGGCGTGCCGGGCGCGAGGACACCTGGCTGGCGGCCGTGGCGCGGACGCAGACCCTGGTGCGGGGCCCCAAGCCGGGGCGGGCGATGAAGCCCTTCGGCGTGCGGCCGGATGCGGTCGCGGCCGCGCCGACGACCGAGGGCATCATCGAGACCCTTTCCGGACAGGATCGGGCCGGGCAGCATCTGGCCGGGCAGCGCATCGGGGTGCAGCTCTACGGCGCGGAACCCAACCGCCGCCTGCTCGAGTTCCTGGAGCAGGCGGGCGCCGAGGTCTTTCCCGTCTGGCCCTACCGCTATGCGGACGCCGCCGAGACCGAGCGCGTGACCGGGCTGATCGCAGCCCTGATCACGGGGGAGGTGGATGCGATCGCCTTCACCAGCCAGGCCCAGGTGCGGCGACTGCTGCGCGTCGCCCGTGACGCGGGGCACGAGGATGCGCTGCTGTCAGCGCTCGGCCGAACCGTCGTCGCCGCGATCGGCCCGGTGGTGGCCGACGAGCTGCGCGCCCACGGGGTGCACCCGACAGTGGTCCCCGACGGTCAGTACTTCATGAAGCCCCTGGTCTCGACGCTCGCGCGCCACCTGGGTGGGCATCGCGGCTGAATGGCGGGCCCGGCGCGGGTCTCAGTGACCGTCGTGGCCGGCGTACATGGCCTCGATGGCCTCGCTGTAGTGCTCGCTGATCACCGGGCGCTTGAGTTTCATGGTCGGGGTCAGCATGCCGTTTTCCACGGACCAGGCCTCGTGGGTCACATGGACATGGCGGATTTTGGCGTAGCCGGGGAAGTCGCGTAGCTGGTACTGGATGCGCTGCAGCAGGGCGCGTTCGGCCTTGCGCGGCAGCCGGCCCTCGGCCTCGGCTTCGAGGTTGTGGTCACTGGCGAACGAGGCCCAGGCCTCCGGCTCCGGTACGACCAGCGCGGTCAGGAAGGAGCGGTTGTCGCCGACGATCATCACCTGGTCGAACAGCGCATCCAGTGCGATCGCCATCTCCATGTCGGCCGGCGGGACCTTTTCGCCGTTGGTCAGCACCAGGATGTCCTTGATGCGCCCGGTGATGAAGACATGCCCGCTGTCGTCGATGCGGGCCTGGTCGCCACTGTGCAGCCAGCCGTCCGCGTCGATGGTCTCGCCGGTGGCCTCCTCGTTCTTCCAGTAGCCGAGCATCACGCAGGGGCTGCGGGTGAGCAGTTCGTCCATCTCGCCGATCTTCACCTCCACCCCGGGCAGCGGCTTGCCGATCGAGGCGGGCAGGTTGTTGTCCGGGGTGTTCACCGTGACCACCGGACTGGCCTCGGTCATCCCGTAGCCGTGCAGAACCGGCAGGCCCAGGCCGATGAAGAACTGGGCGATCGGTGGGGGCAGGGGGGCGCCGCCGCAGACCGCGAAGCGAAGCTCGCCCCCCAGGCGATCCAGCACCTTGCGCGCGACAATGCGCTCCAGCAGGGGCCAGAGCAGGAAGCCGGGAGACCAGCCGCCTCGGCCCTGCTGATGCTCGAAGCGCTTCCAGCCGATGCTGACGGTCGCCTTGAACAGGGCTCGGCCGAGGCCTGATTTCTGCTTCAGGCCGGCCTGGATGCGTCCGTGCACGCGCTCGTAGATGCGCGGTACCGAGATCAGTACGGTCGGGCGTACGGTGACCAGGTCCTCCCCCAGGCCCTGGATGGAGCGCGCGAAGGCGACCTCGGCACCGATCAGCATGGGCATGTAGAGCCCGGCGGTGCGCTCCAGCATGTGCGACAGCGGCAGGAACGACAGGAACCGGTCGGCAGGGGACAGGGGACCGGTCTGCGAGGAGGCCCAGGCGTTCTCCAGGATGTTGCGGTGCGAGAGGATCACGCCCTTGGGGCGCCCGGTGGTGCCGGAGGTATAGACGATCGTGGCCATGGCCTCTGGATCGAGGTCCGGATAGTGGACGTCCGTACCCTCATGCTGTGCGAGCCAGTCTTCCAGCTCGATTACGCGTTCGTCGTCCGGCTCCGTATCCTCGCCGCCGATGTTCACGATGCGCCGCAGCGACGGCATGTTCTCGAAGTGCTCGGACAACCGCCGGCTGTGGGCGCTCTCGCCCAGCAGCAGGATGCGCGCCTGTGTCTGGCCGATGATGTAGGCGACGTTGTCCGGACGATCGTCGGTGTACAGCGGGACCGGGACCAGCCCCAGCCCCATCGCCGCCTGGTCGAACGCGACCCACTCGCGCGAATTGCCGAGCATCAGCGCGACGCGCTCGCCGGGCTTGAGGCCCTCCGCGGCCAGGGCGGCCTGCCAGCGATCCACCATCGCCCCCATCTCGTGCCAGGAGGTCTGCTGCCACTCCTCGCGCTCGGCGTTGTAGTGGCGGTAGGCCGGGGTATCCGGTGTCTGCTCGACGCGGACGCGGAACAGCGAGGGGAGGGTTGGGGCCTGGTCGGGACGGATCGCGGAATCGGACATCGGCGCGTCTCGCAACTTGGAGTATGTTCGGGACGTTAGAGGACCCGGTCCTGTGCGGCAACCCTGACCCCTAGCGTCTTGCGGTGTTCTACAGTCCCAGCGGGTGTGCGGCGGGCCGGTAGGCGACGGCCCCGATCACCAGGCTGACACCGATGAGCGCGATGATGCCGCCGCCGGCGAGCCCGAAAGCCGGCCCCACGTAGGTCAGGCGGCCGACGCGTGTCGGGCCCAGCCAGCGGCGGGTCCAGTCGCGTGCGGAGACGGCCAGCGTGGCCAGAACGGATACCGTGGCCGCGGTTCCCAGCGACATCGCCAGCACGGCCAGCACGCCAGCCCAGGCCAGGCCCAGGGCCGCCGAGACCGCCATGATCAGCACCGCGCCGGAACAGGGGCGGATGCCCACGGCCGCGACCGTGCCCCACCAGGTCCCGCTGTGGTTCGGGTCGACATGATGCGGCGTGCCGCAGCCGCAGTGGTCGTCATGGGTATGGTGTTCATGGTGATGATGGTCTGCGTGCTCGTGCCGGGTCTCTGTGCGTGCCCGGGCATGGGCCTTGTGCAGGCGCCAGGCGTGGCGCAGGGCGCGCAGCATCAGCCAGATGCCCAGCAGGGCGACCAGCGCGAAGCTGGCGATCTCCAGCGTGCGTACCTGGCCCAGCGTATCGCGCGCCAGCCAGCCGAGCAGGCCGATCAGCACCCCGACCAGCACGATGGCCGTGACCCCCTGGGCCAGTGCCGAGACCGTGGAGAGCAGGATGCCGCGTTTCAGGTTCTGGGGCTGGGTCAGCAGATAGGCGCTGATGACCGCCTTGCCATGGCCTGGGCCGGCCGCGTGGAAGATGCCGTACAGCAGGCTGACCAGGATCAGGGCGCCGGCCGTCTGGGCGGTAGGGGCGTCGCGCAGGGCGTGCAGTCCCTGAGTCAGGTCGCGATGCAACTGGCGCTGGGTCTGCAGCATCCAGGCAGTGACGCGCTCGAGCGCGCCGGGGGGGTCGGCCAGCGTTTCGGGCACGGGCCCGGTGGCGGCATCGGGCGGGGACGGGCGTTCCTCGGTCTCGCCAGCAGGTGCGCCGCCACCCAGAGGATGGGCTGATTCGCCGGCGTGGGCGCTGAAAGCGCCCAGCAACAAGAAGAGTCCCAGGGTCAGGAGGACCAGGGAGGCCGTGAGGCCGCGAAGTCGATGGGCGGGGGCGACGATCATATCGTTACACTATAACGCTTTCCTGCGGGTTCATCGACCGATTCTGGCCTTGAATCGTGTGCGTTCGGACTCAGTCCGAACGGTTCCGGCACTGCAGGGTGGCGGTCTCGGCAAAGTAGCGTCCGAGATTGTCGACAGGACTGCGGTCCTGACGTTCCAGGGTGGCGGCATAGCGCATCAGTTGCGGGTCCGGTCGGGCCTCTTCGATCCGCACCTCGCAGCCCTGGCGATTCTCGATATGTACCACGTCGTCTGCGTCGTGCAGAACCTCGATCCAGTAGGTCGGGTCGAACACGCGATAGGTGAAGCCGTTGGCATCGTCGAGTTCGTGTTCGGCCAGCGGCAGGTCGAAACGCAGATAAAGCCGCCGGTCCTCCAGCGAGAGCCGGGCGTTTTCCGCCCGGGGTACCGAAAGCTCCGCGTCGTCGTGGCGCAGCTCGGTGAAGTAGTCGTAGGCGGCCAGGTTTTCCAGCATGCGCTCGGCGACCCGATCCAGCGCCTCGTCGATGCCGATATCGCCTTCCAGGTCCCGGGTCATCTCTTCCAGCAGCATATGGCTGTAGGTCGGATCGATCAGCCAGGCCTGCTGCATGCGCTCCAGCTGGCCGTTGTCGTCGAACACGAGCCCCACGCGCAGGTCGATCCAGGCGTGGGGGTGTGCCAGCGCGAGGCCCGGGATCAGCAGCGCCAGGCCCAGCAGGAGCCGCCGGATGAGGCGTCGGGCCATGTTCAGGTGACGCTCCCGCTGCGCTGCCAGCGTGTCCCTTCCGGGGTGTCCTCGAGCTCGATCCCGCGGGCGGTGAGCTCGTCGCGGATGGCGTCGGCGGTGGCAAAGTCACGGTTCTTGCGCGCGGCCTGGCGGGCGGCGATGCGTTCCTCCACCCAGGCGGCGAGTTCGTGGTCCTCGCCATCCCCCTGGAACCAGGCCGTCGGGTCCTGCTGCAGCAGTCCAAGCAGCCCGGCGCCGGCCATCAGTTCGCCCTTCAGGCGGGCCCGTTCGGCCGCGTCGCCAGCCGCGGCCAGGGCATCCGCCAGGCGGTGCAGGGCGGTGATGCCGCCGGGGGTGTTCAGGTCGTCCAGCAGCGCCGTGAACACCGGCGTCTCGGCGGCGTCCACGGGGGCCGGTTCGATATCGGAGTGGTCACGCAGCACGCGGTAGAGCCCGTTCAGGGCATTGCGCGACTGGTTCAGCGTGTCCTCGGAGAAGTTCAGCGGCGCGCGGTAGTGGCGCGACAGCAGCGCCATGCGCAGGACCTCGCCCGGATAGGCCTGCAGCAGGTCGTGCAGCAGCTGGAAGTTGCCCAGCGACTTGGACATCTTCTCGCCGTCGATGGTCACGTGCCCGTTGTGCACCCAGTAGCGGGCGTAGTGCGTGCCGTGCTCGGCGCAACCCTCCGCCGCGCAGCCCTGGGCGATCTCGTTTTCGTGGTGAGGGAAGACGAGATCGTGCCCGCCGCCGTGGATGTCGATCATCGCGCCCAGGTGGCTGCGGATCATCGCGGTGCATTCGAGGTGCCAGCCGGGACGGCCATAGCCCCAGGGGCTGTCCCAGCCCGGTTCGCCCTCGGCGGCCGGCTTCCACAGCACGAAGTCGCCGGGGTGGCGCTTGTAGCTGGCGACCTCGACCCGGGCGCCGGCCTGCATGTCTTCCAGCGTGCGCCCGGACAGCGCGCCATAGTCCGGGTAGGAGGTGACGTCGAACAGCACGTGCCCCTCGGCCGGGTAGGCGTGGCCGCGCTCGATCAACCGTTCGATCAGCTCGATCATCGGCTGGATGTGATCGGTGGCGCGCGGCTCGAGGGTCGGCGGCAGCGTGCCCAGCTCGGCGATGTCCTCGTGGAAGGCACGGGTGAAGCGCTCGGTCAGCGCGGCGATCGGCTCGCTGTTCTCGGCCGCGGCCTTGTTGATCTTGTCGTCGACGTCGGTGATGTTGCGCGCGTAGATCACGTGCTCCGGGCCGTACAGCTCGCGCAGTACGCGAAACAGCACGTCGAACACCACCACCGGGCGGCCATTGCCCACGTGCACCCGGTTGTACACCGTGGGGCCGCAGACGTAGAGCGTGACGCGCTTGGGGTCTTGCGGATGAAAGGGCTCGTCGTGCCCGCCGAGCGTGTTGTGCAGGATCAGCTCGCGGCCGGGGTTGGCGCTCATTGCGGGTCGTCCTTGTGGCCGTACAGGGTCTCGGGGGCGATCTCCGGGTCGCTGGTGATCACAGCCTCGTCGTTGTCGATCTGCACGTAGAAGCAGCTGCGCCGGCCGGTGTGGCAGGCGGGCCCCGTCTGGTCGACCTTCAGCAGGATGGTGTCGCCGTCGCAGTCCAGGTGCAGGGACTGCAGCTGCTGCACCTGACCCGACTGCTCGCCCTTGCGCCACAGCGCCTGGCGCGAGCGCGAGTAGTAGCACACGCGCCCGGTGCGCAGCGTCTCGTCCAGCGCCTCGCGGTTCATCCAGGCCATCATCAGGACCTCGCCGCTGTCGAACTGCTGGGCGATCGCGGGAATCAGGCCGTCCGAATTCAGCTTGAGTTTTTCCAGTACCTCGGTGGCTGGCTGGCGGGTGTTGCGCGAGGCTTTTTCCAGTGTCTTGAACATGTACGCCGGTATCGCGGAAACCAGCGCCAAGGGTACCATCCCGCGCCCCCGATGAGCAGAACGGGACACGCATTCCGATGCGACTTCCGGGAAAACCGTTGTAACCCGATATCGAATACAAACAGCGAGCAAGGACGGTTGGCAGCCGGCGTTTTGGAGGCTCTTGCATCCCCGGGCCGGCTGGTCGATCCTCAAACTAAAGTAGCAATACGCAGAGGGATTTCTGCGCGGGCTGGGGAACGGGATTGAGGCACGAGACAAGGGATAAGGCCGGTATTCCCGAAAGGGGGATGAGTGCCTGGCGTACCGCCAGCTGGGTGGCGCTGGTCTATCTGGCGCTCGGGCTGCTGTGGATTGCGCTGTCCGACAAGGCGTTGCTTTGGCTGGTGGACGATATCCAGCTGCTTGGCTGGTTGCAGACGGTCAAGGGCTTTTTCTATGTCACTGTGACCGCTCTGGTTCTCTTTCTGCTGTTGTACTGGGTGCTCGCGGCCCGTGATCGGGCGTCGGCCGAAGCCCGCTACCTGACCGAAGTGGTCAATCGTTCGCCGGTAGTCGCCATCGAGTGGGCCGCGCGTCCCGGCTGGCCGGTGGTGTATGTGTCCCCGAATGTGCGGCGCTGGGGCCTCGAGCCGGAGGATCTGACCTCCGGTGCGGCGGACTATGCGCAACGGATTCACCCCGAGGATCGGGAGGCCATCATCAAGGACGTGCACCGGCATATGGAGCGTGGGCCGGACGAATATGTGCAGTACTACCGCCTGGATGTGGGGGGGAGGCGCTGGATCTGGGTCGAGGATCGGACCTGGCTGGAGCGGGACTCCGGTGGCGAGGTCCACGGCTTTCATGGCCTGCTGACGGATGTTACCGAACGGGTCGAAGCCGAGCGCGGCCTGCGTGACAGCGAGAAGCGCTTTCGTGCCATCTTCGACAACGTGCAGGAGGGTGTTCTGTTGCAGGACTTCGAGACAGGCGTCTTTGTCGGGGCGAATGCCTCGGCGCTGGCCATGTATGGCTACGAGCGCGAGGAGATTCTGCGTTGCACGGTCAGTGACCTTAGCGCCCAGGAGCCCGGCTACGAGTTCGAACGCCAGCAGGCCTTGATCAACCGCGCGCGGCGTGGCGAGCAACTTTCGTTCGAGTGGCGCGCTCGCCACCGCGATGGTCATGTCTTCTGGGTGGAAGCGAACCTGCAGGCAACCGAGATCGCCAACGAGCAGCTGCTGCTGGTGACCCTGCGCAATATCGAGCCGCGCAAAAAGGCCGAGCAGGCGTTGAATTGCCAGTTGGATCGCCTGGAACGCGCCGAGCGTCATGCGGGCCTCGGCTCGTGGGAGTACGTGGTCGAGACCGGGCGACTGTGGTGGTCCGATCACCTGTACAACCTGATGGGGCTGGATCCGCGCCACTATACGCCCAGTCTGAGTGACGTCTGGGATGTGCAATTCGACCCGGATGCCGGAGATGCGGAACAAATGCGGGAGGTTTTGCGCGAGCTGGCCCCCGGCCAGGAGGGTGTTGGTCGGCGCTTCCGGCTGCGGCGGCATCCCTCGCGCGGCGAAGAGCGCTGGTTCAGCCTGGTGGTGGACTCGGTGGTCGAGGGCGACGACGGTCTGCACGCGGTCCAGGGGACGATGCTGGATATCACGGATCTGTAGTGGGAAGAGCCGTCATCTCGGGGTGTTGAAAGCGGAAGGGCCCATATACGGCCCCGCTGCGACCGAAAAAGCGGTTTGACCTCTTCCGCTTGAAGTAGCCGCCGGCTCGCGCCCACAAGGCGCGCGCGTACAATGGCGGGCTGATTCCCCGTTCGCCGGAGCTCTTGTTATGTCGTCCCAGCTGCATCCCACCGCCATGCGTTCCCTGACCTTCCACGGCCTGACCCCGGGGCCGCGGTTGATCGTGCTGGGTGCGGTGCATGGCAACGAGACCTGCGGCACGCAGGCGGCCGAGCGGTTGCACGGCGAGCTGGAGAGCGGCGAGCGCCGCCTGCAGTGCGGGACGCTGACGCTGGTCCCGCGCACGAACCCACTGGCCTACCAGCTGGGGCAGCGCATGGGTGAGCGCAACCTGAACCGCAACCTGCGCGTGACCGAAGACCCGCAGGACTTCGAGGACCGCATTGCCAACGTACTGTGCCCCCTGCTGGCGGCCCATGACGTCCTGCTGGATCTGCACTCGTTTCATACCGGCGGCCAGCCGTTCATCATGCTCGGTCCGCGGAACAACGAAGGCGGGCTGGAGGGCTTTACCCGTGCCCGCGAGGAGGAGGCCCTGGCCGCCTGCCTCGGCCCGCGGCGCATGGTCGAGGGCTGGCTGGATACCTACGCGCGCGGAGTTGCCCGGCGCATGAAGAACCCGAACGCCAGTCACCGCGCGCAGATGCTGTCTACCGACCCCAGCTACGGCATCGGTACCACCGAGTACATGCGCTCGCAGGGCGGCTACGGCGTGACGCTGGAGTGCGGCCAGCACGACGATCCGCAGGCGCCGGTGGTGGCCTACAACGCGATCCTCAATACTCTGGCCCATCTCGGCATGATCGAGGCCCCGGCCACGCCCGGGCAGGACGACCCGGAGGTCCTGCGCCTGGTCGAGGTGATCGACCGCGACCACCCCGATGACCGGTTCGTGCGCGAGTGGAAGAGCTTCGATGCGCTGCACGAGGGTGATGTGATCGGCGTTCGCGCGGACGGGACCGAGGTGAAGGCGCCGGCCGACGGCTTCATCGTGTTCCCCAACCCCAACTCGCTGCCGGGCAACGAATGGTTTTATCGCGCCGAGTTCAGTGATCGCCGCGTGATCTGACCTCCCGTGGAGTTCGTCTTCTCCGGCGTTGCCGCGCTACTTTTTGCGGCCGGGTTTTTCGCCGGTGCCTTGAATGCCCTGGCCGGGGGCGGCAGTTTTCTGACCCTGCCGGCCCTGATGGCCGTGGGTGTCCCGCCGGTGGCGGCCAACGCCACCGGGACCGCCGCATTGCTGCCCGGGTATGCGGCCAGCCTGCTCGTCGATCACCGTCGTCTGCGCATCCTGGGGCGGGATCTGGGCATGCGCCTGCTGGCGCTGTTCCTGGTCGTGGGGGCGCTGGGCGGGGCGCTGGGCGCGGCCCTGCTCCTGCTGACAGGGGACGCGCGTTTTCGGGCCTTCATCCCCTGGCTGCTGTTGCTGGCGACACTGCTGTTTGCACTGGGTCCGTGGCTGCAGCGTCGCGCGGCCCATGCGGCCCGTCCGGCACTCGCCCGGGTGGCGGGCGCGGGGCTTGGCTGCGTCTACGGTGGCTATTTCAACGGCGGGGTCGGCATCCTGCTGCTGGCGATCCTGCGGGGACAGGGGATGGCCGACCTGACACAGGCCAATGCCCTGAAGAACGTGCTCTCCACTGTGCTGACGTTGATTGCGGTGGTGGTTTTTGTCATGGGCGGGCAGGTGGTCGCGACCGGGTTGCTGGCCGTCGGGGCCGGGGCCATTCTCGGCGCCCGGGTCGGGATTGGGCTACTGGGGGTTCTGCCCGAACCGTGGTACCGGTATCTGGTCACGCTGGTGGGTGCCGGCACCACCGTGCTCTTCTTCGTCGATCCGGTCTGGCTGGGGTAGTTCTCTGGCGTTGGGTTGATGCAATTCGCGGTGCTCATTGCATCCTGCGGTCATCCGTGAACCGCAAGACACAAGGATGCGATGAGCGCAGCGAATCGCATCGGTTGCCCGGGCCATCCCCGAGGCTTATGGCGTGGTGTACTGAGCATCGGTGTGAGCCTGTTGCAGCGCGTGGTCGAAGGTGTCCAGTGCCCGGGCGTCGGTCTCTGGCAGGATGGCCTCGATGCGGGGGCGGGTGCCGGCGGCTGGCGCTTCCATGGCCTCAAGACCGCCGTCGCCGCCCACGCGGTTGATGCGCTGCCAGCCCTGATCGGTCCGCACGAGGCCCTTGAGGCGTTCTCCGGTGAAACCGCTCACCAGCGCCTCCAGCGCCGCGTGGTCGAGCGCCTGCCCCTCGGGCAGCAGCCAGCTGCGGCCCAGGTAGCCATCGCCGCGGGTGTCGATGGTCACGGGCTCGTCCCCGTGCTCGTGCGGTGCATGGTCATGCCCATGGTCGTGATCGTGGGCATGATCGTGCTGGTCACCGGCGGACAGAAAGGCCCGGGCCTCCGGGAACAGGGCCCCGCCTCGTTCCAGCCGGGGGCGCTCCAGCCATGCCGATTCCACACGCCCCTGGGTCGTTTCGACCACCAGTGGGCGTGGCGGCGACATGTCGGCGACAAACGCCTGCAGGGCCTCGCGGTCCGCCTCGCTGTAGAGGTCGGCCTTGTTGGCTAGCAGCACATCGGCCAGCGCAATCTGGTCGTTCCAGTTCGGGTGTTCGCGGTGGCGCGGCGAGGACAGGTGGCGGGCGTCCATGACTGTGATCGTCGCACGCAGGTCCAGCACGCCGTCGTAGGGGGGCTGGGTGAGGGTGCGGATGATCTCGGCCGGGTGCCCGAGCCCGGTGGGCTCGATCAGGATGCGGTCGGGGTGCTGTGAGCGGATCAGCCGGTTCAGGCCGACGGTGAACATCTGCGCGGAGACGCAGCAAAGACAGCCGCCTGGGATCTCCTCCAGCGCGACGCCGGTATCCGCGAGCAGGCCGCCGTCCACCCCGATCTCGCCAAACTCGTTGACCAGCACGGCCCAGTGCTCGCCCTCGGGGCGCAGCGCGAGCAGCTGGCGGATAGTGGTCGTCTTGCCCACCCCCAGAAAGCCGGTAATCAGGTGGGTGGGGATGTCATGGTGGGTGGTCATGTGGCGTTCGCCAGGTTGGCGAGAGGACCCGGATAGCGGGTCCTCCCGAGGATGGATTCAGTCGTTGGCGCGCAGTTCGCCCTGATAGAACGCCTCGGCGTCCTTGAACAGGGCCTCGTTGGTGTCCGCCCGCATGTACAGCATGTGCCCGCCGGGGTAGGCGCGGGGGATGATGCGCGAGTCGGCCTCGTCGCCGGCGGCGAACGCGATCTGGCCCAGCAGCCACTCGGTCGTGAAGTAGGGCGTGATCAGGTCCGCCTCGCCGTGCACGCTGAAGATACGGAAGTCGCGGTTGAGTGACAGGGCGGTGGCCAGCTCGTCCATCGCGGTGAAGTGTCCCTCGCGGCCACTGGCCTCCCAGTCCCAGGCGCGGAACACGTCGCGGCTGAGCAGGCGGTACTGGTGCCCGTGCTCCCAGTCCAGGGTGTTGCGCAGGTGGTCCAGCATCGCGGTGGACAGCGGTGCGGTCAGGCCGTCCAGGATGGCGTCCGCCTGCGGTTGCAGGTGCGTGGGCACCGGGTCGAGGTTGTCGATGCCGCCGTCGTACAGGCTGACCAGCCGGCCTTCATCCATCAGCAGGCCGCGCTGGGTCATATCCAGCGTGATGCGTCCCCGTGTGGCCTTCAGACGGTCGCGTGATAGGCCGGTGAAGCGGGCGACCTCGTCAATCCAGTCGTCGTCGATCTGCCCGGGGTGGATCAGGCCCTGCAGGTAATCGCCCAGGGCAAAGGCCTCGGCCTCTTCCAGGCTGGGCGGGTCGTCGCCCAGCCGACCCTGCGCCTTCGCGGCGGCGGTGATCGCCGGCAGGCTCAGGGCCCAGCCGATCGGGCGGGCGGTGCCGTGTTCCAGCATGCCGTAATCCAGCGCGGGCGAGATCAGCACCGTGCCGCTCAGGCTGATGCCGGAGCCCTTGGCGATGCGTGCCGGCAGCGCCGCGGCACGGTAGCCCCCGTAGCTCTCGCCCGCCAGGTACACCGCGTCGCCGCGCCGGCCGTGTTCATCGAGCCAGCGCTCCAGCGTCTCTTCCATCGCGGCCAGGTCGCCATCACGGGAGTAGTACTGATCCGCTTCGCCTCCCATCACGCGCGAGAAGCCGGTCCCGACCGGGTCGATGAAGACCAGATCGGTGAAGGCCAGCCAGGTCTTGGGATTGTCGACCAGCCGGGGCGGGGTGGAGGAAGCCAGGCCCTTGTCGTCGGTCTCCAGCACCCGCGGGCCCAGGCCGCCCACGTTCAGGTAGGCCGAGGCCGCGCCGGGGCCGCCGTTGACCATGAAGGTGACCGGGCGGTCGTGGTCGCTGTCCACCGTGTAGCTGACGGTGAAGACCCGGGCATCGGGTTCGTCCAGCGACTCGCCCAGCGGGACATAGCCGACCGTGGCCTGGTACTCGAGTGCGCTGCCGTCAAGCAACTCCAGCGAGTGCTCGGTGGTCACGGGATCGGGCAGGGGGGGCGTCGGTTCGGTCTCGTCCGCCAGCAGGGGGGCGGACATCCCGGGACCGATCAGCAGGCCGAGCGCCAGCCCGTAGAGCGGGCCGGCGACGGTGCGTGGTGCAGATGTGAGTTTGAGCGGGCGTCGTTCCGGCGCCGTTATCAGCATTGAGCGGTCTCCTCGTGATCGGGGCAGTCATGGCGTACGACACGATCGTCGTCCAGCCATTCCATGATCCCGTCGGTCACGTTGTAGATCTTGTCGTAGCCGAGCCCCTCCGAAAGGGCCTGGGCGAGTGCGCTGGTGCGGTTGCCCACGCGGCAGATCAGGATCACCTCGTCGTCGGAGTCGACCAGCGCGGTGAACTGGCTGCCGAAGTCGGGATTGAGGCTGCCGTCTTCCTCGAACGCGGTGATGCGGTGGCTGCCTTCCACGACGCCGGTTTCGGCCCATTCATCCGGGCGACGGATGTCGACGATGGTTACCCCTTCGTCCAGCTTCTCGGCCAGGCCTTTGTTGTCCAGGCCGGTGAACGGGGCCCGATCCACTTCGACGACCTCGATCTCGAACCGCAGGGTGGCGTTCGGCGGAATGATGTTGCCGGCACCCCGTTCGCCGTAGGCCAGCTCTGGCGGGATGATGGCCTCGCGCTTGCCGCCCAGGCGCATGCCCTTTACCGCCTGCTCGAAGCCGGGGATGGTCTGGCCGGAGCCGATGGTCACGGACAGGGGTTGGCCACCCCGGCTGGAGTCGAACTCGGAACCGTCCTCCTCAAGCTTGCCGACATAGTGGACCAGGGCGCTGTCGTGCCGCACGAGTTCGGCGCCCTCGCCCTCCTCGATGTCGCGAATCTCGATGCTGTCGGCCAGCGCAAAGGCCGGGGTCAGGAATAGGGCGAACAGAAACCACGCTTTCATCATTTTATCCTTATAAAGTGCAAGTTTTTGTTTTTTGAGGAGGCTTATAAAGGACCACAAAATTGCTCCCAAAATTCCCCGAAAAAACCTTTGAAATATATTTGAACCTGGTCTAAATGACTCAAGGATCCCCAAGCCGAAAAGGTGTTGTTGGGGATTCTAACCGCAAGGATCCACGCGACGGAGGAGCCAATGACCAAGAAACAAGAAAACCAGTTCTGGGACCGACTGCGAGGCGTAACGGAAGACGCCGGGGCGGACCCCCAGACCCTCGAGATCTTTGACGAAGCCGTCTCGCGGCGTCGTTTCATGGGCCGCATGGGCGTGGGGGGCGCCGCCCTGACGCTGTTCGGCTTTGGTGCCGGTACCGACGCCGCGATGCGCGGCCTGTTCGGGCGCGGTCTGATCCCGGCCGCCTGGGCGGACGAGGCGAATGGCCTCGAGGACGAGCAGGCGAAGGCCGCGATGTCCGACGCCGGCAAGGAAGACGGCCTGATCGTGCACAACGATCGCCCGCTGAACGTCGAGACCCCGCCGCACCTGCTGGAGGACGAGGTCACCCCGGCCAGCCGGCATTTTATTCGCAACAACGACCTGATCCCGCAGCAAGCACTGGATCGTGACCCGAACGGCTGGTCGCTGAAGATCGACGGCGAGGTGCACGACGAGCTCGAGATCGGTCTCGACGACCTGAAGAGCATGGACAGCAAGGACCTGGTCCTGCACATCGAGTGTGGCGGCAACGGCCGCGCCAACTTCGATCCGCAGCCGCGAGGCAACCCCTGGGACCGCGGTGCAGTGGGTAACGCCAAGTGGACCGGCGTGCCGCTGAAGGACATCCTCGAGCGGGCCGGCGTGAAGGACAGCGCCGTCTACACCGCGCACGAGGGCTACGAGCCGATCCTCGGTGACCGAGGTCCGTTCTCCCGTGGCGTGCCGATCGACAAGGCGATGGAAGAGCACACCATCGTGGCCTATGCGATGAACGGAGAGGACATACCTGCGACCCACGGTTTCCCCGTGCGTCTGGTGGTGCCGGGCTGGTACGGCTCCTGCTCGCACAAGTGGCTGAACAAGATCACGCTGCGCGATCAAGAACACGACGGCCGCGGCATGACTGGCTACTCCTACCGCATGCCCAAGTACCCGGTGGCCCCGGGCGAGCGCCCGCCGGAAGAGGACATGAAGGTTGGCGGCCCGTGGCTGATCAAGTCCGTGATCACCGGTCCGAAGAAGGACACCGGTCTGGAGCGTGGCGAGACCGTCAAGGTCACCGGTCATGCCTGGGCAGGCGAGGACGAGGTCGCGGAAGTCTGGATCTCCACCGACTTTGGCCTCAACTGGGAAAAGGCCGATCTCAAGGGCGAACCCGTGAACAAGTACGCCTGGGTGCACTTCGAGAAGGAACTGTCCTTCGAGAATCGCGGCTACTACGAGATCTGGGCGCGTGCGGTGGACGACAAGGGCAATACTCAGCCCATTGTCCAGCCGTGGAACCCGCGTGGCTACGACGGCAACATCGTCCACAAGATCCCGGTCACAGTCGCTGCGTGACAAACCTCTATACCCGGGGCATCATTTGCCCCGGGTTTCTTTTTGATCAGAACGGAGTACGCATGAAGCGTTTTGTAATGCTTTCGCTGCTGGGGTTTGCGTTCGCGGCCCTGGCTTTGCCCGTTGTTGCCGACGAGGCGATATCAGAGGAAGAACAACAAGCCCAGGAAGAGAAGGCCGAAGAGGTCTCGGCGACAAAGGAACTGTTCGAGCAGACCTGTTCCGCCTGCCACGGCATCCGTCAGGCCACCAATCAGAACCTGAATCGTGCTGACTGGAACTGGGTCATGGACGACATGGAAGACTACGGCATGACCTGGCTCACCGACGAGCAGCGTGATGACATCGTGGACTTCCTGGTGGAGAACTACGGTTACGGCGACTAGTCCGTACCGGATACTCCGCAGTCAGAGGCAGTATCTTCAGGCGCCCCAAGGGGCGCCTTTTTTGTGGTGGCCTCTGTGAAGCGCGGCACCGGGTTTCCGCTCCGCGAGCCTGTCCGCCGCCCGTGAATGGCCGGTGGCGATACCGGGTCTTGTGGCGTGTCAGTCCGTTGAGTGCGAGATGGCCCAGCAGCGATGGGGTGGCGGTGGTCGGCGGAAGTCTTCATCCAGTGTCTCACGCGTGATGTGGCGGACCTCGAGCCCCGCAAGTGACTCGGTATCCAGCTCGAAACGGCGGCGGTTGGTCGAGAAGTACAGGATGCCGTCCTCGGTCAGCAGGCGCGCGGCATCCAGGATCAGTTCGACATGGTCGCGTTGCACCTCGAAGTCCGCCTCGGTGCGTTTCGAGTTCGAGAAGGTCGGGGGATCGAGGAAGATCCGCTCGAAGCGCAGGGCCGGGTCGTCGGCGGCCTCCCGCACCCAGGTGATGCAGTCGGCACGCAGCAGGGCGTGGGTATCCGGTCGGCGCCGACTGCGCCCGTCACGCACGGTGGCCTCGAAACCATTGGCTGCGAGGTTGTCGGCGGCCCAGTCGAGGTAGGTATTGGACAGGTCCACCGAGACGGTCTGGCGGGCACCCCCGACGGCGGCATGGGCACTGACCGCGGCGGTGTAGCAGAACAGGTTCAGCAACCGCAGTCCGCGGCATTCTTCCTGCAGGCGGCGCCGCATTGGGCGGTGGTCCAGGAACAGGCCGCTGTCCAGGTAGGCATCCAGCTCCACCTTGAGTCGGCAGCCATGTTCCTTGACCCAGAAGGGGGCGGGTTGGGCGGTCTCGGCGCGCTGGTACTGCGAGCGGCCTTTCTGGGCACGCCGCTGCTTGTAGTGCAGGTGGGCGGGCAAGACGCCGGTGACTTCCAGGGTCGCGGCCAGCGCCCCGCGCAGGCGCGCCTCGGCGCGCGCGGGTTCGACCGACGCCGGGGCGGCGAACTCCTGCAGGTGCAGGTGCACGGAGCCGTCGGTGGCCTGGTAACGGTCGATCAGCAGCGGATACTCGTCCAGGTCCGCGCTGTAAATGCGGTAGCAGGTGACCCCCTGGCGCCGCGCCCAGCGATCCAGGTGTTTCAGGTTCTTGCGCAGGCGGTTGGCGAACTCGGGTGCCGGGGGCGCCGCCTCGGCCTGTCCCTCGCGGGCATGGATGTCGAACTCCAGCAGCTGGCAGTCGATCGGGCCGTTGTGTACGCGGTACTTGCGCGTGGCGCGCAGCCCGAGGCGGCGGGAGTCGGTGGTGTCCGCGACCAGCAGGGCCACCTGCCAGCCGCCAAAGGCCTGTTTCAGATGCTCGCCCAGCAGGCTGTAGAGCTTGATCAGCTCGGGCTGGTCACCGATGCGTTCGCCGTAGGGCGGGTTGCTGATCAGCAGCCCGCTCGGTGCGGGGGGCGCCAGGGTCAGCACGTCGGCGACCTCGAATCGGGTGCAGGCGGCGACCCCAGCCGTCCGGGCCGCCTGGCGTGCGGCCTGCACCGCGCGCGGGTCGCGATCCGACCCCAGCAGCGCCGGGCCCTGCCAGGGGCGGACCGCCGCCCGGGCCGTGTCCACACAGCGCTGCCACAGGGCGGTGTCGTGCCCGGCCCAACCCTGCGGGCGGAAGTCGTGGCGCAGCAGCCCGGGTGCGGTATGCGTGGCGATCAGGGCGGCCTCGATCACTAGGGTGCCGCTGCCGCAGAATGGGTCCAGCAGCTGCGCCTGTTCCGGGTGGTCCTCGACGCGTGCGGGCCAGCCGGCGCGGGCGAGCAGGGCCGCGGCGAGGTTCTCGCGCAGCGGGGCGGCCCCGCCGGCGCCGCGATAGCCGCGCCGGTGCAGGCCGCCGTTGCCGATATCCACGGACAGCCGGGCGTGATCGCCCTGCAGCTGCAGCAGGATGCGCACGTCGGGGTGTTTCGGGTCCACGTCCGGGCGCGCGCCGGTCGCCTCGCGGAAGGCGTCGGCCACCGCGTCCTTGATGCGTACCCCGGCGAAGTGGGTATGGCGGATGTGGCGGCTCTTGCCGCTGACCTCGACCGCGAAGGTCGCGCCGGGCTCCAGCAGCGCGGGCCAGTCGTTCGCGCGGGCGGCGCTGTAGCAGCCGTCGCCGTCCGGCTGCTCGAAGCGTGCCAGTGGCAGCAGGATACGGCTGGCAATGCGGCTGCCCAGCAGTACCCGGTACAGCGTCTCGAGATCGGCCGAGAAGTGCACCGCGCCGCCTTCCTCGCGCACGTCGGTGGCACCGAGGGTGCCCAGTTCCTCGGCCAGCAGGGGGCCGAGCCCGCGGGCGACGGTGGCGCGGTATTCCTGCGGGGTGCTGGGATCGTTCTCGGGTGTGGCCATGCGGTGTCTTCCTGGGACGGGGGGCTATCTTGCCACAGCCGCCGTTGTGGTCAGCGCAGCAGGCGGCGTCGAATCAGCGCGGTCGCCAGGATGATGGCCGCCGCGCCGTAGCCCACGATCACCACCAGGTGCGGCCAGATGCTGGTCGGCCAGCTGCCGGTCATCAGCGGACGCACGATCTCGACCACGTGCGCCAGCGGCAGGGCCAGCGCCAGGGTCTGCACCCAGTCGGGCAGCTCCTGCAGCGGGAAGAACACCCCGGAGAGCAGGAGCATGGGGGTCACCGCCAGGGTGAAGTAGTACAGGAAGAAGTCGTAGCTGCGCGCCAGCGCGGTGATGACCAGGGCCAGCGCGCCGAAGGTGAACGCGGCGAGGAAGATCACCGGCAGCGCGAGCAGGGCGCGGGCGTCGCTCACCAGCCCCAGGACGGAGGCGACGACCAGGATGGTGATGGCGCTGATCAGGCCCTTGCTCGCGGCCCAGATCGCCTCGGCGAACACGATGTCGTCCAGTGTCAGTGGTGTGGCCAGCATTCCGAGCCAGGTGTTCTGCTCCGCCATGCGCGTGTAGGCTGAATACATGCCCTCGAAGCTGGCAGTGAACATCGCCGAGGAGCAGATGATCCCGGAGGCGATGAACACCATGTAGCTCATGCCGTCGAGATCGCCCACCAGACGGCCGAAGCCGTAGCCGAAGGCCAGCAGGTAGAGGATCGGCTCGCCGAAGTTGCCGAGCATGGACGGCACCAGCAGCTTGCGCCAGACCAGCAGGTTGCGCCGCCAGACCGCGACGAAGCGCAGGCTGGGGCGGGGGAGCCAGGTCGAGGTCGGGTCGGACATCAGTCGCGCAGCTCGTGGCCGGTGAGTTTCAGGAACACGTCTTCCAGGTCCGCCTCGCGCAGGGTCGGCTCGAGGCCGCGTGCGCGCAGGCGTTCGCGCAGCCGGTCCGGTTCGGCCGTATACACGAGCCAGGTATCCGCTACCTGGTGGGCGCGATCGCGGTGGCCGATCTCCTGCTCGATCGCGGTGCCGGCCTCGGGGCCGCCGACCGTGAGTACCCAGGGTTCGATGTGCTCGGCGATCAGGCGGCTGGGTCGGTCACAGGCGATGATGCGGCCGTGGTCGATGATCGCGATGCGATCGCACAGCTCCTGGGCCTCCTCCATGTAGTGCGTGGTCAGTACCAGCGTGACGCCGGACGCGCGTAGTTGTCGGAGCTGGCGCCAGAGGTGGTGGCGCGCCTGCGGGTCCAGCCCGGTTGTGGGTTCGTCGAGGACGACGACCTCGGGTTCGTTGATCAGGGCGCGTGCGAGGGTCAGCCGGCGTTTCATGCCGCCGGACAGGGCATTGATGCGCGCACCGCGCTTGTCGTTCAGGTTGACCTGTCCAAGCAGGTGATCGATGCGAGCCTGAACCGTTGCGCCGGCAAGACCGAAGTACGCGGCATAGGTGCGCATGTTCTCGATCACGGTGAAGTCCGGGTCCAGCGTGTCGAACTGCGGGACGATGCCCAGGCGCTTGCGCACCTCGCGTTCGCCTTCGGGCATTGGCAGACCCAGTACTTCGACATGACCGCCGTCGATCGGGGTCATTCCCAGCAGCATGCGCAAGGTCGTCGTCTTGCCAGCACCGTTGGGCCCGAGCAGCCCGAAGAACTCGCCGGAGGCAATCTCGAGGTCCACGCCGTCGACCACCGCTACCCCGTCGTAGGTTTTGCACAGTTGCTGAATGCGGATGGCGGACAATGGCGGTCCCGGGGTTTGCGAGATGCCTACCATACCCTTTCCCCGGGCCTTCCCCAATGGCCGAATCCTGGTCACAAAAAAGCCCGGGCCTGCTGGCCCGGGCATGCCCGTGTGATGCCGGGGTGTGGCTTACGGCTTGCTGTAGGTGAAGCCTTTGTGCTGCAGGTAGGAGATGTGCGCGACGCCGCTGGGGATCACGTCATCCTCGGAGGCGTCATAGAGGTCGTTGTGCAGGTCGATGTTCCGCCCGGCCAGCGTATTCGCGCAGACCATGAATTCGACGTTCTGCATCTTCAGGTTGTCGATGCGGGCCCGCAGGTCTTCATTGTCCTTCGCGCGCTGCAACAGACCCAGGCCATCGCCGTGCATCACGACCTTGATCTCCATGTTCTCGGCGCCCACGGCATTGATGTGGTTCTGGATGTTGCCCGTGGCGGCCATGTAGCGGCGCTCGTCGTCATAGTTCACGTGGTAGACGACCTTGTGGGTGCCGTAGTCAAAAGCAGATGCCATGCCCGGTACGCTCAGGGCGAGCGCAATCAGACTCAGGGCGACAAGCTTCATTGCTTTCATGTTTCGAGTTCCTCTTCGTTCCGTAAAATTCCGTGCGGCTGTGTGCCGTTCGGTGTGTCGCGCCAGCGAAAGCGCACTGGTCGAATCACTACGCAGGCGGATCGACCAGCTACTTAATAAGACGGGCGGAAATTTTGGTTATTCCCGATTCGGAAGATATTTTTATGTGACAAAGAAAACGACAAAGGATCGTTGGAATATGGTTCCGTGACCATGGCCGAGAAAAGAAAAAGGGTCCGGAAAATCCGGACCCTGAAAGATCGCCGGGAGAACGCGGCGATCCAAAGGCTTTACTGCCTGGTGTTTACGGCTTGCTGTAGCTGAACCCGTTGTTCTGCAGATAGGAGATGTGCGCGACGCCGCTCGGAATCACGTCATCCTCGGAGGCATCGTAGAGGTCTTCGTGCAGATCGATGTCACGCCCCGCGAGTGTGTTCGCACAGACCTGGAAATCAACGTCTTGCATCTTCAGGTTGTCCACCCGGGCCCGCAGGTCGTCATGATCCTTGGCGGTGCTGAGGAGCCCCAGGCCATCGCCGTGCATAACGACCTTGATCTCCATGTTCTCGGCGCCCACGGCATTGATGTGGTTCTGGATGTTGCCCATCGCGGCCATGTAGCGGGCGGTGTCGTCATAGTTTACGTGGTACACCACCTTGTGCTCGCCGTAGTCGAAATCGGACGCGGCGGCCGTCCCCGGCAGGACAAAAGCGGCGGCGGCCAGGGCAATCGGGAGGATAAAGGTTTTGTTCATGTCAGAACTCCTCGCGGGTTTCCCGTTACTTTAGGGATATGCGTTAAGGCGTATGTCTGGCTTTCAGGAAGCCCACCGGACTCTTTTGCCTCCGTGGCTTTTCGAATCCTGTTCGGGGTAGGACGGGAACCCATCGTAATTATTCCGATCAAATAATAGATAAGTGCATTACGAAATACCGAAAATTATTCAATACTGATTTAAGAGGCGCGGGGCTGGTGGAGGAGACGTCTTCTAAGGCCGTTTCAGGATTCCGACGGTCCCGTGGATCGCCAGCGTCAGGAGGACCAGGCCACCAGCGGCGAGCGTGATCATGCCGGGGGCCTCGGCGAGAAACAGCCAGACCCAGAGCGTACCGAACACCGCCTCGAGGACCAGGAACAGGGCGACCTCGCCCGCGGGGAGATGGCGGGTGGCCAGCGCGATCAGACCCAGTGCCAGGGGCATCTGGATCAGCCCCATCAGGGCCAGGACCGCTAACGACTCCGGCCCGACGTCGAGCGGCGTGGCCAGCGGCCACGCGATTAGCGCTGGTAGGGAAACACTGATCCATGTACACACTCGCGTTGGCACCCCAGGTTTTCCGAGACCAGGCGCGGTGCGCAGCCGATAGTGGTTCTACCGGCAAGGGCCGCAACGCAGGATCGGGGAACCTGGGGTGCCAACCCCGAAGGGGCTCGGCCGCTTTTGCGTGGGAACTGCGTTGCGGCTCCCTTGTGCAGAATGACTGCACGGCAGTCACCGCGCCTTGTTCGCACGCAAAAGCGACTCGAGCGCGAGCGTGTACATGGATCAGTGTTTCCCTAGCAGTCCGCCGGCCGCGATCACGGCGAGGCGGTCCACTTGAGGTGCGCGCCGAAGGATGGTCAGGTTGAGGCCAATTACCAGTGCGGCGGCCAGGGCCATGGTGTCGCCAATCCAGCCGCCGGCCTCAAGGGACCCCGCGAAGACGCCGAGGATGCCGCCGAGGCAGATCAGGATTGCCACCCAGGTTCGCAGCGGTACCCACTCGCGCAGCAACAGGCCCGAGAAGAGCGCTGCGAACAGAGGGGAGGCCGCGAGGATCACGACGACATTGGCGACGGTCGTGTTCAGGATTGCGAACACGAACAGAAGTGTGGTGGCGGCGAATCCCAGGCTCACCCAGCCGGCATCCCGTCCGCCACGGCGAAGGTGCCGGCCGATCCATTCGCCGTCGAGGACACGCAGCACCAGGATCAGGGCGACACCCATGAACAGCCCGCGCCAGAACACGATGTTCATGCCGGAGGTGTCGGCAAGGCGGACCAGTAGGCCGTCGAAGCTAAGTGCCATGACGCCGGCAAATGCCAGGAGCGAGCCAACGAGGCGGGGGGGCATGCGATCCATCGTGGTTTCCAGTCTCCCAGGGTGTATATCGATGCGTGTTTCCCTAGAGTGTGGGCCCTTCACTCAACCGGACGGCTAGTTCGACGGCCGTCCCCGTCAGGAGCCTTCGCCATGAACACAGCATCCAGCCTCCCCGAAGCCCTGCAGCCGATCGGTTGTGTGGGACTGGGCATCATGGGTGGTCCCATGACCCGGAACCTGCTCCGCAGCGGAGCGGATATCCGGGTCTGGGCACGCCGTCCGGAGGCGGCCGAGGCCCTGGTGGCGGAGGGAGCCGGGGCGGCCTCTAGCCTGGCGGAACTGGCCTCCAGCGTACGCGTGTTGGTGCTGAATGTTTCCGACACTCCGGACGTGGAGCAGCTGATGCTGGGCCCGGACGGCGTGCTCGAACATGCCCGTCCGGGGCTGCTGGTGATCGATCACAGTACGATCGACCCGATCCGCACCCGCGCGATTGCGCAGGCGGCGGCGGAGCAGGAGGTTACGTTCGTGGATGCGCCGGTCTCGGGCGGCGAGCCGGGCGCGCGCAATGGCACGCTGAGCCTGATGGTCGGCGGCCCGGAGGATGCGGTCAACCGTCTGCGGCCGATCTTCGATGTCGTTGGCTCGACGCTGACCCATGTCGGGGCCAGCGGAGCCGGACAGATCACCAAGGCCTGCAACCAGCTGGTGGTGGGCGAGACGCTGGTCGCCATCGGGGAGGCCTTCGCGCTGGCGGAACAGACCGGAGTCGATCCGGCGCGGCTGCGCGAGGCGCTGATGGGTGGCTTTGCCGCTTCGCGTATCCTCGAGGTGCACGGTCAGCGCCTGCTGGACGGCGACTTCGAGCCCGGTTTTCAGGCCGGGCTCTACCACAAGGATCTGGGCATTGTGGCTGGCCTGGGCGAGCAGGTGGGGCTCAGCCTGGACGGGCTGGAGCCGGTGCGCCGCGCGGTGGACAAGGCGCTGGAGGCCGGTCAGGCCGATCACGATGTCGCGATCCTGGCGCGTTTCTGCCTGCATGCCCGTGGCGAGGGCACGAGGGATTGAAGCGGGAGCTCAGCCGAGCAGTCGCCAGAGGATATACAGCAGCGAGAAGATCAGGCTGAACGTGATACCGGCCCAGGCCAGAGCGCGCAGACCGCGCCCCGGGCGGGCCGCCTCCGGCATGTCCGGCGACATGACCACCTTGAAGGTGATCCACGCGAGTACCGGAGCGGAGAGGAAGGACAGCAGCGTGGCGATATCCACCAGCCGTGTGAAATGCTCCCCGGCCTGCGAGATCAGCAGCAGGGCGCCGCTGGCGACGGCCAGCAGCGCAATGCGATAGCCCCACCAGTGGAGCCCACGCTCGCCCTTGCGGGACGGGTCCATGGTCTGCGGTGCGTGGCCATCCTCGCGCAGGGTGCGGATGATGGCCACGATCACGCGGGGATAGGCATCGGTGACCGCCAGGGTGGTCGAGAACATCGTGGTCAGGGCCGCGACGGCGATCAGGGTGCGGCTCCATTCGCCCAGGCTCTGGGCATACAGGTCCACCAGTTGAGCCGAGAATGCGGCCGCCCCGGCGGCAAAGCCGATGCCGCTGCCGTACATCAGCACCGCGCCCAGCAGCATGAACGCCACGGCGATCACTACTGCGCCCAGATAGCCCAGGCGGAAGTCGAAGATCGCCTCGCGCACGGTCGGGGCGTGCCCCGTCTGGCGGGCGCGCTCCTGAGTCCAGATCGAGTGCCAGGCGGCGACATCCAGCGGGATGGGCATCCAGCCCAGCAGCGCGAGAATGAAGGCGAAGCCGGCCAGGGTCCAGAGGTTCGACCACTCCTGGGCACCGGACAGGGTGGCCAGGTCCGGGGCCTCCCGGAAGGCCAGTGCCACCGCGGCCACGGTCGATACGCTCAGAGCGGCCATGATGATCTTCATGCCCAGGTCCAGGCCGCGGTAGGCCCCGATCATCAGGAATGCAATGCAGGCGGCGAGGACCAGTGCCGATACCAGCGTGACCGAGAGCTCGAGACCGAACACCAGCGTGACCAGCCCTGCGGTGGTCAGTGTGACCACCGCCTGGATGGTGAACAGGGTGCCCAGGGTTACCGCGATGTACAGCCCTAGCGCCCAGTTGCCCAGACGATGGTAGCCCGTCAGCAGGTGGTGGCCGGTAGCGGCGGCATAGCGCGGGCCGAACTCCAGGAATGGATATTTGAACAGGCAGGCCAGCAGCACGATCGGGATCAGCAGCAGGCCGTACTCCGCCCCGCCCCGCGTGGCCTGGACCAGGTGCGACACCCCGACGGCCGCACCGGCCATCAGCAGGCCCGGGCCGATGGCGGCCCGCAGAGAGGCGCGAGTCGACGGGCTCATCTAGGCTCCTAGTGATCAGAAAATACGGCCCGCGATTATAGGGGAATAGCCCGCTACCGCCAGCCGGCGGCGCGGAGGGCCGTGATCCTGCTGTTACGTGGCTACAGCGCCAGCGGTGTGCGGCGGTAGAGTTCGGGGGCGGGGGGCTTGAGTTCGTCGGACTCCGGGAAGCGTTGCACCAGCTTGTCGTAGTAGCTGCGGATGTTCTGCACGTAATGCACCGGCTCCCAGCCGCGGGCGTAGCCGTAGCGCGTTTGTTCATACCACTCCGACTGCGCCAGACGCGGCAGCCATTGCATGACATCCAGCCAGCGATCCGGGTCGTCACCATTGGCAGCGGCCAGACGCCGGGCGTCGTGTAGATGCCCCAGTCCTACGTTGTAGGCAGCCAGCGTCATCCAGGTACGATCGGGCTCGGGGATCGATTCCGGCAGGCGTTCGCGCAGATTGATCAGATAGCGTGTGCCTCCGTCCACGCTGGCGGCCGGGTCGGTACGGTCCTCGACACCCAGTCCCTCGGCGGTCACCTGGGTCAGCATCATCAGCCCGCGCACGCCGGTAGGGGACACCGCGTCGGGGTTCCAGTGGGACTCCTGGTAAGCCACTGCCGCGATGAAGCGCCAGTCGAGACCGTGGGCCTCTCCGGCCTCCTCGAACAGCGGGCGGAATTGCTCCAGACGGTGTTCGACTCGACGCGCGAAGGTCAGCGCGTCCACGAGGTCATGCGTTTCCAGGTGGCCGAGATAACGGTCGAGCAACAATTCCAGTTCGCGGCTGTCGCGCAACTCGGCGACGTACTGCTCGGCCGCCTCGATCAGGCTGCGATCAAGACCCGACGGAAACAACCAGCGCACCTCGGTACTGCGCTCCAGTTCGTGCGCCAGGCGCAGGTCCGGATGCAGACGCCGAAGGCGTCGGTATTCCAGGGAGTTCATCACTGCATAGTCGATCTCGCCGTGTTCCAGGGCCTCCCGCAGCGCTTCGGCATTGGCGTAGGGGACGAGTTCGCCATTCGCATCATTGGCTGGCCGTTCGCGGTCGGGTGTCTCATCCGCGTATTCGGGCGTGTACTCCTCCAGTGATGCCTCGTCATCGGCAGGATCTGCCGGTGGCTCCAGGGTTTCGGGGTCCAGCCTGACCTCGGCCAGCAGGGGTTGGCTCAGGCTTTCGGGGACAGGTGCCTGGGCAGTCATGCCGATGCGCGCCCCGGCGGGCATGTCGGCGAGCGACAGCAGGGGGGTGGCCAACTCGCTTCCGGCCCAGTAGGCCACGATATGCTGCACGTTCAGGATTTCGGGACCCGGTTTGATCAGGGGGTCGTGTGGCGGGACCAGCAATCCGGCGGCTATGTCGACGCGGCGCTGTCGCAGCAAGCGGTGGGCGGTGGCGGCGTCGTCCACGCGGGTCACGCGCAGACGGGTGCCCAGTTCCTCGGCGAAGCCGTGCAGCAGTTCCAGATCGAGCTGGTCGCGCCCCGCGGTGGAGGCGAGTTCGGAGCGCCCCAGCGGACGTTCGACCAGCGCTACCCGCAGCTCGTCTCGGAAGGTGAGCTGCTCCAGCGCCGCCGGCGGGTTGTAGTACACCCGCAGTACGATGGCGGTTAGCAGCACGATGAAGAGCCCCAGTTCGATCTGGCGCCAGGTGCTGCTTGGGGGGCGGAGTTTCAGATGCGTGCCCATGGCACTGGATCATACCCAATTGCCCCGGTGGCCACCGGGGACGGTTGGGAAACACGGATGAATGTACACACTCGCGTTGGCACCCCAGGTTTTCCGAGACAAGGCGCGGTGCGCAGCCGGAAGTGGTTCTACCGGCAAGGGCCGCAACGCGGACTCGGGGAACCTGGGGTACCAACCCCAAGGGGTTCGGCCGCTTTTGCGCGGGAACGGCGTTGTGCCTCCTTTGTGCAGAATGACTGCACGGCAGTCACCGCGCCTTGTTCGTACGCAAAAGCGACTCGAGCGCGAGCGTGTACATTCATTCGTGTTTCCCTAGCGCCAGTCGAGCACCAGACCCTGGTCGCGCAGGATCTTGAGCGCGGGGTCGACGCAGGTGTCGATGAAGGAGGCGCGGCGCGGGTTCTCGCGGGCGATGCGGCGATAGTCCGGGCCCTCGGGCAGGCCAGCCAGTTCGTAGATATCACGGGTTGGGTAGTAGAACGCGTGTACGAACTGGCGGAACACGCGCCGCATCAGCGGGCGGTAGGCCCATTTCTGCCAGGACGGGAGCGTATCCAGATAGGACTCCAGCGTGTCGCGGGCATGCGCCATGTGGCGCGCCTCGTCGATCATGTGCCGGGTTACGATGTCGTCCACCGTCGGGCTGATCGCGTCCTTGTGCTGGCGGATCAGCCGGTTCATGCGGTCCGGGACTTCCTCGCCGATCATCACCGCGATCCAGAAGATCGAAGACTCGAACGGCGAGAAACGACCGACCAGGGTGGCCAGCTTTGGTTTCGGGAAACGACGTTCCGGCAGGGGCAGCCCGCTGCGGCGCATGAACTCGATGAACATCAGGCTGTGGCCGGCTTCCTCGCGCAGCTCGTGCAGGCGATAATTCAGCCGGTCCAGCCGGCCGGTCGAGTGCATGGAGATGCGCGAGATGCGCTCCATGAACAGCCCTTCCAGCCACAGCGCCCCGCTGATGAAATACAGAAACTCGTATTGCGACAGGCGCCGTTTGCGGGCATCGTCCAGCGCCGAGTACTCCGGGGTGCCGAAGAGCGAGACGGCCTCTTCCGGGATCCAGAAATCGTCCAGCGACAGTGCGTCCCAGCGCACGTGTGTGAGCGGGTCCTCGTACGGCTGGCTGTTGCGGCTCAATAGATCGAGCAGCTCCTGCGAGGAATTCATCGAAGGCGTACCGAAGGCGCTGGGCGGTTAAACGCTCGAATCATACCGGCATTGTCGGTCCGGACCAACGCCAACCCGTTGCAATCTGCGGTTGCTACCCCAATATGAGTCAAATGAATATGTCCGCCACCCGTTACCGCGTCAGCTTCCTCAACCAGGGCAAGGTCTACGAGATCTTTGCCCGCGAGGTCTATCAGGACGAGCTGTACGGCTTTGTCACCGTCGAGGGGTTGCTGTTTGGCGAGCGCTCGCAGGTGGTTGTCGACCCGTCAGAGGAACGTCTTCGCACCGAATTCGAGGGGGTCGAGCGCTTCCATGTGCCGATGCATGCCCTGATCCGGATTGATGAAGTGGCCGATGTGGGCACCCCGCGTATCCGTGATGCCAGCCAGGACAGCGGCAATGTCCACGCCTTCCCGTCGTTGCCGAGCCGCGGCCCGGGCAAGCCCACAGGCGGCTGATACTGTCCGTGGCGGGTGTCTGCATTGCTAACCGCCCGCCGCTGGTTTACCCTTTCGCGCTTCGCGTGGGCCAGCGCCTTCGCGGAACAAAACGGAGAGGTGGCCGAGCGGTCGAAGGCGCACGCCTGGAAAGTGTGTATACGGTAACCCCGTATCGAGGGTTCGAATCCCTCCCTCTCCGCCAGATTCGAGCAAAGGGGTCCGAGTGGCCCCTTTCGCATGTCTGGCCCCTGACATATCGGGATTCGAACCCTCGATACATGAGAAAGACGGGTTCGACGGGTGACGCGTAGCGGCACCCGAACGTCGCCGCAGGCGACGACCCGGAGGGCGAGGCGCGTAGCGCCGAGTAATCCCTCCCTCTCCGTCAGATTCAAGCAAAGGGGCCCAACTGGCCCCTTATTTGTATGTCCGGCCCCCGCAATACCGGGGCTCGATGTCCTCGCGACGAGGCCTGGGCGAAGGCGTTTCACGAGGGTCCAGTGGCCATTCTCGTTGGACGTCGCGCGCGGCGCTCGCGTACACTTGCAGCCGAAACCGCACCCGTCCTTTAGCCGCCGAACCGTTGTCCGAACGCGGGGTCCAGCCCCAGCGAAACGGTGCGGGCAAGGCCGGGTCGAAGATCCCGAACGAATCGCAGTACCGCCGCCGGCAAATGGCCTGGCGGCCTCGACCCAGACCATCCGGAGGTCCACGTGTCCGCGCCTGCTCTGCTTGTCCTGGAAGATGGCACTGTTTTTCATGGTCAGGCGATTGGCGCCCAGGGCCAGACAGTCGGCGAGGTGGTGTTCAACACCGCGATGACCGGCTATCAGGAGATCCTGACGGATCCTTCCTATCACCGGCAGCTGGTCACGCTGACCTATCCGCATATCGGCAATACCGGCACCAACCCGGAAGACGACGAGTCCGCGCGCGCCCATGCTGCGGGGCTGATCATCCGCGACCTGCCGCCGCTGGTATCGAACTTTCGTTCGCGCGAGTCGCTGCCGGACTACCTGCTGCGCCATGGGATTGTGGCAATCAGCGGGATCGACACCCGCAAGCTGACGCGCATCCTGCGCGAGAAGGGTGCACTCAACGGCTGCATCCAGGCCGGGGATGTCGACGAGACCGCGGCCCTGGCAGCCGCGCGCGAGTTCCCCGGCATCAAGGGGATGGACTTGGCGCGCGAGGTCACCACGCGGACTCGCTACGAATGGCTCGAAGGGACCTGGAAGCTGGGAGAGGCGCCGGCGCGGGTCAATCCGGATAAGGCCGAATACCATGTGGTGGCCTACGACTTCGGCATGAAGCGGAACATCCTGCGCAAACTGGCGGAGCGCGGATGCCGCGTGACCGTGGTGCCGGCCGAGACGCCGGTGGACGAGGTCATGGAGCTGAAGCCCGATGGGGTATTCCTGTCCAACGGCCCGGGCGACCCCGAGCCCTGCACCTATGCCATCGAGGCGATCCGCGGGTTCTGCGAGCGCAAGCTGCCGCTGTTCGGCATCTGCCTCGGGCACCAACTGCTGGGCATTGCCAGCGGCGGCAAGAGCGTGAAGATGAAGTTCGGCCATCACGGGGCGAACCACCCGATCCGCCACGAGGAAAGCGGGCGGGTGATGATCTCGTCGCAGAATCACGGCTTTGCGATCGACGAGGACAACCTGCCCGATACGCTGACGCCGACCTACCGGTCGCTGTTCGACGGCACGCTGCAGGGGATCGCCCGCACCGACTGCCCGGCCTTCAGCCTGCAGGGACATCCCGAGGCCAGCCCGGGCCCGCACGATGTGTCCCCGGCGTTCGACGACTTCGTCGAGATGATGCGCGCCGCGCGTCGCTAAAGCTCCCCCTCCGAATTTCCGATTTCGACAGCCTGCGAGAGCCGTCACATGCCCAAGCGTACTGACATCCAGAGCATCCTGATCCTCGGGGCCGGCCCGATCGTGATCGGCCAGGCCTGCGAGTTCGACTACTCCGGCGCCCAGGCCTGCAAGGCCCTGCGCGAGGAGGGCTACCGGGTGATCCTGGTGAACTCCAACCCGGCGACGATCATGACCGACCCGGAGATGGCGGATGCCACCTACATCGAGCCGGTGGAATGGCAAACCGTCGCCCAGATCATCGAGAAGGAGCGGCCGGATGCGATCCTGCCGACCATGGGCGGGCAGACCGCGCTGAACTGTGCGCTGGACCTGTCGAACGAAGGCGTGCTCAAGAAGTTCGGGGTGGAGATGATCGGTGCCAACGAGGCGGCGATCGACATGGCCGAGGACCGCGATCACTTCAAGGCGGCGATGGCCGATATCGGCCTCGATACCCCGACCGCGATGCTCGCGCATTCCTGGGAAGAGGCACAGGAGATCCAGCCGAAGATCGGCTTCCCGGTGATTATCCGGCCGTCGTTCACCCTCGGCGGCTCGGGCGGCGGTATCGCATACAACCGCGAGGAGTTCGAGTACATCGTCAAGAACGGGCTCGACCTTTCGCCGGTGAACCAGGTGCTGCTGGAGGAATCGGCGCTTGGCTGGAAGGAGTTCGAGATGGAGGTGGTCCGCGACAAGGCGGACAACTGCATCATCATCTGCTCCATCGAGAACCTGGACCCGATGGGCATCCACACCGGGGACTCGATCACCGTGGCCCCGGCGCAGACCCTGACCGACAAGGAATACCAGATCATGCGCGACGCCTCGCTGGCGGTGCTGCGCAAGATCGGTGTGGAGACCGGCGGCTCCAACGTGCAGTTCGCGATCAACCCGGAGAACGGGCGCATGATCGTGATCGAGATGAACCCGCGGGTGTCACGCTCCTCGGCGCTGGCCTCCAAGGCGACCGGTTTCCCGATCGCCAAGGTCGCGGCCAAGCTGGCGGTGGGCTACACCCTCGACGAGCTGAAGAACGAAATCACCGGCGGGCTGACCCCGGCCTCGTTCGAGCCGTCCATTGACTATGTGGTCACCAAGATCCCGCGCTTCACCTTCGAGAAATTCCCGCAGGCCGAGGCGCGGCTGACCACGCAGATGAAGGCGGTCGGCGAGGCGATGGCCATCGGCCGCACCTTTCAGGAGTCGTTCCAGAAGGCGCTGCGTTCGATGGAAACGGGCATGGACGGTCTCGACGAGCGTATCGACCTGGCGGCCGACGATGTCGTCGATCAGCTGCGCACGAAGCTCGCCAACCCCAGCCCCGACCAGGTGCTGTACGTGGCCGATGCCTTCCGCGCCGGCTTCTCGATCCAGGACATCTTCGACCTGACCGCGATCGACCCCTGGTTCCTGGCGCAGATCCAGGAGCTGGTGGACGTCGAGAAGGGCCTCAAGGACCGCATCCTGGGTGATATCTCGGCCGAGGAGATGTATCGCGTGAAGCAGCGCGGCTTCTCCGACCTGCGTCTGGCGAAGCTTCTCAACGAGACCGAGAAGGCCGTGCGCAAGCACCGTCACAAGCTGGGTGTTCGCCCCGTGTACAAGCGGGTGGATACCTGTGCGGCCGAGTTCGCGACCACCACCGCCTACATGTACTCCTCCTACGAGGAGGAGAACGAGGCGGAGCCGACCGACAAGCAGAAGATCATGGTCCTGGGCGGCGGGCCGAACCGAATCGGCCAGGGTATCGAGTTCGACTACTGCTGCGTGCATGCCGCACTCGCCATGCGCGAGGACGGCTACGAGACCATCATGGTCAACTGCAACCCGGAGACCGTCTCCACCGACTACGACACCTCCGACCGGCTTTATTTCGAGCCGCTGACCCTGGAGGACGTGCTGGAGGTCGTCGAGACCGAGAAGCCGATGGGCGTGATCGTGCAGTACGGCGGACAGACCCCGTTGAAGCTCGCGCGGGATCTCGAGGCGGCCGGCGTACCGATCATCGGCACCAGCCCGGACTCGATCGATCTGGCCGAGGACCGTGAACGTTTCCAGGCCCTGTTGCACAAGCTTGGCCTCAAGCAGCCGCCCAACCGCACCGCACGCAGCGAGGAAGAGGCGGAGAAGCTGGCTGACGAGATCGGCTATCCCCTCGTGGTGCGCCCGTCCTACGTACTCGGTGGCCGCGCGATGGAGATCGTGCGGGACCGCGAGGATCTGCGTAGCTATATGCAGAACGCGGTGTCCGTCTCCAATGATGCGCCGGTGCTGCTGGACCGCTTTCTGGACGACGCGATCGAGGTCGATGTCGACGCGATCTCGGATGGCGAGAACGTGATCATCGGCGGGATCATGGAGCACATCGAGCAGGCCGGTGTGCATTCGGGCGACTCCGCCTGTTCGCTGCCGCCGTTCTCGCTGTCAATGGAACTGCAGGACGAGATGGTCGAGCAGGTACGCAAGATGGCGCTGGGGCTGAAGGTCGTCGGCCTGATGAACACCCAGTTCGCGATCAAGGGCGATGACATCTACGTGCTGGAGGTGAATCCGCGCGCCTCGCGCACGGTGCCGTATGTGTCCAAGGCCGTCGGACGGCCGCTGGCCAAGATCGCCGCGCGCTGCATGGCCGGGCAGACCCTGCCCGAGCAGGGCGTGGGTGACGCCGTCTACCCCGACTACTATTCGGTGAAGGAATCGGTGTTCCCGTTCGCCAAGTTCCAGGGCGTGGACCCGATCCTGGGCCCGGAGATGAAGTCCACCGGCGAGGTGATGGGGGTCGGCCGCAGTTTCGCCGAGGCCTTTGCCAAGAGCCAGCTGGGTGCGGGCGTGCTGCTGCCTTCCACCGGCAAGGCCTTCGTCTCCGTGCGCGAGATCGACAAGCCCCATGTGGCCGAGGTGGGCCGGCGCCTGGTGGAGCTGGGCTTCGAGGTCCTGGCGACCCGTGGCACGGCCAAGATCCTGGAGGATGCCGACATCGCGGTCACGCGCGTGAACAAGGTGACCGAGGGCCGCCCGCACATCGTCGACATGATCAAGAACGATGAGATCAGCTTCATCATCAATACCGTGGAGGGCAAGCAGTCGACCTCCGACTCCTACACCATTCGCCGTGAGGCGTTGATGCACAAGGTGGGTTATACCACCACCATCGCCGGGGCCAAGGCCACGGTGCAGGCCCTGGATCATCTGGGGGCGAACGACGTGTTCCGGCTGCAGGACCTCCACCAGGAGAATCTCGGAGGGAAAAGCGCATGAACAAGACCCCGCTGACCGTAACCGGCGCCGAGAAGATGAAGGCGGAGCTGAAAAAGCTGAAGGGCGAGGATCGCCCGCGGGTGGTCAATGCAATCGCCGAGGCGCGCGAACACGGCGACCTGAAGGAGAACGCCGAATACCATGCCGCGCGCGAGCAGCAGAGCTTTATCGAGGGGCGCATTCGCGAACTGGAAGGCAAGCTCTCCAACGCCCAGATCATCGACGTCACGGCCCTGCCGCAGACCGGCAAGGTGGTATTCGGCACCACCGTGGTGCTTGAGGCGACCGAGGACGGTCGCCAGGTGACCTACAAGATCGTGGGCGAGGACGAGGCCGACATCAAGAACAACATGATTTCGGTGTCCTCGCCGATCGCGCGCGCGCTGATCGGAAAGGAAGAGGGTGACGTCGTGACCGTACAGGCGCCGGGCGGAGAGACGGAGTACGAGATCCTGGAAGTGCGCTACGTCAATTGACGCAGCGGCCTGCGTGCGCGGTCAGGCCGGGTCGAGGGTGACCTTGGGCTCGTCCGGATTGCGCCGGAACAGGGTCGCCACAAAGCCGATTCGCTGGACCAGTGCCGCATTCGTGCGTTCGCACACGGCCTCGACGGTGCCATTGCGGGCCTCGCGGTCGCCGATATTGACCTTGATCTTGACCAGTTCGTGATGCGCCAGTGCCTGTTCCAGCTCCTTGATCACCGAGTCCGTCAGGCCGTTGCGGCCGATGGTCACGATGGGCTTGCGCGGATGGGCGAGGCTGCGCAGGTGGCGGCGTTGCGCGTCGGTCAGATTCACGTGGGAGTCGATTCGGTGTTGAAACGCGGAAAGTGTAGCACGTGGATCGCGTGTTTGACCCAGGAGAATCGCGGTGCCCAAGCGTAGCCGTTCCAGCCAGCGCTGGCTGAAGGAACACTTCGACGACCCGTACGTACAGCAGGCGCAGCAGGAGGGCTATCGCGGTCGCGCCGTGTACAAGCTGCAGGAGCTCGACGAACGTGATCGGTTGCTCAAACCCGGCATGCGCGTAGTGGATCTGGGTGCGGCGCCGGGTGGCTGGACGCAATATGCCGCGCAGAAGATTGGCCGTAAGGGCGTATTGGTGGCCTCCGACATCCTGCCGATGGACCCGGTGCCCGGTGCCACGATCATCACCGGTGATTTTCGTGAAGATGCGGTCCTGGAAGCGATCCTGGACGCGCTGGACGGACAGCGCGCGGACCTTGTGCTTTCCGATATGGCCCCCAACCTTACCGGTACGGACGCCATCGATCAGCCGCGCTCGATCCATCTGTGCGAGCTGGCGCTGGAGCTGGCTTGCGATGTGCTGAACCCTCGGGGTGCGATGCTGGTCAAGTTGTTTCAGGGCGAGGGATCGGACGCCTATCTGGCCGAGGTGCGGCGTCGGTTCGAGAAGGTGCAGGTGCGCAAACCGCAAGCCTCGCGCCCACGGTCACGCGAAGTGTACGTATTGGCGCGCGGCCCTCGGGATGTGTAAAGCTCGCAGGAATCCACGTTGGTAAAGTTTTTCGAGGTGTCGTTTTGAACGGTCTGGCCAAGAATTTGATCATCTGGGCGGTCATCGCGATCGTCCTGATGTCGGTGTTCAACAACTTCAGCCCGCAACAGCAGCAGGATGTGCGGAGTATTACCTATTCCGAGTTCATCCGGGATGTGCAGGGCGGCCGTATCGACAGCGTCACCATTGAGGGCGACAAGATCCGCGGCCAGACCATCGAGGGTCAGCGCTTCACCACGGTCAATCCCAACGACACCGGCCTGATCGGTGATCTCCTGCAGAACAATGTGGAGATCAATGCGCAGGAGGATGGCGAGCGCTCGCTACTGATGAGCATCCTGATCTCCTGGTTCCCGATGCTGCTGCTGATCGCCGTGTGGATCTACTTCATGCGCCAGATGCAGGGTGGCGGTGGCGCCGGTCGCGGGGCGATGTCCTTCGGCAAGTCCAAGGCCAAGCTGATGTCCGAGGACCAGGTAAAGGTCACTTTCGGTGACGTGGCCGGCTGCGACGAGGCGAAGGACGAGGTCTCCGAACTGGTCGATTTTCTGCGCGACCCGTCCAAGTTCCAGAAGCTGGGTGGCCAGATCCCGCGTGGCGTACTGATGGTGGGTTCGCCCGGTACCGGCAAGACCTTGCTGGCCAAGGCCATCGCCGGCGAGGCCAAGGTGCCGTTCTTCAGCATCTCCGGTTCCGATTTCGTGGAGATGTTCGTGGGGGTGGGCGCTTCGCGCGTGCGTGACATGTTCTCGGAGGCCAAGAAGCACGCCCCCTGCATCATCTTCATCGACGAGATCGATGCGGTGGGGCGCCAGCGTGGCGCCGGCATGGGCGGCGGTCACGACGAACGCGAGCAGACCCTGAACCAGTTGCTGGTCGAGATGGACGGCTTCGAAGGTACGGAGGGCGTGATCGTCATCGCCGCGACCAACCGTCCGGACGTGCTCGACCCCGCACTCCTGCGTCCGGGACGTTTCGATCGCCAGGTTGTGGTGCCGCCGCCGGATGTCAGGGGCCGCGAACAGATCCTCAAGGTCCACATGAAGAAGACGCCGATCGCCGACGACGTGCGTCCGGACCTGATCGCGCGTGGTACGCCCGGCTTCTCGGGCGCGGACCTGGCCAACCTGGTCAACGAGGCGGCCCTGTTTGCGGCCCGGGCCGGCAAGCGCCTGGTGGATATGAGCGACTTCGAGCGCGCCAAGGACAAGATCATGATGGGCGCCGAGCGCAAGTCCATGGTGATGTCCGAGGACGAGAAGAAGCTGACCGCGTACCACGAGGCGGGGCACGCGATCGTCGGACTCACCGTCCCCGAGCACGACCCGGTCTACAAGGTCAGTATCATCCCGCGTGGACGCGCCCTGGGCGTGACCATGTTCCTGCCCGAAGAAGACCGCTACAGCCATTCCAAGACCCGGCTGGAGAGCCAGTTGGCAAGTCTGTTCGGCGGGCGCCTGGCGGAAGAGATCATCTTTGGTGACGACAAGGTGACCACCGGTGCCTCCAACGACATCGAGCGCGCCACCCAGATCGCCCGCAACATGGTGACCAAGTGGGGGTTGTCCGAGAAGCTGGGCCCGCTGGATTACGGGGAAGAGGAAGGGCACCCGTTCCTGGGGGGACAGATGGGCAAATCCAAGCCCATGTCCGACGAGACCGCGCGTCAGATCGATGCCGAGGTGCGCCGGATCATCGACACCAACTACCAGAATGCGAAGCAGATCCTGCTGGACAATCTCGACAAGCTGCACGCGATGGCCAAGGCCCTGATGAAGTACGAGACCATCGATGACAAGCAGATCGAGGACATCATGGCCGGACGCGATCCCCGTGAGCCGGCGGACTGGGACAGCGACAGCGGTTCCGGTGGGTCGCCGCAGGCGAACGACGAGTCCGTCGCCGATTCCGATGATGGACGCGAGGACGACGACAGCAAGGGCGTCGTCGGCGGGCCTGCCCCGCAGTCCTGACTGGGGCGTATCAACGGGGTGGTATCGGGCCACCATGGGCCGCCAGGGTTTCTCTGGCGGCCTTTTCATTTGGCGGGGAGGACAAGAATGGGCATGGATACGGAAGGCGCGACAGCGGTCCTGCACTGCGGAAGGCACCGGCTGGCGCTGGATCGTCCGCGAATCATGGGCATCCTGAATGTCACGCCCGACTCGTTCTCCGATGGCGGGTCCCATCAGCACGTGGAGCAGGCGCTGGCGCACGCCCGTGCAATGGTGGAGCAGGGCGCCCACCTGATCGATATCGGGGGCGAGTCGACGCGTCCGGGGGCGCAGCCGGTGGCGCTGGACGAGGAACGGCGCCGAGTATTGCCCGTCGTCGAGGCGTTGTCCGCGGAACTCGACGTGCCCCTGTCGGTGGACACGATGAAACCGGAACTGATGCGCGAGGCCGTGGCGGCCGGGGCCACGCTGCTGAACGACGTCAACGGGTTTCGCGCCGAGGGGGCCTGGGAGGCCGCGGTCGCAGCCGCTCGCGAGCAGGGCGTGGCCCTGTGCGCGATGCACATGCAGGGGCAACCGCAGTCCATGCAGCAGGCCCCGCACTACGACGACGTCGCACAAGAGGTCGGCGAGTTTCTGCGCGATCGGCGCGAGACGTTGGTGCGGGCGGGCGTTCCAGGCGAGCAGTTGCTGCTGGATCCGGGCTTCGGGTTCGGCAAGACGCTGGAGCACAACCTGGCGCTGTTCCACGCGTTGCCCGTGCTGGCCGAGCTCGGGTCGCCACTGCTGGTGGGGGTGTCGCGCAAGTCGATGATCGGGGCCCTGATGGGCGATCGTCCGGTGCAGGAACGTGATGCCGGTTCCGCGATTGCCGCGCTATTGGCCGCGCAGGCCGGTGCGCGTGTGCTGCGTGTGCACGACGTCGCAGGGACACACGATGCGCTGGCGCTATACTCCGCATTGTTCAGTGTTTCCTTAACACCGCGAACGGGAAGCGATCCCGGCGGTTCGTGATGCGAAAGGTTTGATTTCAAGGAGAAGTGACCGGCATGGGGCGTTATTTCGGTACCGACGGGATTCGAGGGCGTACAGGCGACTGGCCGATGACGCCCGAGTTCGCGCTGCGTCTGGGCTATGCGGTGGGCGAGGTGCTGGGCGCGCGGGCCCAGCGTCAGGGTCCGGTGCTGGTGGGCAAGGACACCCGGGTCTCGGGGTATATGTTCGAGTCGGCGTTGCAGGCGGGGTTGTCGGCCGCGGGACTGGATGTGGCCCTGCTGGGGCCGATGCCGACACCCGCGGTGGCCTATCTCACCCGCACCTTCCGTGCGACCGCCGGCGTCGTGATCAGCGCGTCCCACAACCCGTTTCACGATAACGGCTTCAAGTTCTTCACCCCGGAGGGCGACAAGCTCGCCGATGCGGTGGAAGAGGCCATCGAGGCGCGGCTGGAAGAGCCGCAACGCTCGGTGGACGGGGCGCATCTTGGCAAAGCCGTCCGTATCGCGGATGCGGCCGGGCGCTACATCGAGTTCTGCAAGAGCGCGATCCCGGCGCGCTCCGAGCTGCGCGGCCTGCGCGTCGTGGTCGATTGTGCCCATGGTGCAACCTACAACGTCGCCCCGCCGGTATTCGAGGAACTGGGGGCCGAAGTCGAGGTGCTGGGTGCCCGTCCGGATGGCTACAACATCAATGCCGGCGTGGGCGCCCTGTACCCGGAGGTCATGGCCGAGCAGGTGAAGGCCTCCGGGGCCGACCTCGGGATTGCCCTTGACGGCGACGGTGACCGCGTGATCCTCGCGGATGCGAACGGCAGCGTGGTCGATGGCGACCAGATCCTGGGGATTCTCGCCCTCGATCGCCAGCAGTCGGGCCTGCTCCAGGGTGGCGTGGTCGGTACGCTGATGACCAACCTGGGGCTCGAGAATGCCCTGGGTGAACACGGGATCCCGTTTGTCCGCGCGAAGGTGGGCGACCGCTATGTGCTCGAGGAACTGCGTCAGCGGGCCTGGGTGCTGGGCGGGGAAGGATCCGGGCATATCGTCTGCCTCGAACACACGACCACAGGTGACGGGACCGTTGCGGCGTTGCAGGTGGCCCACCTGATGCATCGCACCGGCTGCTCGCTCGCGGAACTCGCGGCCAGCATCCCGAAGCTGCCGCAGTGCCTCGTGAATGTCCCGGTCGCGGGCAAGGCCAATGGCTGTCTCGAGGCGCCGGCCGTGCGTTCCGAGGTCGCCGCGGTGGAGGCGGAGCTGGGTACGCACGGGCGAGTGCTCCTGCGGCCCTCCGGCACCGAGCCGCTGGTGCGCGTGATGGTCGAAGCCGAGGACGAAGGCGTTACCCGTCTGGCCGCCGAGCGAATTGCCGACAGTATCCGCGCCGCCGTTTGATCCCGGTCTTTGGGTGCCGGCCAGCCGTTGGCCGTGCATCCGGGGCTCCATCGCCGGTTCGCCCAGTGCCGGGCTTGGTTGATTTGCACCGGGTGCGCCGGTAACATCCCGCCGCTCTAATCATCATGATCGGACTCCGTGTATCCGCGCGGATCCGACCGTTCTCGCAGGAGGAAGATCCGCATGCGCAAGCCGCTGGTCGCCGGTAACTGGAAGATGAACGGTTCGCGTGAAGCGAACGGCGCCCTCCTGTCGGCCCTGAAGGGCAGTCTGGGTGACCTGCAGGGTGTCGATGTTGCGGTGTGTCCGCCCGCCGTCTACCTGGCCGAGATCGCCGAGACCCTGTCGGGCAGCGTGATCGAGGTCGGTGCGCAGGACTGCTCGGATCAGGAGAAGGGCGCCTATACCGGCGAGCTCGCCGGGTCCATGCTGGCCGAGGTGGGCTGCCGCTACGTGATCGTCGGGCATTCCGAGCGTCGCGAACGTCAGAACGAGACCAGCGAAGGGGTGGCGGCGAAGTTTATTGCCGCCCAGGCCGCCGGACTGACCCCGATCCTGTGTGTCGGCGAACAGAAGAGTGACCGTGAAGGCGGGCGCACCGAGTCGGTCGTGTCCGAACAGCTGGACGCGGTGCTCGACGCGGCGGGCATTGAAGCCTTTGATCGGGCCGTGATTGCCTACGAGCCCGTCTGGGCGATCGGTACCGGTCTGACCGCGACGCCCGAGCAGGCGCAGGAAGTTCACGCCTTCATCCGCAATCGGGTGGCGGGCCGTGACCCGCGTGTGGCCGCGGATCTGCGCATTCTCTATGGCGGCAGCATGAAGGCTGACAATGCTGCGGGTCTGCTGGCGCTGGAAGACATCGACGGTGGGCTGATCGGCGGTGCCTCGCTGGACGCCGATGGGTTCACCGCGATCGCCCGTGCAGCGGGCGAGCGGGTCGCGGCATGATCTATGGGTTGCTTCTGGTCGTTCAGGTCGCGGTCTCGATCGCCCTGATCGCCCTCGTGCTGATGCAGCATGGCAAGGGCGCCGACGCCGGTGCCGCCTTCGGCAGCGGCGCGTCCGCAACCGTGTTCGGTGCCCGCGGCTCGGCCAACTTCCTGAGTCGCTCGACGGCCTTTCTGGCCGTGGTCTTCTTCGCGAACAGCTTGACGCTGGCCTACCTCGCCTCTTCGACCCCGCAGGCCGAAAGCCTGATGGATCAACTCGAGGCCCAGGAGATGCAGGAAGAGGGTGATATCCCGGAAGGCGTGCCGGGAACGGTGCCGCAGGAAGATGATCAGGATGCCCCGGCGCCGGATCGCCCGGCCGACGTGCCGGAATAATAGGCCGGTTCTAGGGAAACACTGAACAGCGTTTCCCCAGGTCTCGCGCAGATGTGGTGGAATTGGTAGACACGCTATCTTGAGGGGGTAGTGGCGAAAGCCGTGTGGGTTCGAGTCCCACCATCTGCACCATTTCAAAGGCTTGCGGCGTCGTTCGAGAATGGCGTCTTGAGCCAAAATAGAGCAAAATCAGTAACTTATAAAATAACAAACACTTGACACCGTTTTTACGGTTCACCTAGACTCCGTGCCCGGTATGCGCCCCGGCCTCGTCCATCGAGGTGGCCACCTGCCGGCGCATTCAACCAGCAACGCTAGAACGGCTCGCGGACGCGCCGGATCCACGCGGCACCCTGCGAACCGACCCGCCCGAGGGCGGTGTACGGGAGAGAGACATGCTGGAAGGTTATCTACCCATCCTGCTGTTCATCGCAGTGGGCGTCGTGATCGGCATCGTGCCGCTGGTGGTCGGGATGGCCGTCGGGCCGCGCAAGCCCGATGCCGCGAAGAACTCGCCATACGAATGTGGCTTCGAGGCCTTCGAGGACTCGCGGCTGAAGTTCGACGTGCGCTTCTACCTGGTCGCGATCCTGTTCATTATTTTTGATCTCGAGATCGCATTTCTCTTCCCGTGGGCGGTATCGCTGGATGCCATTGGCCTGTTCGGGCTTCTTGCGATGGCCGTGTTTTTGCTCATTCTGGTCGTTGGGTTCATTTACGAGTGGAAGAAGGGGGCGCTGGAATGGGAATAGAAGGCGTTCTTGAAAAGGGCTTTGTCACCACCTCGGCTGACAAGCTCATCAACTGGGCCCGTACCGGTTCTCTGTGGCCGATGACCTTCGGCCTGGCCTGCTGCGCGGTGGAGATGATGCACGCCGGTGCCGCGCGCTATGACCTCGACCGCTTCGGGATCATCTTCCGGCCCAGCCCGCGCCAGTCCGACGTGATGATCGTGGCCGGCACGCTGGTCAACAAGATGGCCCCGGCGCTGCGCAAGGTATACGACCAGATGCCCGAGCCGCGCTGGGTGATCTCGATGGGTTCCTGCGCGAATGGCGGCGGCTACTACCACTACTCCTATGCCGTGGTGCGCGGGTGCGACCGCATCGTGCCGGTGGATGTCTACGTGCCGGGCTGTCCGCCAACGGCCGAGGCACTGCTCTACGGCATCATCCAGCTGCAGAACAAGATCCGGCGCACGAACACCATCGCGCGCTGACGCACCCGGGGTTTCAGATGGCTGAACAAGACAACTGGATCGACGCCCTGCGGGCGGAACTGGGCGACGCCCTGGAGACGATCACGGAGGCCTATGACGAGGTCACCGTCGACATCCGGCCGGAGTCGTGGCGCGAGGCCGCCGAGAAGCTGCGCGACACGTTCGGTTTCGAGATCATGATTGACCTGTGTGGGGTCGACTACCTCGAGTATGGCCAGGACGAGTGGGGCACCGAGTCCGCGACCAACACGGGTTTCTCCCGCGGGGTCGAGCCGGCCACCTCCGGGCGCTTCACCTTCGACGATGCGCCGGAAGACAGCCTTTGGGACGGGCCGCGCTTTACCGTGGCCGTGCAGTTGCTGTCGATCCAGCACAATCGCCGTCTGCGCATGCGCGCCTGGCTGGCGGATGACGAATTCCCCGAGGTCGAGTCGCTGGTGGAGGTCTGGGCCTCGGCCAACTGGTTCGAGCGCGAGGCCTTTGACCTGTTCGGCATCCTGTTTTCCGGACATCCGGACCTGCGCCGCATCCTTACCGACTACGGCTTCGTCGGGCATCCGTTCCGCAAGGATTTCCCGCTGATCGGACATGTCGAGATGCGCTACGACGCCGAGCTGGCACGCGTGCTCTACCAGCCCGTGACGATCGAGCCGCGCGTGCTGGTGCCCAAGGTGATCCGCGACGACCATCGCTACAGCGAGGGCGAGAAGCCGGGCGAAGGAGCCGAGAATGCCTGAGATTCGCAACTTCACCCTGAACTTCGGGCCGCAGCATCCGTCTGCCCACGGCGTGCTGCGCCTGGTGCTGGAGATGGATGGCGAGGTCGTCCAGCGTGCCGATCCGCATATCGGTCTGCTCCACCGCGGCACCGAAAAGCTCGCCGAGAGCAAACCGTACAATCAGTCCATCGGCTACATGGACCGCCTCGACTACGTGTCGATGATGGCCAATGAGCACGGGTATGTGCTCGCGATGGAAAAGCTGCTCCAGATCGAGGCCCCGCTGCGAGCGCAGTACATCCGGGTGATGTTCGACGAGATCACCCGCATCCTCAATCACCTGATGTGGCTGGGCGCGCACGCGCTGGATATCGGCGCGATGGCGGTGTTCCTGTATGCCTTCCGCGAGCGCGAAGACCTGATGGACTGCTACGAGGCGGTCTCGGGTGCGCGGATGCACGCGACCTACTATCGCCCAGGCGGCGTTGCGCGCGACCTGCCGGGTACGATGCCGCAGTACCAGCCGTCTTCGTGGAAGTCCCAGGACGTCGTGGATGACCTGAACAGGATTCGTCAGGGCTCGCTGCTGGACTTCATTGAGGCGTTTACCGAGCGTTTCCCGGGGTGCGTGGACGAGTACGAGACCCTGTTGACCGACAACCGTATCTGGAAGCAGCGCACCGTGGGTATCGGGGTGGTCGACCCCGAACGTGCCATGCAACTGGGCTTTACCGGCCCGATGCTGCGCGGCTCCGGCATCGAGTGGGATCTGCGCAAGAAGCAGCCCTACGAGGTCTATGACCGGCTCGATTTCGATATTCCGGTCGGCGCCAACGGCGACTGCTATGACCGCTACCTGGTGCGCATCGAGGAGATGCGCCAGTCCAACCGCATCATCCGCCAGTGTGTGGACTGGCTGCGCCAGAACCCGGGTCCGGTGCTGCTGGAGGATCACAAGATCACCCCGCCCAAGCGCGAGGAGATGAAGGCCGACATGGAGGCCCTGATCCACCACTTCAAGCTGTTCACCGAGGGGATGTGCCTGCCGGAAGGCGAGGCCTACGCCGCGGTCGAGCATCCGAAGGGCGAGTTCGGCGTGTATCTGGTCTCGGATGGTTCCAACAAGCCCTATCGCCTGAAGGTCCGTCCGCCGGGCTTTGTGCACCTGTCCGCGCTGGACGAGATGGCGCGCGGCCACATGCTGGCCGATGTGGTCGCGATCATCGGGACACAGGACATCGTATTCGGGGAGATCGACCGCTGATGGCTGCCGAACAGAAAACCGTCGCCTTCCACAAGCCCGCCGGCAAGCAGGTGGAGCTCAGCGAACACGAGCGCGAGGAGATCGATACCTGGCTGGCGCGCTACCCGAACGACCAGAAGCGCTCCGCGGTACTGGCTGCCCTGCGTGCGGTTCAGCACGAGGATGGCTACCTCTCCACCGCGAAGATGGACGCTGTGGCCGAGTATCTCGATTTGCCGGCAATCGCGGTCTACGAGGTCGGCTCGTTCTACTCCATGTATTCGCTGGAACCGGTTGGGAAGCACACCATCATGGTGTGCAACAACATCTCCTGCATGCTGCGCGGCTCGGAACAGATCATCGAGCACCTGGAGAAACGTCTCGGCATCAAGCTTGGTGAGAGCACGCCGGACGGCAAGTTCTACCTGAAGATGGAAGAGGAGTGCCTGGCGGCCTGCTGTGGCGCCCCGATGATGCAGGTAGATCACGTCTACTACGAGAATCTCACCCCCGAGAAGGTGGACGAGATTCTCGACGGTCTGGAGAAGTAGCATGGCCAACCAGATCTGCTTTGCGACCCGCTACCTGGACGATCCGGCCTCGCTCGAGACCTACAAGAGCGTCGGCGGCTACCAGGCGCTGGAGAAGGTTTACAAGGGCAAGATGGCCCCCGAGGACGTGATCGAGGAGGTCAAGACCTCCAACCTGCGCGGCCGCGGCGGGGCGGGCTTCCCGACCGGGCTCAAGTGGTCCTTCATGCCGCGCAACACCCCGGGGCAGAAGTACATCGTCTGCAACTCGGACGAGTCCGAGCCGGGCACCTGCAAGGACCGCGAAATCCTGATGTACAACCCGCATGCCCTGATCGAGGGCATGGCGATCGCCGGCTACGCGATCGGCGCGACGGTGGGCTACAACTACATGCGCGGCGAGTTCATGGACGAGGTCAACACCCGCTTCATGGCCGCGCTGGACGAAGCCTACGCGAACGGTTACCTGGGCAAGGACATCTTCGGCTCCGGGGTCGATTTCGATCTCTACCCGTCGCTGGGAGCCGGGGCCTACATCTGCGGCGAGGAGACAGCACTGCTCGAGTCCCTGGAAGGCAAGAAGGGCCAGCCGCGTTTCAAGCCGCCGTTCCCGGCCAACTTTGGCCTCTACGGCAAGCCGACCACCATCAACAACACCGAGTCCCTGGCCTCGATACCGGCCATCATCCGCAACGGCGGGCAGTGGTTCGCCGATCTGGGGGTGCCGAAGTCCGGTGGCGAGAAGCTGTTCTCCGTCTCCGGGCACGTGAACAATCCGGGCAACTTCGAGATCGCGCTGGGCACGCCGTTCAAGGATCTGCTGGAAATGGCCGGCGGCGTGCTGAACGGGCGCAAGCTGAAGGCCGTGATTCCCGGCGGGTCGTCGGTGCCGGTGGTGCCGGGTGACGTGATGCTGAAGGCCAACATGGACTTCGACTCCATCGCCCAGGCCGGGTCCATGCTGGGCTCCGGCGCGGTGATCGTGATGGACGAGACCGCCGACATGGTCAAGGCCCTGCAGCGCATCTCGCGGTTCTACTTCTCCGAGTCCTGCGGTCAGTGCACGCCCTGCCGCGAGGGGACCGGCTGGCTCTATCGCATGCTGACCCGCATCGTGGAGGGGCAGGGCCGTCCCGAGGACCTGGAACGCCTGGACGATGTGGCCAGCAAGATCGAGGGGCACACCATCTGCGCCCTGGGCGATGCCGCCGCGATGCCGGTGCGCAGCTTCGTCAAGCATTTCCGCCACGAATTCGAATACTACATCCAGCACGGTCGGAGTCCGGTGGCAGACGCCGCCTGACGCCCTCCGCGCATCCGCAGCAGGAATCGAGCATGAGTCAGGATCAGAAGCAGGATCTGGTCAGCATCGAGATTGACGGCCGTACGATCGAGGCGCCCAAGGGCGCCATGCTGATCGACGTGGCGGACGATGCCGATATCCGCATTCCGCGGTTTTGCTACCACAAGAAGCTGTCGGTGGCGGCGAACTGCCGTATGTGTCTGGTCGAGGTGGAGAAGGCGCCCAAGCCGCTGCCCGCCTGCGCGACCCCGGTCATGGACGGGATGAAGGTCTACACCCAGTCTCCGCTGGCGCTGCGCGCGCAGAAGGGGACCATGGAATTCCTGCTGATCAACCATCCGCTGGACTGCCCGATCTGCGACCAGGGCGGCGAGTGCGAGCTCCAGGACGTGGCCATGGGCTACGGCGACAGTGTATCCAAGTACACCGAAGCCAAGCGCGTGGTTAAGGACAAGGACATCGGGCCGCTGATCGAGACCGAGATGACCCGCTGCATCCACTGCACCCGCTGCGTGCGCTTTGGCGAAGAGATCGCCGGGGTGCGCGAGCTGGGCGCGACCGGGCGCGGCGAGCACATGCGCATCGGCACCTATGTCGAGAAGACCGTGGCCCACGAGCTGTCCGGCAACGTGATCGACCTGTGCCCGGTCGGTGCGCTGACCGCCAAGCCGTCGCGCTACACCGCGCGTGCCTGGGAGCTGTCGCAGGCCGCCACGATCGCCCCGCACGACGCGGTCGGCTCCAATCTCTACCTGCATACTTACGACGGACGTGCGATGCGCGTGGTGCCGCGTGACAACGAGGCGGTCAACGAGACCTGGATCTCCGACCGGGATCGCTTCAGCTACACCGGCCTGTATGCCGAGGACCGCCTGACCTGTCCGCGCATGAAGGTGGACGGCCAGTGGCAGGATGTCTCCTGGGAGACGGCGCTGAGCTATGCGGTCGAGGGGCTTAAGGAGATCGCCCCCGAGCGTATCGGGGCGCTGCTGTCGCCGTCGCTGTCGGTGGAAGAGCACTACCTGGCGCAGAAGGTTCTGCGCGGGATGGGGGTCGTCGACATCGATCACCGGCTGGACCAGGTCGACTTCTCCGACGAGTCGGCCGCACCGCTGTTCCCCTATCTGGGCGTGGCGATCAGTGATCTCGAGGATGCTGACGCGGTGCTGCTGGTCGGCTGCAATCCGCGCCGCGAGCAGCCGCTGCTGGCCCATCGTCTGCGCAAGGCGGCCTCGCGCGGGGCGCGGGTCAGTCTGATTAACGACATGCTGCTCGACCTGACCTATCCCGTCCAGGCCCAGCTGGTTGGCCACGAGCGCGACCAGGTAATGGCCCTGGCGGGCGTCGCCGGGCAAATCGCCGCTGCCGGCAAGTCGCTGCCGAAAAAGCTGGAAAAAATCGTCAAGGACGCCGAGAGCCGGGATGCCGACACGCGTGCCGCCTTCGAGCACATTGCGAAATCGCTGCTGGAAGGGAAACAGGGACATGTCCTGCTCGGTCAGGTCGCGATCCACGGACCCGCCTTTGGCACCTTGCGCGCCCTGGCGGGCTGGATCGCCAAGCATACCGGTGCCCGTTTGGGCTACCTGCCGGCAGGTGCCAATGCCGCGGGGGCCTGGCTGGCCGGGGTGCTGCCGCACCGCGGTCCTGCCGGGGGCGAGGTCGAGTCCACCGGCAACAACGCTGCCGAAATGATCGCCGAGGGTCGCGAGGCATTCGTGATTGCCGGGATCGAGCCCGGGCACGACGGGGCGGACCCGGTCGCATTGCGGGCCACGCTGGAAAAGGCGGGATTCGTCGTGGCGTTGTCCGCGTTTGCCAGCGCCGACATGGAAGCCGTGGCCGATGTCCTGCTGCCGGTCGCGACCAGCTTCGAGAATTCCGGCACCTTCGTGAATGTCGAGGGTCGCTGGCAAAGCTATCGTGCCGCAGCCCGTGCGCCGGAAGACGTTCGCCCCGGCTGGAAGGTCTGGCGTGTGCTGGGCAATCTGCTGGATCAACGCGGCATGGACTATCTGGACTCGCGTGCCGTGCGGGACGAGCTGAAGGGCCTGCTCGCGGCGGCCAGCTTCGATACCGCGGTCAACATGAACAAGGCCCAGTTGGCCATGCCGGAGCCGATACAAGGAGACCTGTATCGCGTGCAGGCCGCTGGGCTCTACAGCACCGATGCCCTGGTGCGCCGCGCCGAGCCGCTGCAAACCAGCCCCGAGGGTCGGCTGGCCGAGTGCGTGATGGTGCATCCGGAGTCGGCTGGCGGGCTTGATACGGGGTCGCGCGTGAAACTGCGCCAGGACGGCGCCGAGACGGAGCTGACCCTGATTCTGGACGACGCCGTGCCGGTGGGCCTGGCGGTGACCTTTGCGGGCTCGACGGCCATGGGCCGGCTGGGCGCCCCGAACGCCACGGTCACGCTCGCGCGTGCCTGAGGGAACGTAAGACATGTTCGACTGGATGATGAACCTCTACAGCAGCCTGCCGACGGTGATGCAGATCCTGATCGGCATTCAGCTGATCGTGATCCCGCTGATGCTGGCCGTCGCCTACACGACCTTCGCCGAGCGCAAGGTCATCGGCTATGCCCACGTGCGCGTGGGGCCGAACCGGGTGGGCCCGCGCGGCTGGCTGCAGCCGATCGCGGATGCGCTGAAGCTGTTGACCAAGGAGGTCATCCTCCCGACCAATGCCAACCGCTTCCTGTTCCTCAGTGCCCCGGTGCTGACCATTGCCCCGGCACTGGCGGCCTGGGCGGTGATCCCGTTTTTCGAGGGCGGAGCCCTGGCCGATGTGAATGCCGGTCTGTTGTACCTGCTGGCCCTGACTTCGCTGGGCGTGTACGGCATCATCATCGCCGGCTGGGCCTCGAACTCGAAGTACGCGCTGCTGGGCTCGCTGCGTTCGGCCGCACAGCTGGTGTCCTACGAAATTGCGATGGGCTTCGCCCTGGTGGGCGTGCTGATGGCTGCCGGCACACTGAATGTCGGCGGTATCGTCGAGGCGCAGTCCGGCAGCATATACCACTGGTTCCTGCTGCCGCTGCTGCCGCTGTTCTTTGTGTATTTCATCTCCGGGATCGCCGAGACCAACCGTGCCCCGTTCGACGTGGCCGAGGGCGAGTCCGAGATCGTCGCCGGTTTCCACGTCGAGTACTCGGGCATGGCCTTTGCCGTGTTCTTCCTGGCCGAGTACGCGAACATGATCCTGATCTCGGCACTGGTCGCGATCCTGTTCCTCGGTGGCTGGCTGTCGCCGTTCCAGGGGATCCTGCCGCAAGCGGCTTTTGACCTGCCGGTCATCGGTGCGCTGCTGGGTCACGGTATCCACTGGTTCCTGTTCAAGACGGCCGTGTTCCTGTTTGCCTTCTTGTGGTTCCGCGCCACTTTCCCCCGGTATCGCTATGACCAGATCATGCGTCTGGGCTGGAAGGTTCTGATCCCGGTGACCATCCTCTGGCTGTTTGTCGAGGGCGTGCTGGTCGCATTCAACGTCGGCCCGTGGTTCGCCTGAGGAGTTCGTCATGAAAGCGTTGCGCCGTTACCTGAAGAGTTTTCTGTTCTTTGAGCTGCTGCTGGGTCTGCGCCTGACCGGGCGTTACCTGCTGAGCCGGAAGTTCACTGTGCAGTACCCGGACGAGAAGACCCCGATGTCGCCGCGCTTCCGGGGCCTGCACGCGCTGCGCCGCTATCCGAACGGCGAGGAGCGCTGCATCGCCTGCAAGCTGTGCGAGGCCGTCTGCCCGGCGTTGGCGATCACCATCGAGTCCGAGGAACGCGCGGATGGTACGCGTCGTACCACGCGCTACGACATCGACCTGTTCAAGTGCATCTTCTGCGGCTTCTGCGAGGAGGCCTGCCCGGTGGATTCCATCGTCGAGACGCACATCTTCGAGTACCACTTCGAAAACCGGGGCGAGCAGATCATGACCAAGGACAAGCTCCTGGCCATTGGTGACCGCTTCGAGAAAGAGATCGCCGAGGCCCGCGCGGTCGACGCCCCGTACCGGTAACGCAGGGAACGCCCCATGACCTTCGAGCTGCTTCTTTTCTACCTCTTCGGCGCGATCCTGCTGGGCGGCGCACTGGCGATGATCAGCGTGCGCAACCCGGTACACGCGGCCCTGTTCCTCGTGCTGTGCTTTTTCGCTGCGGCCGCGATCTGGCTGCTGGCGGAGGCCGAGTTCCTCGGCATCGTGCTGGTGCTGGTCTATGTCGGCGCGGTCATGGTGTTGTTCCTGTTCGTGGTGATGATGCTTGATATCAACCTGGCCAAGCTGCGTGAGGGCTTCACCGAATATCTGCCGGTGGGCATCGTGGTCGCGGTTGCGATGTCGGTTGTGCTGGTAGCCGTGATCACCCGCTACATCACAATGGATGTGCCGGAGCGTGCCGGGCCGGAATACGCCAACACCGAGGCGCTGGGCGCGATCCTCTACACCGAATACGTCTATCCGTTCGAGATCGCAGCCGTGATTCTGCTGGTCGCGATCATCGCGGCGATCTCGCTGACCATGCGCAAGCGCCCGGACAACAAGTCGATCGATCCGGGCCAGCAGATGGCGGTCTCGCGCGAGGGTCGGGTGCGCATGGTCTCCATGCCCTCCGAGAAGAAGAAGTCGCCGCGTCGTGGTGCCCAGGGCGGCGACGCGGAAGGGGAGCAGGACGACCCGTCGAAATAGCAATCCGGAAATAGGCAATCCGAGTAACTAGGCATTCCGGCCAGAGGTCGGGACCCGGACACCGGGGGCGGATGCCGCCCCCGAAAGAACTCAGGGCTAGAACATGATTACGCTAGAGCACTACCTGGTGCTGGCCGCGCTGTTGTTTTCGATCAGTGTGGCCGGGATCTTCCTGAACCGGAAAAACGTGATCGTGCTGTTGATGTGCATCGAGCTGATGCTGCTCGCGGTGAACATCAACTTCATTGCCTTTTCGTTCTTCCTGCAGGACCTCGCGGGCCAGGTGTTCGTGTTCTTCATCCTGACCGTCGCCGCGGCCGAGGCGGCCATCGGCCTCGCCATCCTGGTGTTGCTGTTCCGTAATCGCGGAACCATCAACGTCCAGGATCTGGACGCAATGAAGGGATAACGGGCCATGGATACCATCTATCTACTGATCGTCCTGGCGCCGCTGTTCGGCGCGATCATCGCCGGCCTGTTTGGCCGTCAGATCGGCCGTGCCGGGGCGCACAGCGTCACCATCCTCGGGGTGGCGATCTCGTTCATCCTGTCCGTGGTGGTCTTCTGGGCCCATGTGTTCGGCGATGCCGGGGTCTACAACGAGACGGTCTATACCTGGATGGTCTCCGACGGCATCCAGTTCGAGGTCGGGTTCCTGGTCGACAACCTGACCGCGCTGATGATGCTGGTCGTCACCTTCGTCTCGCTGATGGTGCACATCTACACCATCGGCTACATGCAGGACGATCCGGGCTACCAGCGCTTCTTTGCCTACATCTCGCTGTTCACCTTCTCGATGCTGATGCTGGTGATGGCGAACAACTTCATGCAGCTGTTCTTCGGCTGGGAGGCCGTGGGGCTGGTTTCCTACCTGCTGATCGGCTTCTGGTACAAGCGCCCGACCGCCATCTACGCCAACATGAAGGCGTTCATCGTGAACCGCGTGGGGGACTTCGGCTTCCTGATCGGGATCGCCGCGCTGGTCTTCTACACCGGCAGCCTGAACTACGCCGATGTGTTCGCCGAAGGCCAGTCGATGAGCGAGGCGACCATCACCATCTGGCCGGGCTGGACCTTCGGCCTGCTGGATCTGGCGCTGATCTTCCTGTTCATCGGCGCGATGGGTAAATCCGCCCAGGTGCCGTTGCACGTCTGGCTGCCGGACTCCATGGAAGGCCCGACCCCGATCTCCGCGCTGATCCACGCGGCGACCATGGTGACCGCGGGCATCTTCATGGTGGCGCGTATGTCGCCGCTGTACGAGTTCTCCGTGCCGGCGCTGTCGATGATCCTGATCATCGGGGCGATCACCGCGTTCTTCATGGGCCTGATCGGGCTCGTCCAGAACGACATCAAGCGGGTGGTGGCCTATTCGACGCTGTCGCAGCTGGGCTACATGACCGTGGCGCTGGGCGCCTCCGCCTATGCCGCCGGTCTGTTCCACCTGATGACGCATGCCTTCTTCAAGGCGCTGCTGTTCCTGGCCGCGGGCTCGGTGATCATCGCGATGCACCACCTGCAGGACATGCGCGCGATGGGCGGGCTGCGCCGGCACATGCCGATTACCTATGCGACCGCGCTGATCGGCTCGCTGGCGCTGATCGGCTTCCCGTTCTTCTCCGGGTTCTTCTCCAAGGACGCGATCATCGAGGCGGTCGGCTACTCCGAGATTCCGGGGGCGACCTTTGCCTACTGGCTGGTCCTGGCCGGGGTGTTCGTGACCGCGCTGTACACCTTCCGCATGTTCTTCCTCGTCTTCCATGGCGAGGAGCGCTATGACCAGGCGCACAAGTATATGCCCGACCATGGTGATGACCACGACGACGAGCACGGCGACGATCATCACCACGGCCCGTTGCAACCGAAGGAATCGCCGTGGGTGGTGACGGTGCCACTAATCTTGCTGGCGATCCCGTCGGTGGTGGCCGGCTACTTCATCGGCCCGATGCTGTTTGGCGACTTCTTCGCTGACAGCCTGTTCGTGCTGCCGGAGCAGGATGTGCTGGCCACCAAAGGCGAGACCTACACCGGCGTGATCGGCTTCGTGTTGCATGGCCTGATGCTGCCCGCATTCTGGCTGGCGATGGCCGGCCTGGGCACGGCCTGGTACCTGTACATGAAGCGGCCCGAGCTGCCGGGCGTGATCGCCGAACGGCTGAAGCTGGGCGTACGCATCCTCGAGGACAAGTACGGCTTCGACCGCTTCAATGACTGGTTCTTCGCGGGCGGGACCGTCCGTCTGGGCCGCGCGCTGTGGCGCTATGGTGATGCGCTGATCATCGACGGGCTGCTGGTGAACGGCACCGCACGCTCGGTCGGCTGGATCTCGGCGCGCATCCGCCATATGCAGTCCGGTTTCCTCTACCACTACGCGTTCGTGATGATCATCGGCCTGCTGGTCCTGATGTTCGCCTTCGTGATCTGAGCGGCTTCGACACCCATGCGCTCGAAGCCCATCGCTGTTTCAAGGAACGACCATGTTTGCTGACTGGCCTATCTTGAGTCTGTTGATCTGGCTGCCGATTCTCGGCGGCTTCCTGGTGCTTGCCGCCGGGCGCGATGCGCCCCATGTGGCGCGGCGGCTCGGGCTCGCGGTGGCCGTGGCGACGTTTGTGGCCAGTCTGCCGTTGTGGTTTGCGTTCGAGCGTGGCACCGCCGAGATGCAGTTCCAGGAACTGGCCTCGTGGATCCCGGCGTTCAACGTGAATTACCACTTGGGCGTGGACGGCATCTCCATGCCGCTGATCCTGCTGACCACGCTGATCACCGTAATCGTGATCATTGCGGCCTGGGAGTCGGTGAAAGATCGGATCGCCTACTACATGTCGGCGATGCTGGTGATGGAAGGCCTGATGATCGGCATGTTCGCGGCGATGGACGCGGTGCTGTTCTACGTGTTTTTCGAGGCGATGCTGATCCCGATGTTCCTGGTGATCGGGATCTGGGGCGGGCCGCGGCGCGTCTACGCGACCATCAAGTTCTTCCTCTATACCTTCCTGGGCTCGGTGTTCATGCTGGTCGCGCTGATCTGGATGTACATCCAGTCCGGCAGCTTCCTGATCCAGGACTTCCATGCCCTGCAGATCGGCATGACCGCGCAGATACTGATTTTCCTCGCGTTCTTCATGGCGTTCGCGGTGAAGATCCCGATGTTCCCGGTGCATACCTGGCTGCCGGATGCGCACGTGGAGGCACCGACCGGCGGCTCGGTGATCCTGGCGGCGATCATGCTGAAGATTGGGGGCTACGGCTTCCTGCGCTTCTCGCTGCCGATCACGCCGGATGCCTCGGCGGTGCTGGATACGCTGATGATCGTGCTGTCGCTGATTGCGATCGTCTACATCGGCCTGGTGGCGCTGATCCAGAGCGACATGAAGAAGCTGATCGCCTATTCGTCGATCGCCCACATGGGCTTTGTGACGCTGGGCTTCTTCCTCGCCTTCTACATCTATTCGAACACCGGTGACTGGGAAGGCGCCTCGCTGGGTATCGCCGGCGGCATGGTGCAGATGATCTCGCACGGCTTTATCTCCGCGGCGATGTTCCTCGCAGTCGGCGTGCTGTACGACCGCCTGCACAGCCGGCAGATCTCGGACTACGGCGGTGTGGTGAACACCATGCCCTGGTTCGCCGCGTTCTTCGTGCTGTTCGCGATGGCCAACACCGGCCTGCCGGGCACCTCCGGCTTCGTCGGCGAGTTCATGGTCATCCTGGCCGCGTTCAAGGCGGATTTCTGGATTGCCTTCCTCGCCGCGACCACGCTGATCCTGGCGGCGGGCTACACCCTGTGGCTGGTCAAGCGCGTGATCTTCGGCGCGGTGGCCAACGACAACGTGGCCGGTCTGTCCGACATGAACCGCCGCGAGTTCTTCCTGATGGGCGTGCTGGCCTTCTTCACCCTGCTGCTGGGTGTGTGGCCGGCGCCGCTGCTGGATGTGATGAACGCGACCATCGACCACCTCGTGGCGCATATCGCGCAGTCGAAGCTCTGAACGGACGCCTGACATGACTTTCGAGATCCCCAACTTCCTCCCCGCCGTGCCCGAGATGTTCGTGCTCGGGATGGCGTGCCTGATCCTGGTGATCGACGCGTTCCTGCCGGATTCGCGGCGCGACATCACCTACGGCCTGGTGCAGGCGACCCTGGTCGCGGCCGCCGGCCTTACCCTTTGGATGATGGGTCCGGAGACGGTGCTGACCTTCTCGGACAGCTTCATTAAGGATCCGATGGCGGACATCCTGAAGGTCGCGGTCTATGTGACCAGCTTCCTGGTGTTCTTGTATGCGCGTCCGTACCTGATGGAGCGCGGAATCCACAAGGGCGAGTTCTACATCCTGGGCCTGTTCGCCGTGCTCGGGATGATGATCATGATCTCCGGGCACAACCTGCTGACGCTGTACCTGGGTCTGGAGCTGCTGTCGCTGTCGTCCTATGCGCTGGTCGCGTTCTGGCGCGACAACACCCGCGCGACCGAAGCGGCGATGAAATACTTCGTCCTGGGCGCGCTGGCTTCTGGTCTGCTGCTCTACGGCATGTCGATGATCTACGGCATGACCGGCTCGCTGGATATCGCGGTTATTGCCGCCGAGCTGGTGGCGGCCGATGAGACGCTTAACATCCCGCTGGTCTTCGGCCTGGTGTTCCTGGTGGTCGCGATCGCGTTCAAGCTGGGGGCCGTGCCGTTCCACATGTGGGTGCCGGACGTCTACGACGGCGCCCCGACGGCGGTCACGCTGTTCATCGCCACCGCGCCGAAGATCGCCGCCTTTGCTTTCCTGATGCGCCTGCTGGTGGAGGGTATGGGCCCGATGCATGCCGACTGGCAGGGCATGTTCGTGATCCTGGCCGTGCTGTCGCTGGCGGTGGGCAACGTGATCGCGATCGCACAGACCAGCATCAAGCGCATGCTGGCCTACTCGACCATCGCGCATGTCGGCTTCGTGTTCATGGGTATCCTGGCCGGGACCGACAGCGGCTACGCCTCGGCGATGTTCTATGTGATCGTCTACGCGATTACCGCGGCCGGTGGCTTCGGCATGATCGTGTTCCTGTCGCGCAAGGGCTTTGAAGCCGACCAGATTGATGATTTCAAGGGCCTGGCCAAGCGTAACCCATGGTTTGCGTTCATCATGCTGCTGCTGATGTTCTCGATGGCCGGGGTGCCTCCGACGGTCGGCTTCTACGCCAAGCTCGCGGTGATCCAGGCCGCGGTGGGCGCCGATCTGGTCTGGCTGGCGGTGGTCGCCGTGATCTTCTCGATCATCGGGGCGTTCTACTACCTGCGCGTGGTCAAGATGATGTTCTTCGACGACCCGCAGGAAGACGCGAAGGAGCCGATTCAGCCCTCCGGCGCGTTTGCCACCGCGCTCAGTATTAACGGGCTCGCAGTGCTGCTTCTTGGAATTTTTCCGGGCCTGCTGTTGTCTGTCACCCACTACGCAATCATGGGCTAAGTCGTGACACAGTGGATTCCGTTTGAAGTTCTGGTCTGGGGTTTTGTCGTTGTCGCCTTTATTTCGGCGAACCTGCCCTGGCTCACCGAGCGCATCGGCCTGATGGTCCTGCCGGCCAGCGGCGTGAAGGGCCCCTGGATCCGCATCTTTGAATGGGTCGGGCTCTACTTCCTGGCGGGGCTGATCGGCAAGGGCCTGGAATATCAGGCGACCGGTGGGATCCATACGCAGGGTTGGGAGTTCTACGTGATCACCCTGTCCATGTTCGCGGTGTTCGCGCTGCCGGGATACATCTGGCGCTACGATCTCAAGCAGCATCTGAGGAGCCGGGCGCACCGCTCGCGGTAAGCGATCTCGAAAGGCGCGAGGGGGGCTTCCGACCCGGAAAAAACTCGCGCTTCTCCTTGCGGGCCCCAACCCGCTTTGCTATAGTTTCGCGTCTCGGATGCGGGGTGGAGCAGTCTGGCAGCTCGTCGGGCTCATAACCCGAAGGTCGCAGGTTCAAATCCTGCCCCCGCTACCAATTTTCAGAGAGGCCCCATATGGGGCCTTTTTGTTAGGCAGGTCCGATATGGTCTTGCCGGGCTGCGCTCCCGCGCGCCATGCAGTCGGTACGACTGGCTGCAGTCATCGCTGAGGTGTTCGAGGGGCGTTTATCGCCCTTTTTTTGTTTCCGGGCCCTGGAAAGGGCCGTTGCGCGAATCGTGCCGAGTGGAGTCAGGTGGCGGAAAAGTCCGAACAACTGAGCGCACTGCTGGCCCCGGTGGTCGAGGGGCAGGGGTTCGTGTTCTGGGGGCTGGAGTACCACCCCGGTTCCAAGCCCGTGATGCTGCGCATCTACATCGACAGTCCCGAAGGGGTGACGGTGGATGATTGCGCGCTGGTGAGCGAACAGGCCGGTGCGGTGCTCGAGGTCGAACAGGCCCTGCGTGGCAACTACACCCTGGAGGTCTCCAGTCCGGGCATCGAACGGCCGCTGTTCACGCCCGATCAGTACCGGGGGTATATCGGTCATCCGGTGAAGGTGCGGTTGAGCTGGCCCGAGCACGGTCGGCGGAACTATCGCGGCACGCTGATCGGGGTGGACGAGGAGATGATCGAAGTCGAGGTCGACGGCATGGCCTACGAGCTGCCGTTGAACGCTATCCACAATGCGCGGGTCCTGGAACAGCTGTAGACCGGCGTACGGTTTTGTTGAATCGGCGGGTGACCGCCGAGGTGCGGAGAGACAAGAGATGAACAAGGAGATCCTGCTGGTCGCGGATGCCGTGGCGAACGAGAAAGGTGTCGAGAAGGACATCATCTTCGATGCCCTGGAATCGGCACTGGCCATGGCGACCCGCAAGTACCACGGCGGCAAGATGGACGTGCGCGTGAGCATCGACCGCGAGGAAGGTGACTACGAGGCCTTCCGCCGGTGGACCGTGGTGGATGACGAGGACCCCGAGTTCGAATCCCCGGAATACCAGATCCTGCTGTCCTATGCGCAGCAGAAGAACGCCGATGCGCAGGTCGGTGATGTGATCGAAGAGCCGGTGGAGGCCGTTGATTTCGGCCGCATCGCCGCGCAGACCGCGAAGCAGGTGATCGTGCAGAAGGTGCGCGAGGCCGAGCGCGCCAAGGTGGTCGAGGAGTATCAGGATCGAGTGGGTACGCTGGTGATGGGTATCGTCAAGCGTACCGACCGCAACGGCACCTATGTCGATCTCGGCAGCAACGCCGAGGCCCTGATCCCGCGCGAGCACATGATCCCGCGCGAGACCGTGCGCACCAACGACCGCCTGCGTGGTTATCTCAAGGAGATTCGCCCCGACGCGCGCGGGCCGCAGTTGATCCTGAGCCGTACCGTGCCGGAGTTCCTGATCGAGCTGTTCAAGCTCGAGGTGCCGGAGGTCGGGCAGGAGATCATCGATATCATGGGTGCGGCGCGTGACCCGGGCCAGCGCGCGAAGATCGCGGTGCGCTCCAACGACCCGCGTCTGGATCCGGTCGGTGCCTGCGTCGGCATGCGCGGTTCGCGCGTGCAGTCGGTGTCCAACGAGCTGGCCGGCGAGCGTATCGACATTATCGTCTGGGACGAGAATCCGGCGCAGTTCGTGATCAACGCCATGTCCCCGGCCGAAGTCCTGTCGATCGTGGTCGACGAGGACAAGCAGTCGATGGACATCGCGGTCGAGGAGGACAAGCTCTCCCTGGCCATTGGCCGTGGGGGGCAGAATATCCGTCTGGCCTCCCAGCTGACTGGCTGGGAACTGAATGTGATGACCGAGGAGCAGGCGGCCGAGAAGAGCGAGGCCGAGGCGCAGCAACTGGTGACCTTCTTCATGGAGGCGCTGGATGTGGACGAGGAAGTGGCCGGCATCCTGGTGCAGGAAGGTTTCAGCACGCTGGACGAGGTGGCCTATGTCGACGAGGCCGAACTGCTGGCGATCGAGGAGTTCGACGAGGACATCGTGGCCGAGTTGCGCAACCGCGCCAGCGACGCCCTGCTGACCCGTGCGATCGCGGGCGGCGAGAACTACCAGCCCGCCGAGGACCTGCTGAACATGGACGGCATGACCCAGGGCGTGGCCAACAAGCTGGCCTCGCACGGCGTCTGCACCATGGAAGACCTCGCGGAGCAGGCAGCCGACGACGTGGTCGAAATGACTGGATTGAGCACGGAAGAGGCGTCCGAGCTGATTATGACGGCGCGCGCCCCGTGGTTCGAAACCGGCGAATAACGCCCGGACGAATGGATCGCGAAGCCCGTGTGACAGGCCGTCGGCTGGCCTGAAAAGAATATGGAATGGAGGTAAGGCGCCATGGCGCAAATGACAGTGCAGCAATTCGCGGAATCGGTTGGCAAGCCGGTGGACCGCCTCATGGAACAGCTCAAGGAGGCGGGCGTCGCGGTGGATGGCCCGGAAGCGGCGATTACCGATGCCGAGAAGCGCAAGCTGCTCGATCACCTCCGGCAGTCGCATGGCGAGAGTGAGGGCGGCCGTGTGACGCTCAAGCGCCGCTCTCAGGCCCAGACGCTGAAGGTGAGTTCCGGGCCGGGTCGCTCCAAGACCGTGAACGTCGAGGTGCGCAAGAAGCGCACGATCAAGCGCAAACCGGCTGAGGAGCCCGTCGAGGCCTCGGTCGAGGCCGACGTCGCGCCGACCGCCGAGCCGACCCCGACCCCGAAAGAGGTTCCGGCCGAGCCCGTGGCCGAGGAGCCCAAGCCGCAGGAGGCCGAGGAGAGCACTACGCCCGAAGTCGAGGCCGCCGAGGAAGAGCCGGTTGAGGCTGCGGCTAGCGAAGAGATCGAGAAGTCGGAATCCGAGGCAGAGCCCGAGCCCGAGCCCGAGCCCGAGGCAGCCCCGGACAAACCGAAACGCGCGCTGAGTCGCACCGAGCAGCTGGCCATGCAGGTCGAGGCCGAGCGCGACGCCCAGCGCAAGGCGCTTGAGGCGCGCAAGCAGGAGGAGGCCGAGCGCGGCGAGCGCCAGAAGCGCCGCCAGCAGGAACTGGAGGCGCAGGAGGCCAAGCGCGAGAAAGAAGAGCAGGCGCGTCTGGAGCGCGAGGCGGCCCAGCGCCAGGCTGCGGCCGAGGCCGAATCGGCCAAGAGCGGCGGCAAGGCACGCAAGGGTGCTCGCAAGGACGACCGCAAGGAACTGCATGTGGCGGGGGACCGTCGGGGTCGCCGCAAGAAGGGCGAGGGCCGCAAGGCGCAGTCGGCCGCAGCGCAAGCCGTCGCCAGCAAGCATGGCTTTGCCAAGCCGACCGCACCGGTGGTGCGCGAAGTCGAAGTGCCGGAGACGATTACCGTCGCCGATCTCGCGCAGGCGATGGCGATCAAGGCGCCGCAGTTGATCAAGTCCCTGATGGGCATGGGGGTCATGGCGACCATCAATCAGTCCATCGACCAGGACACGGCAATGCTGGTGGTCGAGGAGATGGGACACAAGCCGATCGCCGCGAAGGAAACCTCCGTCGAGGACGAGATCGACACGGGTCTGGAACAGACCGCCGAGGCCAAGCCGCGCCCGCCGGTCGTGACCGTGATGGGCCATGTCGACCACGGCAAGACCTCGCTGCTGGACTACATCCGCAAGGAAAAGGTCGCATCCGGCGAGGCCGGTGGGATCACCCAGCACATCGGCGCCTATCACGTCGACAATGGCCACGATGGGGTGACGTTCCTGGATACTCCGGGGCATGCCGCGTTTACCGCGATGCGCGCCCGTGGGGCGCAGTCCACCGATATCGTGATCCTGGTGGTCGCGGCGGACGACGGCGTGATGCCGCAGACGCTCGAGGCCATCCAGCACTCAAAGGCCGCCGGTGTGCCGATGGTGGTTGCGGTCAACAAGATCGACAAGGCGGAGGCCGAACCCGAGCGCGTGATGAACGATCTCGCCCAGCACGAGGTCATCCCCGAGGCCTGGGGTGGCGATACGCAGTTCATCAATGTGTCGGCGCATACGGGCGAGGGGATCGACCAGCTGCTGGAGGCCCTGGGCCTGCAGGCCGAGGTGATGGAACTGAAGGCCCCGGACGAGGGCCCCGCACGTGGCGTGGTGATCGAATCGCGCCTGGACAAGGGCCGCGGTCCGGTGGCGACCATCCTGGTTCAGTCCGGTCGCCTCAAGCATGGCGACATCCTGCTCTCGGGCAAGGAATACGGTCGCGTGCGTGCGATGTTCAACGATACTGGCAAGCCGGTTAAGGAAATCGGTCCGTCCATGCCGGTCGAGGTGCTGGGCCTGTCCGGCGTGCCGGAGGCCGGCGACGAGGTCCTGGTCGTCGCGGACGACAAGACCGCCCGCGAGGTCGCCGAGCACCGCGACGCCAAGCAGCGCGAGCGCAAGCTGGCCGCGCAGCAGGCCGCCAAGCTGGAGAACATCTTCAACCAGATGCAGGAAGGCGAGATCGCTACCGTGAACATCCTGATCAAGGCGGATGTTCAGGGCTCGGCCGAGGCGCTGCGCGAGTCGCTGGTCAAGCTGTCGACCGACGAGGTCCGCGTGAAGGTGGTGTCTGCTGGGGTCGGCGGGATCTCCGAGTCCGACCTGAACCTCGCCATGGCCTCCGAGGCGATCGTGATCGCGTTCAACGTGCGTGCCGATGCCGGCGCCAAGCGCCTGGCCGCCGAGAACGAGCTCGACGTGCGCTATTACTCGGTAATCTACGAGGCGATCGACGACGTCAAGCAGGCGCTGTCGGGCCTGCTGTCCGCCGAGATCCGCGAAGAGGTCATCGGTCTGGCGGAAGTCCGCGACGTGTTCAAGGCCTCCGGCTTTGGTCAGGTCGCCGGCTGTCTCGTGGTCGAGGGTGCGGTCAAGCGGGGCAACCCGATCCGCGTGCTGCGCGACAACGTGGTGATCTACGAGGGCGAGCTGGAGAGCCTGCGCCGCTTCAAGGACGACGTGAACGAGGTCAAGGCCGGTACCGAGTGCGGGATCGCGGTGAAGAACTACAACGACGTGAAGGCCGGTGACCAGATTGAGGTCTTCCAGCGCGTCGAGGTGGCCCGGACGCTCTGATGCCCGGTAATCGCGAGTTTCATCGTTCGGACCGGGTCGGGGACCAGATCCAGCGCGAGCTGGCGGACCTGATTCGTCTGGAGGTCAAGGATCCGCGCGTGGGGATGATCACGCTGGCGGATGTCGAGGTTTCGCGGGATCTCGCCCATGCCAAGGTGTTCTTTACCCAGCTGGGGGGCGAGGAGAAAGGACGCGAGGCACAGCAGGGGCTCAATCACGCGGCGGGATTTCTGCGCCGGGCACTCGGTCAGCGCATGCGACTGCGCAGCGTTCCCCAGCTCCGGTTTGTCTACGACGACACGCCGGAGCGCGGTGCTCGCATGTCCTCCCTGATCGACCAGGCCCTGGCCGAGGATCGTGCCCACCACGCAGATGCCGAGGGAACCGGCAGTGGCGAGCAGGACGGGGCCGAGGATTCGCAGGACCCGGGCCGCGGGGCCTGACCGCCGGCTTCCGATGGCGCGCGTACGTCGCGAGGTCGACGGTATCCTGCTGCTGGACAAGCCCCGGGGACCGAGTTCCACGCAGGTCCTGGGGCGCGTGAAGTATCTGCTGCAGGCCAAAAAGGCCGGTCACACCGGGGCGCTGGATCCGCGTGCGACCGGCCTTTTGCCGTTGTGCTTCGGTCAGGCCACCAAGGTTTCGGGCTGGCTGCTGGATGCCGACAAGCACTACATCGCCGAGGCACAGTTGGGGATCGAGACCGACAGTGCGGATCTCGATGGCGCGATCATTCGCGAGGCGTCGGTGCCGGCCATCGAGTCGGAGCAACTGCGGGCGCTGGAGCGGCAGTTCAGTGGGGCGCAGGGGCAGGTGCCGCCCATGGTCTCGGCCCTAAAGCATGACGGCAAACGGCTGTATGAGCTGGCGCGTCAGGGTGTGGAAGTCGAACGCCCCCCGCGGCCGGTGCAGATCCACGCCCTGTCCATCGAGCACACCGCTCCCGATCGGCTACGTATCGATGTGCGCTGCAGCAAGGGCACCTATGTGCGTTCGTTGGTGGCGGATATTGGGCATGAGCTGGGTTGCGGGGCCGCGGTCGACAGTCTGCGCCGGGTCGGGCATGGCCCGTTCGAGGCCGCCGCCATGGTCACGATGGATCAGGTAGAGGCCGCCTTCGACGCGGGGGGCGCGGCCGCGATCGAGGTCATGCTGCAGCCCCCGGAGGCCGCATTGAGAGACTGGCCTTCCGTGTCCCTGAACGAGCAGGCCAGTACGGCCCTGCGTCACGGCCACCCTGCGTTTTCCGAGGCGGTCGAGGCGCAAGCCGCGGGAGCGGGAGATACGCCGCTAGACCCCGAAACCGGCTGGCCGCTGCTGCGGGTGCATGACGGTGAAGGCCGTTTTCTGGCGGTGGGCGTGCGTACGCCCGACGGTCAGGTACGGCCTCGCCGCCTGTTTGTTTCGGCCCCCTGAAGGGGCCGGGATTCTTCCTATCCAAGGCCCGCGTGTCGTGCTAACATTGCGCGCCTATCGCCAGCGCCACTGGTCGATTAACGGTCAAGAAATTTCAGGAGTCAGGTTTTCATGTCGCTCACTACCGAAGAAAAATCGGCCATCGTCGAGAAACACAAACGCGATGCCAACGACACCGGTTCGCCGGAAGTCCAGGTCGCGCTGCTGACGGCCCGCATCCAGCATCTGATGGGGCATTTCGAAAAGCACAAGCAGGATCACCACTCGCGTCGCGGGCTGCTGAAGATGGTCAGCCAGCGCCGCAAGCTGCTGACCTATCTCAAGCGCAATGACCAGGACCGCTATCAGGCCCTGGTTCAGGAGCTTGGCCTGCGCCGCTAAGGCAGGCACAACGGGCCCGCGCCACTGGTGCGGGCCCGTTCATTTTCAGGGGTGGCCGCGCAGGGGCGCGAGCCGGCCCGTCGCAAGCAAGTTCGATGCACGCACTACGGGAAACGGGATATAACGTGGCACACAAGAAGTCGTTCCAGTACGGAAACCATACGGTCACCTTCGAGACCGGTGACATCGCCCGCCAGGCCAGTGGCGCCGTCCTCGTCAACATGGCCGAGACCGTGGTCCTGGTGACTGCCGTCGCGCGCAAGGAGGCCGATCCCGGCCGCGACTTCTTCCCGCTGACCGTGAATTACCAGGAACGGACCTACGCCGCTGGCAAGATTCCGGGTGGCTTCTTCAAGCGCGAAGGGCGTCCGAACGAGAAGGAAACGCTGACCTCGCGTCTGATCGACCGTCCGATCCGTCCGCTGTTCCCCGAGGGTTTCAAGAACGAGACCCAGATCGTGGCCACGGTCATGTCGATCAACCCCGACATCGATCCCGACATCCCCGCCCTGCTGGGCGCCTCGGCGGCGCTGGCGCTGTCCGGTGTCCCGTTCGCCGGCCCGATCGGTGCCGCGCGTGTCGGCTACCGTGCCGGCGAATACCTGCTGAACCCGACCTACAGCGCCCTGGAAGAGTCGGACCTCGACCTGGTCGTGGCAGGCACCGAGCAGGCCGTGCTCATGGTGGAATCGGAAGCCAGTGAGCTCTCCGAGGAAGTGATGCTGGGCGCGGTGATGTTTGGTCACGAACAGATGCAGGCCGCGATCCAGGCGATCAAGGAACTGGCCGCGGAGGCTGGCAAGCCAGCCTGGGACTGGCAGGCACCGCCGTCCGAGGCGTCGCTGGAAGACCGCGTCAAGGAGGCCGTGGGCAACGACCTCGTCGCGGCTTACCAGATCGCGGAGAAGCAGGCCCGCACCCAGCGCATCAGCGAACTGCGCAACCAGGCCGTCGAGGCGATCGCGAGCGAAGACGACTCAGGTCCCAGCGCGGAAGACGTGAAGACGGCGTTCCATGATCTCGAGTACCGTCTGGTGCGCGACCGCATCCTGGATGCCAACCCGCGCATCGACGGGCGCGACAACAAGACCGTGCGTCCGATCAGCGTCCAGACCGGGGTCCTGCCGCGCGCTCACGGCTCGGCAGTATTTACTCGTGGCGAGACCCAAGCGCTGGTGGTGGCCACGCTGGGTACGGACCGCGATGCCCAGGTGATCGACGCGATCGAGGGCGAGCGCCGCGACCGCTTCATGCTGCACTACAATTTCCCGCCCTACTGCACCGGCGAGACCGGGTTCGTCGGTTCCCCCAAGCGCCGCGAGATCGGTCATGGCCGTCTGGCCAAGCGGGGCGTGGCCGCGGTGATGCCGACGGCCGAAGACTTTCCCTATGTGGTTCGCGTGGTGTCCGAGATCACCGAATCCAATGGCTCCAGCTCCATGGCCTCCGTTTGTGGAACCTCGCTGGCCCTGATGGATGCGGGCGTGCCGCTGAAGGCCCCGGTCGCGGGCATCGCGATGGGGCTGATCAAGGAAGGCGAGCGCTTTGCCGTGCTGTCGGACATCCTCGGTGACGAGGACCATCTCGGCGACATGGACTTCAAGGTGGCTGGCACCACCAACGGGGTGACTGCGCTGCAGATGGACATCAAGATCGACGGGATTACCCGCGAGATCATGGAGCAGGCGCTGGCACAGGCGCGCGAAGGCCGGATGCATATCCTGGGCTGCATGAACGAGGTGCTGCCGAGCCACCGCGAGGAGATGTCCTCGCACGCGCCGCGCTTTATCACCATGAAGATCAACCCGGACAAGATCCGCGACGTGATCGGCAAGGGCGGGGCCACGATCCGCGCCCTGACCGAGGAAACCGGCGCGACGATCGACATCCAGGACGATGGTACCGTCAAGGTCGCCTCCACCGACCAGGCTGCGGGCCTTGAGGCCAAGCGCCGTATCGAGGAGCTGACTGCCGACATCGAGGTCGGCCGCCAGTACACTGGCAAGGTCGCGAAGATCATGGACTTCGGGGCGTTCGTCTCCATCCTGCCGGGCCGCGACGGCCTGGTGCACATCTCGCAGATCTCCGACGAGCGGGTGGAGAACGTGGCCGATTTTCTGGCCGAGGGTGACTCGGTCACCGTCAAGGTGCTGGAAGTGGACAAGCAGGGACGCATCCGCCTGAGCATGAAGGCGGTCGAGCCCGAGGCCTGATTGGGCCTGTCACGCAGCGGGCACCCGCGGGTGCCCGGCCATCGGTATTCGGGACGTAACGGCATGGATCTGGTCAGTATCCGCAAGAGTTACAAGCGCTACGCCCGCCACTACGACGCCACCTTCGGACGGGTGTTCGCCACCGGTCGCGAGCGCGCCCAGGAGACGCTGGCGCCGCTGCCCGGCAAGCGTGTGCTGGAGGTGGGTGTGGGCACCGGTCTCTCGCTGCCGGACTATCCGGACGACTGCGAGGTGGTCGGGATCGATATCTCCCGCGAGATGCTGGATGTGGCGCGCGGCCGTCTGAATGGCGGGCTGCCCGCGGTTTCCGGACTGTGCGAGATGGATGCCGAGCAGCTTGGCTTCGCCGACGGCAGTTTTGATGCCGTGGTGGCGATGTATGTCGCCACCGTGGTACCGAACCCCGATCGCCTGTTTGCCGAGATGTGGCGGGTCTGCCGGCCCGGCGGCCAGATCCTTGTGATCAACCACTTTGCCTCGCGGCAATGGCTGCTGCGCGGGTTCGAGCGCTGCCTGCGGCCGTTGTCGCGTGCGGTCGGGTTTCGTCCGGACATGGAATTCGAGGACTTCGTGCATGTGACCGGCCAGGAGCCGGCTACGGTGGCGCCGGCCAGCCTGTTCGGCTACTGGAAGCAGGTGGAGTTTCGCAAGCCCGCGCACGCCTGATGCGAGCGTTCTCAGCTGCGTGCGTCCGGGGGCGAGTTTGCCTACACTACGCGCCGCAAGCTGCTTCTGCTCGGCACGCACGCGCCCGGGCGGTCATTGCTGATGCCTCCCTGGAGCCCGCCGTTCGGCGAAGGCTCGCGCTCGCGAAGCAAGAGAACACCCGAATTTGTCAACGTTAGTCAGGAGAGCCAACATGGCCGCAGAACGTACTTTGTCCATCATCAAGCCGGATGCCGTCGCCAAGAACGTGATTGGCGAGATCTACAGCCGCTTCGAGAAGGCCGGTCTGAAGATCGTCGCCGCGCGCATGATGCAGTTGAGCCGCGAGCAGGCCGAAGGCTTTTACGATGTCCACAAGGAGCGCCCGTTCTTTAACGATCTGGTCGAATTCATGATCTCCGGTCCGGTGATTGTGCAGGTCCTCGAAGGCGAGGATGCGATCGCCAAGAACCGTGAAATCATGGGTGCGACCAATCCGAAGGAAGCAGCCCCGGGCACGATCCGTGCGGACTTCGCGACCTCGATCGACGAGAATGCCGTCCATGGTTCGGATGCCGCAGAAACCGCCGCGCGCGAGATCGAATTCTTCTTCGGCAACGACGGGATCTGCCCGCGCACCCGTTAAGTACCGGTTCGGGGACGTGGAGGGAGCCCCCCGCTTCCTTTTGGCTGTCGCGGGGCCTTTTGCGGGCCCCATAGGCAGGAATCCCCCATGCACAGTACACTAGGGGGTGTTTTCAACCGGTCGCGAACATGGCAGCGGGAACCTCTACACCTCTGAATCTGCTGGGTTACAGCCGCAGTCAGCTCACCGAGCTGCTGGCGCAGTGGGGTGAGCCGCGTTTTCGTGCCACCCAGCTGGTCAAGTGGATGCACCGGCGTGGCGTGACCGACTACGCCGCGATGACGGACGTCTCGCGCAAGCTGCGCGAGCGCCTGGCGCGCGAAACCGAGATCGCCCTGCCCGAGATCGCACTGGAGAAGGCCTCCGGCGACGGTACCGTGAAGTGGGTACTGCGTCTGCATGACGGCAATGCGATCGAGACGGTCTACATCCCCGAGTCCGGACGCGGGACCCTGTGCATCTCCTCCCAGGTGGGCTGTGCGCTGGATTGTACCTTCTGTTCTACCGCCCAGCAGGGCTTTAACCGCAATCTGACGGCCGCCGAGATCATCGGACAGGTCTGGCTGGCGATGCAGCGCCTGCCAGCGCCGGAGGGTCGCCCACGGGCGGTCAGCAACGTGGTACTGATGGGCATGGGCGAGCCCCTGGCCAACTACGATGCCGTGGTCGCCGCCTGCCAACTGATGACTGACGACAATGCCTACGGTCTGAGCCGTCGACGGGTGACGCTTTCCACTTCCGGCCTGGTGCCGGCGCTGGACCGGCTGAGCGAGCACACCGACGTGGCCCTGGCGGTCAGCCTGCATGCCCCGAACGACGAACTGCGCGACCGTCTGGTACCGATCAACCGCAAGTATCCAATTGCGCGCCTGATGGAGAGTTGCCGGCGCTATGTCGAGGCGACCGGCGCGCACAGTGGTGTGACCTTCGAGTACGTGCTGCTGGCCGGTGTGAATGACCGGCCCGAGCATGCGAATCAGCTCGCCGGTGTCCTGCGGGGGATTCCGGGCAAGATCAACCTGATCCCGTTCAACCCGTTTCCCGGTGCACCCTTCGACCGTCCCGCGGAACCGGACATCGAGCGTTTCGAGCGTCAGCTGCAAAAGGCGGGCTATGTTACCACCGTGCGTCGGACGCGCGGAGACGACATCGATGCGGCCTGTGGTCAGCTGGTGGGGCAGGTGGAGGACCGTACCAATCGGGGGATGCGCATGATTCGTCTGCACGCGGAACTGCCTGATCGGCCACGGAGGGCCTCTTGATGGGACTGCGCTGGTGGCGTCCGGCCGCCGTGATGTTACTGGGGCTGGTACTCGGGGGATGCGCGGCGATGGCCGAGCGCGAGGTGACCGGGGAGCGTGCGGAGGCCGCCGAGGTCAACGCCGAGCTGGGTATTGGCTATCTGCGCGAGGGGGAGGTCGACCAGGCGGAGCGCAATCTGAAGCGTGCGCTGGAGTTCGATCCGAACCATCCGCTCGCCAATCTGGGTATGGCCAATGTCTACGAGCGTCGTGGTGCGCATGACCGGGCGGAAGATCACTACCGCCGGGCGCTGCGCCGGGACGAAGGAAACCCTTACGTGCAGACCAGCCTTGGGGCCCTGTTGTGTCGACGCCAGGCCTTTGACGAGGCGCAGGAGTTGTTTGCCAAGGCGATCGACAATCCGGATTACGACCAGCGCGAGATCGCGCTGATGAATTCGGGGGTGTGCTTCGCCGATGCCGGACAGACCGAACGCGCCGAAGAGAAGCTGCGCGAGGCGCTGCGCATCAATCCGCAGTATCCGCGGGCCCTTCTGGAAATGGCCAACCTGACCTACGAGGACGATCGTCCGATGCAGACACGGGCATTCCTCCAGCGTCTGGAAGGAATGGGCGTGGAAAACTCGGAGACGCTGTTCCTCTGCTATCAGGCGGAACTGGCGCTCGGTAACCGCCGAGTGGCGAATGACTGTGCCGAGCGTCTGCGTCGTCAGTACCCGGACAGCATGGAGCTGGTCCGGTTGGAAGACATGGAGCGCAATGGTGGCTGAGCCGCGTGATGACAAGGAGCCGGGTCTGGGCCGGGTCGACGAAGTCGACGATTCCGTTTCCGAGATGGAACCGTTACGTACCACGGACGACGACCCCCATGCGGCGCCGGAGTTTCCCGCCGCCAGTGGTCTGACGACGCGGGATCAGCCCCCGCCACCCGATCCCGAGGGTGGCGAAGGCGAGCCCGGGAACAGTCTGCGACGGGCGCGCGAGGCGGCCGGTCTGGATACCGCAACGCTGGCCCATCGTATCCACCTCGGCCGAGGAACGCTGGAAGACCTGGAGGCGAACCGATTCGACCACATGGCCCCGGCGTATGTACGAGGCTACCTGCGGGCCTGCGCTCGCGAGCTGGGGGTCAATGTCGATCCGTGGCTTCGGTCGTTCGAGACGCACGGTCTGGCGGATCCTGAACTGCGTGCCGTGGCCACCTCCTCTGCACGTTCCAGGGGAAGCCGTCGTTCCAGCGCTCCTTACTGGCTGACTTTCCTGCTGCTGCTGGCGCTGCTGGCGCTGGGGGTCTACGCATGGACGGAACGCGGAGGCGGTACGCCGTCATTCCCGTCACTGGGATGGACTCACGAAGACTCGGGTGCTGCGTCCGAAGATGCAGTTGGCAGGGCGCCGGCCGACGAGTTGAGCGCGCCCCCGGCGCTGGCCAAGGAGCCGGAGCCCGAGTCGGAGACCACCGCCGATGCCGACGCGAGTGGGGCCGACGAGGAACGGGACCCAGAACCCGCGCTGGACACCCTGACCGAGCCGGTACCCTCGGACGACACCGCGGCCGACGAGACAGAGGCGGATCATACGGCCGAGTCGTCGACATCCGGCCCCGTCTCGGACATGGTGCTGCTGACCAGTGGCGCCAGTACGGACCCGGCGCAGGATGAGGACGCGGCCGAGCCCGATGCGGCACAACGCGAGGGTCTGAACCGCCTGGTCCTGGAAGTCAGCGAGACCTCGTGGGTCGAGATTCGCGACGCCGACGACGAAGTGGTATTGACCGGGGTGCTGAGCGGCGGCGATCGCGAGGAACTGGAATTGATGCTGCCCGGGCGCGTGGTTCTCGGGAACGCCCGTGGGGTCGAGCTGACCCTGGATGGCAAGCCCTTTGATTTCGAGCCGCACATACGGGGCGACCGGACCGCCCGTTTCGACCTCGAGCCCTGAATTTTCGACCCCGGGTGCGCTAGTCAATCAAAGCGTGGCCGGCCCCGAATCCACAAAGGCAACATGAAAGCAATCAAGTCCATCCGCGGGATGCACGACATCCTGCCCGAGTCGATCCATGTCTGGCAGCACCTGGAGGACCGCCTGCGCGACCTGCTCGATCGCTACGGATACCAGGAAATTCGCATGCCGATTGTCGAGGCGACGGAACTGTTCAAGCGCTCCATCGGTGATGTCACGGATATCGTCGAGAAGGAGATGTACACCTTCGAGGACCGCAATGGCGACAGCCTGAGCCTGCGGCCAGAGGGAACCGCCTCCTGTGTGCGGGCCGGGATTCAGCACGGCTTGCTGCACAACCAGGTCCAGCGCCTTTGGTATCTGGGGCCGATGTTCCGGCACGAGCGCCCGCAAAAGGGTCGCTACCGTCAGTTTCATCAAGTCGGTGTGGAGGTGTTCGGGCTTCACGGTCCGGACGTGGATGCCGAGATGATTGCCATGACCGCGCGGCTCTGGCAGATGCTGGGCCTGGACAATGTGCGCCTGGAGTTGAACACCCTGGGTACGCCCGCGAGTCGTGCCCGGTATCGAGAGCATCTGATCGCTTACCTTGAACAGCATCGGGACTCGCTGGACGAAGAGGCGCTGCGACGCCTGCATGACAACCCCATGCGCATCCTGGACAGCAAGCATCCCGAGACGCGGGCTGTGGTCGCCAACGCGCCCAGCCTGATGGACCACCTGGACGCCGAGTCGCGCGCGCACTTCGACGCCTTGCGCTCGCATCTGGATGTGCTGGGTATCCGGTACGTTCATAACCCACGTCTGGTACGTGGGCTGGACTACTATACGCACACCGTGTTCGAGTGGATCACGGACGACCTTGGAGCCCAGGGCACGGTCTGCGCCGGGGGCCGTTTCGATGGGCTGGTCGAGCAGCTGGGTGGACGCGGCACCCCGGCCATTGGTATGGCCATGGGACTGGAGCGGCTGGTCGCGCTGCTGGAGGCTCGGGAAGCCGCACCGCAGTCGCCGGCGCCGGATGCCTACCTGATTGTGGGCGGTGACGAGTTGGTGGGCCCGGCGCTGGAACTGGCCGAGCGGCTGCGCAACGAACTGCCCGGATTGCGGCTGGTCCAGCATTGCGGGGGCGGCAGCTTCAAGTCGCAGATGAAGCGGGCGGACCGCCTGGGCGCGCATTTTGCCCTGGTGCTCGGAACTGACGAACACGCCGCGGGCACGGTGACGGTGAAGCCGTTAAGATCGCCGGGAGCCGAACAAAGTGCCGTACCGCGCGAGGATCTGGCGCGCCATCTGGAACAGGCCCTGCACACGCCCGCTGCCTGACCGGCGTTCAGGTGCGTACCGTTACTGAAGGATCAAGAGGACGATGAGCTACCTCACTGACGAAGAAAAAGCCGAGCGCATCAAGCAATGGTGGTCGGATAACGCGATCGCGATTATTGCCGGTCTGGTGCTGGGTATTGGCGGCCTGATCGGCTGGAACTGGTGGACCGGTCACCAGGAGGAACGCGCGGCCGGGGCCTCCGACATGTATATCGCCATGCAGGGCGCCGCCCAGACCGGCGACAATGTCCGTGCGATGGAACTCGCTGACCAGTTGATCGAACAGGGGCGGGGTACGCCATACCGTGCGCTGGCCTGGATGTTTCGTGCCGATCTGGCAGTTTCCGAGGGTGATCACGAGGCGGCGATCGAGGCGCTGCGGTCGGCACGTGATGCCTCGCCGGATCGCGGCTACCGCGAACTGCTGACCCTGCGCATGGCGCGTCAGATGATCCTTGCGGAGCAGTATGACGACGCCGAATCGGCCCTTGGAGATGTGCGTCGTGACGCGTTTCGCGGCCTGCGTCTGGAACTGGAAGGGGACCTCGCGCGGGCGCGCGGGGATCGCGACCTGGCCCGCGAGCGCTATCGCGAAGCGCTCGACCATGGCCATACACCCGAATACCTGAGCCTGAAGTACGAAGAGCTCTCCGCCTAAAGGAACTGACCTCCCATGTCCGTGTCTGCCCCGACGAAGACTGCCGTGCGCCTGCTGATTGCCGGTGCGCTCATGCTGTCGCTGAGTGCCTGTGGCCTTTGGCAACGCGATACCACGGAGCCGCCGGCCGACCTGCCCGAATTCGAGGCGGAGGCACAACCGGAACAGTTGTGGTCACGCTCGGTGGGAAGCGGTGGTGAACGCTTCCTCTGGCAGGTCTATCCAGGGGTGGCGGACGACATGCTGGTGATGGTCGATGCCGATGGCCGCGTGTCCGGGTTGAACCCGGAAACGGGGAGCCAGCGCTGGCGCGTGCGCCTGGACGACGCGCGGGTGTCGGCAGGTGTTGGTGTGGGCGACGAGATCGCGGTGGTCGGCACCCTGGATGGCGAGGCCATCGCGGTGGATCTGCAGGGTGACGGCGAGCGTTGGCGCTCGCGTCTGTCCAGCGAGGTTGTGGCGATTTCGGATGTCGCCTCGGGCGTCGTGATTGCACGCACCAACGATGGCCGTGTTCATGCCCTGGATGCAGCCTCCGGCGCCACGCAATGGACCGCGCTGCGGACCACCCCCTCGCTGAGCCTGCGCGGTGCGCATCGGCCCCAGATGACGGCCGGGCGTGTGCTCACGGGCTTTGATAACGGGCGCGTGGTGATGCTCGGGCGGGAGCGAGGCAATGTGCTGTGGGAAACCACCCTCGGCATCCCGACCGGCCGCTCCGAGGTGGAGCGTATGGTCGACGTGGATGGCTACATGCCGATCTATCAGGGCGCGGCGATCGCATCCGGCTATCAGGGGCGTCTGGCCGCCATCGACCTGAACTCCGGCGAGATCTTCTGGGCACGCGACTTTTCGTCCTATCAGGGCGGGGACGTGACGAACGAGGCGAACGTCCTCGCGGTGACCGATGCCGAGAGCCACCTGTGGGGTCTGGACCCGCGCAATGGTGCCGATCTCTGGCAAAACGACCAGCTGCGCCTGCGTGGCGTCACCGCCCCGGTCGTGGTGGGTGACTACGCCATCGTCGGGGATTACGAAGGCTACCTTCACTGGTTCCACCTGGAGGACGGGCGCATCGTGGCGCGTCTGCGGGCGAGTTCCGGCGCGGTCGTGACCCGCCCCGTGCTGGTGGACGACATCCTCTACGTGGTGACCGACAACGGTCGGCTCACCGCCGTCAATCCGCGTTTGGGCTCCGGGGGATGAGCGTCGCTGGCACCCACCCCCGGATCCTGCGGTTGCGGTAACGTTGCCTCATGATCCCCGTCATTGCTCTGGTCGGCCGACCCAATGTTGGCAAATCGACCCTGTTCAACCAGCTCACGCGCTCGCGTGATGCACTGGTGGCCGATGTCGCGGGCCTGACTCGCGATCGTCAGTACGGCATCGGCAAGGTGGGTGACTTTCCCTACCTGGTGGTGGATACCGGTGGTCTGTCGGGCGAGGGTGCCGAGATGGATCGGGCGATGGCCGAGCAGACCCAGCGGGCCGTCGCGGAGGCGGATCATGTCCTGTTTCTGGTGGATGCGCGCGATGGCCTGACGCCCCAGGACCAGGCCATCGCCGACCAACTGCGTTCGGCCGGGGTCAAGGCCCGAGTCGTGGTGAACAAGACCGACGGTCTGGATGCCGATGCCGTGAGTGCCGAGTTCTATACCCTGGGGATGGGCGAGATCACCTCGATCGCCGCGGCCCATGGTCGCGGCATCAAGGGCCTGATGCAGAAGGTCCGGCGCGCCGTCGCCGCCGAGCGGCGCGAGGCCGAAGCAGCCGAGGGGGCGGGGGACGAGGCCGCGGAGGCCGCGGAGGATGGGCTGGACAAGGCCTCGCAGCAGGCCGCGCTGGATGACTGGCCGGGTATCCGCGTAGCCATCGTCGGGCGCCCGAATGTCGGCAAGTCCACGCTGGTCAATCGCATCCTCGGTGATGAACGCGTGGTGGCCACGGATGTCGCCGGCACGACCCGCGACTCCATCTTTGTCCCGTTCGCGCGCGACGGGGAGGACTACACCCTGATCGACACCGCGGGGGTGCGGCGGCGGGCGCGTGTGCACGAGACCATCGAGAAGTTCAGCGTGATCAAGACGCTGCAGGCGATCGAGGCCGCGCATGTCGTGATCCTGGTGATGGATGCCCAGGCGGGGCTGTCGGAACAGGATGCCCACCTGCTGGGCCTGGTGATCGACTCCGGCCGCGCGCTGGTGCTCGCCGTGAACAAGTGGGACGGCATGGCGCCGGAGGAACGCGAGCGCGTGCGCGACGATCTGGACCGACGCCTTGGCTTCGTCAACTTTGCCCGGCTGCGGCTGATCTCCGCCCTGCATGGGACCAACGTGGGTCACCTGCTCGAAGACGTGCAGGAGGCCCATGCCAGTGCGTTCGCCAAGGTCTCGACCCCCGAGTTGACCCGTCTGCTGGAGAGTGCAGTCGCCGAGCATGCGCCACCGCTGGTCAGCGGTCGCCGCATCAAACTGCGCTATGCCCATCAGGGCGGACAGAATCCCCCGGTCATCGTGATCCACGGCAACCAGACGGACGCCTTGCCAGGCAGTTACAAGCGCTATCTGGAGAACTTTTTCCGCAAGCACCTCGGGCTGATCGGAACACCGCTGCGCATGGAGTTTCGCTCCGGACGGAATCCATACGCCGGGCGTCGCAACATCCTCACTCCCCGCCAGCAACGCAAGCGCAAGCGCATGATGCGCCATGTCCGGCGCTGATCCGACCCAGTCCCCGGCGAGCGCGCCGCACGCCCCCGAGTTGTCCGCATTCGGCCGAGCGGTGGAGCCCTTCCGGGTGATGGACATCCTGGCACGCGCCCAAGCCGCCGAACGTGCCGGGCGCGACATCATCCACCTCGAGGTGGGCGAACCGGACTTCCCCACGCCCCCTGCGGTCCTGCGCGCCGGGGAGCTGGCGCTGGCGGCCGGGGATACCCGCTACACCCCCGCGCACGGCACCCGCGAACTGCGTGAGGCCGTCTCGGCCGACTACCGGCGCCGCCATCAGGCCGACATCGATCCCGAGCGCATCGTGATCACGGCGGGGGCCTCTGCTGCGATCCTGCTCGCGCTGGCCGCCGGAGTGAACCCCGGCGAGGAAGTGCTGCTCCCGGACCCGGGCTATGCCTGCAACCGTCAGTTTGTCGCGGCGCGTGGGGCCGTCCCGGTTGGCCTTCCAGTAACGGCCGAACATGCCTTCCAGCCCACCGCGGAGACGGTGGCGCAGGCCTGGGGGGAGCGTACCCGGGCCGTGCTGCTCGGCTCACCTGCAAATCCCACCGGTACCCGGCTGTCCGCTGATCGTCTCGCGGACATCGTCGACGTCGTACGGGCGCGGGGCGGTCTGGTAATCGTGGACGAGATCTACGGCCAGATCCTGTTCGACGAACCGCAGCGCAGTGCCGCGGCCTTCCATCCCGATGTGATCGTAATCAACAGCTTTTCCAAGTATTTCGCGATGACCGGCTGGCGGCTGGGGTGGATGGTGGTCCCGCAGATGTGGATCGACCCGGCTCGCCGGATCGCCCAGAACCTGTTCGTGGCCCCGGCCAGCATGGCGCAGACGGCCGCTGTCGAGGCCTTCGCGCCCGAGACCGAGGAGAGACTGCAACGCCAGGTGCGCGAGTTGCAGACACGGCGTGACGTGCTGCTGGAGGCCCTCCCGGCACTGGGCCTCGCGGTCCAGGCCCGCCCCGATGGGGCGTTCTACATCTACGCCGACTGCACGGCACACGGGGACGACTCCGAGGCGCTTTGTGCACGCATCCTCGACGAGGCGGGCGTGGCCCTGACGCCGGGCACAGACTTCAGCCCCAGCGCGGGCCAGCGCTACCTGCGCATCGCCTACACCCAGCGCGAATCCCGCCTGCGCGAAGCACTGGACCGCCTCGCGTCTGTCCTCGCCTGACACTCACCTGTTTGAGGCTGACCCTGGTTCGGCATCCGGTGTTTACGGTGGCTTCGTCTTGCCGCCTGCCTGCGCTGTTTCGCCAGCGCGCCGCGAGGTACTTCTTTGCTCGTGCAAAGAAGTACCCAAGAAACACGCCCGGGATTCGCCCGGGAACCTTGCTCCGGCCGCGCCAGGCCGGCGGCGCTGAAACTCGCTACGCCTTTGGCTTCGCTCAGACAGTCAGCGCCTTCTCCCGGCCTGTCACGCCCTCCACAAGGGGTTCATATCGGGAGGGAAGGTCAAAACAGGCGGTGTTCCAGCACGTGCCGTAGGCCCCGAGCTGTAGGGTGCGTTGAGCGCAGCGAAACGCACCATGCCAACGTCGGGGCAACCCTGATGCGATTCGCGGCGCTCATCCGCATCCTACGATGGGGTCTGGCGCCCGCTCGCGGGCGCGGCACGCCAGGGCCGAAGGCCGCGCGTGCCCAGGATGCTGGAACACCTTGCCTCCATCCATTCGCAAGAACATCAGGTTAGCCGTTGTCTTGACCTTCATTCCCCGTATGAAGCCCCTTGCGGAAGGGTCCTCGGGACGGAAGAGAGGCGCTGACTGTCTGAGCGGAGCGTAGCGCAGCGAGTTTCAGCGCCGCCGGCCCGAGGGCCCTGGAGCAAGGTCCCCGGGCGGAATCCGGGTGCCCTTCTTTGGGTACTTTCTTGGGCAAGCAAGAAAGTACCTCGCGGCGCGCTCGCGAGTGAGCGCACGGCAGTATGCGGACCGAAGGCACGTAAACACCGACGACGAACCAGGGCCAGCCACAACGGCGTATGCGGCTGGATATCGGCTCTCAGCGAGGCTTAACGCGAAGCGGTTACGAGTCGAGGCGCAGGGAGAAGTCGATGGCGCGGACGTGCTTGGTCAGGGCGCCGACCGAGATGTAGTCGACGCCGGTGGCCGCGATCTCGGCGAGGCTGTCCGGCGTGACCCCGCCCGAGGCTTCGGAGATGGCCCGCCCCCGGATACGCTGCACGGCGGTGGCGAGGTCGTCCCGCGAGAGTTCGTCCAGCATGATCACGTCGGCGCCGGCGGCCAAGGCCTGGTCGACCTCGTCCAGGTTCTCGGTTTCCACCTCCACCCAGCGCCCGACCCTGAGCGCGCGGGCGCGCTCCACGGCGGCCGCGATCGAGCCACAGGCGGCGATGTGGTTCTCCTTGATCAGCACGGCATCCCAGAGCCCCAGGCGATGGTTGTACCCGCCGCCGATGCGCACGGCGTATTTCTGTCCATGACGCAGGCCCGGGAGTGTCTTCCGGGTATCGAGGATGCGACTGTGGGCGTTTCCCAAGCGGGCGACCCAACGGGCGGTCTCGGTGGCGGTCCCGGACAGCGTTTGCAGCAGGTTGAGTGCGGCGCGCTCGGCGGCCAGTACGGTGCGTGCCGGGCCCTCGAGCGTGGCGACGGGCTGTGCTCCCTCGGGTTCCAGCGCGGCGCCCTCGGCTACCTGCCAGTCGATCCGAATTTCGGGTGCAAGGCGCGCAAACACGCGGTCGAACCACGCCTGGCCACACAGCACGCCGGGTTCTTTCAGCAGCAGAGTGGCGCGGGCGACGCGGTCCTCCGGTACCAGTGCCGCGGTGATGTCGCCGGCGAGTGCATCGGGCCCGAGGTCCTCATCGAGCGCCATCTCGACCTCGCGCACCAGCATGGCCCCGTCCGGCCGGGCGGGGCCCTGGGCAAACGGGTCATGCGGCGCGCGTTGGTGGTCGTGGTCAGCCATCATGGCGATCGGGCATCGGACGGCCGGACACATAGTCGTCGCGCAGTTTCTTCACCAGCCCGGCCAGCAGGATCAGCGCGATCAGATTGGGCGCGGCCATCAGAATGTTGGCGATATCGGAGAAGTTCCAGACCATGCCCAGCGGGATGGTCGCCCCGATGACGATCAGGATCACGAACGTGATGCGATAAGGCATCACCGCGCGGTCGCCGAACAGGAAGTAGGCCGAGCGGTCGCCATAGTAGGACCAGGCAATCATCGTGGAGAAGGCGAACAGCATCAGGCTGAAGCCGACCACCATCGCGCCGAACGGCCCCAGCGTGCTGCTGAACGCGGTGGCGGTCAGCGAGGCGCCGACCACGTCGTCGGCGCGGTCGATATAGGCGCCGGTGACCACGATCGCCAGCCCGGTCAGGGTGCAGACGACGATGGTGTCGATGAACGGCTCAAGCATGGCCACCGAGCCTTCGCGGGGCGGATCGCCGTTTTTGGCCGCGGCGTGGGCCATCGCGGAGGAGCCCAGGCCCGCTTCGTTGGAGAACATGCCGCGCGCGACTCCGTACTGGATGGCCAGGCCAATGGCGCCACCCCCGGCGGCCCATGGATTCAGCGCGAGGTTCAGGATGGTGGCGACGGCCGCCGGCACGGCCTCGATATTCGCCACGATTACGATGAATGCGCCCAGCATGTATACCACCGCCATGAACGGCACGATGGCGGAGGCGATCATCGCAATGCGCTTGACCCCGCCAATGATCACCAGCGCGACCAGCACGGCCATGGTCAGGCCGATGATCAGCGCCATCCAGCCCATGATGTCGTCATCGGCGCGCAGGTCCGGGACCATGAAGGTGAGGCCATCGACCACCGAGTTCGCCTGCACCATGTTGCCGATACCGAACGAGGCGATCAGGGTGAAGGCGGCGAACAGGATCGCCATCTTCTTCATGTTCAGGCCGTGCAGCAGGGTGAACATCGGGCCACCGGCGATGGTGCCGTCCGGTCCCACTTCGCGGTAGCGCACGGCGAGCGTGGTCTCGGCGAACTTGGTGGCCATGCCGAAGAAGGCGGTCACCCACATCCAGAAGAGTGCGCCGGGGCCACCGAGGGCAATGGCCGTGGCCACGCCGGCGATGTTCCCGGTCCCGATGGTGCCGGACAGGGCCGTGGACAGAGCCTGGAATGGCGAGATCTGGCCAGCGCCACCGGCACGCCCGTCGGTGCCGCGCAGCGCGCGCCAGCCCTGGCGGAAGGCGACAACCTGGACCAGTCCCAGGCGGATGGTCAGGTAGAGTCCTGTGCCCAGCAGCAGGATCAGCGTGATCGGGTTGCCCCACAGGAGGCTGGCGGTATCGCCGAGGAACTGGTCGAGGGTATCGAGCATCGCGAAGGTCCTTTTGCCGGGCATGCAGTGGGCACTCCGGGCGAATGTACCGCGCCTTTTCCGCGTTGACGATAGGAAAACTCGAATGCCGCGATAGAAAACGTGCGGGAACCGGGGCGAAATCGCGCCTTCTCAACAGCCAAGGGAATGGATCTCAGGGAGGGAACATGACGGAGGATCGAGAACAGCCGAGTCATCAGGGCGATGTCGATTCGGCCAAGCCCGTTCCGCGGATCTTTCTGGTCGGATCACTGATTGCATTGGCCGCGTTCATCTGGCTGGTCAGCGTGATCTGGCCGACCCTGGAAGGGCACATCGCGGGCATGAGCACCCTGCAGATCGGTCTGCTGGCGAGCTTTGTTGCCGGTCTGATGACGGCCGTGGGCGCGATTCCGATCTTCTTCCTGCGCCGGATCAGCCAGTCGGTCGAGGACGCGATGATGGGCTTCGGGGCCGGGGTCATGCTCTCGGCCACCGCCTTCGAGTTGGTGCTGCCATCGGTGGAGCATGCCGAGGTTCAGTACGGCGGGGTCGGCATGGCGATCCTGGTGCTGTCGGTGGGTATGGCCCTGGGGGGCGGGGCGTTACTGGCACTGCACAAGCTGGTCCCGCACGAACACTTTCACATCGGTCGCCAAAGTGGCGCCGATCCGGCCAAGATCCGGCGTGTCTGGCTGTTCATCTTCGCGATCGCCTTGCACAACCTGCCGGAGGGTCTGGCCGTCGGGGTCGGCTTCGGCGGCGACGACGTCAGTGACGGCATCACCCTGGCGATCGCGATCGGGCTGCAGAACATGCCCGAGGGGCTGGTGGTTGCGGTTGCGCTGCTGTCACTGGGCTACAGCAAGTGGGCCGCTTTCGGCGTGACCCTGCTGACCGGCTTGGTGCAGCCGATCGGCGGGTTGATCGGGGCCGGCGCGATCACGTTGATGGAGTTCCTGCTGCCCTGGGGCCTGGCCTTCGCCGCGGGGGCGATGCTGTTCGTGATCAGCCACGAGATCATCCCTGAATCGCACCGCAAGGGGCACGAGGCCCAGGCGACCGTCGGCGTGCTGGTCGGCTTCGTCGCGCTCCTGGCGATCGACCTGGCGTTGTAGCGCCGGCGCGGGTTCCGACGCTGTCCTTGCGAGGCGTGTAGTGGCAGCGCCCCTTAGGTTCGGCTGGGGGTGAGATGGGGCCGCAAGCCCGGCGCCGAAAAGTCGCCGCCACCCGTCTGGGCTTTCGCGAAGGAGGTATTTGGGTGTACAATTAGTTTCGTCTGCGGGTGCCCGACAATGCCCGCACACCGTTCTGGAAGAGATCTGCGATCGCGATCGATTGGCAGACGCCGAAGGCGCAACATCCGCCCGGAATCGCTCAGGCTACCGGACCGGAACGGTGCAGGAGACACACTCTGGAGAGCGGCCGGCGACGGCCCACCGAAGGGGGCGGCCCTGCAGCGAGTAATCGCTGGCACGGCGCAAACTCTCAGGTTTCAGGACAGAGGGGCGGCTGGCAGGTAGACCCTGCTGGCCGCCCTTTTTTTATGCCCCGCGTACGCGCCGCGTGTATGGCAGGGGCCGCGTCGGGTCGGCAGCCGACCCGTCTCACGAACTGGGTAAACGCCGATTGATCGGCGTTTACCGGCGGCAAACAGGGACGTGCCGCCGGAACCGACACCGTAGGGGTTGGTTCCGAAGCAAGCTGCAAACCGCGTTTGTAGCGCCGCGTGCGCTGAGAAAGCCAGGATGGCTTTGTTCAGCGCCTCACAAAAGACGCAAGGCGACAAAAGATGAGTCTGAAGAAAACGCCGCTTCACGCCGCGCACCAGCGCGCCGGGGCCAAGCTGGTCGATTTCGCCGGCTGGGAGATGCCGTTGCACTACGGCTCCCAGATGGAGGAGCACAAGATGGTGCGCGCCGGGGCCGGCATGTTCGATGTCTCGCACATGCAGGTCGTCGACATCCACGGCCCGCAGGCGCAGGCCTTCCTGCGCTACCTGTTGGCCAATGACGTCGCCAAGCTGAAGACCGAGGGCCGCGCCCTGTACAGCTGCATGCTGAACGAGGCCGGTGGCGTAATCGACGACCTGATCATCTACTGGACCGGGGGCGACAGCTACCGCGCCGTGGTCAACGCCGCGACCGCCGAGGGTGATATCGCCCACATGCAGCAGGTGGCGAAGGACTTCGAGGTGAACGTCGAGCCGCGCCCGGAGTTCGCGCTGATCGCGATCCAGGGCCCGCAGGCCGTGCAGAAGACGCTGCCGCTGCTGCCGGAAGACCTGCGCAAGGCCGACGATCTCAAGCCCTTCTCCGCCGTCTGGAACGATTTCTGGTTTGTCGCCCGAACCGGCTACACCGGCGAGGACGGCTTCGAGGTGATGCTGCCGGCGGAGCAGGCCGACGGCTTCTGGGAACAGCTGAAGGACGCCGGCGTGAACCCGATCGGCCTGGGCGCGCGGGACACGCTGCGCCTGGAGGCCGGCATGAATCTCTACGGCACGGACATGGACGACCGGACCAATCCGCTGACCGCGAACCTCGGCTGGACCATCGCCCTGAAGGACGCCGAACGCGACTTCATCGGCCGCAAGGCCATCGAGCAGTGGAAGGCCGAGGGCGTGCCGGAGCGCATGGTCGGGCTGGTGCTCGAAGGCCGCGGCGTGCTGCGTGGCGGCACTCGGATCGAGACCCCGGCCGGCGACGGCGTGGTGACCTCCGGCAGCTTCTCGCCGAGCTTGGGCGTGTCGGTTGCGTTCGCGCGCATCCCGGCCGCGGTGGACGCCGAGGAGCTGCAGGCCGACATCCGCGGGCGCATGCTGCCGGTGCGGGTGGTCAAGCCCGTGTTCGTGCGCAACGGCGAGCCGCAGATCGAACTGAATCGCTAGCGATTTTATTGCCTCATGCCGCCTGCCACAGACTACACTGCGCAGGCGGGATCCAAACGAGAAAGGAAGACGTCATGAGCGAAGCACCGAAGGATCTGAAGTACACCAAGAGCCACGAGTGGGTGCGCCAGGAGGCCGACGGCAGCGTGACCATCGGCATTACCGATCACGCGCAGGAACTGCTGGGCGATCTGGTGTTCGTGGAGGCCCCGGAGGCGGGCGCCTCGGTCGAGGCCGGTTCCGCCTGCGCGACGGTGGAGTCGGTCAAGGCCGCCTCGGACGTGTATGCCCCGCTGTCCGGCGAGGTGACCGAGGCCAACGAAGAACTGGCCGACAGCCCCGAGAAGGTTAACGAGTCCCCGTTTGACGAGGGCTGGCTGTTCAAGATGAAGCCCTCCGACGCGAGCCAGCTCGACGCCCTGATGGACGCCGACGCCTACGCCGCGCACGTCGAGGCCGAGTCCTGATTCGACGTTCCCCACGGGGCGGTTCCTGACGGAAGCCGACCTGGCAGGAGCGAGAAGGCGCCCCGGGCATCCGGCCCGGGGCCCGATCCGAACTTCGCAGTAGCGAAAGCGAGTACGACATGCCCTTTATCCCGCATACCGAAGAAGACATCCGCGCGATGCTCGACCGCATCGGCGCCGATTCCATCGAGGATCTGTTCGACGAGATCCCGAAAGAACTGCGCGCACCGGCGCTCGAGAAGGTCCCCGAGGGCCTGAACGAGATGGCGATCTCGCGCCTGATGCAGGAGCGTGCGGCGCGGGACGGCATGGCGTCCAATTTCATCGGCGCCGGGGCCTACGAGCACCATATCCCGGCGGCCGTGTGGCAGATCGCCACGCGTGGCGAGTTCTACAGCGCCTACACGCCGTACCAGGCGGAGGCCAGCCAGGGCACGCTGCAGCTGATCTACGAATACCAGACGATGATCAGCCGTCTGACCGGCATGGAGGCCTCCAACGCCTCGCTGTATGACGGCGCCTCCGCGCTGGCCGAAGCCGTGCTGATGGCCGTGCGCGTGAACCGCCGCTCGAAGAGCAAGAAGGTGCTGGTCCCGGGCGCGCTGCACCCGGATTATCGCCGCGTGATCCACACCCTGATCGGCAACCAGGGCATCGAACTGGTCGAGATCCCGTTCGACGAGACCTCCGGCCAGACGCCGGTCGAGGCGCTGGCGCCATTCGCGGACGACGACGTGACCGCGATGATCATCAGCCAGCCGAACTTCTTCGGCATCCTGGAAGATGTCGACGCACTCACCGGCTGGGCCGAGCAGCGCGAGATCCCGGTGATCGCCGTGGTCAACCCGGTCTCGCTGGCGCTGCTGAAGCCGCCGGGCGAGTGGGGCAGCAACGGTGTCGATATCGTGGTGGGCGAGGGCCAGCCGCTGGGTGCCCCGCTGTCCTCCGGCGGGCCGTACTTCGGCTTCATGACCACGCGGAAGAAGCACATTCGGCAGATGCCCGGGCGCATCGTCGGCCGTGCCGAGGATGCCGACGGCAAACCGGGCTACGTGCTGACACTGCAGGCGCGCGAGCAGCACATCCGCCGCTCCAAGGCGACCTCGAACATCTGCACCAACCAGGGCCTGGTGGTCACCGCCGCGACCATCCACATGTCCATGCTGGGTGACGAGGGCCTGACCCGCGTGGCCGAGGCCTGCTACGCCAACACCCACGCGCTGGTGGAGAAGCTCGCGGCCAAGGGCATCAAGCCGCGCTTTACCGGCGAGTACTTCCACGAAGTCGCGCTGGACTTCGGCGGGGACGCCGCGAGTCGCGTGCAGGCGATGGCCGATGCCGGTGTGCTGGCCGGTTACCAACTCGGCCGCGACTACGCCCAGCTCGACGGCTGCGTGCTGGCCTGCGCGACCGAGACCAAGACGGATGCCGATCTTGAGCAGTATGTGACGACCTGCGAGCAGGCGAAGGCCGCCTGACGCGGGTTGCACCCGACGCGCCATACACCACAAGCCTGAGGAGGCACGCCATGGCCGAAGTCAAACTGAAGGGTAATCCGATCCATACCAACGGCGACCTGCCGCACGTCGGCTCGCCGGCCCCGGATTTCAAGCTCACGACCAAGGACCTCGAGGACGTCTCGCTCGCCAACTTTGGCGACAAGCGCAAGCTGATCTCGATCGTCCCGAGCCTGGACACCCCGGTCTGTGCCGAGTCCACCAAGAAGTTCGAGGATATGGTCAAGCAGCGCCCGGATCTGGAGATCCTGGTGGTCTCCGCCGACCTGCCGTTCGCGATGGGCCGCTTCTGTGCCGCCGAGAACCTCGAGCGCGTGACCGTGCTGTCGATGATGCGCGATCGCAACTTCGCCAAGGACTACGGCGTGCTGATCCAGGACGGCCCGCTTGAGGGCATCACCGCCCGCGGCGTCGTGCTGCTGGACACCGACAATCTGGTGATGCACGCGGAGCTTGTCTCCGAGATCGGCGAGGAGCCGGACTATGACGCCATCTTCAAGGGTCTGGATGACCGGGCCGATCTGAGCCCGACGCAATAAATCACGGGCCATTGGCGGCCGGACTTTCGGGCCCGGCCGCCTTCAACGAATTCCTGAAGCGAGAAACCGCTATGAACACCACGGAAAACCATCTGATCTTCGAACGTTCGCGTGCCGGTCGCTCGGCCGTGGCCCAGGCGCCGCGCGCGCATGCCACGACCGCCATCCCCGCGAACCTGCAGCGCAAATCGGCCCCCGGCCTGCCTGCGGCCTCGGAGCTGGATGTGGTGCGTCACTACACGCGGTTGTCGCAGAAGAACTTCTCCATCGATACCGAGTTCTACCCGCTGGGCTCGTGCACGATGAAATACAACCCGCGCGCCTGTAACAGCCTGGCCATGCTGCCCGGCTTCCTGAACCGGCACCCGCATGCCCCGGCCAGCCACAGCCAGGGCTTCCTGCACACGATGTTCGAGCTGCAGGAGATGCTGAAGGACGTGACCGGCATGAAGGCCGTGTCGCTGGCGCCGATGGCCGGTGCGCAGGGCGAGTACACCGGTGTGGCGATGATCCGTGCCTACCACGATGCGCGCGGCGACAGCGAACGCCGCGAGATCATCGTCCCGGATGCCGCGCACGGCACCAATCCGGCCACCGCGATCATGTGCGGCTACGAGGTACGCGAGATCCCCACCGACGCGAGCGGCGACGTGAACCTTGAGGCCTTGAAGGAGGCCGTGGGCCCGCAGACCGCCGGGATTATGCTGACCAACCCGTCCACCGTGGGCGTGTTCGAGCGCCGCATCTCCGAGATCGCGAAGATCGTCCACGACGCCGGCGGCCTGCTGTACTACGACGGCGCCAACCTGAACGCGATCCTCGGCAAGGTGCGTCCCGGCGACATGGGCTTCGACGTGATCCACATGAACCTGCACAAGACCTTCTCCACGCCGCATGGCGGGGGTGGCCCGGGGTCCGGTGCGGTCGGGGTCGGCGAGCGCCTGCTGCCGTACCTGCCGGTGCCGCACGTGGTCGAGAACGGTGAAGATGGGTACCGCTTCGCCACCGAGACGGACTATCCGGAGACCATCGGCCGCCTGTCTGCATTTGCCGGCAACGCCGGCGTGCTGCTGCGCGCCTATGTCTACATGCGCATGCTGGGCCGCGAGGGCATGCAACGCGTGTCCGAGTTCGCCACGCTGAACGCCAACTACCTGGCGCGCGAGCTGGAGAGTGCCGGCTTCGACCTGGCCTATCCCGAGCGCCGCGCGACCCACGAGTTCATCGTCACGCTGAAGAAGCAGGCGAAGGAGCTGGGGCTGACCGCGGGTGATGTCGCCAAGCGTCTGCTCGACCACGGCTACCATGCGCCGACGACCTATTTCCCGCTGCTGGTGCCGGAGTGCCTGCTGGTCGAACCGACCGAGACCGAGTCGAAGGAGACGCTGGACGGGTTTGTCGAGGCGATGGCCGCGATCCTGGAAGAGGCCGGTCGCGATATCGACACGATCAAGGCCTCGCCGCACAACCTGCCGAACCGCCGCTTCAACGAGGTCGCTGCCGCGAAGGCGCTCGACGTGGTCTACCTTGAACCGGGCGCTCAGGATGGCGAGCCTGCCCCGCGTACCGGAACCAGCGGCTAGCACCCGCCCCTGTACAGTTGGCCATTTGGTACAAGCCCCCGGTCTCGGGGGCTTTTTTTTGTGTCTTGTCGGGTCCTTTTCTTGACGAGGGCGCGAAATAATCCCAAGTTTTGTGGTAAGTTTTAGACTGGATATCGAAATCCATTACCACGTCCGTGGGGTCTCCCGGCAGGGGGGTGGAAGGGCCAGCAGGTCTTTTCGTGGCGGGCAAGGACGAGGAATGACGGAGATTTGTGCCGTCCATGGGTACGCCGCGCTATTCGAACACGCGCCGGTGGGACTGGCGGAGATGGACACGGAGGGGCGCATCCTGCGCGCCAACCCGCGCCTGGGTGAAATGCTCGCGTGCGACCCGGTGGATCTGGCAGGAGCGTGGCTGCACGATCGCCTGTGTCCCGACGATGTCGAGCCTTGCGAGGCGTGGCGTCGCGACCTGCTCGACGGGGTCTGCCCCAATTGTCGGGTGGAGGTTCGCCTGATTGACGCCACGGGTGCACCCCGCTGGGTCGAGATCAGCATAAGCCGCATTCCCGCGACTTCCGACGGCCCGGAGGCCCTGCTGGGGGCGTTTGCCGACATCGAAGCGCGCAAGCGAACCGAACAGCGCATGGACACCCTGCTGCGCGCCAGTCCGGCGGTCATCTACACCATGGATCCCGATGACCTGGGCACCATGACCTGGCTTAGCCGAAATTCGATCGCGGTGACCGGATGGACCCCCGAGCAGATCAGTTCGACTGCCGACTGGTTACGCACCCATCTCTCGCCCGAGGACTATAGCCGTTGCGCCAGCCAGGTGAGGCGATGGCTCGACGACGGTGCGCGCGGTTTCTGCCGGCTGAACTACCGTCAGCGGATGCCCAATGGCCACTGGCAGTGGCTGGAGGACCAGATCACCGCCATTCGTGACGAAACGGGCGCGGTGACCGAACTGGTGGGTGCGTTCCAGGATGTCGGCGCACGGATCGAGACCGAACGTCATCTGGAAAAGATCGCCCACAACCTGCCCGGCGTGATCTACCAGTACCGCCAGCATCCCGACGGGCGTGCCTGCTACCCGTATGCCAGTGAGGGTATGACCGATATCTTCGGCATCGCGCCCGAGGAGGCGATGCGCGATGCCGAGGCTGTTTTTCGGGTGATCCATCCGGAAGATGTCGACCGCATCCGTGCGAGCATCGAGGCATCGATGCGTTCGCTGGAGCCATGGTTGCAGCGCTACCGCGTGATGCGCCCCGGACGGAGCGAGATCTGGCTGGAAGGCCACGCGAGTCCCGAATCGCTGGAAGATGGCAGTGTCCTCTGGCATGGCGTGATTCTGGATATTACCCAACGGGTTCGTGTTGAGCGGGCCTTGCAGCGCAGTGAACGCGAGTTGGCCCTGGCGCAGCGGATCGCGCATGTCGGCAACTGGGTTTCCGATTTCCAGAACCGTGAGGTTCGCTGGTCCGACGAGGTCTATCGCATCTTCGGGATGGACCGATCCCGCTGGGCGGGTACGCATGGGGCATTCATGCAGGCCGTGCATCCGGAGGATCGAGAGCGTGTCCAGGCGGCGGTAGATCGGGCCCTGGCAGGGGTGGAGCAGTTCGATGTTACTCACCGCATCGTGCGTCCGGACGGAACCGAGCGCGTAGTGCGCGAACGCGGTTCCGTCGAGCTTGGTCCCTGCGGCATGCCCGAGCGCATGGTGGGCACGGTGCAGGACATCACCGAGCAGCACCACCTGGAACAGGAGCAACGTCTACTGGCGGCGACCTTCGAGACCAGTCAGGCCATTTTCATTACCGATGTCGCGGGTACGATCCAGCGGGTGAATGCGACGTTCACCAGGCTCACCGGCTATACGGAGGAGGAGGCGGTGGGGGCCAATCCGCGCATCCTGAATTCCGGGCGCCAGGACCGCGATTTCTACGAGGCAATGTTCCGTACGGTGCGGGAGACCGGATACTGGGAGGGCGACATCTGGAATCGCCGCAAGGATGGCGAGATTTTTCCATTGCACGAGATCATCACGGCGATTCGCGATGATCGCGGCGAAGTCGAGTACTACGTGGCCATGTTCCACGACATCACGCGGCAGAAAGAGCTGGAAGCGGCTCTTGAGCACCAGGCCTTCTACGATCCGCTGACCGACGCCGCCAACCGAGGCTATTTCGAAACTTTGCTGGAACAGGAGGCACGCCGCGCGCAGCGGTACGAACACCCCTGCTCGCTCCTGTTGCTGGATATCGACCACTTCAAGCGCGTTAACGATACCTTTGGCCATGAAATGGGCGATGAGGTCCTGCACAGACTGGTGCAGGTCATGACATCCCGCTTGCGCGAGACCGATACGCTGGGGCGCTGGGGCGGAGAAGAATTTGTGGTGCTGCTGCCGGGCACCGAAGCCGAGCGTGCCCACCATGTCGCGGAACAGCTGCGCGAGCAGGTTGCCGGTACGCCGTTTCCGCGCGTGGGCTCTATTACGATCAGCCTGGGGGTTTCAGAGTACCGGCTCGGCGAGCCCATCAAGGACTGGATCAAACGGGCGGACGACGCCATGTATGCAGCCAAGAAAGGCGGACGTAATCGTGTCGTGCAACTGAGTGCATGACGATCAATCCAGGTCACTGCTCAGCGCCGACCCTAGGGTGACTCCGCGGCCCAGGTCTACGAGCAGCCCTTTACCATCAGTACCCGCATCCCGGTTGCTTGGCGAGCCTGCCGCAGCGGGCTTCTACCGTTATTCCGCCGAGACGCTCAAGCTTATGCTGGCGCGGGTGGAGCAGCATGAGTTCCCGGGGGCCGGCCGGGTTACGATCAGCCTCGGTGTGGCGGCCTGTTCTCCGGGCGAGCCGCGTACCGGATTGCTGCGCCGGGTCGACGAGGCGCTTTATCGCGCCAAGGGCGAGGGCCGCAACCGAGTGGCGGTAGCGGCTTTGCCGGAAGCGACTTCATGATCCCTCGGCCGTAACTCAACCGCGTAGGGTGCGTTGAGTGCTGCGAAACGCACCGCCTTGGCTTGTCCCGCGGGCTATTCCTTCCTCAGGCAGTCGGCAAAGCCGTCCGCCATGTTCTGCATCAACTCGAACCAGGCATCCGGGCCGGGTTCCAACTCGGCACCGACCGGGTCCAGCACGCCAAGTCGTGTATCGGTGCCCTCGGCCACGGTTTCGGCCAGGGCCGGCCGGAATTGCGGCTCGGTGAACAGGCAGACCACGTCGCCGTTGGCGACGCGTTCGCGCAGCTCGCTGATGCGTCGTGGCCCCGGGCTGCGCGAGGGGTCGATGCTGATTGAACCGGCGGCGTTCAGGCCGTAGTGCTGCTCGAAGTACTGGTAGGCGTCGTGGAACACGATAAAGGCCTGATCGCGCACCGGCCCGAGCTGCTCCGCCAGGCGTCCGTCCAGATCGTCGATGCGTTCGAGCAGGGCATCGCGGTTGGCCTCAACGGTCTCGGCGCGTTCCGGATCCCATTGCATCAGCTTGTCAGCGAGCTGCTCGGTGATCGCGCGTACCACCGCGGGCGAAAGCCAGATATGGGCATCGTAGTCGCCGTGATGGTGATCATGGTCGTGCCCATGGGCCTCGTCGTGGTGGCCGTGATCATGGTTGTGGCCATGGCCGTTGTGGCCGTGATTGTCGTCGGAGTGCCCGTCGTCGTGGCTGTGGCCATGGCCATTGTGATCGTGGTCATGGTCGTCGTGGCCGTGATCATCGTCCCCGTGGTCGTGGTGATGCTCCCAGACGCCCCCTTCGCGCGTGGGCTTCAGGTCCAGGTCGAGGTCGTCCATCAGGCTGATAATCTCGCGGCTGCCGGCACTGCGGAGCGGACGCTCCAGAAAGGTCTCGAGATCCGGGCCGACCCAGACCACCATGTCCGCGTTCTGCAGACGGCGCGCCTCGGATGGCCGCATGGAGTATCCGTGCGGCGAGGCGGTGGCGGGGACCAGCAGTTCCACGTCGAAGGCGTCCTCGCCCAGGGCGGCGACGATGCTGTGAATCGGTAGAATGGTCGCGACGATGCGCGGCTTGTCCGCGGCGGCCATCCCCGGGAGCAACAGGCCCAGGATGGCCAGCAGGCTGACGGTCAGCGAAATCCCGAAGGGGTGGCACGGGCGCGAGTGCATGGCGGAGTCTCCAGGGTGTCGGATCGTAATCAGAGAACGTTATAGTATATCAACATGAACAAGGGAAGCCCTGCCACCATGTCCGCACCGGAATCGGATCACAGCCCGCTGCTGGATGCCCGTGACATCTCCCTGGAGCGCGGGGGCAAGCTGATCCTGGACCGGGTCTCAGTGCAGATCCCGCCGGCCGAGGTCGCAGTGGTGATTGGTCCCAATGGTGCGGGCAAGACATCCCTGCTGCGTGTGTTGCTGGGCCTGTGGCAGCCGACGCGGGGGCAGGTGAAGCGTCGTCGCGGGCTGCGCATCGGCTACATGCCGCAGCGCCTGCAGATCGAACCAGTGCTGCCGCTGTCGGTGCGGCGGTTTCTGACGCTGCGCCAGCGCGCGCCGAGGGCCGAGTTGCTGGCCCACCTGGAGCGAGTGGGTGTCCCGCATCTGCTGGACAAGCCGGTGCAGTCCCTGTCCGGGGGCGAGATGCAGCGTGTGCTGCTGGCACGGGCCCTGCTCAACCGGCCCAACCTGCTGGTGCTGGACGAGCCGGCGCAGGGCGTGGATATCGTCGGGCAGGGGGAGGTCTTTCGCCTGATCGACGACATTCGGCGCGAGACGGGCTGCGGGGTGCTGATGGTCTCGCATGACCTGCATCTGGTCATGGCGGGTGCAGATGCCGTGATCTGCCTGAACCAGCACGTCTGCTGCACCGGCCGGCCAGAGGAGGTCTCGCGCCACCCGGAATACCAGCGCCTGTTCCCCACCGCCGATGTGCAGGGCATCGGTATCTACAAACATGACCACAACCATGTCCACGACCTGCACGGCGAAGTGCATGATCTGGACGACAACGGGGCGGGCGGGTCACACGGCTGTGGCCACGCCCACCGTCACGGACAGGGAAGGCCGAAACGATGATCGACGCCTGGCTGGATGACTTCCTGGTCCGCGCGGTGCTGGCCGGGCTGATGGTGGCGGCCGTGGCCGGACCGCTGGGTGCCTTTGTGGTCTGGCGGCGCATGGCCTATTTCGGCGACACGATCTCGCATTCCGCCCTGCTGGGGGTAGCGCTCGGGTTTCTGCTTGGAACGAATCTCAACCTGATGGTGACCATCGTCTGCGTCGCGATCGCGGTGCTGCTGGTGATCCTCCAGCGGCGCCAGGAGTTGGCCTCCGACACGCTGCTGGGGATCCTCGCGCACAGCGCGCTGTCGCTGGGGATCGTGGCGGTCACCTTTATTGAGGGCCTGCGGGTGGATCTGATGGCCTATCTGTTTGGCGACATCCTCGCGGTGGGCACGAACGACCTGGTGGCGATCGCGATCGGCGGCGGCATTGCGCTGTTGCTGTTGGTACTGCTCTGGCGGCCGCTGCTGGCGCTGACGGTGCACGAGGAGCTGGCGCGGGTCGAGGGCGTACCGGTGCTGGCCGTGCGTCTGGGGCTGATGCTGCTGATCGCGCTGGTGATCGCGGCGGCGATGCAGGTGGTGGGCGTGCTGCTGATCACGGCGTTGATGATTATCCCGGCCGCGAGTGCCCGGCGCTTTGCCTCGACGCCGGAGCAGATGGCACTGCTGGCGGGCGTGATCGGCATGCTGGCGGTAATCGCCGGCGTCTGGGGTTCGTTCCAGTACGACACCCCGACCGGGCCGACGATCGTCGTCGCCGCGATGCTGGGCTTTATCCTGGTCCACCTGCTGCCCGCGCGTCTGCTGCCCCAGTTCGGCGGGCGCTGAGCAACGAAGCCGTGTCGTAGGACCGGTCGTGGTCCGCCGTCAGTCGCGGATGTAGTCCAGCGGCAGCGAGGTGCGATCCACCACGCGGCGCAGCACGAAGCTCGAGTGCACCGAGTCCACTCCTTCCAGCCGGGTGACCCGGCGCAGCAGGAAGTTCTGGTAGGCATCCATGTCCGGGACCACGACCTGCAGCATGTAGTCGGCTGATTGCCCGGTGATCAGATACAGGTGCTGCACCTCGGGATAGCTGGAGATCGCCTCTTCGAAGCGGGCGAAGCGTTCCGGGGTGTGGCGGTCCATGCCGATGTGGATTAGCGCGGTCAGTTCCAGCCCCAGGGCGCGCCGGTCGAGCAGGGCCACGCGCCGGATCAGGATTCCGGCCTGTTCGAGTGCCCGGACCCGCCGCAGGCACGGCGAAGGGCTCAGCCCCACGCGATCGGCGAGTGCCTGGTTTGACAGGCTCGCGTCCTCCTGCAGGATTTCCAGGATGTGGCGATCAAAGCGGTCGAGCTTGTGCGGTTGCGGTTCCATGGTGGAATATTGCGCCTAATTGGCTATCGTACGCAATAATGAACCACGATGAGCCGGTTCCATGCGAAATAAGCAAGGTTCTGTCCGCATAAATTCGTTAGGATAATGTGCAAGTGGACGAATCGCCGCAGATGAACGCTGCGGCCCCAGGAGAGAATCAAGATGGCCTTCGATCACACCAAATATGCCCCGTTCCCGCCGATCGACAAGGCGGATCGCCGCTGGCCGGCGAAGTGCACCACGGTTGCGCCGCGCTTCTGCGCGGTGGACCTGCGCGACGGCAACCAGGCGCTGGTGCATCCGATGAGCGTCGAGCAGAAGATGCGCTTCTTCGAGGTGCTGGTGGATATTGGCCTGACCGAGATCGAGATCGGCTTTCCCTCCGCTTCGCAGATCGACTACGACTTCACCCGCCGCCTGATCGAGGAAGACCGTATCCCCGAGGGCGTGTATATCCAGGTACTGACCCAGGCCCGCGAGGATCTGATCCAGAAGACCTTCGCGGCGCTGGAGGGCGCGCCGCGCGCGGTGGTGCACGTGTACAACTCCACCAACCCGGCGCAGCGCGAGCAGGTCTTCCGCATGGACCGTGCCGGCATCCGCGGCATCGCCGAGAACGGCGCGCGCTGGGTGCGCGACTACGCGGCGAAATACCCGCAGACGGACTGGATCTTCCAGTACTCGCCGGAAAGCTTTTCCACCACCGAGCTGGACTACGCGGTCGAGGTCGTGGATGCAGTAAACGCGATCTGGCGCCCGGATCAGGGCCAGAAGGTGGTGATCAACCTGCCGGCCACGGTCGAGTCCGCCACGCCGAACGTATTCGCCGACCAGGTCGAATGGTTCTGCGACCATGTGCAGTATCGCGAGCACTTCTGCGTGTCGCTGCACACGCACAACGACCGGGGCACCGGTGTGGCCGCGGCCGAACTGGGCCTGCTGGCCGGGGCTGATCGCCTGGAGGGCACGCTGTTCGGCAACGGCGAGCGCACCGGCAACATGGACCTGGTCACCGTTGGGATGAACCTGTACTCGCAGGGGATCGACCCGACCATCGACCTGTCCGACATGGAACGGTTGATGGACGTGTACAAGGAGTGCACCGACATGCCCATCCATCCGCGCCACCCGTGGGCCGGCGAGCTGGTGTACACCGCGTTCTCCGGCAGCCATCAGGATGCGATCCGCAAGGGCCTGGCGCACTACAAGGAGAAGGGCGGCCACTGGAACGTGCCCTACCTGCCGATCGACCCGAGCGATCTGGGTCGGCGCTATGAAGAGGTTGTGCGCATCAACAGCCAGTCCGGCAAGGGCGGGGTGTCCCATGTGCTGGAGCGCGACTACGGCATTGAGCTGCCGCGCTGGCTGGCGATCGAGTTCGCCCGCATCGTGCAGAAGGACGCCGAGACCACCCAGGTTGAGGTCTCCTCGAAGCGTATCCACCGGCTGTTCGAACAGCACTACCTGACGCCGGTCGCCGGCTGGGATCTGGTGCGCTACGAAATCGAGAAGGAAGGCGCGGTGGTGCGGCTGGACGCAACCATGGGCCCGCCCGGACGCGAGTCACGCCTGAAGGGCGAGGGCCACGGCGCGGTCGAGGCCCTGACCGCCGCGATGAAGGCCGACCGGGGCGTGGAGGTCAAGGTGAACCACTTTGACGAGCATGCGATGGAGGCGGGCACCGAGGCGCGCGCCATGGCCGCGGTGGACGTACAGGTCGACGGCGAGCGTTCCGTCGGCGTCGCCCTGGGCGAGGACACGACCGCCGCCACGCTGCAGGCCGTACTCAACGCCACCGGCCGCCGTCTGGGCGAACCCGCGGCCGAGCAGGTCGCCGCCAACGCCTGATCCAGCGACCACGGACTACCGGAGGCTTCGTAGGGTGCGTTGAGCCTCGCGAAACGCACCGGTCGCTGGGGGGCGGCGCGGCATTGATGCAATTCGCTGCGCTCATTGCATCCTACGGATTTCCATGGGCCCGGAGGACATTCCGGACCCTGCGGGAGCGTGCTCGCACGCGAACCGTGCGCATGCCGCCATTCGTCAGGTCGTCACTTCACCCGTTTCTCCAGCATGCTCTGCATGCGGATCAGGCGTTCCTGAAGCTTGACCGTCTCCTGCTGCAGCTCGTGGATCTCCGAGTGCAGCGCCTTGTTCTCCTCGTGCACGCTGTCGTGGATCATCTGCTGCTCGATCTCCATCGCGCGGTCATGCATGCGCTGCATCGCGTCCACGATAATCGCGATGAACAGGTTCAACACGGTGAACGTGGCGATCAGGATGAACGGTACGAAGAACGCCCAGGCCCAGGGGTAGACCTCCATCACCGGGCGTGCGATGTCTTCGGACCAGCCTTCCAGTGTCATCACCTGGAACAGGCTGTACATCGAGGCCCCGAGCGTCCCGAATTTTTGCGGAAACGAGTCGCTGAAAAGCCCGGTCGCGATGATCGCGAACACGTAGAAGATCAGTATCAACAGGCCCATGATCGACATGATCCCGGGAATGGCCCTCAACAGCGCCTCCACGATAAAGCGCAGTTTCGGCACCATCGACACCAGGCGCAGCAGTCGCAGCACGCGCAACACCTGGAACGGCCCGGTGGCCGGGACCAGGGCGATCGCCACCACGAGGAAATCAAAGACGTTCCACGGGTTGCGCCAGAAGCTGAGGCGATAGACAAACAGCTTGATCAGCACCTCGGCGGTGAAGATCGACAGGATGGTCACGTCTGCGGCGATGATCACCGGCCCCATCCAGCCCATCACGGTGTCGGACGTCTCCAGTCCGAGCGTCACGGCATTCAGCAGGATGATTGCGATGATGGCGCGCTGGGTCAGGCGCGCCTCGATGAACTGGCCGAGACGGCCGCGCAGCGTGATGGGCTCGCTCATGGTGCTTGGTTGCCTGGTATTGATTACGAATGGAGCTTCCCGCGGCGGCGCGGCTGTGTGACTGCCGGGCGCCACGCGGGGAAGGCGCCAAAGAGTAGGCGAAACCCGAATCAGCGGCAATCATCGACCGGCCTTGCGTGGCAATGCCCCCTGCGCCGACCGCACAAAGCGAAGCCATGTGACTGATTGGATTTGCCAAAACGAATGAAATGATCGTTGATCTTTTGGAGAAAACACCGTTCATCGTTCACACGGCGCCGTTCGGCAAAAAACGCGGAATAAGTCTAGAAATCGGTAAACGGTGTGCTACTTTTAACCGCGAAGGCAGGGACGCCTTCACTAGAGCCGCCCAGGAACGGAAGCCCGGGTGGCTCTTTCTTTTGGATGCCCCCTCGTCAGGCCCCCGCTGGCGACCAGTCCCGTTCCGCCCTGTAAGGCGCAAGAGCAACGCCAATCCCAATTGCACCGACAGGACGAATGGGGCTCGCCAACTGCCCCCATACGTCGGTAAACGTTATCCTTCGTAACGACAATGAGCTTGAAGGAACAAGCATGATCGCCGCCTAGGCGTGGGCAACTAGCAGCTGCCGGCGCATTCGATCGTGCGGTCCTGGTTGGGGTATGTCGCGCAACGCGGCGTCTGTGGGGGAGCCACGAATTGGGAAGATCGGGCGATCAATCGCTATATAGTCTGGGCTCTCAGACCAGTCTTGTGATGATGCTGAAGGTCGTCAGCCTCGTACTGGGATTGGCGGCGACTGTCGTGCTGGCGCGTTCCTTGGGGCCCAGTGGGTTCGGGATCTACAGCTTTGTAATCGCAGTGGCGTCTTTGGTTGTGCTTCCCGCGCACGCCGGGCTGGGGACGTTGACGGTACGTGAGACGGCTGCAGGCCATGCGGTTGCGAACTGGGCGCGGGTACGGGGCTTCTGGCGTTGGGCCTTCCGTGTTTCGACCCTCTCGACTCTGGCGGTCGTCGGTGTGCTGATCGCGGCACTCGTCATATGGGGCGAACGCCTGTCGCCCACGGAATACTGGACAGCCCTCGGCGGGATTGTTTTGATCCCTTTGCTGGTCGCCAACAGTCTGCGTATCGCGCTGATGCGGGGCATTGGCGAACCGGTCAAGGGCATACTGCTGGAAGCCCTGGTCAAGCCGGGGCTGCTGCTTCTGGGGGTGGGCGCCCTGGCGCTGGCTTCGCGACTGGAGCCCGGCCTGGCCGTAGGCATCAACGCCGCCGCCACGGCGGTTGCGGTGCTCGCTGGCCTGCTCTGGTTCCATAGACTCAGGGCCCCGGAAACACGGGACGTGCAGCCCTTCTCTGTACCCGGTGAATGGTGGCGGGCCCTGGTCCCGTTGGCGCTGCTGATGGGCGCGCAGCAGCTGATCAAGTACACCGACATCGTCCTGCTGGGAGTGCTCACCACAGCGGCCGAGGTTGGACAGTACCGCATTGCCGCGCAGGCGGCGGAGCTGATCATCTTCGTGCTGGTGGGCGTTACGCTGGTGGTCGGCCCCCGCGTGGCCCGGCTGCATGCGCTGAACGATCAAGTAGGCCTGCAACGTCTGGTCGTCCGCGCGGCCCGATGGAGTTTTCTTGCTGCAGTTGCGGCCTTTGCCGTGCTCTACTTCGCGGGGGAATGGCTGTTGCGTATCGTCTTTGGAGGAGACTACGTCGTGGCCATCGGGCCGCTTCTGGTTCTGGCGGCGGGTCAGATTGCCGTGGCCTTTTTCGGGCTGGCCCCGACGGTCCTCAAAATGACCGGCCACGAGCGAATTTCACTGCGAATTTTTGTGGCCGCCAGTGTGACCAACATCGTCCTAAATCTCGCGCTGATCCCGCCGTTCGGGATGCTCGGAGCAGCCATGGCGACCGCCGTAACCCTGGCGGCGGCCCATGCTGTCCTGGCCCTGGCGGTCAGCCGGTCGTTGGGCGTCAGGACGGTTCCTCTGCAAAGCGCGGGTTAGAGGGGGAAGTGGACAATTCATTAATATGGCGAATGCTGGGTGCCTGGGATGGGCGAACGTCGGGGCGTACAGGTTTGCGGTTCCCGCCCGGTGGGGTTGCGAGGAGGCGAGGTTCATCTGGTCGAGTTGTAATCCCGCGCCGATGGGGGCGTTGTGATCGATATTCCCCGCGATCGTATGCGCGGGATGAGTGCAAGTGGTCTAACGTGTCAGAAGGATTCAAGACATTCTTACCACCGGCTCTTCGTGTGGGGTTCGTCCTTCTCCGGTCGCGCCTTTTGACGGCTCCACCTGTTGCACTGCGCAGCGAGACTAAGGGCGCAAAAGTTCGGATGTCTTCCTTCCGCTCATTAGCCAGATTGCCCGCCGGGCGAACGTTGGTCATTAGGGCTCAAGGGGTTCGCGGTAGGGCGGTCGAAAACCAGTGAATCTAGGAGTGACCTTACGCGTTGGAAGGCCGGAGGAGGAGCCTGTTCAAGGCCTTGCAGGCAGAGAAATCGTATATTTCCGGATTCAATCAAATCAGTTTTCTCGCGTATTTTCTTGGGAGTATGTCGGTTAAAGCAGATTGTCAGATAGTCATCCCTAGGTGACACAGTATATCTTCCACTGACGATCTCCAAATATGCAGCGAGCGGGTTTGTGACAAACTGGTTCATATCTCGAAACCGGTACCGAATGTTTTCGGTGAAAACGTCCGGGTTTCGTGAGAAATACTGCTCAAGAGAGGACTTCTTCACGGGATATGGCACATGTGGTATCTCGAGGAATTGGTCCCGCAGACCGGCCAGTTCTGCAGCGCGGTACTGAGGCAGTATGTGCATGGACCTATTGATTCCGAGAACACGCTCGGCGAAATGGTTGGCCAATGAGCTAACTGATAACCGAAGGGGGCCAAATTTCTGAATGTTTTTCCACTTTCCCCGCAATACGACTCCATTTGAACTGAAAAAATCATCTGCGTTGGTTGGTTGAAGGATCACAAAATCGTCATTGAAATATACATATCGACTTGAAAGTCCCGGTATCAAATGAATTGCAGTCTCGATGGTCCGGGAGTTAAACGTAGGAAGTGCCCATTCATGGTTTCTAAAAATGGTTTTGTGGTCGATGATTTGTACGGCCAGTCTTTGCCGAGTGCGGATGTCCAGAAAGTCAGGACATTGATCATCTGTAACGACATATATCGTTCGAAACCACGGTGCGAACTTTCGGATTGAGTATATGCACAAGGCCAGCTCGCCGTTGTCCATAAATCTGGTCCGGCTGCGTCCACCCGGGATAGCGCTCATGGAAAACCGGCTTTTCTCGCCGAGCACGGCCTTTTTCTTGGCGATGTGGCGTGGATCATTGCCATCGACCCATGTGATGACCGCATCAATGGGTTCGCTGTTGAGTGGGCTGTTGGTTTGGTGCGGCGCCGGTGGCACGGGTACGTCCTCGGAGGGCCGAGCGGTGGAAGGCAATTTGGGAAGGATAGCAGGTGGAATTTGCCTCAGGAAGATTGAGAGGATGATGGGGGTACGCTTGGAGGGATGGCGAAAGGGGTTCTGGGTCTTGGGGGCGGTGCATCGTGAAGGTTGCGACCCCGGGGTTGGCGTGATGGTTCCGTTGATAAAGGCCTAGGAATGGCTTGGACAGCGCACGGGGGTATGTGCCCACCTAGGGTCTCGGTGGTGATGCCCGCATACAATGCGCAGAGCACCGTTGTTCAGGCGGTTCATTCCGTACTTGAACAGACGATGGAATCGATCGAGTTGATCATCTGTGACGACTGTTCCACTGATGGCACTTGGGACGTGTTGTCTAGCGTCCGAGACCCGAGGGTGCGGCTGATTCATAACGAGCAGAACATCGGGCCGGGCCGATCTCGAGACCGAGCGATTGCCGTGAGCAAGGGATCATGGATTGCTGTGATCGATGCGGACGACGCTTGGCATCCGGACCGGCTTTCACAGCTTATGTGGCGAGCAGAAGCTTGGGGGGGACATGCTCTGGTGTTCGACGATCTCTTAATCTGCCATGACGCGGAGGGTGGGATGGTTCCGTGGAGAGCGCTTCATGGATGGCGTGCCTTCGGTTCACGTGGGAAGGTCAGTAGAGAAATTGCGCTTGAAGAGTACATTCGTTCGGATCGGTTGCTGATCAAGCCAATCATACCGGCGAGATTCCTCCGAGAGAGCGGCGTTAGACACAGCAGCCGCATCTTCGGGGAAGATGCCGAATTTGTGTTACGCCTCGCTGCGGCGGGCGCGCAGCTGCGCTATTGGCCCGAGCCACTTTACTACTATCGGATTACACCAGGTTCGATCACGGCGCAGCTCTCCGATGATGCGGCGATGCGCCGGTGCCTGGAAGCTTGCAGGGAGATGACAAACTGGCCCGAGCCCGTGATCGGGGCGTTCGATCGCAAGATCGAGGCACTGCGGGTGAACGAAGCCCTGTATGCGTTCTCCAGGGATATCCGACAGGGGCGTTGGCGGCGCGCGTTGAGCCTCATCAGGCAACAACCCGCGTTGCTCCACGTACTGCCGAAGCGCCTCGTACGCAGGCTCCACTATCATTTGCATCGGCTGGTGTCCTTGCGCCAGTCGCCGATCCGCATGGAACGCAGAAGGTAGTTTGTATGGAACACGGGCCTGTGACAGTCGTGACGTTTGGCACCTTCGACGTGCTGCATCTGGGGCATTTGCGTTTGCTGGAACGCGCGCGTGCGCTTGGAGATCGGCTTGTCGTCGGGGTATCGACCGATGCGCTGAATGAGTCCAAGAAGGGTCGCGCACCGGTCTTTTCGCAGGATGAGCGGGCGCGGCTGGTAGCGGCGCTGCGCTGTGTGGACGATGTGTTCTTCGAGGCGTCGCTCGAGCAGAAAAGGGACTACCTGATCGAGAATGAAGCCGATGTCCTGGCGATGGGTGATGACTGGAAAGGCCGGTTCGACGAGTTTTCGGATATCTGCAAGGTTGTCTATTTTGCCCGGACACCCGCGGTGTCCACGACGGCCGTGATCGAGAAGATCAGGAAGTAGATGGCCCGATCCGGCTCTGCAGGCGCTCAATACAGCGCTGACTGGCCTGCCCGTCGGCGTAGCCCTGATAAAGGCGTTCAAGCGTACTTTGGTGGGTTTGTCTGTAATCCTCCCAGTATCGATCCGGCTCATCTAGGGCAGTGTCCAAGATTGCGAGCAACGCGGGAAGGTCGTCCACGACCGGACCGAAACGCCACTCCGGGCCCAGTGAGAAGGCCTTGCGGAATGGCGCGGGTGTTTCGAGGAAGATCGTAGGTCGTTGCAGCAGGAGAAAATCGAATGCGATGGACGACCAGTCGCAGATCAGGATGTCGCTGACCTGAAGGATCTCTTCGGTGTCGGGGTATGCGTCGGACGCGAGCGTGTGAACACGTGGTTGCTGGGCCGTGACCGGTTCGCGGGTATTGAGATGGGGGCGGAGGATCACGCAACCGTTGTGCCGCGCTGCGACGTCGGACAGGCCCTTCAGAAACCGGTCTCCGGTCTCCCCGAATGGATAGATCGCACGCTGGGCATCGTCCTGGGCCCAGGTGGGCGCGAACAGGATCACCGGCCCCGAGGGCGGGAGGCCGAGGCGTTGGCGGGTTTCGGCGTTGGTCGATTCCGGAGCGACAAGACGGTCGGTTCGCGGATAGCCGGTGGCTACAACCCGGTTGGGGTCGAATCCAAACCGGTCGACGTAAAGCTGTCGGTGCAGGGGAGAAGCCACCCATATCTCGTCATAGCGATGCTGGACACGAAAGTCGTCGGCGTCGAAGCCTTTGAAGGGAATGCCGTGCCAGACATCGAAAAAGCGGATGTCGGTCCACTCAAGCAGCACCTGAAGCGTGTGCAGTCCATGATCACTGATGATGGCATCGGCCCGGGCCAGTTCGAGTGCGGCTGAGGGCGTGATCGCAAGGACACTGTCGACCCCGGAGGATCTGAGGCTGCGGTGATACGCCGGGTCCAGTGTCAGGAACTGGATTTTCAAACCGGGTTCGTCGTTGCGTACCGCGTTGTAGAGGGCCAGCAGGTTCCCGTTCAGCTTGTGCCCATACAGCAGGACTCGACGCGCGCGATCCGTCCGCTTGCGCTCGCGTAACAGAGGACGGAGTAGAACGGCGGCAACCGCCATGATCGCGGACGACCCGAGTAGCATCCAGTGGACCGGGTTGCGCTTGTCGATCTTCATCTGTCGGGACTGTGGCTGGTTTTGTTCGTCCCAGGGCTCGCCAGCGTTTGGTAGAGGCACGCGAAGGCGTCACGGGTGACGTCCCGGTCGAACCGTTCCAGTACGAACCGGCGCCCCTGCAACGCTATTTGGGCGCGGTGCTCCGGGTCTTCGAGGGTGCGGCGAATCTGTTCGAAAAGGGCCTGGTGATCGAACGGAGGTGAGAGCACCGCGTGTTCGGTTGTGGGAATGACCTGGCGCACGGCGGGCAGGTCGGATGCGATAACCGCACACCCACAGCCCATCGCCTCTACCATCACCAGCCCGAAACCTTCCTGGTCGCCGTCGGAGGCCTGGACGAACGGAAACACCGCCACGCTGGCGCGGCGGTAGTACTCGGGGAGCCTGGAGTGGGGGATTGCACCCACAAAACGCACGCTGGGTTCGATGCCGAGTTTCCGCACCCGCTCTTCCAGCGCTGGCCGCAGCGGCCCTTCCCCCACGATGTCGAGGTCAGGCCGCTTGTCGGCATCGAACATCGCCAGGGCGTCCAGCAGAACGTGCACACCCTTCTTTTCCACCAGCCTCCCGACGAAGATCAGGTGATTCGGTTCTCGCCGAGTCGAGGTTTTGCCCCCGGGCGTGAAGAGGCCCTGCAAGTCGGTGCCCATGGGGATTACTTCTGGCGGATGGCGGGAACCAAGCGTCTGCATGGGCGCGACCATGGCCTCACTGACCACCGTGGTGGCATCGCAGCGGGATACGATCCATCGCTTCAGCCGCTGCATCCAGCCTTTCTGCAGCCCAAAGAGGTCTCCACCGTGGGATGTGCAGAGGATCGGAACGTCTGGCTTGCCCGCAAGCGCACGACCGATTATGGCGGCGAGTCCCTGAGGGACGATCCAGTGCGCGTGTATCAAGTCGACATCCGACTTTCTGCGCAGACGACGTGCGATCGCAAGGGTCTGAGACAGCAAAAATATCGGGAGCTGGAGCACGCGCCAGGGCCTGCGCCGCAGCCGCTGCACCATCCCACCCTCGTAGGCAGCGGCCTGCCAGGCGGGGATCCAGTACCGGAATCGAGAGACCGCGACGCCCTCGAGCGTTTCTCTGCGCGCGGCGCCCGGTGCGTGCGGGGCCAGTAGTTCGACATCGCATTGCGCATCCAGTGAGCGCGCAAGATCCAGTACGAACCGCGGCTCGGTGTCGCCCTCCCAGCGTGGGAGGGTGGAGGTCGTCATCAGCACGCGGGTGCGGTGCGTGCTGGCTGGGGTGTCAGTCGTGTCGGCCATCAGTGGAGGTCGGATCGTCCTCCGCCACCGCGTCCTTGTAAATGAGCTGGGTGATCTGTTCGGAAACCAGTCCGATCAGAAAGATCACCACGGATGTTGTAAGCAGAAGGGCGCTCATATTGGTGAATCGGCCCATGGTCACGAACGTGAACAAGTAATAGCCAAGGCCAACCAGGAAAAAGACGAGACTAAATGGAACGAACAGCTTGAGCGGCGAATAGAGTGTGCCGACCTTGAAGATGATCAGCAGAAAGCGAATGCCGTCCTGGATCGGCTTCAGGTGGCTCTTGCCGACCCGCCTGGCGGCGTGTATGGGCACATACGAAACCGGGTACCCGGCGCGAAAGAACGCCATCGTGATCGTGGTTGGATACGAGAAACCATTGGGTAGCAGGTGGAGAAACTCCCGGAAGAGCCGCGCCCGTACGGCGCGAAAGCCCGAGGTCAGATCCTTGATGTGTTGTCCCGTCATGTAGCTGGCCAGGCGATTGTAAAACTGGTTAGCCAGGCCTCGTCCCACATTGGCCTGAGAGCCCTTCTGTCGCGCCCCCACCGCCATGTCGAAACCGTTTTCAAGACACTCGACAAGGCGTCCGATATCGTCCGGGTTGTGCTGCCCGTCCCCGTCCATAAATACGATTATGTCCCCTCCGGCCGAGCGCGCGCCGCGTTTGATGGCGGCTCCGTTGCCCATGCTGTAAGGCTGCACAAGTACTCTGGCGCCGGCTTCCTTGGCCGTCGCCGCGGTGTTGTCGACGGACCCATCATCGACCACGATGACCTCTGCATCAGGCAGCACCTCGCGCACCCCCTGCACAACACTCCCGATCGCCCGTCCTTCATTACGGGCCGGAATTACGACACTAAGTGATCCAGGCATCGGCCGTTCCTTTTGGTGTGGGCGCCTGCCCTGCTATTCGGGGATGGGTGCGAAAACCCCGGGTGCATCGGATTGTCGATCGATCTCGCGCGAGGTTTCCAGGATCCCGCGGAACTCTGAAATCCTGCTTCGCCAAGCGACATGTCGCAAGGGGTCATTCGGTACGTTGGCTTCCAGCTCTTCCAAGAACGCGAAAGCACCTTCGTAGTCACCCAGGTTGGCTTGGAGAGATAAACTGCGAAAAGCTATTTCGAGATCCGGATGGAGCCTAACCGATTCGTGGAAATCTTCCACGGCTTTCGCCTTTTCCCCTAAGTGAACCTGAGCGAATGCGCGTGCAATTAGGAGCTGTGATTTGGAAAAGTCCCTATCCGAAAACGCTGGGTTATCCAGTAGCGCATTTGAGAGTTTGATAAGTACCGCGTGGTCTCGTGGGGGGCAGAGGGGCGAAGGCTCCTTGCTCTGCGATAGTCTGTGGAGTTCGATAGGCCCAATGGGACGGTAGCGAGGAGTCGAAGCTAGCTTGGTCAGTACCTCATTCAGAATATTGGGAAACTCTTCAACTGCGCCGATACAGTTATTCGTTCGCTGGATCTGCAACAACGCAATTTCGGGGCGCTTTTTGGCGATACGTTCCAGTAACTCTCGAGCCGCCATGTGCTCGCCAGATGCGTTGAGCTGTTGGACAAGAAGTTGCGTACCTCGAACAGAGTGGGGGTTGTAATCAATCCACATTTCCGCGTTCACTCTCTTATCATTCCAGTTCGCGGTTACTTGAAAAAGGACTATGGCGCTGAGTAGTGCGTAGGCGATCAAGGCGATCAGTCCAGCCCGTAGGTATTGGGCGGGTAATGTAAAGACGAGGTAGACCAGCGCAAAAAACAGCCCGAAGGCCGGGACATAGTTTCGATGAGCAAAATACAGCTCCAAGCCAATAAAGGTGGACTCCAGTACGTGGGCAAGTAGGAAGAAGGTGAGTCCGAAGAGGAACCAGGGTGCGATTTGGCGCAGCCATATGGCGGCTCCCGCGAGCGCAAGCCAGAAGGCCATTGCGACTAATGTGATCGGTGGGTCCAGCAAACCCCGCGAGGCGGGAATGTGGTCCATGAAAGGGGTGGCCGCAATGGCGCGTGGTATGAGTAGTTGGCGGAGATAGTCCAGCAGGATCACGGGCTGGCTCATCAGACGTTCCGCCACCGTGAATTCCCTTCGGTTCCCGTAATCGCCGGCCCGCAGAGTGTCGAACAGGTCCAGACCGAGATACCCGAGGATAAACAGGCTCGGGATTACGGCGAGGCAGACGATGACCGAGCGTTCCCATAGCCCGCGCAGCCAGCGCTCTCTGGGAATCCAGGCCAGAAGAATGAGCAGTGCCAGGAGAGGCAAGAGCGCGCCATTCTCCTTTGACAGTGCGGCCAGTGCCGTGGCGACGCCAAGTCCGCCGATCAGGCTTAGAAATCGTCCAGTGCGGTTGTTCAGCACATGTGCCCAGACGAACAGCGCGAGTCCGGCAAAGACGAAGAGGCCAGAAAGGCTGGTCATACGCTGGATGACCATAAGGTGCGTGGTGGCCAGGAAAGGAGCTATGCCCCAGATGGCGGCGGTCAGTGCGCCGATCCAGAAGGCCCGCTCCACAGAGAGGGTCGGGCGTAGTTTGGTGAGACCGCTCGCGAGAAAGAATACTGCGACCATCGCCAGCAGATGGATTGCAAAGTTGACCCGAAGCATGGTTTCGGGATTCTCAGCCCAGGCGTCGGCCTGTAGAGCGAACGTCAACAGGGAGACCGGTCGTCCCAGAGGGCCGGCCTCGCCGGACAGTATATAGCGCAGCGCCGAATGGTAATCATCGACATGGTCTAACCCCACAAGGTTAGGCCAGTCGTCGAATAGCCAGTAGCCCGGCAAGGCTAGGGCATAGAGACTTCCGACCGCGAGCAGTGCGGTGGCTAACGCGACCGTAGGAGCGAGCTGATGTGCCTTGGAGACGGAAATTAGCATGCAAGCGTCATAAAAAAGGGGTTGCCGCGCGCCGCACGGCAACCCCGGTTCACGATCAAGGCCTTATTGTAAAGTCTTACGGACGGCAGGCACTGGGCAAGAACCGGTCTTCGATGTTGGTCCCACGGCAGGTCCATCCCTGAATCTGATTGTTGCTAATGCGCGGGGATAGTTCGAAGCTATCGCCAGCAAGCCGACCGTCGCCGAAGTTGACGGTGAAACGGCTGCCAGCGTAAGTGACCGTACTGACGTAACGGCCCGAAAGGTTCCCGAGGTCGTCTGCGCTGTAATCTTCTCCCTCGGATTGGGCAACTGCGAAATCGGCTCGTACACCTGAAGTCACACTCAACCCTTCGGAGGCTTGGGCACGGGCGGTGTAATCCTGGTAAGCCGGCAATGCGATGGCAGCTAGAATGCCGATGATCGCAATGACGATCATCAGTTCGATAAGGGTGAAGCCCTGTTGGGCGGTTTTCTTCTGCATTGTGTTACTCCCTGTGTGTGACGGAAGACGGAGTGCCGCCGTGCGGCATACGTTCTAGTGGATGCAAGGCGGGTGCCAACTCGTCCGATTTCGCGAAAAGCCCCGTAGTCAGGCGGGTATGGGTTGCCTGATGCCCCGAGTATGACGGCTTTGGTCACTCTGTGACAGGGGGCATGTGACCAATTTTGTCATGTGAACTGACGCACATTGTCAGTGTTGGGGGTTTGCGGGGTGTTGTGCCGGGCGGATGGCGCCAGGCAGGGGTTTCGGCTGGGGGTGGAGATCCGGGCTCTTCGCTGCGCTGGGGCCGGGATGACGGGGGTGCAGCCGAGATGACAAAGCGATTCGCAGGGTGGGTTGAGCCTGGTGAAACGCACCGGTTGTGGGCAGGTGTGATGATGCGATTCGCGGAGCTCATCGCATCCTTGTGTCTTGCGGTTCACGGATCGCTACCATGGACCGCACCGGACTCGGGGTAACCCGATCGCATCCTGAGGTCACGAACCTGTGCCGTAGATGGGCCCCCGAGTCCTTTTTCATCTCGAAGTTTGAACGGTATCCAAGCTCCCCGTGAAGGGCGGGTGAGGCTGTACGGACAAGGTGAGAGGACGAGATGGCTCATATTGGCATTGATGTCAGCAAGAACAAGCTCGACTGCATGTGGGTCCGGGATCTGGAGGCGGGCAAGGTCAAGCCGAAGGTATTCCCGAACCGCCAGGACCAGTACCCGGAGTTGCTGCGCTGGCTGCAGCGCAACACGGGTGAAGCGCCCGAGACGCTTCAGGTGTATCTGGAAGCCACCGGCATCTATCACGAACCGCTAGCCTACTGGCTGCATGAGCAGGGGGTTCGGGTCTATGTGCTGAACCCGGCTCAGGTGCGCTTCCACGCCCAAGGCATGGGGGTGCGCAACAAGACGGATCGCAAGGACAGCATGATGCTGGCGCGTTACGGCATCGAGCGCGCGCCACGGCGCTGGCAACCTGAGCCGCCCGAGGTGCGGGAGCTCAAACGCCTGCTCAGCCGGCTGGAAGCCCTTGAGCAGGACATCCGGCGCGAGGAGAATCGCCTGGAGAAGGCGCAGTTCAGCGAGGACACCCTCGCCCAGGCGTCGATCGACAACGTGCTGCAAGCCCTGCGCGAGGAATACCGTCGGCTACAGCAGCAGATCGATGATCACTTCGACGCGCATGATCATCTCAAGCGGGATCGGGCCTTGCTGGAGAGCATCCCCGGCATCGGCCGGGTGTTGTCGGCGTCGATGGCCGCGACGTTGCGCAGCCGTGCGTTCACGAGTGCTCGGCAGGCGGCGGCGTTCCATGGACTGGTACCGGTCCTGCAGGAGTCCGGGACCTCGGTCCAGCGACCCCCGCGGCTGGCGAAGGCCGGCTCGGGGCGGCTGCGCAAAACGCTCTACATGGCCGCCGTCGTGGCCAGCCGCCACAACCCGGACGTACGGCACCAGTACCACCGTCTTCTGAGGCGGGGCAAGGCCAAGATGGCCGCGATCGGGGCAGCCATGCGCAAGCTCCTGCACATCGCCTTCGGCGTCCTCAAGTCGCAAACTCCGTATCAACCCCGAAATGACACGCCTTGCACCTCATAGGGCAAGACGGTATCTACG